>NZ_AASE01000003.1 GCF_000168715.1 Chlorobium ferrooxidans DSM 13031 | reverse complement strand
CTGCTGATATGTACGACGGGTATTTTAGTGCTGTCGGGGTGTCATCAACAAAGCCTCCGGCTACGGTAACTGCCCTTGTCAATGAAGGTTATGCAAAGGCGGAGAGACTATTTGCCAAAAAGGATTATACCGGAGCTTCACTTGCCCTTGAATCACTGATCTTTACCTCCCGTGCTACAGCTCTTGAGGATGATGTGCTGTTTCTTCTCGCGCAGTCCTATTACCGTTCGAAAGAGTACCTGCTTGCCGGAGATATCTACTCCCGCCTGCTTCAGCAGATGCCCTCTACCCCCTATGCAAAAACAGCACAGTTCATGCTTGCCAAATCATATGAGCAGCTCTCACCGCATTATGAACTTGATCAGCAGTACACCGTAAAAGCCATTGACCAGTTCTCCGTCTATCTTGACCTCTATCCGGTAACCGATTCGCTCAAGATTTCAAATGAAGTTGATACCTACAGGGAGTTGCTTAAAATCAATCCTGATAATCAATCCTATAAAGAGAGCTATGCAAGGGCTTCTGCACAGTATGCGAGGGTTGACACTGTTCGTTATGCGGCAAGAACCATTAAGGAATTCAGGGAGAAGCTGGCGAGAAATTCATTTTCCATTGCTCGCAACTATGTTCAGCTCGGCAAATACAAGGCAGCGGAGATATTTTATGATGAGGTTATCCGGCGTTTTTCCGATACCGGATATATTCATCAGTCCTGGTCAGGAAAAATTGATATGCAGATGAAGCGTAAAAAGTGGTTTGATGCAGAGCAGTCGCTTGATCAGTATCTGCAGCTTTATCCGGCAAAAGAGAAGGAGATGGCCGGAGAACGCGAAAAAATAATACGGAATCTTAAAAACAGCTGAACGGAGAGTGCTGTGCATCTGGCAGTTTTTGGCGGAACATTTGATCCTCCGCACAATGGCCATCTTGCTCTCGCTCTGTTTGCCAGGGAGCTGCTGAAGATCGACCGGATCATCGTTTCGGTATCAAACAATCCTCTCAAGCAGAGGAGGGGCACCGCTGATGAGCACAGAAAGCGCATGGCATCCCTTCTCTCATCCGAAATAAATCTTACCGGGTGGAGCAGTGAGGTCAGCCTGTGGGAGCTTGAAAAGCGTACCCCCTCCTATACAGTCGATCTTCTGCACTATATTCACGCGCTTTACCCGCATGATCGACTTACCCTTCTTTTGGGAGAGGACAGTTTCCGGGAGTTCAACTCCTGGAAAGCGTATGAACAGCTCTATTCGCTTGCTGAAATTTGTGTCTTTGGCCGAGCTTCCTCCATGGGCGAGCCTTCGCCTGCCTCCCGGGAGGGAACAGAGGGGATGCGATTTATCGATTTTGCCTATCCGCTCTCCTCAACCGCCATCCGTGAACTTGCGGCTTCAGGTCAATCCATCGCACCATATGTTCCCTCTTCAATAGCCCGCTATATCGCAGAGCACAACCTCTACCGTCCGTGAGCTCCCCCCGCCATTCCGAGCACCACCCAACGCAGTTATCGGGTTTCGGAACAAACCCAATGATGCACAAGAAAACCATCCGGCTCTTCTCTTCGTCCTTGCTGTTCCTGTAGTCACTGTAGTCCTTGATCTCTTTTCCGAGCACCACCCAACGCAGTTATCGGGTTTCGGAACAAATAAAGAGAGGTGCTTTCACATTGATTCCGGTGCCGAGACTCCCAGTATCCTGAACCCGTTGCGCAGAACCTGGCGGGTGGCCAGCGAGAGGAAGAGTCTTGCCCTGGCGATTTCCGGCTCAGCCTTGAGAATCGGACACTCCTGATAAAAACGGTGAAAGAGCTCTGCAAGTGAGTGCAGGTACTCTACCATTTTCTGTGGTTCAAGCAGACGCAGGCTTGTTTTGATCATATCAGGATAATCGAGCAGGGCAAAGCCGAGCTGGATCTCGGCAGGATTGTCAAGAAGCCGAAGCAGGTGGTAATCCGGGTCGGAGTGCGGATCGAATCCAATCTCCTGCTTTGCAAGGCGCAGCAGGCTGCATATGCGTGCATGAGCGTAGTGCAGATAGAATACCGGATTTTCCCGTGACTGTTTTTTTGCCAGCTCTACATCGAAGTTGAGGTGCGAATCCTTGCCCCGCATGATGAAAAAGAGCCGGGTGGCATCGGCGCCAACATCATCAATCAGATCGTCAAGCAGGTCCGCATTGCCTTTTCTTGTTGACATCTTGACGCTCTGGCCGTCAACCGTTGTGGTAACAAACTGGTTTATGGCGATCCGGATCCGGCTGGTATCCTCTCCAAGGATTTTCAGGGCCTCAATCACATCAGGGTACTCATCAATGTGGTCAGCGCCGAAGACATTGACGATGACGTCGAACCCGCGTTTATACTTGGTAAGATGATAGGCAATATCCGGCAGACGGTAGCTCGGTTCACCGGTTGATTTTATGAGCACCTTGTCCTTCTCCTGACCGAGCTTTGTCGTCATGAACCAGGTAGCTCCGTCATACTTGGAGATAAACTCTTTTTCTCCGAGAGCCTCAATGACCCGCTGATTTGCCGTAGTGCCGGTTTCATCGGGAGTGTAGAGGGTATGCTCATTGAAAAATGAGTCATGACGGATTCCGAGTCGTTCAAGTGTAGCGCGTATTGCCGAAAAGATGATGCTTTCGGCCGTGTTTTTGAAGAGATCAACCTCTTCCGTACCGGCAAGGGCGGCACCATGGTCGTTGAAAACCTGTTCGGCAATCTCCCTGATATAGTCGCCCTGGTAATGGGTGGCAGGAAATTCAACAATCTGGCCGCAGAGTTCCCGGTAACGGAGTTTGACCGACTCTCCGAGAATCTGCATCTGGCGTCCGGCATCGTTGAAATAATACTCACGGGTTATGTCATAGCCCTGCGTTGCGAAGAGATTTGCTATGCAGTCACCAAGCACGCCTCCTCTTCCCCTTCCGATGGTCAGAGGCCCTGTGGGATTGGCACTTACATACTCCACGATAGCGCGCTTCCCTTTGCCGCTCGCGCCCTCTCCGTAGCGGTCAGTGTAGAGCAGCACCTGCTCTACACTCTGCATGATAAAGAGCGGTGTGAGGTAAAAGTTGATGAACCCGGCTCCTGCAACTTCAATTTTAGCTATGGTATCCGGAGGGAAAGAGAGGTGGGGTATGATTTGCTGGGCCAGCTCCCTGGGATTCTTTCGTAACTCTTTTGCCGCAAGAAAGGCTATGTTGGTTGAAAAGTCTCCGAACTTCTTGTCGGCAGGCTGTTCAATCCGGATCGGATTTTCGGTTACTATTCCGGCCGCTTCAACTGCCCGAGCTATGACCGGGAGAAAAAATTCATGCATTGTATTTCTTTATAATAGGGTCGTTGGTTGCTCCTGATTGAGCAGTGCACAGAGTTCAACGGGGCGGAGCCCGGAGAAATTGTCGATGATTCGAATAACGTTATCGAACTCCCGGAATGCATCGGCGCTGTTTGTGGTCGTAACTGCGACACATTTCATTCCGGCACTCCGGGCGGCCTGAACACCGGGCAGGGCATCCTCAAATACGATACAGTTTGATGGCGGCACCTCAAGCAGCCCGGCTGCCCGAAGAAAGATATCCGGGGCGGGTTTGCCGTTTATGACCTGTGACGGGTCAACAATTGCCTGGAATCTGCCGGCAATGCCGAGCAGATCGAGCACGTAGTCGATATTGCGCGGCCCGGCACCGGTACCGATACCAAGCTGTACACGGCTTGCCGCCGCATGGTCAAGAAAGAGCTCCAGACCCGGCATGGGCTTGATCAGTTCGCGCGACATGATCCGGTAGAGAAAGTCCTTGAGTTCAGTCAGCCTTGCCGCTTCCGCTTCGCTGATCTCCGGGTCGAGGAAATAGCGGAGTACATCATGGCCTTTCATGCCTGCGGTTTCAACCAGATAGCGGTCGGCATCAAGTCCTTCAAGTCCGAAATCCCGGAAAAGCTCAACCCATGAATCCGCATGGAAACGCATGTTGTCTGTCAGGACGCCATCCATATCAAAAATAAAGGCGTATCTCGGGTCGGTAGTAAGCATGATCGATTGATTCAGCAGGTGATCTCTCCAAGTTTCATGGCGGTTCGGACCTCCTGCATGGTGGCACGGGCTATGGCTCTGGCCTTTGCTTCGCCTTCAAGCAGAATTGATTTCACCAGTTCCATGTGCGTTTCGTAATAAGCTCTTTTTTCAACCAGCGGGGAGAGTTCTGCTGCAATATTTGCTGCGCACATCTTTTTGCAGTCCACACACCCAAGGGAACCGGACCGGCAATCAGCCTCTATGGCTGAGAGCTGCTCCTGGGGAGCAAATTTTTCATGGTAGCTGTAAACCGTGCATACTTCGGGGTGACCGGGGTCGTTTTTGCGAACCTTCTTGGTATCGGTTACAGCCGTGCGCATTTTTTTCGCAATCTCATCCGGGCTGTCCGAGAGGAGAATGGTGTTGCCAAGTGATTTTGACATTTTTGCCTTTCCGTCAAGCCCCGGCAGTCGCGAGAATTTTGTGATTTTCGGCGCCGGTTCAGGGAATACCTCTCCCAAAATAGGGTGCTGGTAGAGGTTGTTGAAGCGGCGGGCAATCTCCCTGGTGATCTCAACATGAGGGAGCTGATCTTCACCGACAGGAACAACATTGCCTTTATAAAGCAGTATATCAGCCGCCTGCAGGACGGGGTAACCGAGATGACCGTAGGTCAGCGACTCCATATTCAGGTCACGAATCTGATCTTTCAGGGTCGGGTTCCTTTCGAGGCGCGATGAGGTGATGAGCATCGAAAAGAGCAGAAAGAGCTCAGTGTGCTCCTTGACCTGTGACTGACGGAAAACCGGGCTTTTTTCAGGGTCTACCCCTGCGGCCAGCCAGTCAATAAGCATGTCAAGCGTGTGCGTATAGATTTCACCGGTTTCAAGTGAGGTCGTCAGGTTATGATAATCGGCGATCAGAAAGCAGGTTTCATAGACCCGTTCGCCCGCTTCGTTTCTCTGATTCTGTTGCTCAACCCATGATTCAAGCGCTCCGGTATAGTGACCAAGATGGAGCTTGCCGGTCGGCCGCATACCGCTTAAAATTCGAAGTGTTCCCATAAAAGTGTTGTTGCCGCGTCAACCGGCAGAACGTGCGGCTGTTTCAGGCGGGGTCGTGGTTTTTATAAAGCTCTGAATGCCCAAGAAGTTATAACAGTTCACAGAAAGATAAAAGGGCTTTGTTTGTTTTTTGTATTGCTTGCACTATATTATCCAACTTGTTTCAGGTTCGTATCAAAAAGAAGAATTTGAAACCGATATATTAGGAGAGTAAGTCCTATACAACATTCAGTTACCCAACCATGTCAGATCCGGAAGGAAGCAGCATCCGGTAATATGAATGTGTGATATAGTAAGCTTACTCTCTTTTTTTATTTAGCCAATTATAAACCACGTCGGGAGCAGAAATGGAATCAGGAGTCAGAAAAGAGGAGTTACTGAGCGCACCGGTCCGCCATATTGATATCAAGCAGCTGAATATTGTTCCACTTATAGACCAGATGAACGATACCGCTTTTCAGGCCAGAAATCTTGCAAGGGCAGCTTCGATTCTTGACCTTATGCAGCAGGACAAGGAGTGCGCCGTTATATTGACCCTTGCCGGGTCACTGATCAGTGCCGGACTGAAGCAGGTTATTATTGACATGATCGACAACCACATGGTTGATGCCATTGTCTCCACCGGCGCCAATATTGTCGACCAGGACTTTTTTGAGGCTCTCGGCTTCAAACACTACAAGGGAACCCCCTTTATTGATGATGCCATTCTCCGTGATATGCACATCGACCGTATTTACGATACCTATATTGATGAGGATGATCTCCGTGTCTGCGATGACACCACGGCAATTATTGCCAACTCCATGAAGCCGGGAAGCTACTCCTCCCGCGAGTTTATTGTGGAGATGGCCAAATACATCGAAAAAAACAACCACGACAAAAACTCCATCGTCTACAAGGCCTACGAAAAAGGGGTGCCGATCTTCTGCCCCGCATTCTCGGACTGCTCGGCAGGGTTCGGGCTGGTGCATCATCAGTGGCACAATCCGGAGAACCATGTTGCCATCGACTCGGTAAAGGATTTTCGCGAACTCACGAAAATCAAGATCGAGAACGACAGAACCGGTATTTTTATGATCGGCGGCGGCGTACCGAAAAACTTTACACAGGATATTGTTGTTGCAGCTGAGGTACTTGGTTACGAAGATGTCTCCATGCACACCTATGCCGTCCAGATTACGGTTGCCGACGAGCGTGACGGTGCGCTTTCCGGTTCAACCCTCAAGGAGGCCAGCTCATGGGGCAAGGTTGACACGGTTTATGAGCAGATGGTCTTTGCCGAGGCAACCATTGCGTTGCCGCTCATCGCCGGTTATGCCTACCACAAACGCAACTGGGAGGGTCGCAAGGCTAAAAATTTCAACGCAATGCTTGAAGGTGAAAATGTAAAAGCCTGAGGAGGTGCCTGATGAAATTTTTTATTGATACCGCAAACCTTGATGAAATTCATGCCGCACGCGAACTTGGAGTTCTTGACGGCGTGACCACCAACCCGTCACTGATTGCCAAAATCGTCGGTGATCCGGCGAACTTTACCTATCAGGATTTCAAGGATCATATTTCCCGGATCTGCGATATCGTTGACGGCCCGGTCAGCGCCGAGGTGACAACACTCAAGGCGCAGGAGATGATTATCGAGGGAGAGGATCTGGCAGCAATTCACGACAATGTGGTTGTCAAATGCCCTCTGACCATCGACGGCCTTCAGGCGATCCGCCATTTTTCAGAGAAGGGTATACGCACCAACGCAACGCTGGTCTTTTCGCCCAACCAGGCACTCCTTGCCGCCAAGGCTGGAGCAAGCTATGTGAGCCCCTTTGTCGGTCGCCTGGATGATATCAGCACCGAAGGGATGACGCTTGTCGAGCAGATTGTCTCCATCTACCGTAACTATGGCTACATGACCGAGGTTATTGTAGCAAGCGTGCGACATCCGCAGCATGTTGTTGATTCCGCCCTGATCGGAGCCGATATTGCCACCATCCCCTTCAGTGTTATCCGCCAGCTTGTCAACCACCCGCTGACCGATCTCGGCCTGAAAAAGTTTATGGAAGACGCCTCGGTTATGAAGAAGTAACCCTCCCGCTCTCTCTGCCGGTTCAGCAAGCATGAAAAGCTGAACCGGTTTTACTTGCTGCTTTAATGAGCCAAAGCCCTGCTGACAGCTTCAGGTTCATGGGCAATGACAGTCAAAAGTATCCGTGCTGAACGGTCAGGCTGACGGCGTTTTTGCTCCCAGTCCTGCACCGCTCGCACATCAAAGCCAAACCGCAAGGAAAATTCGGGTTGTGTAAGTCCCAGGCGGGTTCGGATCGACTTGACGTCAACCTCCTCCGGAACATGGGCAATAAATCCTTCGCTGATTTCACCACGAGCATAGGCCAGGGCATGAGTGGCAGATTTGATCAGTTTACTTCCTGCTTTTGACATGTTTTTTAACTCCTTTGCCTTCGCCTAAATAATCTTGCGTTGCAAATAATGTACGGCAATGCCGTATGTCGTGCAAGAGGAATTTTGAGGGGGATGATTCAAGATGCAATCAGTTCAGCGGTGCTTGATTTGACCGTGTCGGAGCAGGGTTGTTCTCATCGGAAAAGGGCTGGTTGATCTGTGTCGTCGGTGAGCGATGTTTCCGGGATGGTGATGAAACTTTGCCATCAAGGTTGCAACCAGCTTTGCCGTACGACCGTTTCCCTCCCTGTATGGATGGATAAACAGCAATTCAAGATGAACAAGTACTGTTTTTGCTTTCAGTCGAGAAGAAGCCACTCACTGGCGAGCGTGATGGCTATTTCAGGAGGAAATTCAACTCCGGGAGGTGGTTCCAGTGTTATCAGCCGTAACCGTGCATTCCGAAACTCTGGCGCTGCGTCAAGGAGTGCTCTTACCTCCCGTTCTCTGGTAGTTGATTGAGTGAGGTCAGTGCATACCTGAATCAGCTCATCTCCCTTTGTCAGATCTCTGGCAAGAAAATCTACCTCATGGCCTGAAGCGGTATGAACATAGCCTATTGCATAACCTCGTCTTGAAAGTTCGAGAAAAACAGCAGTTTCCAGAGCATGACCGGTGTTTTCTTTACCTGATCGATCAAAAAGAGGAATAAAGCCGGTATCAACAGGATAGATTTTTCGGGGATTAACCATACGGCGACGCTCAGAGTCGGTTGCAAGGAACAGGGTTTGGAGGAGAAACGAGTCTTCGAGATAACCGAGATAGGTGTGCAGCGTATCTTTTGCTACAGAAAAGCCCTGGGATTTTAAATCGGCGTGAAAACGGTTAATACTGAATGACCCTGCTGCATTTCCAAGCAGTTGACGCACCATCCAGCGCAATGCTGCCGGGTTTGTAACTGCGTAACGCTCAACCACGTCACGCAGGAGCACAACATCGATATAGGCCCGAAGCAGCTCCTGGCGGTCACGCCCTTTGATGCCGGTTGCTTCCGGAAATCCGCCAAATGCAAGATAGTTGCGCAGTTCACTCTCAATGGTTGAGCGATCAGACGTTGTCCACTCTTCTGCAGGCTTTGACGGTTCAACCTTTTCGTGGCGGAGATACTCCCTGAAACTGAACGGATAGACAACCGCTTCCAGTGCACGACCTCTCATGCTCGTGGCAACTTCACGTGACAGCAGACGGGCAGAGGAGCCTGAAATAAAAATCTCTGCATTTTCGGTATCAAGCAAACGGCGAATGAACAGTTCCCAGTCCGGGACGACCTGTATTTCATCGAAAAAGAGCACGACTCTCTGATGAACCCTTAATTGCGGGTGCAGACGATAGAACTCCTCGATAACAATATCCAGGTCACTGCTCTTCATCCCGGCGAGCCGTTCGTCCTCAAAACTGAAATAGAGCACCCCTTCACGAGGCACTCCCTGTTTCAACCGCTCAGAGATGATTTGTTTCAGCAGTGTTGTTTTTCCTGAGCGCCTCATCCCGATGACAGCAATAGCTTTACCCTTCACCACAGGCACTCTCGTATCCCTGAAGGTGAATTCCGGCAGAGGTGCGGCCTGGGCGTCAACAATCTTTTGGCGGATTATGCCTCTCAGGTATCCGTTCATAAAGGATGATTTGCTGCTATAGTGTCCGTTTGAAAAGGATAATATAGACGATTATTTTATTTTTTCCGATCATGGACAGCGCATAATCGTCTGATTGCCGAGCCCATGTACCTGACCAAGTACATTGAACGTATGGGCACCGGTATCCGCGACATGATCCGCCGATGCAAAAACGCCGGACTTCCAGAACCTGAAATCAGGCTTGACGGAGGCTGTTTTGTGTTGACGATTTGGAGAAAAACACCTGAGTCTGGGGCCAAGTCAAGGGCCCAGTCGGGATCAAGTTCCCGGACAAGTCACGGCACCAGTTAGCAAGCAGCCAGAGTCACAGCCAGAGTCGATGGAAGTTCGCGTGCTTCGGCAACTTGTTCTCCAGCCAATGGGGAAAGCCCAGCTATCGGAAGCAATGGGACAAAAAGTCATCTCCGGCCAGTTAAACAAGGTCATCAGGGTGCTTGTTACCGATCAAACCATTGAACCAACCATACCCGAGAAACCTACCAGCCGCCTACAGAAATACCGGCTCACGGAAAAAGGACGCAGATTACTTGAAGAGTTGGGCAAAGGAGGCGGTCAGTCGTGACCATTATCACGCCAACCGGACAAGTCGAGACATAAGGCACCGTCAGGGGGTTACCCATACCGTCAAATGATCCCGCAAGGTTTCGGCGTGAGCCGATGAAATAAGTGCCCTGCTGTCCGCAATAAAGAATTCAGCATCCAGAGTTCAAAATCTTCCTGTTCAAGCCTCCCTGGAGGCGAAATATTGGTAGTAAATACAGTAAATCATGAACGTCCCCCTCGGGCTGGCTGGTTTGGTAGCCTCAAACAGTAACAGCCTGTTAAGCACATGGTTTGCAAGCAAACTACAGGGCAGAGAACGCGAGAAAGGGATCTATATGGTCGTACGGGTGAAACTGGCAGCAAAGATGCTGGTTATAGCCTGGACTTTAATGAAGAAAAAAGAGATGTTTGCCTATGAACAGCTAAACAACAGCTGACAAACAGCTGAAAAGCCTGGGATTCGGCGGGAGTGCCTGTTCATACGAACGTTGAGGCTATGACCTCGTGCGGGACACTTAGGGCCTCTCACTCGAATCTCGTAACCTGGACAAAGGATGCTTGACAGCCGTTCATCAGCATGCCGGATACAAGATAACGATAAGGTACGAGATTCTACAAAAGTGAGCAACCCGCCTTTTTATTTTGTGCTGTGAACAGCACCGGTGGGATTATTGTGCAAACGGGAACACTTTGTGTTTGGTAGTTTCAATATAGGATGTCCCCTCGGGCTGGCTGGTTTGGTAGCCTCAAACAGTAACAGCCTGTTCAGCACATGGTTTGCAAGCAAACTACAGGGCAGAGAACGCGAGAAAGGGATCTATATGGTCGTACGGGTGAAACTGGCAGCAAAGATGCTGGTTATAGCCTGGACTTTGATGAAGAAAAAAGAGATGTTTGCCTATGATCAGCTAAACAACAGCTGACAAACAGCTGAAAAGCCTGGGATTCGGCGGGAGTGCCTGTTCATACGAACGTTGAGGCTATGACCTCGTGCGGGACACTTAGGGCCTCTCACTCGAATCTCGTAACCTGGACAAAGGATGCTTGACAGCCGTTCATCAGCATGTCGAATACACGATAACGATAAGGTACGAGATTCTGCGAAAGTGAGCAACCCGCCTTTTTATTTTGTGCTGTGAACAGCACCGGTGGGATTATTGTGTAAACGGTAAAACTATGTGTTTGGTAGTTTCAATATAGGATGTCCCCCTTGGGCTTCGTTTTCCCCGATCTTTATCGTCGGCAACAATCTCTCTTTTTTCGATCCTGCGAATAATCACATGATGTAACGTGCCCGGCGAATCGAGTCTTGGACCTCTCGGCATGCATCTACTGGTTGGTTAGTATCGTAGAAGGATATTTCTTGATTGTGGTCATTGCAAGTTCATGATTTCAGGAACATCCCCCTGTTCCATCGCCTGACGCAAAACCAGTGTTAGCGGTAGTAGTTTTATTTCCGTTTGATATGTCGTTGATGTCTTACATAACCATTATTTTCTCCAATTTGTATTTTTTCTTTATCAACTGTAATAAAATATTGTCTACCATTATCGTCAGTATAATTCTGAGTGTATAAAGATAAAATGTCGTCAGTATAAGTTGCAATTATCTCATTATTCCAATCTAAACCAAAGTGTTTTGAAATATTTGAGAGGACTTGTCTAACTCTATCCTCACTTGAAAGGATGGTGTCGAAATTTTTAATGTGTTCAATTATGTCCTTTATAAAACTTTCCCTTCCTTGCTTGTCTTCAAATGCTCTTTGAATTTCTCTTTTTAGTTGTGATGGGATTTCTTTCAGTTTTTTCTTTTTAGCATTTTCTATTATTATTGGTCTGTCAGAATTAATAGGGACTCTGATTCTGATGTCTTGTCGTTCTCCATTTACTGGAAAATTAGTTGACTTGTCAATATGAACGTCCGCAGTTTTGTCGTCCCAATTCTTTACCTCTCGACTTCCTCTTTTATGGTCGTCAATAATAATTTTTTGCTTATCTATTAGTGCTTTCAGAGCCATAAATCCATATTTAGTTATGTCGTGATACTATTACCGCTAACTTGCTTATATGCGCAACTCTATTGTGATCTCCTTTAGCATGCGGTCAAAGTCGCTTTCGAACAGCCTATCCTGCTCGATCCGGTACTTTTCAAACTCTCTTTCAACGTGTGTTTTGGCAATTTCTGCAGTCACTTTGCCGGGAGCCTGTAGTGTTTGGTGCTGTAGCTTTTTCCGTCGGTAGCAGTTATCCGAAAAATTCGGATAACTGAATCTTCCTGCTATTCACTGTCACTGAATATCTTTTTTAGGTGATAGTTGATAGTGCGCACGTCCACGTCATAGAGCACCCCCATCATCTTCTGGGTAAGTCAGATATTCTCATCGGCATAAACCGCATCGATGCCGCCAGTGCCGCTGGCAGCGATAAAGGTCAGATATTCAGCCACCGAGGAACGCACGATAGTTACCTCCTTACCTTTTTTTTTCTCCCGCTCATGCCTTCCCCCTCTTGTCTATCAAATGGCAAGCCATCAGTTCAGCCTTGAGCGCCTGCTGTACCACGTCGCCAAAGGAGTGGTTGTTTTCCTTGACATCCCGCTCGGAGAGAGTATTTTTATCCATTCGAAAGTGGCAAGGGTTATGGGAGTTTTTGGGTAGAATAACTCGTTTTGCAAAAAGGAAAAACACAATCACAGTCAAAGCACGATAAGAACAATAAAATACTGTGATTCTATAGCACTTCGTCACCTATTTCCTGCATTAATGCAACTTGTCTGGCGAATCGAGACTGGGCCAAATCGGCATGCATATACTGGTTGGTTAGTATCGTAGAAGGATAATTCTTGATTGTGGTCATTGCAAGTTCATGATTTCAGGATTGTCCCTACCTCCCCTAATTGCACTTAACGGTTTGCAGCTACCCGAAGGGCGGGACTTTTACCAAAACTGTCTTTGGAACACAAAACCCCACCTTTTGGGTAGGTGCTGTTATCGGCTGGCGTATTGTCAGAAGTCATCATTTACCAATTTCTTTGAGGATTTCAGGAATTTCTTTAAATGAGTTTATCCAAATTACGTTGAATCCTAAATTATTGGCGTCTTGTTCTTCAATATTTTCTATTACAGGAATCAGCTTTTGGTCTTTAATTTTTACTGCATCATTTTCGGGATATAAATCTTCAATTGAGTACCGCTTTTTGATTATATAATGGTTCTTTTCGTCTTTGCCGTTCTTACGTATAGAAACATCTAATAGTCTGCGCATATTAGGGTCAGTCAGGCTAATTCCTGTAAAAAGGCAGGTACAATTATTAAGATGATTAAGTTGTACTAAATTGCTCCAGCTAAACGGGTCTATAAACTGAGAATGGTATGCATCCTCACTAAAAACAATTTCGTTTTTTGAGGTTAAGTTCTTCTTTCTTGGTAAGCAGCCGTGGGGATGATAAATTGGTATTTGTTTGTCCGTAAAACGTTCTCCTTCAGAAAATATGCATTTAAATTCGATTTTTTCCTTTGCTAAGTTTTCTTCAATTAAGTCATCAAAATTAAATGTAATTATTGCTCTCAATGGTTTTCTTTCACGCTTTGGTCTGCTCAGTTCAGATATAGCATCTACTGTAGAACTCTTATCAGTACAGTTTTTATACAGGGTATCCCTTACAGTCGATGTAAACTTCTTTCCTAAAAGTGTCTTTAAGTATTGTGCAAGTATAAGTGGTGAGACATTTATTCTTTTCTGAAACAAATTGGCAAGTCTTGTGTCTATGTCTGGAACATCAGTGTTATCAGAATAGACTTCTCTAAGAAGTGATTTTAAAAGAGTATTCCAAGTTGGAATACCTGCGTCATAAGAAATACCAGCACCACAGAATAAAGACAAGTTTCCTCTATTGTATTCTTCTCTAAGATTTCGGATTTGAAACTCATAGGAATCTGGTTGAAACTTCTCAACCTCACGCTTTACTCCTTGATAGCTTTTAGTTTCTTTCTGTTTGAGTGCCCTAATTAATTTTTCGTACCCTTCCTCAAACGAAAATCTGAAGTCAGCAAATAATCTGTCTCTAAGTGAAAACGGGATATCACAATCTTCAATAAGAACAGGCAGAATAATTCTCTGTTGTTTTGAAACTTCTCGATTGAGTATTGCGGATAATTCAAAATTTACCCAACTTGAACTCGTGCTATGCTTTGACAGAAGTACTATAAAGTAATCAGTATTCGAAATTGCATCATTAATTTTCTCTTGAATGTTTTCTCCAGCAGTTACTTCCTTATCAGCTCTCCAAGTCTGAACGCCATCATTTTTAAGTGCGGTGGTGAGCCTGTCTAGAAATTTTTTGTCTTGAGAACTATGGCTTATAAATACTTTTATCATTTTTAGATTTAAATAAAGGTGGAATGTGTCGTAAACGCTTGCCGATAACGTTCGAGGCTATGAAACGTAGGGGATTGCGTGATTGCGATTGTATCAACCGATAAAAACCTTGCCAGCGAGCTAAACTGTTGCCTAACCACTTGAACCCCTATGTTTTATGAGCCTTTGTTGGCGGTATGTTGTTTATTTATAATGCAAAGATTAGTTTTTCCATTCCTAATTTTAAATTATTATAGGTAAAGGTCTTTTCTTTAGTCTCAAATTTCAATGTTGATTCAGTTAAACAGCCTGTATTGGAGAAGTGCACATTATCAACTAAATATAAATCTAATAAATAACAGAACTTATTCTCAAGTTTAAAACTCTTTATAGGCCATGTATCATAAATTATCTGTTTATTTAATCTAGACAGAAGTATTTCTAATATAATATTTCTCGTTAATATTCCGATACTTGCTTTTTCAAAATTATCAATTGAACTAATAAGTCTACTTGCAACCCCTTTTCTTCTGTATTTTTCTTTGACAACAATCTGACTTATCCAATAAAATGGCTTATTGTTTCCTTGAGTATCATTCAAAGCAATTAAATACCCAATCGGTTCATTGTCAATTTTTGCTATTGAAATAAATGAATCTGATGAAATAAAAAATTTCTTTAATTTCAGAGAAGATAGTTTTAGTTTTCTATTATTTATCCAATATCCAAAATCATTAGAAAATATTTCAGCGCAAATATTTAAATCAGATTCTAAAATATTGTAATTATTATAAGTTTCTATTTTAAATTCCACTTGAGTCATAATTTAAGCATAAGTAAATCTAACCTTAGATTGAAAAACATCAACTTTTGACTCAGATAAGTCTCTAAATAGCTGTTTTCCTGTCATAATTCTATTTCCTATTTTTAGAATCATTGTTCCAAAAGATATATCAGTCCTATCAGTTGAAATGCAATTAATCATTGCATATCCATCATTTATCTCACCTAAGAATTGCATATTAGTATGTTTTTTTGGGGCATTTTTATCTTCTGTATTAGCAATTAAAGAGCCGCTGATTTTATGACCTTTTTGATTTATACAGAGACTCATTGAATATGTAATTCCAGATATGGCCATTTCCCCATCCCATGTGCCTTGCAATATGACACCTTTATATACCTTTTGTTGATACCAAGGTAGAATTGTATCATAAAAAAAACGGGTTACTGCTCCAATAATCATGGACGTTATAATTCCAGCGACTATTCCTAATAAAACTTCTGACATGGTTATATATTCTTGATTAATAATAAGTTGTTTATCAAATGTAATGAGTTTTATGTTATGTTAAAATATAAAATGTTTTATAAAATATTGTAATTTATAATCACAGAAATGAATCCTTGACCTCAATTACCGCCAACTCCTTTATCTATGCACCATATTTCACCAAAAGGTGCATAAAGCCAGCTTTTCTGACATGCTTTATACACCTTTGAGGTGCACAATATTTTTTACAAATTATCAAAGGGGCTGGATATTTTTAGTAAACTCTGTTCGCATACATGGGTATAGATTTCTGTCGTCTTACTGCTCTTATGCCCTAAGAGCTCTTGTATGTATCGAAGATCAGTTCCAGCTTCCAGTAAATGTGTTGCATAAGAGTGCCGCAACCAATGAAGCGTTACTGAATTTTTGATTTTGGCATCATCAAGTGCATGTTTTAACACTATTTGCAAGCTGGTGCCAACTGATTAAATTTCAAAATACAGATATATTTCAAAATATTTATCACATTCTCCTGCTCATGCAGGCACAGGTTGGCACCGAATCACGATCCGTTTCGTCTGGCATATACGAAAGGGAACCTATAAAAAGTTATTACGCACCTAAAGAGAACTTCCGGGACGTTGTGTAATAACGATAATAACTCTTCACCCCTCTACTTCTCCCTGTCGAGCTAACTCCAATTCTTTAAATCCGATAATCGCTTTTGATTAGTTGGGGATGTGCAATTACGGGACGACATTCATTGCTGTCAGGCAAAGAGCAACTTCCGGGACGTTGTGTAGTAACGATAATAACTCTTCACCCCTCTACTTGCCCCTGTCCAGCTAACTCCAATTCTTTTAATCCGATAATCTCTTTTGATCACTTGGGGATGGGCGTGATAACACTGACGGAATTTACCGCTCGGGCTGAGCTGTACGGAGAGAAAGGAATTTGGGATGTTTGTCAAACCTTATGGTGACATCCCCTGTATTTCAATAATTGAGGACTGAGTTTAAAATGATGTCCAGTAATATCGGTTTACTGTAAATTATTTGATTTTGATCCTGCCGCAACACCGCCTCGGAATGTTTGAGCATTTGTTTTTTGTGACTGCGTTTTTTTTATGCAGTCGGAACTGTTGAACGGTTCGGTTCATCGGTATTTTTTCAATATTCACTTTGAGCTTGCCCTTACCTGCATCCTGCATGTGTTCGGTATATAATGTTCCGGAGTTACTGGCACTATACACTCCGGTGTGCTCGCTCGTGCGTGGGATAATGCATAACCAACCTGTTCAGTGAGGAAAATGGTAGGGGTGGCGTTATTTTGTAATAGTGTAAGGGTGGAGTATATTTATTTAGAATACGGGATCATGTTTGCCAAAGGAGTAGCGATTATATGACAACAGCAGAAAAACTTTATAAAACAGCGAAAGAGTTGCCTGAACCTTTGGTTGCCGAAATCCTTGATTTTGCCGAGTTTTTGCGGAAGAAAAGGGTTGTGGGTGCTCTGGCTGACAGAAAAGAGATGCTTATTGATCTCGCTGGTGGTTTAGAGAGGTCAAAAACATTTTCAGGCGATCTTGTAGAAATTCAGCAACGGATGCGGGATGAGTGGGAATAACTATTTGCTTGATACAAATTTTATTCTGGGGATCCTTCGGGCTGATTCAGCAGTCCTGGGGCTGATATCCTCTCGGCAGATTCAAGCCAATCAATGTTTTTATAGTGCAATAACCCGCATGGAATTATTGGGATATCAGGGTATAACTGTTGATGAGGAGAGCATGATCAGGGAGAAACTTGATCATCTTACTTACCTGCCTTTGACAAAAGAGATTGAAGATGCGGTCATTGAGTTGCGTCGGTTGCGAAAAATCAAATTGCCAGATGCGATTATTGCTGCAACCACACGTTGTTTTGGGCTGGAGCTATTGACTCGGGACCAGCATTTGTTATCGGTTTTAGGTAAGCTCTCTGCCCCTAAGCCGCACAATAAGTAGTGCGCCATCCCTCCCAACGTTTTACACTTCTGCCACCACGGTATGTCCCGGTTTTTGTTTTTTGTGACCGAGTTTCTTTCGGAGGTGGCAGGAACCGTTGGCTGGTTATAGGGGCTCCCCGTCTTTTAATCAGTCATCAGGATTTTTTCCAGAGCATTGAGCTGAGTCTTGTGTTTCTCCGGATTGTGTGTTTTAAGCTTTATGATATTGGCAAGTTTCCATTGTACCGCTGGCATATAGCGCAGATTTTCAAATGGCATAAGCTCCCAGTCGGGAGTGCCGCTTTTGAAGCTCAAAAGAAACCTTTTTTCGGTTTCACTTAACTGACAATGAATCTCCTTGATCAGGCGAGTTCGCGTTGATTCATAGCTTTACCAGCTCCTCTGGCAGGTTGAGAGCATATTTTTCAACATAAACTCCTCCTTTAACAATACTTCTTGCTCCTTTTCCGAGATTAAGTTTAGCGTGATCAAGCCGCCTATACCACTCATGTCCGGCTTTTTCGGCCATGTAGAGAAAAAGGCGTTTTACCCTGATTGAGCGGCATTGCTCAAGAAGATCCTGCACTACTTGCGGGCGAAGTGTTGTCAAGCCTTCCAAAAGCTGATAGCACTCCAGTAGATTCAGGGTATCCGGTGAGAGGTAGAGGCATTCGAGCATTGCCCGTTCCGGTGAAGATATGCGTATGGAAAAAAAGGGTAATTGCAGATCAGTTATTCCGCTATCGTTCGGAAGGAATGACGTCCTTTCATGGACGATCAGTTCCAGCCACTCATATTTCCTGAACCATGCCGGTAAACGTGTTTTGATGGGAGAAAATAAATAGACGGTCTGCCTGCCAAGACGCACATAATGCGCAAATCCTTGCAAAGCCAGGGCAGTGAGCGCCCCGGCATGAAGCGGAAGTTCGGCTTGCGATTGCAGGGTATAGAGGGCTCCTTGCCATGTCAGCTCTTCACCCGGCCGTTTCATCGCCCCTGTGCCTACAGACTCCATCCAGCCGCTTTTACGGTAATGCTTTTGGAGGTCATGGGATATGCCAAGCTGCTCAAGCCATGATGCCAGATCAACAGTGCCCTGGGTGTGGTGGGCGATGGCTGACTTTAATTTTATTCGATTATTGGTAGTCATACTACTAATATCGAAATATTTATAATAAGCGGCAAATACCAAAAAATGATTTATGTGCTGATAACAGTTGGTGCAAAGAGCAACTTCCGGGACGTTGTGTAATAACGATAAAAACTATTCACCCCTCTACTTGCCCCAGTCCAGCTAACTCCAATTCTTTCAATTCGATAATCGCTTTTGATCAGTTGGGGATGGGCGTGATAAAACTGGCGGAATTTACCGCTCGGGCTGAGCTGTACGGAGAGTAGTGGACGACATTCATTGCTGTCAGAAACTGATGCGTAGCCATTATAGCCGTACATCTGTTGCAAGGGCACCTCTATTTATTTATTCCGAAACCCGATTACTGCGTTGGGTGGTGCTCGAAATCCTCATCCCAGCCCCGACCTCGTCGGGACTGCGCTACCAATATGTCGCCCCTCCAGGGCTTGAACATCAAAACACTCACGACAATAAATAGAGGCGTCCATAATTAAGCCGTCTCAGAACCAGGAAGTCTGACTCTGCATGATTTGAAGAAATTCAAAAATAGTTTAGTTTGCTGTTTAATAGCATGGAAGCCGTGTTATCATGATACAGTCATTCAAAAACAGGGAAACAGAAGAGATCTTCAACGGAAAGGGCACAAAAGCCGCCATGAAATTGTGTCCTGTTTCACTATGGCGACATGCCTCCCGGAAACTCGATCAGCTTGATTCTGTTGTAGCACTTGAAGAGTTGCGTATTCCGCCGGGAAATCATCTGGAAGCATTGTCGGGATCAAGAAACGGCCAATACAGCATTCGAATAAACCGGCAATACAGAATTTGCTTTTGTTGGTCAGCTTCCGGCCCTGAAAACATTGAAATAGTTGATTATCATTAAAAGTCATAACCAGAACATGATACGTATACCTTCACACAGGGAACCTACACATCCCGGAGAGATGTTGCTTGAGGAGTTTTTAACCCCTATGGCAATCAGTCAGCGGCAGTTGGCCGATGCCATTCTTGTTCCCTATCAGAGAATCAATGAGATTATCAACGGCAGACGGGGAGTAACCCCCTCAACTGCATTGCGTTTGGCACTGTTTTTCGGGAATTCGGCGGATTTCTGGATGAACATCCAGCAACGCTGGGATCTTTATCATGCCCGCAAAACTGAGTATAAAATCCTGAAAGTGATCAAACCGGCTGTAATCAGACCGGCTTGATACCCTGAAGAGATCGTGAATTCCGTGAGTAACGGGAAGGTGTTTATAACAACCAGTTATTTACTCAACGGGTCAGGGTGTGGAAGATTTTTAACCGCGAAATACTCGAAACCACACGAAAGAAGAGATTTATTCCTGTGAAATTGGAGAGAGTTCTTCGGTTGGCACTCTCTCGTAAAAGCTTTAACATGATGGGGTTCAGCAGGGTTGAGATTTTTTTATGCAGCGCAATGGGGGAAAAGCGATGATTCCTGAGAAATTAACGGAAATATTGAAGCATGACGGAGTGGTTGCGATTGCAACTCTGGGGCAGGATGGTCCTCATATGGTCAATACCTGGAACAGCTATATCCGCATTACCGATGCGGAGCGCATCCTGATTCCTGTGGGCTACATGCAGCTTACAGAGGCGAACATTGCTTTTAACAATCAGGTGCTGATTACGCTGGGAAGCCGCAAGGTTGCAGGGAATATGGGTCCGGGTGCAGGCTTTCTGATCAAGGGCACCGCGAGCATAGAGACCTCGGGCGCAGATTTTGATGTCATCAAGGCAAAATTTGCATGGGCACGTGCCGTCATGGCCGTAACGGCCAGCTCCATTGAGCAGACATTGTAGGACACCGCAATAAATCTATTCTATCAATGCGCACGGGACTCCGTCCGCATCACATCATGACTGCATACTCCGGTATCAATTGTCTTAGATCAGGGCCGCTTATGCGAATCCAAGCCAGACGGCAAGCGCCCGGTTAATGGCAAGCATCGAGGTATCATCAAGTCTTCCGAAAGTGGGTCCTATCTTTTCACGCGCGACGGTCTGGACCTTGTCAACCATGACCTGTGATCTTTTTTTTAGATTGTTTCCCTCTGTCGGTTCAACCATAATCCTGAATAACGGGGCTGTCCGCAATTCACTCGTTACCGGCAGTATGGTCAGCGAAGGATGTTCAGAAAAAAAATCCGCCTGAACGACAACTGCAGGGCGAGGCTTTCCGTAATCACCCTGTAGTGCAATGGTAACCAGATCACCTCTCTTCATGCTTCCCAACCCTCGCGGTCTGCGGCTTCATCAAGAAACGTAAGTATTTCTTTTTCATGCGGATCATGTTTGACCAGCAGAGACTGGCGTCGGCACTCTTCGGAAAAACCGGAGCGACGTGTATCGGGAACCCATATCTGTATCGGTCGCATTCCCTCCCTGCGTAACTTCTCCCTGTACTTATGTACTCTTTCAAGAACTCCGCTCATCTGTCCCCTTGCTTATTTGTGAGTTTCCTTGTTACATGTAACATACATGGTAAAAGCGTTACGTGCAACAATATTTTATCCTGAGCAGGTTAACACGCGCCGGGCAATGGATTTTATGAGTGATAATCTGGGCTGATGGCCATCAACGAGGGGCATGGTTTTTTTCTTGCAGATCAAATTGCCTTGTATTTGTGTGCCGAAATAGCATAAAGAGCCTTGTATTTTTAAAGATATCTGATGTTGTGCGACCCTGACAAGGCAACATGTTTCGACTTATTGATAACGATCTTCGGCGCTCGGGACGTACCCCCGATCTGAAACTGACAGTCTCGTGCGGATGGGGATGTGGCTTGTTATTGCCATCCGCCTCCGAGGGCTTTGTAGAGGTCGATCATGTTGGCAAGCGTCTGTTGATGGATCAGAATTTCGTTCTGCTGAGCCTCGAAGAGGGATCGTTGGGCATCAAGCAGGGCGAAATAGCTGTCGATGCCATGCTCGTAACGCGCTTTTGTGATGGTCGAGGTTTGATCGCTCTCTTTGAGCAGCGCTCGCTGGGCCCGCAGTTGTTCGGTCCAGGTTGCACGGGCGACCAGTGCATCGGCGACCTCGCGGAATGCCGTCTGGATAGCTTTTTCGTATCGGGCGAGGGCAATGTCCCGGTTGGTTTCAGCCAGTTTGAGGTTTGAGCGCAACCGGCCTCCCTGAAATATCGGGAGCGTTACCTGTGGGGCGAAGCTCCAGAGACCGCTTGAATTGGTCACGAAGAGATCTGACAAGCTGGCGCTGGCGAACCCTGCGGAACCGGTAAGGCTTATGCTGGGGAATAATGAAGCCCGTGCTGCACCGATGTTGGCGTTTTCAGCTTTCAGTGAGAATTCCGCCTGCCTTATGTCCGGCCTGTCAAGCAGGACGACGGAGGGAATGCCGACGGGGAGTGTGTTTAGTATCTGGAGATCGGCCAGGGGTTGGGGTTCGAGCAGTTTCGGATCAATCTCCTTTCCGACGAGCAGGGTGAGGGCGTTCCTGTCCTGTTCAACCTGACGCTGATATTGTGCACGGTTGACTCTGGCCGATTCGACCAGGGTTGCAGCCTGTGCTACATCGAGCCGGGACTTTGCCCCGAGATCGAAGCTGCGTTTGATGAGATCGAACCCATCCAGCCTTGTTTTGAGGGTGCTTTCGGTCAGTCGCAGCAGTTCGACATCGGCAAGGTAGGTGAGATAGGCGTTGGCAACTTCAGCGACAAGGCTTGTCTGGGCAGCTTTGCGGCCCTCTTCGGTAGCGAGATACTGGTTTATTGCGCGATTGCTGAGGCTGCGTACACGCCCGAAAAGATCCAGTTCATAAGCCGTCGTTCCGATGCCCGCGGTATATGTTGAGGTGATTTCCGCTTGTCCGGTGCCGTTTCTGCTCTCCTGGCGGGTGAAGCTTCCCGAGGCGTTAATTGATGGCAGGAGATCCGAACGCTGGATGCGATAGGTGTGGCGGGCCGCCTCGATGTTGAGGGTGGCTATCCTCAGGTCACGGTTGTTCGTAAGGGATTCTTCGATTATGCTTTGCAGTTTTGGCGACCTGAACATGCTTCGCCATCCGATATCGGTGGTACGCGGCTGCTCGCCGGATTGGGGCGCAGTTGAGGACGGTGCAGTGGGGGGCATTGTCCCGATTCCGGAAGCCACCGGCCACTCTTTGGTGACGGGCGCTGTCGGGCGCACATAAGTTGGCGCAATCGAACAGGCAGAAAGGGTGGTTGCTGCCAGGAAAAAAGGAAGCAGCAGTTTAGTGTTCATGATTCGATCCCTTGTCGTTTTGGTTTTCTGCTGTGTCGGTTACCGTTTTTCGGGCAAACCGCGATTGCACGAGAATGAAGAAGAGTGGCACAAAGAAGATTGTCAGCAGTGTTCCGGATAACATTCCTCCGATTACGCCGATGCCGATGGCGTGCTGGCTTGCCGATCCTGCTCCGGATGAGAATGCGAGTGGTGTGACGCCAAGGATGAATGCCATTGAGGTCATGACGATCGGTCGAAGTCGCTGGCTTGCTGCAGAGAGAACGGCCTCTTTCAGGTTTATACCGCTTTCGTAGAGGGTTTTGGCGAACTCCACGATAAGGATGGCATTTTTCGCCGTCAGGCCAACGGTTGTTAACAGGCCGACCTTGAAGTAGACGTCGTTTGAAAGACCCGAGAGGAATGTTGCCAGAACGGTGCCCAGAACACCGAGCGGGACTACCAGCATGACGGCCATCGGTACGCTCCAGCTTTCGTAAAGG
Organism: Chlorobium ferrooxidans DSM 13031; assembly: GCF_000168715.1. Taxonomy (GTDB): domain Bacteria; phylum Bacteroidota; class Chlorobiia; order Chlorobiales; family Chlorobiaceae; genus Chlorobium; species Chlorobium ferrooxidans. Next base: position 136,566 of record NZ_AASE01000003.1, on the reverse strand, counting down.
GCGGCCAGGCAAAGAAAGACGAAAAGCAAAGAGAGTGTGTAGAGCAGCAGCGTTTGCTGACCGGCAGCACGTTCTTCGTAGGAGAGGCCGGTCCATTCGATACCGAAACCTTCCGGGAGTTTTTCTGCCAGTGTCGTCATGATGGCCATGGCATCTCCCGAGCTTACGCCGGGTGCCGGTGATCCCTGGATATTGACCGATGATATACCGTTGAACCGTTCGAGTTTGGGCGAACCAAAGCTCCAGCGTCCGGTGGAAAATGATGAGAAGGGCACCATATCACCATTCGAGTTGCGGACGTGCCAGATGTCAACATCCGCCGGGTTCATGCGGTATGGTGCGTCTCCCTGCATGAACACTTTCTTGATGCGGCCCTCATGCACGAAATCGTTCACATAGCTCGAACCCCAGGCGGTCTGCAGTGTTGAATTGATGTCGGCGATTGATACTCCAAAGGCGCTTGCCTTTTCGTGGTCGATATCGATCTTGAATTGTGGTACATCTTCAAGGCCATTGGGACGCACGCTGCTCAGGGAGGAGTTTTGCGAAGCCATTCCCAGCAGTTGGTTTCGGGCGGCCATAAGAGCCTCATGGCCCTTGCCTGTCCGGTCAACAAGCTGAAGGTCGAAACCCGAAGCGTTGCCAAGCTCCATGACAGCGGGCGGGTAAAACGCAAAGATCATGGCATCCTTCACGCTCGACATGGCACCCATGGTTCTTCCGGCGATGGAGGCAACATCCTGCCCCTTATTCTTGCGTTTGGACCAATCCTTGAGCTGGACAAAACCCATGGCCGAGTTCTGGCCCTGGCCAGCGAAACTGAAACCGGTCACGCTGAAGACGCTTTCGATGTTCTCTTTTTCCTGATTGAGGAGGTACCGTTCCATCGTTTTCACGCTTTCGAGCGTCCGCTCCTTGGTTGCTCCGGATGGAGTGGAAAGCTGAACGAAGAGAAACCCCTGATCTTCATCCGGCAGGAACGAGGTCGGGATGCGCAAGAGGACGATGCCAAGCAGCACCAGAACCAGCATGAAGGCGAGCAGCGAGCGGTTAACACTGCCCGTCATGGCTCGGGCTCCGTCTACATAGCGTTTTCTGTTGCGGTTGAACACACCGTTGAACCAGGCGAAAAAGCGCCCTGAGGGGCCAGTGCCGTAGAGATGTCCATCCGCTCTGACCGGCTTGAGGAGGCTGGCGCAGAGTGCCGGTGTCAGGATCAGCGCCACCAGGACCGAGAGCAGCATCGCCGAGACGATGGTGATCGAGAACTGACGGTAGATTGTTCCCGTGGAGCCTTTGAAGAAGGCCATCGGCACGAATACGGCCGAGAGCACAAGGGCGATGCCGATCAGCGCACTGGAGATCTGCTTCATGGATTTTCTTGTCGCCTCCAGCGGGGAGAGTCGCTCCTCTTCCATGATGCGTTCGACGTTCTCGACCACAACAATGGCATCATCGACCAGCAATCCGATGGCCAGAACCATGGCGAACATGCTGAGGGTGTTGATGGAGAAGCCGAAGATCGACATCACCCCGAAGGTACCCAGCAGTACGACAGGAACCGCGATGGTGGGGACCAGCGTTGCCCGGAAGTTCTGGAGAAACAGGAACATGACGAAGAAGACGAGGATGACCGCCTCAATCAGGGTATGGACAACCCCTTCGATTGATGTCTTGACGAATGGCGAGGTGTCGAACGGGAAGACAATCTGTACGCCCGGCGGGAGCAGCGGCTTAAGGGAACTCATTTTCGCTTTGACCAGATTGGCGGTGTTCAGGGCGTTTGCCCCGGTCGCCAGGGTGATGGCCATGCCGGCAGCCGGTTTGCCGTTGAAGCGCGTGGTCATATCGTAGTTCTGCACGCCGAGTTCGACGCGGGCGACATCCCTGAGGCGTACCTGCGAACCGTCGGTATTGACCTTAAGCATGATCTTTTCGAAATCACTGACGCTTTTCAGGCGTGACTGCGCTGTAATGGTGGCGTTCAGCTGCTGGCCCGGAACTGACGGCGTTCCTCCAAGCTGGCCGGCGGAGACGTCGGCATTCTGTGCCGCAATAGCGGCCTGTACCTCGGTGGTGGTGAGGTTGAAGCTCGCCATGCGGTGGGGATCAAGCCAGATACGCATCGAATAGGGCTGCCCGAATACCTGGATGTTGCCGACACCGGGTACTCGGCTCAGCGGATCGAGGAGCTTCGAGTTGATGAAATCGTTCATCGCATATTCATCGACCCTGGAGTCATCCGAATAGACACCTACAACCATCAGGAACCCGGTATCTCCCTTGGTGACCCTGATGCCCTGCTGCTGTACCTGTTGAGGCAGGTTCGACATGATCGACTGCAACTTGTTCTGTACCTGCACCTGGGCAATATCGGGGTTGGCTTCGGGTTCGAAGGTCACGGTGATGCTGACGTTGCCGTTCGAATCGCTTCCTGCGCTGAAGTAACGGAGATGGTCGATACCGGTGAGAGCCTGTTCGATGACCTGCGTTACGCTGTTTTCAACCGCTTCGGCAGATGCGCCGGGATAGGAGGCGCTGATGTTGATGGTCGGTGCCGCGATGCGCGGATATTGCTCGACCGGCAGGGTATTGATGGCGATGATGCCGCCGAGCATGATACAGATGGAGATGACCCAGGCAAAGACTGGACGCTCAATAAAAAATCCGGACATGGTATTGGTGCGTTGAAATGTATTGGATTATCTCGCCGGTACGGGTGGCCGTCCGGCTTCGACGGTTTTGACCGCCATGCCGGGCTGGATTTTCATGATGCCTTCGTACACGACCTTCTCGCCAGCTTTCAGTCCGCTGCTTACGAGCCACCTGTCACCGACAACCTCCGTAACGATTATCGGGCGCGGGTTTGCTTTGCCGTCCGCTCCCACAACCCAGACCGAAACCGAACCGTCCGCATTTCTGCTGACCGATTTTTGCGGCACAAGGATGGCACGCTCGTCTCTCCACTCTTCGAGACGTGCATGGACGAACATGCCGGGAAGGATTTCATGGCCGGGGTTGTTGAACAATATTCTCAACAGCACGGTACCTGTGCTCGGGTTGACCGTAACATCCGAGAACTTCAACGTGCCGGGCTCTCCTTTGGGTTTTCCATCCACCAGAAGCTGGACAGGAGCGCTCCCTGAACCTGAATCGCCGGCCTGGCCCTGATGGCGCTGGCGAAGTTGCATCAACTCCGCGCTCGACCGGGAAACATCCACGTAGATCCGGTCGAGCTGCTGCACCACAGCAAGGGGGCTCTGCTGATTGGCATTGACCAGAGCCCCCTCGGTTACCTTTGATTGGCCGATTCGCCCGGAAATCGGAGACATGACCCTGGTGTAGTCGAGGTTGATACCTGCTGAGGAAACTTCGGATCTGGCAATGGCGACATCTGCCCTGGCCTGGGCAAGGCTCGCTTTCGCATCGTCGAACTCCTGCCTGCTTACAGCACCGATTTTGACCAGCTCTTCGTACCGGCCGGCTTTGGCCTGGGCCGATTTTACGTTGGCCTCGGCTTTGCTGAGGTTGGCTTTTGCACTGTTACTGGCTGCCTTGAAGGTCGCGGGGTCAATCTGATAGAGTTGCTGACCCTGTTTAACAAGGCTTCCTTCCTCGAAGAAGCGCTTCGTAACAATACCGCTCACCTGTGGACGGATCTCGGCTATACGGAATGCAGAGGTACGGCCCGGCAGCTCTTTTGTCAATACCAGAGGTTCGGGTTTCATGGTCACAACACTGACCTCCGGTTTCATGCCCGAATCCTGCAGGTGGTCTGACGATCCCTTCGGCCACAGGTACCAGCCTGCAATCAGGGTGACAAGCAAACCGGCGATGATATACGACCTTTTCATGATTGATAACTTATCCTTTTTGTGAATTTTGTGTGGTTGCCGGATGGTTTTCAGGATAACCGATATACATGTTCCGGATCTGTTCGAGGAACGGCAGACGCTCCTCGTCGCTTCTCTGGACAAGGCCGAACCACTCGTTGCAATTGAAGCCGATAAAGGCGAAAAAGGCCATGCGGGCCGCTTCAGGCTTCGCTCCGCTGTCCATGGCAGACAAGTCGCGTTCTATCCACTTCAGCATCCGCTGCCTGAGCGACTCTTCGCTCGACATGGACGATGTGATGGCCATGGCGACAGCGCGTTCCGTAGCATCCAGGGCACGCTCGGCCATTTTGATACGTGCGAAAAGTTCGGGGTGAGGAGTGTCGGCGCACTCGACGAGCAGCGACTGGATGCGTGCCGTATCGCGCTCAAACTGCCGGTCGATCAGAGCTTCGAGCAGCGCGGTCTTGGATTTATAGTCGTAGACCACCCTTGATTTGCTGATTCCTGCCTCCTGAGCCACGGCATCGATAGAGAGGTTGGATGCTCCATGCTTGACAACAACCCTCTCGATTGCGTCAAGTATTTCTGCGTCGGTGACTTTTTTCGGTCTTGACATAATGTATTATCCTTGACCGAATTTAAGAACGACCGTTCTTTTATGCAAATGTTTTCGGTGATTTTTATAGAGGAAGAGAGTTGGTGACGTTGTTTTGCAAGCGCCGGAGCTTTACCATAGCAAACATGTGCGTGGAAGAGTTTTAACCGCGAAATACTCGAAACCACACGAAAGAAGAGATTTATTCCGGTGCAATTGGAGAGATTTCTTCGGTTGGCACTCTCCGGTAAAAGCTTTAACATGATGGAGCTGAGTCAGCAGGATTGAGATTTTTTCATGCAGCACAACGGGGGGAAAGTGATGATTCCTGAGAAATTAACGGAAATATTAAAGCATGACGGAGTGGTTGCGATTGCAACACTGGGGCAGAATGGACCTCACATGGTCAATACCTGGAACAGTTATGTGCGAATTACCGATGCGGAGCGCATCCTGATTCCTGTGGGCTATATGCAGCTTACGGAAGCGAACATTGCTTTTAACAATCAGGTGCTGATTACACTCGGCAGCCGCAAGGTTGCAGGAAATATGGGCCCCGGAGCAGGCTTTCTGATCAAGGGCACGGCGAGCATAGAGACCTCGGGCGCAGATTTTGATGTCATCAAGGCAAAATTTGCCTGGGCACGTGCTGTTATGGCCGTAACCGCCAGCTCCATTGAGCAGACCTTGTAGGACACCGCAACAAATCTATTCTCTCTGCGCGGACGGAGCCCCGTCCGCCCTCTACTCAACCCGCGCGATCATTTCAGCGGTGCCAAAGTGAGTCTTAGCTCTTGAATATTAAAATTGCCTTGTCTTTTTCACACAACAGCTTTTGTTTAACTCTGACATGGGTTCTTTGAAAAAACAGGAACCCTGATTTTTAACCGGGTGTCAGGGGTGAATTCGGACTATTGCACTGCGAACATCCTTGAGCAGAAGGAGCAGGTGATAGGGGTCGGTCGGTGAAGAGATAAAATCGAAATGTTCGTAAAATTGCCGGGCCTGGTCGTCTTTTGCATGGGCAGCGATGGCCCGGATCCCCACTATATCGGCGGCCTGTATAGTTCGGCGCATAGCATCTTTCAACAGCCCGGAACCAATCCCCTGATTTTGCCGGTTTTTGCTCACAGCCAAACGTGCAAGGAGCATGATCGGTATGGGGTAGTGTGCAAGGCCCTTTGTCAGACGATCCGGGGCATCATCGTAATTTACCTTACCGACGGTAAGTGTATAGAAGCCAATTATCGACTTGTCTGACAATCCGACATAGGTTGCTGAAGAATCAGCCCGTTGATTGACAAGCGCATATCGGGCAAGAAACCTGTCGAGTTCTTTGCTGCCGCACTCAAAATCTTCTACGGCATGAGCGCTTGTCAGCTTTTCAACAGAGAAGCCTGTTTTGGGCGGCATTACTCGTTCTCAAAAACACTTTGTTGCTTGAAAAGTTTGTTGACCCTTGGCAGCGTACGGTCAGGTGCGTCGAGCGCTTCCATAAATAACGCCCATTGTTCTGCATCCAGATTAAATGAACGGCGATCAACAAGCATCTCTTCTGCTCGGGACAGGGCACTCTCCAGCACGAATTGGCTTAAGGAGCTGTGAGCGGCAGTTGCTGCACGGCTCAACGTATCCTTGGTTGCCATTGACAGGCGAATGTCCAGTTTTGCGGTTTTTGTTGTTTGTGTAGCCATGAAAAATGTGGTTTTGATCAGTTCTATACCGTAATGTATATGAAATGTCAGACATTGCCATGACAAACAAGCCGTTAGTGTTCATTTTCGGGTGAGGCTCTGATGGGCCCTTTGCCGGAAAATCCAGTGCTTTGTTGCGTTACCTTGAACGTAACGTTTTCATTGACAGCAGTTTACCGGTTGACAACCTCGATTTTTACTTTTGCGGTACCCTTGTCATAAAAACCGAGCCTTTTGGCCGCTTCGGCACTCAGATCGATAATCCGGTTATCGACAAAGGGTCCCCGGTCGTTGACCCTGACTACAATAGAAGCATTGGTTTCAAGGTTGGTTACCTTTACCAGGGCAGGCAGGGGAAGATATTTATGTGCGGCACTTGGTTTTGACGGGTCAAATATTTCGCCGTATGCGGTTGGCTGTCCATTATGCTGCCTCAGGGTTTCATGACCATACCATGATGCCAAACCAGTCTCCTCATAGGAATTAGCCTCTTCATAGCTCATTGGCACATAGACCTTGCCGTTGATGACGTAGGGGGTGTTTTTCAGTTTTCCTGTCCGGTAGGCCTCTTCTGGTGAAATTCCGCCTATATATGAGGATCGGGAAGAGGTACATGAACTGAGTGCCAGAGGCAGCAGCAGGCATCCGGCCAGAAATAATTTGCGCATCGAATCGTACATGGATGTAAGCTTTTGGGTGCCTTTTTATTTTAATAAATGTCAATTTACGCTTATTCTTCCTCTATTAACACTATTTTTAACTTTCCGGTATTGAGCCTTGAGGGTTTTGCTGTTGGAAAGATAGAATTTACCCCGTGTGAACATGGTTGCAGAACCTGAGGCCCGCAGTCCTTTCGGCGTTTTAATCATACATGGTTTTACCGCAACGCTTGAGAGTGTGGAGGCGTTGCGCAAGCCCTTGCAGGAGATGGGCATTCCTGTCTCCATACCGTTGCTTGCCGGTCATGGTGCCCCTTCACCCGACGCACTTCATGGAGTAGGATGGGAGGCTTGGCTTAAGGATGCAGAGCTGGCGTTTCGGGATTTCTCGCTGGAGGTGGAGCGGGTTATCGTGATCGGGCACAGTATGGGTGCACTGCTTGCCCTTACTCTTGCCGTACGCTACCCGAAACAGGTTGATTCTCTTATCCTTGCAACACCGGCACTCAGGCTTGTCTCTCTGTTTGCACCGGGCAGGCCACTCCATTTTGCGGCCCCGTTGGTCAGCATGATTATCAAAAAGTGGGATCTGAAAAGTGATTTGCAGGAGCTGCGGCCCCGGTGCCAGGCTCCCCATTACGCCTGGGTTCCGACCGAAGCCATTCTCTCCCTGTTTGAGCTGATCGAGAGAACCGAGTCACTGCTGGATCGGGTCAATGTGCCTTTCATGATTCTGCATAACCGAAAGGAGGCAACCGTGCTTCCCCAGAGCGCAACCATGCTCTGCAACCGGGTATCGACGGCTTCTGTTGAGCGCTCAATTGTCTGGTTTGAGCGTTCCGGACACCAGATTTTCTGTGATTGTGAACGGGATAAAGCGGTTCGGACTATCATGACGTATGTCGCAGGCAGAACCGGTCGAAAGGAGTAAGCTTTTGAAAGGCTCTTTGCGATTCATGCGCGTCAAGTTGACGAATGCAGGTTACGGTTTTATATTCCTGAACGAAGTGATCTTTATTCTCTTGCACCCAAAACACAACAGAAATGAATACGTTTATCCGCAGAGCGGTTTCCACCCTTCTCCTGCTCTTTTCAATGCTGTTTCACGCTCTGCCGCTGAAGGCGAGTGCTCCTGACAGCTCACCGGAAACCGGGAAAAACCCGGCGGTTGTGCTCAACGAACTTGGGTTCGCTTCAGGGTATGTGTGGGGTTCGCTGAACAGAAAAGCGGATAACATGACCGTGTATCCGCTCATTGCACGGGTTGGATTCAATATGAACCGATTGCTGGGTATTGAGGGCGCAAAGAGCACCCTGCAACTGGCACTTGAGCCGCAGGTGAATCTGATTTCCGGTCCGCAGGATGGTGTTGAAGCCGGTTGTGGTATCGGTCTGCGCTATTTCCGCAAACTCGCCTCTCCGGTGGATCTTTTTTTTGAAGCAAGCTTTGCGCCCATGTTTTTAAGTGTTGATTCGATAGAGCAGGGCAAAGCCGGGTTTAACTTTCTTGATCATTTCGGTTCAGGCCTTCAATACCGGATATCGGACAAAACGGCGGTTTTTGGCGGCTACCGCTGGCGTCACATCTCCCACGCAGGACTTGTTGACCGCTCGAACATGGGCATAAACTCCAACGCCATTATAGCAGGGGTTTCATGGCTCTACTAACAGAGGTACCCTAATGTTCAGCAACGTGTTTGCTATGAAAAAAGATCGGCATTATGCGGGTTATTGATCTCACGCATACCATAGAGCCCGGAATGCCGGTCTATCCGGGGACGCCCGAACCGGAATTTCAGCCGCTTGCAACGCTTGATAAAGAGGGCTTTGCCGAGCAGCTCATCACACTCTCCTCGCATACCGGCACCCATATCGACCTCCCCGCCCATATTTTTCCTGATCGTTCATTTCCCGATGTTTTCAGTGTTGAACAATTCACAGGAAAAGGTGTTGTCATGGATGTTCGCGATGCCGCCGGAGGGGTGATCAGCAAAGAGCTGCTCAAGCCGTTCTCTGCATTGATTGGTTCGTGTGACTTTCTTCTGCTCTGCTCCGGATGGAGCGACTACTGGGGCTGGCCGGATTATTTCAGAGGATATCCGGTGTTCTCGGTTGAAGCCGCACACTGGCTCACGGGTTTTGAACTGAAGGGGATCGGGGTGGATATGATCTCTGTGGATCTTCCGGACGCAGTTGATCTCCCTGTTCACAGAAAACTGCTCGGGAAAGGGATTGTGCTCATCGAGAATCTGACTGCACTGTCGTCACTTCCCGATTCTCCCTTCACTTTTTGCGCTTTTCCGCTGAAAATAGCCGGAGCTGAGGCTTCGCCGATCCGTGCGGTTGCCCTTGTTGGATAAAAGGGGTCAGCAAAGATTATTTTATTGGAAGTTAATTGAGAGGGCGTTACCTTTGAGTACACAGGATTTAATCCACTGTTCTTTATCATCGCAATAACTACGGTTCGTAATTCGTACCACTACTATGCTCATGTACTCTTCGATTACCAGAAAAGTGCTTATGGCGCTTGCGGGGCTTTTTCTGGTTACCTTCCTCCTCGTGCATCTCGGTATCAATCTTTTGCTGCTGAAATCCGATGGAGGCGCTGCGTTTACTGAAGCGGCAACCTTTATGGCTACCAATCCGATCATAAAGGTATTTGAAATTGTTCTTTTTGCAGGCTTTCTGCTTCACATCTTCTTCGGGATGCTGGTCTCCGGCCAGAACCGCGCTGCACGCGCGACCCGCTATGAGTGTGCCAACGCTTCGGACACCTCCTTTTTTTCAAAGTACATGTTCCACACCGGCATTATTGTACTCATCTTCCTGCTTCTTCACTTTATAGATTTCTACTTTATCAAGACAGGTCTTGTCGCCCCGCCTCCCGGCATCGAACGGCACGACTTCTATCATCGCGCACTGCTGCTCTTCTCATCGCCCTGGTACTCCCTGATCTATATTGCCGGTTTTGTTTCTCTCGGCATCCATCTCAATCATGCAATCCAGTCGGCATTTCAGACCCTTGGATGGAACCACAGCCACTATATGGGAACAGTCAAGCTTGCAAGCACGATCTACTCGGTATGCATTGCAGCAGGATACAGCCTTGTTCCGGTCTATCTCCTGTTAATCAAGTAAACAAGAGCAGCTAACTGTGTTATTTACCGAAAACAACACTCACTACACGTTTCAATGACACGCCTCAACGCCAGAATCCCTGAAGGGCCGGTGGCAGACAAATGGACCGCCTACAAATCGGGATGCAAGCTGGTAAACCCCAACAATAAACGCAAACTTGACATCATCGTGGTTGGTACCGGTCTTGCCGGGGCCTCTGCAGCCGCCTCTCTCGGAGAGCTTGGTTACAATGTCAAGGCATTCTGCTATCAGGATACACCGCGCCGTGCTCACAGCATCGCTGCACAGGGTGGAATCAATGCCGCAAAGAACTATGCCAACGACGGTGACAGTGCCTACCGGCTTTTTTATGACACCATCAAAGGCGGTGATTACCGGGCGCGTGAAGCCAATGTTTACCGGCTTGCTGAAGTCAGCAACCAGATTATCGACCTCTGTGTTGCCCAGGGTGTGCCTTTTGCCCGTGAGTATGGCGGGCTTCTGACAAACCGCTCTTTCGGGGGTGCGCAGGTATCAAGAACCTTTTTTGCAAGGGGCCAGACAGGCCAGCAGCTGCTGCTCGGGGCCTATGGCGCCTTAAGCCGTCAGATCGCCGCAGGTACCGTTACGCTTTACAATCGGCGCGATATGCTTGACCTGGTGCTTGTTGACGGAAAGGCGCAGGGAATCATTACCCGGAATCTGGTTACCGGCGAGATTGAGCGTCATGCAGCCCACGCGGTTGTGCTGGCAAGCGGCGGGTATGGCAATGTTTTTTACCTCTCCACCAATGCCATGGGTTCCAATGTGACTCCGGCATGGTGTGCCTACAAGCGGGGGGCTTTTATGGCAAACCCTGCCTTTACCCAGATTCATCCCACCTGTATTCCGGTGCATGGCGACTTTCAGTCAAAGCTGACCCTGATGAGTGAGAGCCTGCGCAACGATGGCAGAATCTGGGTGCCGAAAAAATTAAAGGATGTAGAGCGGCTCCGCCATAAGGATATCAAACCCTCCGAAATCGCCGAGGAGGATCGGGATTACTATCTTGAGCGCCGTTATCCTGCTTTCGGAAATCTTGTGCCGAGGGATGTTGCCTCAAGGGCGGCCAAAGAGCGGTGTGACGCCGGATATGGTGTCGGAGCTACAGGAATGGCGGTCTATCTGGACTTTTCCGATGCCATCAAGCGCAAGGGGCATGATACCATTGATGCGTTATACGGCAACCTCTTCCAGATGTACGAGCAGATTGTTGCTGAATCACCCTATGAAACCGCGATGATGATCTATCCGGCGGTGCACTATACCATGGGAGGTCTCTGGGTAGATTACGAGCTGATGACGACCATTCCGGGACTCTTTGCCGCCGGAGAGTGCAATTTTTCCGACCACGGAGCCAACCGTCTCGGGGCATCTGCGCTTATGCAGGGGCTTGCCGACGGGTACTTTGTGCTGCCCTATACGATCGGCAACTATCTTGCATCAGAGATTCATACACCGCGGTTTGATCCTTCCGCTTCCGAATTCACTGCTGCCGCTGAGGGGGTATCTGATCGCTTGAAGCAACTGCATAACAACAAGGGCAAGGAGTCGGTTGATCACTTCCATCGCCGCCTCGGCAAGATCATGTGGGAGTATTGCGGGATGGCCAGAAATGAGGCGGGTCTTACCGAAGCCCTCTATCTCATTACCGAGCTGAAGAGAGAGTATGCCCGGGGAGTAAAGGTTTCGGGAGGTCTGGATGAATATAATCCTGAACTCGAGAAGGCCTGCCGGGTTGCTGACTTTATCGAACTCGGCGAACTCATGGTACGCGACGCCCTGCAGCGAAAAGAGTCGTGCGGGGGTCATTTCAGGGAAGAGTACCAGACCAGTGATGGTGAAGCTTTGCGCGACGATGAGAAGTTCGCATTTGTCGGCGCATGGCAATACACCGGCCGTGATGCAGTGCTGCACAGGGAGGAACTTCAATTCAACGAGATCAAGCTCTCCCAGCGGAGCTATAAATAGAGGATAATATGAATTTTACGCTGAAGATCTGGCGCCAGAAAAATGCGGAGGCCAAAGGCGGTATGGTTTCCTACGAGGTATCAGGGATCTCTTCCGACAGCTCATTTTTTGAAATGCTTGATATCCTCAACCAGCAGCTTATTGAGAGCGGCGGTGATCCGGTCTCCTTTGACCACGACTGCCGGGAGGGTATTTGCGGTACATGCAGCCTTTATATAAACGGGAGGCCTCACGGGCCGGTCAAGGGGGTAACCACCTGCCAGCTTCATATGCGCTCTTTCAGGGACGGGGAGACTATTCATATCGAACCATGGCGGGCAAAGGCTTTTCCGGTCATCCGCGATCTCATTGTCGACAGGAGTGCGTTTGATAAAGTGATCCAGGCTGGCGGTTATGTATCGGTTAATAGCGGAGGTGTGCCTGACGCCAATACCATTCCTGTCGAGAAATCGAAATCCGATTCGGCCTTTGATGCTGCCGCCTGCATCGGCTGCGGGGCCTGTGTGGCCGCCTGTTCCAACGCCGCCGCCATGCTCTTTATCGGAGCAAAGGTCTCTCATCTCGCTCTTTTGCCGCAGGGGCGTGTAGAGGCTGAAAAGCGGGTGCAGAAGATGGTAGCCTGTATGGATCAGCTTGGTTTCGGCAACTGCAGCAACACCTATGCCTGTGAAGCGGAGTGCCCGAAAGGAATTTCCGTAGTCAATATTGCCCGCATGAACAGGGGGTTTCTCAAGGCGAAACTCATGGCGGACAAGGCGAAGGAAATTCGCGATTCCATGTAGGTGTTCGAGTTGTTCCCCACTACAATTACTACGCAGTCCCGATGGGTCGGGACTGCGTTTTCTCCGCTCTCCCTGCATTCTTTTTCCGCTATCAAGGTGCGTCTGTTGCTTGTGCACATGTTTCTCTTGATAGAGAGAGGGAATGTTTTTGCCATGCATGATGTTGTGATGAATGATCTTGTGCTTCCATTCAGGGAACCTCTCAACGAAGGAGCTCAGTTGCCATGAAAAAAAACACCGGTTTATGGATTGATCACAAAGATGCGCTTCTGGTTTCAATTGAAGGCGAGAGTGTTGTCGTTCAGCGTGTTCCGTCCGAAGCGGAAAGTCATTTCCGGCCTTCAGGGGGTTGGAAATCGAGCGGAACTTCTGTTGCCCAGTCAATTTCAAAAGAGCAGACCGCTGACGAGAGCCGAAAACACCAGTATCAGGCGTTTTATAAAAAAGTGATGGCTCTGCTCGGTGATTCTTCGGGTATTGCTCTTTTCGGTCCCGGTGAAGCAAAGATTGAGCTTGCCAAGGCGATCAGCAAGGTCGGCTCACTGCATGAAAAAGTCAAGGCGGTTGAAGTATGTGACCGTATGACAGAGAAGCAGTTTATAGCAAAAGTCAAATCGTTTTTTGTTATCTGAACCCGTATCTGCCTCCGTACCGGCGGCTCTGGTTTTAGGGCTGCCGGTCTATTATTCTCCCTGTTGAATCACTGCTTCTCTCCGCTTTTTCGGCAATCTCTTTTTTTTTGACACACGGTTGAGTGACTCCGGAGATCAACAACATCAGCGAATTTCCTGATGATTATCTCCTGCGCAGGATTAAGCGGTGCGAATGCAAGAATCTTTTACCGTATTTTCCGGTTAATACTTATAATTCATGGAGGTACACTGTGGAAACGGATTTTTTTCAGGAGGATTTTGAGTCTTGCCGGCTCCTGTTTGGAAATTGCAGTTTAAACGTGTAGATGATAACCTGGATGTACTGCCTCTATTGCAAGAACAGAACTCTCCGGGACGATTCCATCTGTTGATGGAAGGGCGCTTTAGCTGAATTTTTTTCGCTGCCCGGAATGTTCAAAAATGAATTTATGGAAATACTCTTTCTTTTGTCACTGATTGTTGTTAACGGCCTTTTTGCTATGTCGGAAATAGCCCTGGTGACGGCTAAACGCTCTCGTCTTGCAAAACTTGCCGAGGATGGTGATAAATCGGCGGCTACAGCCATCAAGCTTGCTCATGAACCGACCCGTTTTCTTTCGACCATACAGATAGGCATTACTTCAATCGGTATTCTTAATGGTATTGTCGGTGAGGGTGCTCTTGCCGGACCACTGGCGGTCAGGTTTCAGGCATTCGGTATGGATCCGGAAATCAGCCATATCATTTCGACAGCTATCGTTGTCCTGTCGATCACCTATATCACGATCGTTGTTGGAGAGCTTGTGCCCAAAAGGCTTGGCCAGTTCGATCCGGAAGGGATCGCGTGCCTGGTTTCACGCCCTATGTATACGCTCTCGACAATAACCCGTCCGTTCGGAAGGCTTCTTTCAGCGTCAACTGATGCTATCCTCCGTCTTATGGGACAAAGCCCCCAGGCCTATCCCAGCGTTACCGAAGAGGAGATTCATGCCATGCTTGAGGAGGGATCTGAGGCGGGTGTTATCGAGCAGCACGAGCATGAGATGGTCCGTAATGTGTTCCGTCTTGATGATCGTCAGCTGGGTACCCTGATGGTACCGAGGGCGGATATTGTCTTTCTTGACGTTTCAAAACCACTGGAAGAGAATATCCTGCGGGTTACAGAGTCCGAGCACTCCAGGTTTCCGGTCTGTAATGGTGGCCTGCAATCCCTGCTTGGTGTTGTCAACGCCAAACAGCTTCTGTCGAAAACCCTGAAAGGGGGGTTGACGGAGTTTACCTCACAGCTTCAGCCTTGTGTCTATGTTCCGGAAACCCTCACCGGTATGGAGCTGCTTGACCATTTCCGGACTTCGGGTACCCAGATGGTTTTTGTTGTTGATGAGTACGGGGAGATTCAGGGGCTCGTTACCCTTCAGGATATGCTTGAAGCGGTGACAGGAGAGTTTGTGCCGCGCAACAGCGAGGATTCATGGGCGGTTGAGCGCCAGGATGGTTCATGGCTGCTGGATGGTCTTATTCCTGTGCCTGAGCTGAAGGATACGCTTGAACTCAGATCGGTTCCGGATGAGGACAAAGGGCTTTATCACACCTTGAGCGGTCTTATGATGTGGCAGCTCGGTCGAATGCCTCAGACCGGAGATGTCATGATATGGGAAAACTGGACGCTTGAGATTGTTGATCTTGATGGTCAGCGGATCGACAAAGTGCTTGCCTCAAAACTTCCCGAGGAGGTTATACCGGAAAACGGGCGATCGGAAGTGCCGTCAGCCGAAGCGAAAAGTGACCCCTTACATAAAAACTGAACGTAATGACCAATCATCATCCGGAGTGCCTTTTCTGCCGAATCGTAAGCGGCGAGATCCCAGCGAAGATTATCTACCGAAATGAGCATGTTGTGGCTTTCAGGGATATCACGCCTGTAGCGCCTCAGCACGTATTGATTATTCCTGTGCGCCATATTGCCTCCCTGAACGATCTGGAGGTCGAAGATGAAGCGACAGCAGGAAACATTATGCTTGCGGCCGGAACCGTTGCCGGTATTCTGGGTATCAGGGAGTCCGGTTACCGGTTTGTGTTCAATACGGGACCCGATGCCCTTCAGAGTGTCTTTCATATCCATGGTCATCTTGTCGGCGGAAAAGAGATGGGATGGCCTCCCTTTGCCGGATCGTCGACGCTGCACGGATAGGCGTGGAGCGAGTTGGTGCCGGGAGAACAATCATGGAATTTTATCCGGTTGAAATTGTTATATAGGATATATATTGTCCTGTATTGTATTATTGTTTCAAGGAGTCAGTTGTATGAGATTATCGGAGTTGCAGGTTGGTGACCGCGCTGAAGTGACGGCATTGAAATCTGAAAGTGCTGTCAGGCGACGGATTATGGATATGGGATTAATAAAAGGGACCAGCTTCAAGGTGCTCAGGGTTGCGCCGCTTGGCGACCCCATAGAGATATTCTTCAAGGGGCTCTATCTTGCCCTGAGAAAAAACGAGGCTGAGGGAGTTCTCGTTCGTAAAGTCGGAGAGCCTTCGGAGCTTGTTGGCCAACAGGAGCTTGAAGAGCCGCTCCTGAAGTCTGGAGGGAGGGTATGAGTGAAGGCAAGGAGATCACCATTGCGCTTGCCGGCAATCCGAACTGCGGAAAATCCTCTCTCTTCAATGCTCTTACCGGGGCGCAGCAGAAAGTCGGAAACTTTTCGGGTGTAACCGTTGAAAAGCATGAAGGCTATATCGACTACAAAGGGTACCGGATCACCGTGGTTGATCTTCCCGGAACCTACTCACTTACCCCCTACTCTCCCGAAGAGCTGGTAACAAGGGCCTATCTTGTCAGGGAGCGTCCTGATGTGGTGGTCAACGTTCTTGAGGGCCCGAACCTTGAGCGAAACCTTCTGCTGACAACCCAGCTCATGGAGCTTGAGGTTGATTTCCTCGTTGCGCTCAACATGATGGATGAAGTTGAAGAGAAGGGTATTGTTATTGACATCAAACAGCTTCAGCAGCTTCTCGGATGCCATATCATACCGGTTTCAGCCAAAAAGAAGAGTGGTCTTGACGCACTTCTTGATCATATCATCCGGGTCTCACAGAAGGAGATCAAAATCAAAAAGAACAAGCTCTTTTTCACGCCATCCCTTGAAGCTTCAGTTGATAAAATAACGGCACTTCTCAGCAATCAGAAGGAGCTGGAACTCTATAATTCGCGCTGGCTTGCCATCAAGCTGCTTGAAAACGACCGGGAGGTTTATCAGGAGGTTCAGCACTATCCTGTCTGGGTTAAAGTTGAGCTTGCCCTCCAGGAAGCACTCCGGGATGCTGAACGTCAGCATGATTCAGAGCCGGAGATGCTTATTACCGAAGACCGTCATGCGTTCATACGGGGAGCCATGAAAGAGTGTGTCCGCCAGCCGGGTGAGGTGAAGGCTACGGTAACCGATTATATTGATATGGTGGTACTCAACCGCGTGCTCGGGCTGCCCGTTTTTTTACTTGTGGTCTGGTCAATTTTTCAGCTTACCTTCACGCTTGGTGCGCCGATCATGGGCGCGCTCAATCTGCTTTTCGGCACGCTGGCCTCACATCTCAGACCGCTTTTGCCCAATGAGATGCTCCGTTCGATAGCTATTGACGGTGTTATTGCCGGTGTCGGAGGTGTACTGGTTTTTCTGCCCAATATTGTGCTGCTCTTTATCGGACTCTCTTTTCTTGAGGCATCGGGCTACATGGCTCGTGCTGCATTTGTGATTGACCGGCTGATGCACCGTTTCGGACTTCATGGAAAGTCCTTTATCCCCATGATAACGGGGTTCGGATGCTCCATCCCGGCAATTATGGCTACCCGAACGCTTAAAAGTCCAACGGACAGGCTTGCGACGATCATGATCATCCCCTTCATGAGCTGCGGTGCAAAACTGCCGGTCTATGTACTCCTGACCGGGGCATTCTTTGCTCCGGAGGTTGCGGCCAACGTCATGTTCGGCATCTATTTTCTCGGTATTGCTGTCGGACTCTGGACAGCCTGGATATTGAAGTCAACCATTCTGAAAAGCGATTCCGAGCCTTTTGTGATGGAGCTGCCTCCATACCGATGGCCGACACTCAGCTCAGTGCTCTTTCAGGCAAAAATGAAAGCGCTGATGTACCTGAAAAAAGCCGGAACCCTTATTTTAGGCGCGGTCATCATTATCTGGGCGATAAGCAACTATCCCCGTAATGAAGCGCTTGACGCACAGCTACTGGCTGAAACCGCCCGCATTGCATCAAGCGCTGCGGGTGACGCCGAAAAACAGGCAGAGCAGAAGAAGCTTGAGTATCAGGTCAACTCGGCCCAGCTTGCCTACTCTCTTGCCGGTCGTGCGGGCATGGTGATTGAACCGGTCATCAGACCGCTTGGTTTTGACTGGAGGATAGGTATTGCGCTTGTTACCGGGCTTGCAACAAAAGAGGTTGTGGTCTCAACGATGGGAACCATCTACTCAATAGGGAAGAGTGATGGAGAGTCGGTTGATCTGAAATCCATCATCAAGAGCGATCCGGCATTCAGCAGGGCAACAGCACTCAGTCTTATGGTTTTTGTGCTGCTCTATCTGCCCTGTGTTGCCACACTCGGGGTCATGAAAAAAGAGGTTGGCCGCTGGAAGCCGGTAGTACTCTATTCAGTCTACTCGCTCTCGGTAGCCTGGGTACTCTCTTTTGCGGTCTACCGCATAGCTCTTTTTATGCAGTGACTTCGGCCGCAGCTTCTGCCGGAGCAGTGACAAGTCCGGACTCTTCAGCTCTCGAAATAATGTCATCAACGGGAATGGTCATCGGAACCGGCTTGCCATCCGTCATGGTGAGCGTTACGGCTGGATGAGCTTTCTGATGTTCAGCCATTACCGCTTCCCAGCGGTTCCGGGCGGTTTCGTCGAGCGTGCTCCAGGCAAGACGCCCGCGGCATTTCGGGAATTTTGAACAGCCGAGCCAGAGCCCTCTTTTCCCGCTTCTGAGATAGAGCGGAGCGCCGCACTTTGCGCAGAGAATATCGGTCAGAACCGGCGGGGTCTTCAACGGTTCAATGTGCCGCTGTTTATTGAGATTCAGCAGTGTGTTACACTTCGGATAGTTCGAACAGGCAAGAAATGCGCCCAGCCTTCCCTTGCGGAGCAGCATATGCCCTTCCTTGCATGAAGGGCAGACAATTCCGCTGTCTTTCGGCTTCTCCTTGTTGGTGGCGATCGTCTTGATGTTTTTGCACTTGGGATAGTGTGAACAGCCGAGAAATTTCCCGCTCGCCGTCCATTTGACAACCATCTGACCCACACCACATTTTTCACAGGTAGTGGTTTCGCTGTTCTGCGGGATAAGCGGATCGCTTTTGCGAAGGCTCAGGACCGTTTCAAGCGGTTTGTAGAAGTTGTCAAGCACCTGTTCATACTCATCCTCTCCGCTTGCCACCTTGTCCAGCTCATCCTCCATGAATGCCGTAAAGCCGACATTGAAGAGGTCGGGAAAGTTGGCAACGAGAATAAGTGAAACATCCTTACCGAGTTCGGTAGGAATGATCTTTTTCTTCTCAAGCTCGACATAGCGTCGATCCTGCAGGGTTGAGAAAATGGATGCATAGGTTGATGGCCGGCCTATACCGTAATTATCAAGATCCTTGACCAGCGTCGCCTCGCTGTATCGTGCCGGAGGACGGGTGAAGCTCTGCTTGCGGTCAACATCTTCGAGCGCGAGCGACTCTTTTACGGCAATGCGTTCCGGGAGCTGAACGGTCGGCTCCTTTTCTACATCCTCCTTTGTGGATCGCTGTGCTTCGTAATCCAGCTCTCTCTGGTCGTCATAGACCCGCATGAATCCGGGGAAAAGGATCCTGTTTCCGGTTGCACGAAAGAGAAATCTTGAGGATTGATCTTCTACGTCAACTCTCGTCTGCTCAATTTTTGCAGGGGCCATCATTGCCGCCAGAAACCGTTTCCAGATCAGTTCATAGAGTTTAAACTGCTCTGCCGAGAGGAACTGCTTGACCTGTTCAGGCTTTTTTGCAATAGAGGTAGGTCGTATGGCTTCATGGGCGTCCTGGGCATTCTTTCCGGACTTTGCCGCACCGCCAAATCCGATATACTCCTTGCCGAACTGGCTGTCGATATAGGCTCTTGCCTGGGCAACAGCTTCCGTGCCTATGCGCGTCGAGTCTGTTCTCATATAGGTAATGAGACCCGCAGCCCCTTCCGCGCCGAGATCGATTCCCTCATAGAGCTGCTGGGCAATACGCATGGTTTTCTGTGAGCCGAAACCAAGCTGGTTTGAAGCTGCCTGCTGAAGCAGTGACGTGGTGAATGGTAGTGGCGGTTTTCGCTGCTGTACCCTGGGTGCGATCTCCGAGACCGAGTAGTTCCCCTCCCTGACGAGTGCAGCTATCGTTTCGGCCTGAGTCTGATTGGTTATCTCGGGTTTGTCACCGTCGAAGCGGACAAGTTTTGTTCTGAACGACTCTTTTCCCGGAGTCATGAACTCCGCGCCGATTGTCCAGTACTCCTGAATTTCGAAGCGATTGATTTCAGCTTCACGCTCACAGATCAGTCTGAGCGCAACAGACTGGACTCTGCCTGCCGAGAGACCGCGCAGGACAACATTCCATAAAAACGGACTGATCTTGTAGCCTACTATTTTGTCAAGCCCCTGACGGGTCTGCTGGGAGCGGACAAGCCGGTAGTCAATCTGGCGGGGCTCCTGGATAGCTGCAATGATCGCATTTTTGGTGATCTCATTGAAGAGCACCCGGAAGACCGGTTTTTTTGTTGCTCCGATCTCGTTTGAAATATGCCATGCAATTGCTTCGCCTTCGCGGTCAGGGTCAGTGGCAATGAGGATTTCATCGGCTTCTGCGGCAAGTTTTTTTAACTGCCGGACAACTTTTTCCTTTCCAGCAATGATCTCATACCGCGGTTCGTAGTGATGCTCAAAGTCAAGACCGATCTCTTTTTTCGGCAGATCCTTGATATGGCCGACTGACGCAAAGACGGTATACTTGTCGCCAAGATATTTATTGATTGTTTTTGCCTTTGAGGGGGATTCGACTACAATCAGGGTCCTGTTTCTGGCAGATGGTGTTGCAGCTTTTGAAGCCATTGATCAGTCCCGAGGTAAGAGCGTTACAATTAAATTTTGAAAAAGATAGGTGTTGATGAGCAAAAAACAAATTTTACCACTATTAACACCGTATACTGTTCCGCTAAGAGCGGGTTCTAACTGATTATTTCCTGATGCTAAAACAGGGAGTGCAGGTCAACAAAAAATATTTTATTACTATTGTGGTAATGCGGCAATGTTTACTCGAACAAACTTTTTATAACAACCATGCCTGACGTCATCCGTCATAGTATATATCGAATCGCTCTGGTTCTGCTGGTGACGCTGCTGCAGCTCTTCTCCCTATCGCTTTTTGCAGCATCTCCACCACTCACCTACGGCCCGACAACGGTTCCCGTGCAGGTAAATATGGGTGTTGACCAGCGCTATACCATCAAGATTCTTGCCATGAGAAGCGGCAATACGCTGATGGTGGATATTGGCTCCATGGCCAGGGCGTTGCGTATGAGCTTTCATAGTGAGGGCGGCACCTATGATATCGAGGAGTCGCTGGATAGTCCGGGGTCGCGCTGCAGGGTTGAGCCCGGCAACCATTTTGCCAGTGTTGTTTCAAAGGATCCTGAAGGTCGGCAACGAATTATTCAGCTTAACGCCGCACCGGTACGGATAGAGTCAAGGAGCTATCTTCCGGTTACCCAGGCCTGCCGGCTTTTTACCGTCTGGCTTGACAGGGAGATTGTCTACAGCTACTCCTCAGGAAGGATCACCGCCTGGCTAAAAGGGAAGCGGTTTGCTGAATCAGTCGCGTCAATAGGCGTAGTAAAACGTGATGATCAAAATGATCTGGCCCGCAAAACGGCGTCAGCTGAAGAGGCAAAAACAGTGATAACCGGCATTGAAGTTGAGAATCGTGCAAATGGAGCAATCATAACCTTTGCTGCCACCGGCGCTCCAACCCAGGCTTCGCTTCTCAAGCCTGATGCCGAGGGAACGGCCTATTTTTCACTCCAGAATGGGCAGTGTGACGGTGATGCGCTTTCGAAAATTTATGGCAGCGGGGTTGTCAGGGTCATTACGCCGAAACAGTTTGAAGGTGGCGGATTACAGTTTGCTATCACGCTCGACAACAAGGCGTTTATTATTAATTCCGTCGAATTTCAGCGGGACGCCAAAAAAAACCGTTATCAGCTCTATATCCGCAGTAAAGCTGATGTGCAGGAGATCCGCAAAAGGGAGAAGGAGGAGCAGATCGCCAGGGTTATCAATCGGGATGTTGAAAAGTGGAAACTCAATACGGTAGTTCTTGACGCCGGTCATGGAGGCAAGGATCCCGGAGCTATTGGAGGCAATGGTACCAGGGAGAAGGATGTTGTCCTGAACATTGTCCATGATCTCGGAAACTTTATTGAGCAGAACTGGCCGGATGTGAACGTGATCTACACCAGAAAGGATGACACCTTCATCCCTCTGCATGAACGGGGGAAGATCGCTAACCGAGCAGGAGGAAAACTCTTCATCAGCGTTCACTGCAATGCAAGTCCGAATCGATCAGCCCGGGGCTCCGAGGTCTATATTCTCGGTCTGCACAAAACGCAGGCAGCGCTTGATGTGGCTCTGTTTGAAAACTCGGTTATCCGCAAGGAGGATGACTATCAGTTGCAGTATAAAGGGTTTTCAGAGGAACATCTCATTATGAGCAGTATGGCGCAGAACGCCTTTGCCCGGCAGTCTACTTCGCTTGCCCAGGATATTCTCAAGCCGGTCGAAAAAATTCCGGGCAATAATGGTCGTGGTGTTCGTCAGGCAGGATTTATGGTTTTATGGACACCCTCCATGCCGAGTGCTCTTGTCGAAGTTGGATACCTCTCGAACTACGACGAAGAGCGCGTTCTTCGGGATCGTCAGGAGCAGGCCAAAATAGCCTATGGTATTTTCAAGGGGCTGGAGAGCTACCGGAAGAATTACGAAACCACTACCATGGCCTCCATGGGAAAGTGAACCGCCATTGCGTGAATAAAAAAGGTGTCCGGCAGGGCGCCTTTTTTATTCACTTGCAAAGTTGTCAACCCCGCACTAAATTCAGGTTCACATTTGCTCCGGAGCACACGGCCGGTAACCCCGTTATTACAGATTCGACCCGCTGATCGTATGAACAATCTCTCCGCACAGATTCTCTGTCGCCTTGCAACTTCAGGAGATTTTTTATCGGGTGAAGAGCTTTGCCGGGAATTCGGGGTAACCAGAAGTGCCGTATGGAAGCACATTCGACTGCTTCGCAGCGAAGGGTATCAGCTTGATGCCGTAACAGGCCGGGGATACCGGCTGACCGCTCTGACCGGCAGAGCGGTTTCGGCTGAAGTGGAACCGTTTCTTTCGACACGATGTTTCGGGAGGAACCTCTTCTATCACGAAACTACCGATTCCACCAATCTCCAGGCTAAAGCGCTCGCCGTCAGGGGTTCTGTGGAAGGCACCGTTGTTGCTGCCGATTCCCAGACAGGGGGAAGGGGAAGAATGGGCAGGAGCTGGAACTCTCCTGCGGGAAAAAATCTCTACTTCACCCTGATTCTGCGTCCGGAAGTACCATCCCTGCGTGTTCCCCAGCTTACATTGCTTGTCGCTGTTGCTCTTCACCGGGCACTGGTCCGCTTTGTTCCCGACCTTCAGCCGAAGATCAAGTGGCCGAACGACATTCTCGTCAATGAAAAGAAGATTTGCGGCGTGCTGTGTGAAATGCAGTCGGAACCTGATTGTACACACTTCGTTGTTGTCGGGCTCGGTATCAATGTCAATCAGTCAGAGTTTCCGGCTGAACTTGAGGGGCGTGCGACATCGCTCTTTCTGGAGTGCGGTCGATCCTTTTCAAAACCGGAGCTGCTTGCCGCTTTTCTGAACCAGTTTGAGCCACTTTATGATCGCTGGCTGATTGAAGAGGATCTTGGTTTTGTGCTCTCCTACATCGAAGGACATTCACTGCTCCAGTCAAGAGTTGTCATGGTTGAGCAGTTTAACCGGACAATAAGCGGAACCGTTTCGGGTATCGCAAAGGGGGGCGAGCTGATGCTTGAGGGTGATGATGGAGGCACGGTTCTGGTGTCATCAGGCGAAGCCCATCTTTCAAAACGCCATTAACTTATAAAAAGAATACCGTTATGGACCAGAAGGCACTTCATCCTCATATTATTGCAGCTTACCGTGTGCTTGAAACCGGAGAGCCGATTTCACAAGCTGATGCGCTCCGGCTTGCGTCGGTACCGGGAGAACTCTCCCTTGATCTCGCCTCGCTGGCAAACAAGGTGAAAAACCGCTATGCCTCAAAGGAGGAGTCTCTTTATTCCTGCTCTATCATGAATGCCAAATCGGGAGTGTGTGGTGAAAACTGCAAGTTCTGCGCCCAGTCGCGGCACAACCGGGCCGATATTGAGGTTTATGATCTGGTTGATGAAGAGTCGGTGCTGCTTGAAGCGCACAACTGTTACTCCTCGGGTGTTTCCCATTTCGGTATTGTCACCAGCGGCTACGGGTATAAAAAGATAAACGGCGAGTTTCAGCGGGTGCTTGATATGATCGACCGGCTGCATGCCGAACTTCCCTCCCTGAACATCTGTGCATCCCTTGGAATTCTCGGTGAAGAGCCTGCCGCCGCCCTTGCCGCCCATGGCATCTCCCACTACAATATCAATATCCAGGTTGCACCCGACCGCTATCATGATCTGATTGCCGATACGCACTCGGTTGAAGAGCGTATCGAGACGATCAAACGGCTGCGAAAGAACAATATTTCGGTCTGCTGCGGTGGCATTATGGGTGTCGGAGAGAGCATGCAGGAGCGCATTGCCATGATTTTTGCACTTCAGGAGCTTGATGTATCGGTCATACCGCTCAATGTACTGGTGCCGATTGATGGTACTCCGCTTGAGGGAAAAGAGCCGCTCTCTGTGGCCGATATCGTGAAAACCTTTGCTATCTGCCGCCTGGCGCATCCGGATAAAATTATCAAGTTTGCTGCCGGCAGGGAGACGGTTATGAAGGATTTTCAGGGTCTTCTTATGCTTTCAGGTGCAAACGGTTTTCTGACCGGTGGTTATCTTACAACCAGGGGG
Organism: Chlorobium ferrooxidans DSM 13031; assembly: GCF_000168715.1. GTDB lineage: Bacteria > Bacteroidota > Chlorobiia > Chlorobiales > Chlorobiaceae > Chlorobium > Chlorobium ferrooxidans. Next base: position 112,059 of record NZ_AASE01000003.1, on the reverse strand, counting down.
CGCGATACGGCTGAAGACCAGAGATTTGCAGGCCAGATCGAAAGTTTTAACTGAGGTATCTGAACATGCAGTTTCAGGAACGGATCCGGCGCGAACTCGATGAGCTCCGACGGCAGGATCGATACAGGGAGCTTCCTCCTGTCACGGCACGCAGCGGCAAAGAGATTACCTTGCACGGCAGCACCCTTTTGAACCTCTCCTCAAACGACTACCTCGGTCTTGGCGATGATCCGATGCTGCTGGCCGGTTACATGGATACTCTTGCAGAAAACGGCTATGCCATGACCAGCTCATCCTCCCGTCTCCTGACGGGCAACCATACGCTCTATGACCACCTTGATAGGGCTCTGGCAGCACTTTACCGGCGAGAAGCGGCACTTGTCTTCAACAGCGGCTACCATGCCAACATCGGCATTATTCCTGCACTCACCAACCGCCATGATCTTGTGTTGAGCGACCGGCTCAACCATGCGAGTATCATTGACGGACTGAAGATTTCCGAAGCGCCATACCAGCGCTACCGTCACAGGGATTACGATCATCTTGAGGAGCTGCTTGCAGGAGCAGAAGGCCGGTACCGTCAGATAGTCATAGTCTCCGAATCGGTTTTCAGCATGGACGGGGATCTTGCCGATCTTTCGCGGCTTGTTGAACTCAAAAAGAGGTACGGAGCCCTGCTTGTGATTGATGAGGCTCACGGTGTAGGCGTCTTCGGAGAGCGGGGTCTTGGTCTGTGTGAAACTGCCGGAGTGGTGGAGGATATTGATATCATTACCGGTACCTTCGGCAAGGCTCTGGCCTCGACGGGAGCCTATGCGGTGACGAGTTCACTTGTCCGGGAGTATCTCATCAACACCATGCGCTCGTTTATTTTTACCACGGCGCTTCCTCCGGTTGTTCTCGGCTGGAGCCTGCTCACGCTTGAACGGCAGTCCGCCATGGCTTCGGAGCGCCGTGCGCTGTTCAACCTTGCGGCAAAGCTTCGCCGGGAGCTGATCGGGCGCGGTCTTGATGTGCCCGGTGAGAGTCATATTGTTCCGGTTGTTACCGGAGGCAATAGTCTGGCCATTGCTCTGGCTTCAAAGCTGAGGGATGCCGGGTTCCTCGCGCTGCCGGTCCGGCCGCCTACCGTTCCGGAAAAGAGCGCCCGTATTCGTATATCTCTCCGTTCTACTCTTGAGTGGGGGGATCTTTCCCGGCTTCCTGAACTTATAGGTGCAGCTCTCCATGAAAACTGAATGGCTCAGAAAAGAGGGCTCCGATGAACTGCTGCTTTTTTTTAACGGATGGGGTATGGATGGCCGGATTGCCCGCCACCTGCTGGATGTGTCGCTTAGAGAGGGGGTTGACGAGGATTTTAATGCGGATATGCTTGTCTGTTACGATTATCGGAATCTGGAGCCGGAGGTGGGATTTATGGACGATGTAAGCCGCTATACCGAGATAACCGTTATAGCCTGGTCTTTCGGCGTCTGGGCGGCGCAGCAGATTATGCTCCCTCCGATAAAGCGTGCCCTTGCTCTTAACGGTACGCTTTATCCGGTAGATGAGAGGAAGGGTATCCCTCCAGGTGTTTTTCAGGCAACACTCGCATCCTACTCTGAAGAGAACCGGAACCGTTTCAACCGCAGGATGTGCGGCAGCAGTGAAGCGTTCGTATGCTTTTCAGCCATGGCATCCGCTCGCGATACTGCTGAGCAGAAGGAAGAGCTTGAACGACTGAACGGTCACTTTCAGTCGAGGAGTCAGCCTTCCACTCCGGAGTGGCAATACTCGCATGCCATCATAGGCGGCAGGGATCTTGTTTTTCCGGCAGAGCAGCAGTACGCTGCATGGAGAGGTGTTCCTCAAACCATTATCGGAGATATGGCACATTTTCCTTTTTTCCATTTCAGTACCCTGCAGGAGCTGCTCGCATGCTTCAGAAAATAGATAAACAGCTTGTAGGCGACAGGTTCCAGAGGAGCCTTTCCAGTTATGCCAACCATGCTGTTGTTCAGAACCGTATGGCTCGGGAGCTGGCGGAGATGGTCTGTCGGGAGAGCCACTCATGCGCCTTCAACCGTGTACTTGAAGTTGGGTCCGGTTCCGGGTCATTCACCGCTGAACTGCTCAGCCGGACCACCATCAGGGAGTACTACGCCAATGATCTCGTTGAAGAGAGCCGTGGTTGTGTAGCCGGTGTGCTTGACGCTTTTCCGGTTGAAGCGTTTCATTTTCTGGCGGGCGATATAGAGCGTTTTGACGCTCTGCCGATGGAGCTGGATCTTGTGGTTTCCAATGCCACACTGCAGTGGCTTGTCGATCTCGACCTCTTTTTCAGCAGAATCGCAGCTCATCTCCTTCCGGGGGGGATGCTTGCCTTTACGACCTTCAGTACCCGGAATATGCGGGAAATATCGACGATTGAGGGGGGCGGGCTGGGCTATTACTCTCTCGGGGAGCTCGAACTGATTGCCGGCCGGTATTTTGATGTGATTACCGCAAGGGAGGAGGAGGTGCGCATGGAGTTCTGCTCTCCTGAAGCGGTACTCAGCCATATGCGCCATACAGGGGTCAACGGGCTTCTTCGCCGTTCATGGACAAAAAGCAGATACCAGCATTTTCTTGACCGTTACCGGCACTCCTTTTCCAGCGAAAACGGTGTCTATCTGACCTATCATCCGGTTTACTGCTGTTTAAAAAAGAGATGCTCATGAAGGGAGCTGTTGTTGCCATATCCGGCATTGACACCGGGATCGGGAAAACCTATGTCACCGGACTTCTCGCCAGAGCCCTTCAGCAGCAGGGACGGGAGGTCATTACCCAGAAAATAGTCCAGACCGGATGTGATGGCGTAGCCGAAGATATTCTGGAGCACCGCCGTATCATGGGTATCGGGCTGCAGGATGCAGATAATGAGGGCCTGACCGCGCCCTATGTTTTCCCTTATCCGGCCTCTCCGCATCTCTCGGCCCGGCTTGCATCGCGGGAAATTGATGTTTTGCAGATCCGCAGGGCAACATTTGCCTTGCAGAAGCGTTACGATCCGGTACTCCTTGAAGGGGTCGGAGGGCTGCTTGTTCCTCTTTCGCGCGATCTGCTTTTTGCCGACTATATCAGGGACGCAGGCTATCCGCTCATTCTCGTTACCTCACCCCGTCTGGGAAGCATCAACCACACCATTCTTTCCATCGAGGCATGTGTGAAACGGGGTATTGTCATCAGGGGGGTTATCTACAACTGTTTTCAGGAGAGTGAGCAGCTTATCATTGACGATACCCGTGAACTTATCCGCCACTGGCTGCATAAAGAGGGCTTTTTGGCTCCGCTCATCAACATTTTTGACGGAGCGCTTGATCCCGACGGGGTTACTCAACTTGGTTTATAGCAAACCATGCTATTTCAATCTGTAACAAGACATGCACCGGTATGACTCGACACCTGAGTTCTCTTGATCTTGATTTCGATCGCCGTCATATCTGGCATCCCTATGCTTCGGTAACCGATCCCCTCCCGGTCTATCCGGTAAGAGGTGCCTATGAGGTCTTTTTGGAGCTTGAAGACGGCCGCCGACTCATTGACGGCATGTCCTCCTGGTGGTCGGCAATCCATGGCTATAATCATCCGGTGCTCAATGAGGCGGTTACCGCTCAACTGCAGCAGATGAGCCATGTCATGTTCGGCGGCCTCACCCATGAACCTGCCGTGACCCTGGCCAGGGAGCTGATCGCTCTGCTCCCTTCACCCCTGCAGAAACTCTTTTTCAGTGATTCGGGATCGGTTGCCGTTGAAGTTGCCATCAAGATGGCCATTCAGTACTGGACAGCACTGGGGCAAAGCGGGAAAAACCGTTTGCTGACAGTCCGAAGCGGCTATCACGGTGACACCTTTACAGCCATGTCGGTCTCGGATCCGGACACCGGCATGCACACCCTCTTTCAGGGGGTCATCATGCAGCAGTTCTTTGCTGATGCGCCGCCATGCCGGTTTCATGAGTCATGCAGCGAAGAGGATATTGCCTCATTGGCAAACCTGCTTGAAGGCCATCACAGGGAGATTGCCGCAGTAATTTTAGAACCGGTTGTTCAGGGTGCGGGAGGCATGCGATTTTATTCACCCCACTATCTCGTGCGACTCAGGGAGTTGTGCGACCGTTATGACGTACTTTTGATTTTCGACGAAATAGCTACAGGATTCGGACGTACGGGAAAGCTTTTTGCGCTTGAACATGCAGGAGTTGTGCCTGATATCATCTGTGTGGGCAAGGCGCTGACGGGCGGCTACATGACACTGGCGGCAACCGTGACAACCGCCCGGGTTTCGGAGGCAATATGCTCAGGCTCTCCGGGGCTTTTCATGCACGGTCCGACCTTTATGGCAAATCCTCTTGCCTGTGCGGTCGCTTCAGCAAGTATCCGTCTGCTCGGCAGTTATGACTGGCAGATTGCCGTAACCGCTATTGAGTCCGGGCTGCGAAAAGGGCTCGAACCCTGCCGCACCTTCAGGAGTGTTGCAGAGGTGCGTGTGCTCGGCGCCATTGGAGTTGTTGAGCTGCATCGCCCGGTAGAGATGAGGGTTGTCCAGCAGCAGCTTGTCGACCGGGGGGTCTGGGTTCGTCCATTCGGCCGACTGATCTACCTTATGCCGCCCTTCATCATGCAAGAGGAGGAGCTGGCACTTCTTTGCCGCGCAGTTTGTGATGTTGTGGAAGCTATTGCGTAAATTGTTGCTTTGCATTTTCTCATCGATAGACGGTCTGTTTTTTCCGTTATCTGTAAGTTCAACACTCTATATACCATGAGTTCCAAACCCTGGCTCCGGCATTACGACAAGGGAGTTCCCCGTACGCTTCATCCTTACCCGGAAGAGAGCATGATTGATGTCGTCCGGAGGACGGCTGAGGAGTCTCCGGATCATCCCGCGCTGCATTTCAAGGGCCGAGCGCTCTCCTACATCGAGCTGGAGCGTCAGAGCAATATGCTCGCCGGAGCGCTGGGAGCGCTTGGTATTGCAAAAGGGGAGCGGGTGGCCCTGATCATGCCCAACTCCCCGCAGATGGTGATCTCCGAACTCGGAATATGGAAAGCGGGTGCGGTTGCAGTGCCCATGAATCCGCTCTATACTGTTCATGAGTTTGAGCACACCCTTAACGAGTGCGGTGCAGAGACCGCTATTGTCCTCTCCCCTTTTTATGAGAAAATCAAGGAGGTGCAGCCCTCTTCACGCCTGAAAAGGGTTATTGTCACCAATATCAAGGAGTATCTCTCACCGCTCAACAAGGTTCTCTTTACGCTTCTGAAAGAGAAAAAAGATGGTCACAGGGTTCAGCTCCGCCGTGGAGACCACTCGTTGCAGGAGCTGATTGCTGCTCAGGCCGGTCTTAAAACCGTCCTGCCGCCGGTACGATATGATGACCCCGCGATTTTTCTTTTTTCCGGTGGTACGACCGGTAATCCGAAATGTGTTGTCATAACCCACCAGGGGCTGGTGATGACCGGCATGCAGATTGCCGCATGGTTCAGTGTTATTCTTGAACACGGGAAGGATGTCATTCTGCTGAACATGCCTCTCTTTCACGTCTATGCCCAGGTCGGTATCATGGGGGCCGCTCTGGTTGCCCGCTACCCGCTCGCCCTCGTGCCGAATCCAAGGGATCTTGATGATCTGCTGCATACCATCAAGAGGCTCAAGCCGGCCGTATTGCCCGGAGTGCCAACCCTTTTTACCGCACTGATCAACCATCCCCGGGTCAAGAGTGACAATTCGATTCTGAAATCAGTCAAGCTCAGTGTATCAGGAGCCGCACCGCTTCTGCTCGAAACCAAAAAACGGTTTGAAGAGCTGACCGGCGGACGGATTATTGATGCCTACAGTCTTACTGAATCGGCCCTTGCATCGGTTTTTACCCCGATTCTCGGCACCTACAAGCAGGGCTCGGTAGGTATTCCTGTCACGGATGTTGACGTGCGGATTGTTGAGCAGGATCATGGTAATGAAGTGCTTGGCGAGAATGAAATCGGTGAAATTATCATGCGTGCTCCACAGCTCATGAAAGAGTACTGGCAGAACCCGCTGGAAACCGATCTTGTTCTGCGTGACGGCTGGCTTTTTACCGGTGATATCGGCTATCTCGATGAAGATGGTTACCTCTTCATTGTCGACCGCAAAAAAGATGTCATCAAACCCGGAGGGTTCCAGGTCTGGCCGCGCGATGTTGAAGAGGTCATTGCCGTCCACCCGGCGGTGCTTGAAGTCGGCGTTGCAGGAGTACCTGACCCCTACCAGGGAGAGGCGGTCAAGGCCTGGGTTGTACTGCGCAACGGCACCAAGCTTTCAGTCGAGGAGCTCCGCGACCACTGCCGCAAAGAGCTTGCCGCATACAAAATCCCCAAGCATATCGAATTCATCGCAGCACTCCCGAAATCCACGGTCGGCAAGGTTCTTCGTCGCAAGCTTGTGGAATTACACAAAGAGATATTGTAACCGAGGGATTGCATTCAAGGAGGTAAAGGAGAGCAGGGACTTCAACGACGAAGAGGAAGAATGTAAATCAAGAATAAGCCAGGTTTACTTCCCGCACTGTGGTGCGCACCAGAATAGCACAGGGTTATCTGCCTATAATCTCATTAACTCCCTCGACAACCCGCAGCATCTCCTCGGCAGAAATCGTTCCGATTTTGCTTCCGATCCTTTCTTCTGACAACGTTCTGATCTGGCTGATTTTAATCCATGATTTTTTTGGAAGAGCGGCTGATTCAATTGGTAAAGTAAGCGGAAAACCTGCTTTTTGTGGCTGGCTTGTCAGCGCAACGGCAATAACCGTCCCCGATCGGTCATTAAAAACATCATGGCTCAACACCAGCACAGGCCGAAGACCGGATTGCTCATTACCCCGAGTCGGGTTCAGGTCAGCCCACCGGATCTCACCCCTCAGTATTCCGGCCATGTCTCAATCTCCCCGGTTATACCCTCATCTGCCAGTTGGCGCTCTTCAACAGGATCAAGTTTTGCGCACTCTTCAGCCAGTCTGCGGTGTTCAATACGCTCAATTTTTTCATTAAGCGCCTCCTCTATTGCCTGGCTGCGATTGGCAAAAACCTTCCTTTCGACAAGCCGGTCAATTTTTATGATGGCCTGTGCATCAATGGTTACCGCAACTTTTGTTTTTCCCATCTTCTCTCCTCACTGAATAGTTATCATACTTTCTATCATACCTGTTTCGCTTGATAAAAACAACAATCGGTTTTTATGAAGGAGCTTGATTATGACAGAAAAAAGGACTTAAAGGACAGCAGGGACTTCAGGGACGAAGAGGGAGAATATTAGTCCTTGCTGTCGTTGATGTCCTTTAAGTCGTTTCAAGAAAAATAAGGTTTTCTAAGGTTATTTGATTGGATAGCAGTAATTTTAATGTAGTGCCTATCTTTTTACTCCTTCACCGGTTTTTTTCTCAAAAATGCTTCGGAGGGAATTTATGGCTGACGGCTTTATTCCTGTTCATGGTGGTTACAGAAATCTGCTCTCATACAGGAAGGCTGAAATTATCTATGATGCCACCTGCTATTTTACCCGGAGAATTTACAAACAAAGTGACCGTACTATTGATCAGATGGTTCAGGCTGCACGTTCCGGCAAGCAGAACATTATTGAAGGGAGTATGGCCTCAGGAACCTCAAAGGAGACTGAGATCAAGCTGACCAATGTTGCCCGTGCGAGTCTTGAAGAGTTGCTTGAGGATTATCGCGATTTTCTGAGAATCAACGGTTTCGCCGAGTGGAGCCCCGAACATCCCTATGCTTTTCGTCTTCGAGAGCTGAACCGTCTGCCTGATGCGGAGTACTCTACGTTTAAGAAAGGTATTGAGCATAAGGAGGCTGAAATTTCTGCCAACGTGATTATCGGTCTCATCAGGGTATGCAGTTATCTTCTGGCGCGGCAGATTCGTTATCTTGAGCAGGAGTTTGTTTCTGAGGGTGGACTTCGTGAACGTATGACCAAAGCTCGCCTGAAGCAGAGAAGCAGCTCGAAGAAATAAAAAAAAGGACTTAAAGCTTTAAGGACTTAAAGGACAGCAGGGACTTCAACGACGAAGAGATGAAGAGTAAATCACGGTTTGCTGGAACTGGATTTCTTTTTTTATTGGTACTTGTTGTCGCTGAAGTCTTTTTGGTCCTTTCAAGAAAATCCTTCCCATGACCTTAGAAGAGCTCTATCGCCTGTGTGAGCCTGATGTTCAGGCGCTGATTGCGCTGCACAGCGGCGATGATCCGGCTCAGTTTGCCATGCAGTTTCATGGCCGCAAGGATTTGCCGGTCAGGGCAATGGCGGAACAGATTGGTTGCCGCCGGAAAGCGGCCAAAAAGTTACCCTCCCTTTCAACCTATAATCTGCTTTACACTCCGCTCTCGCTGGAGCAGGCTTCGGGAGAGCGGGCGGCTGCGTTCAAGGCCTCAATGCTTTCAGGAAAGCGGTTGATCGACCTCTCTGGCGGCCTTGGTATTGACTCGATCTTTCTCTCCCGAACATTTGATGATGTTCTTTATTGTGAGCGTGACCCGTTGCTCTCCACCCTGATGGAGCATAATCTGAAGCAGTGCGGAATCGGCAATGTTCAGGTGCAGCATGCTGACAGTCTCACCCTGCTTGCCGGATATCCGGATGACAGCTTTGAGTGGATCTATGTTGATCCTGCTCGCCGAGAGGAGGGGCAGCGCTCTGTCACTCTTGAGTCGGCTAGTCCCGATGTTGTTCTCAACCATGACCTGCTTCTCCGGAAGGCGGCAAAGGTCTGCATCAAGGCCTCTCCGGCGCTTGAGCTGAGCACCCTGAAAGCGATTTTGCCGGCACTCTCGGAAATCGTGGTGGTTTCGGTTGACCGTGAATGCAAGGAGTCGCTGTTGCTGCTTGACCGGGGGGCAAGAGATCGCCCTGTGACGATCAGGGCGGTTGCTCTTTCAACCGGGTCGGATGCTGTCGTTGAGGTTTGCGGAGATCCGGATGCCGACCGGGCAGTTGCCTCTTCGCTGAAGCAGTTTCTCTACGAGCCGGACCCGGCAATCATCAAGGCGCGACTTTCAGCGGTGCTTGCCCGGAATTGCGGTCTTGAGTTTCTGAATGGATCGGTCGATTATCTGACAGGGGAACAACTGATTGCGGATTTTCCCGGCAGGCTCTTCCGGGTTCTGGACGCTGTCCCCTGGAAACCGAAAACCTTCAGGGCATTTCTGGCTCGGCACCATATAACGGGAGCAAGTATTCAGCGGCGTGATTTTCCCCTCTCTGTGGAAAAGCTGCGAACGCGGTTCGGTATCAGGGAGAGCGAGCGGGTATTCCTCTTTTTTACCCGGAACGCAGAGCGTGAGCCGGTTGTCATCTACGCCCTCAGAGTGTTTGCTGAAGCCGGATCAGCTCCTCCTGCGCAAGGCCGAAACGCAGCCCCTGGATGCTGACCCGAATTTCACCGATGCCGAGCAGGCGCATGAACTGATGCAGAATAAGGGTGCCCATGGTAATGACGTCAGAGCGTCCTTCGGGGATGCCAAGCGCAATGATCTCTTCATTGGTTTTTTTCCTGAGTTGTTGGAGCAGTTCATGAACCTCGAAGTAGCTGAGCGGGTAGTTGTGTACCTTCAGCGCATCAAAGTGGTTCATTCCCTGAGAGACCTGGGCAATGGTGGTCACGGTTCCGGCTACTCCGAACACATTTTCGCGTGACGCAAAAAAGGGGAGGATACGCTTTGTGAGCATGTTGCTGATCTCTGCTTCTGCCTGCTCAAACTCGCTTTCCGGAGGGGGGAGCATGGTGAAAAACCGCTCGGTGAGCCTGACCGATCCGATGTCGAGGCTCACGCTTTCCGTTATACCCTCAAGTGAGCCCATGGAAATCTCCGTGCTGCCGCCTCCGATGTCGATCACCGAGAAGGGTTCCGGAATCCGGCTCATAACGGCTACTGCACCGAAAAAGGTGAGTTTTGCCTCCTCCTCACCGGAGATGCATCTGATTGCAATTCCGGTCTCTTCTTTAACCGCTCGGATCACCTCCGTCCGGTTGGCGGCATCTCTCAGGGCGCTTGTTCCTGCTGCAATGACGCATTCACTTCCGTGTTCACGGCTTAGTTCAGCGTACTCCTTCATGCAGGTGATCAAACGCTCTTGAGCCTCCCGGTCAATGACTTTTTCTGCGTCAACATTTTTGCCAAGCCGAACAATTGTTTGTCGGTGGCAGACCGGAATGATGCTGCCGCTTTCCGGTACGAGGTCGGCAACGAGCAAGAGTGCTGTATTGGTGCCGATATCAATGCATGAAACCCGTTTCATGGTCTGCCGGGGAGTTTAAAGCGTTGAACGGGAGAGTGGGCGGACAAGGCTTGAGAGCCATTCATCTTCATAGATGGTTTGCACAATCTCATAGCCGAGCCGTTTCAGCAGCTTTTTCAGCCACGGTTCATCATAGACCAGAATACCGGAGAGCAGGACCGTGGCTTCCGGTGAGTACTTTCTTATGGCGGGCAGAATCCGGTCAATTACGTTTTTGTTGATATTTGCCAGAATCAGGTCATAGCCCTCACGAAGGTTCACAATAAGATCCTCTTCTGCATCAAGAAGCTCTATTTTTATATCCGGTGCAGCATTCTGTTCAATATTCTCTATCGCGTTTTCCGCCGCCCATGCACTGTTGTCGAACGCAAGGATCGGCAGGTTGTTGCCGAGCTTGCGGGCTGCAATGGCAAGTACTCCGGTGCCGGTACCGATATCCATCATTTTTTTGTCTTTCAGCTCCAGTTGCTCCATCTGGCGAAGCATCAGGCGGGTTGTGGCATGGTAACCGGTTCCGAATGACATTTTCGGATTGATCTCAATGACAATCTGACCGGGTTTAGGGTTGATATCCTTGTTTTTCTGGACAATCAGAAAGCGGTCGGATATTTCGATAGGTTGCAGGTTGGCTTCCCACTCGGCATTCCAGTTCCGGTCAGCCATAAAGGTGGCAGTATAGGCAGGAGCAGTTCCCAGACGCTCTTGCAGAAAAGCAATCATTGTCTGCTCTTTCTCATCGGTCCACTCCTCTTCCGGCAGATAGGCCAGAAGCCGTTCGTCCTCCTCCTGAAAATACGCTATACCTTCAGCGGCCAGCAGGCCGATATAGAGTTCATGCAGGGAGGGGTTTACTATAAAAGCCAGTTCGATATAGTTCTGTATTCCTGTGTTTGGCATAAAGAGAGCCGGAGTGGTTTGAAAGAGTGAAATGATGAGGAGCAATATAAGAGATTTTCACCATGCAAAGAGGGTTTCGCGTGAAGGTGTGGAGGCGACTCAGTCCGGCATTATAATCCGGGCTGCACAGACGTAGTGACGAAGGTAGTAGCTTTCGGTGAGGCTGCTGATCATGACACCACGCCTTGCCGCATGCGCAAAGCTGTTTTTGCCTATACTGATCCCTACATGGTCGATGCGCCCTCCGCCGATGCTGAAAAACAGAAGATCACCCGGACGAAGCTCTTTTTTCTCCACCAGGGGGCCGAGCAAGGCCTGCTCTCCGGCAGTTCTGGGGAGCAGCATCCTGAAGTTCTGTTTGTAGAGATAGCTCACCAGGCCGGAACAGTCGAATCCGTCCGGAGTCGATCCCCCTGAACGATAAGCTGTGCCCATGGCGTCGTCAAGGGATGAAAAGAGCCGGTCGATGGATCGTTCCGGCACCTTTAACGGCAGGCGGCAGATCTCGGCTGAGCCTCTTCCTTCCGCCATACACGAGATATACGATTTTCTCTTTTTTAAACTATATTTGCTCTCCCGACTCTCTCCTGACCCTCTCAGCAGGATCTGGCAACCGACAGCACTGAAGAGCAGGCTGGACAAGGTTCCCAGGAGCAGCAGCCTTTGGCACGACTTGAGCCATGTGGAGCGTGAATCCATTGTAACCGGTCGAGTTTATCAAGGTTGTTCTTTTTCGGGAACAGCGGATGCTTCCCCGTGAAGCATAGAGGAAATGTAAGTGAAATTTTCACGATTAACCTATTTGTTTGAATTGTTATGGCGGTGATGAAATTCGGAGGGACCTCGGTTGGAACTGCCGGTGCGATGCAGCAGGCAATTTCACTGGTTTCCAGGGAAGCAGGGAAGGCGGCGCCTCTTGTTGTGCTCAGTGCATGCAGCGGTATAACCAATAAACTGGTGCAGATTGCCGATGCTGCCGGACGAAGCGATCTCGAAGAGGCAATGCGACTTGCCGGAGAGGTTCGCAGCTTTCACCTCAATCTGATTGACGAGCTGATCAAGAGTGATGAGTTGAAAAAAGAGCTTGCCGACACTGTTGAACAGTTTTCCGCCCGCCTTGAAATGCTGGTCAAGGGTGTAGATATAGTCGGTGAACTGACCGAGCGCTCCAGGGACATGTTCTGCTCTTTCGGTGAACTCTTTTCGACCACGGTGTTTGCCGCCGCAATGAAGGATCAGGGATTAAACGCTGAATGGGTCGATGTCCGCAAGGTGATGATTACCGATGATAATTTTGGTTTTGCCCGCCCGCTCAATGATCTCTGCGAAGCAAATGCCATGCTCATGATCGCACCGCTCCTTGAAAAGGGCACCACGGTCATTACCCAGGGCTATATTGGATCGACAAAAGACGGCAGGACAACGACACTCGGCAGGGGCGGTTCCGACTTTTCAGCTGCCCTGCTCGGATCCTGGCTCAATGACAACGCCATTCAGATATGGACCGATGTTGACGGTGTCATGACCTGCGATCCGCGCCTTGTGCCCGAAGCACGGAGCATCCGGGTCATGACCTTTTCCGAAGCCGCGGAGCTTGCCTATCTCGGAGCCAAGGTGCTGCATCCCGATACCATCGCGCCCGCTGTGCAGAAAAATATTCCGGTCTATGTGCTCAACTCCTGGCATCCGGATGCCAAGGGAACGCTTATTACCAATGATCCTGAACGGCTTTCAGGCAAAAGCTACGATGGTCTTGTCAAATCCATTGCGGTTAAAAAGGGACAGTGCATCATCAACATGCGCTCAAACCGGATGTTCGGTCGTCACGGCTTTATGAATGAGTTGTTCGGTGCTTTCGCCCGTTTCGGCGTATCGGTGGAGATGATCTCCACCAGTGAGGTTTCGGTATCGCTGACCGTTGATGAAAAAAGTTTCAGTGAGGAGCTTATCCAGCATCTGAACAGCTTCGGGGAAGTTGATATCGAGCACAATGTGGCCACGGTCAGTGTGGTTGGTGATAATCTTCGCCTCTCCCGCGGCGTCGCCGGCAGGATATTCAATGCGCTGAAAGATGTCAATCTCAGGATGATCTCCCAGGGCGCATCAGAGATAAATGTCGGGTTTGTTGTTCAGGAGTCCGAGGTGGTTACGGCGGTCAGAAACCTCCACAGGGAGTTTTTCTCCGGCCCTGAGGATGCCGGTATTTTTGAAACCCCGGCAGGAACTCCGTAAAGCGTTCTCGATATTAAATGTATTAAATTTAAAGAGGTAGCAGATGGATTATAAAAAAGCCGGAGTCGATATCAGTGCGGGTGAAGAGTTCGTCCGTTTGATCAAACCCCAGGTACGCCAGACATTTACTCCCGGAGTTATTACCGATATCGGCGCGTTCGGAGGTTTTTTTCAGCCCGATTTCTCCCTGTATAAAAAACCGGTGCTGGTCAGCAGCATTGACGGGGTCGGTACAAAACTGAAAATTGCCATTGAGCTCGGTATCTATGACACGGTCGGCTCATGCCTTGTCAATCACTGTGTCAATGATATTCTGGTCTGTGGAGCAAAACCGCTCTTTTTTCTCGATTACTATGCCTGCGGAAAGCTGACGCCTGAGCTTGCCGCTGCCGTTGTTACCGGTATGGTCAAGGCCTGCCGGGAGAATGGATGCGCACTTATCGGCGGCGAAACCGCCGAGATGCCGGGCGTCTATAGTGAGGAGGATTTTGACCTCGCAGGCTCTATTGTCGGAGTTGTTGATCATGAAAAAATCATCAACGGCGCATCAATCACTGCCGGTGATGTGCTGCTTGCCCTTCCATCCACCGGGCTGCACACCAACGGCTATTCACTTGCCCGCAAAGTGCTTGACGGAAGGATGCACCAGACATTTTCAGGTCTTGAAGGTTCTGCGGGAGAGGAGCTGCTGAAAGGTCACCGCTCCTATCTCCGGGCGATTGAGCCGTTTTTCGGTTCACCCGCACTCAAGGGTCTGTCACATATTACCGGTGGAGGTCTTCTGGGTAATACCATGCGTATTGTGCCTGACGGTCTGAAACTTGATGTGGAATGGAGTGCATGGCCGGAACCGGCGATTTTTGATATTATCCGTAAAGAGGGGAGTGTTCCCGAGGAGGATATGCGCAGAACCTTCAATCTCGGAGCCGGACTGGTCATGATTGTTGAAAAAAATGCGGTTGATGATGTACGGGCCGTCTTGCAATCTCAGGGGGAAAATTCGTACATTATAGGGCAGGTCTCCAGAACCTGAGGGCATTTTTTGCGTTATTTTTTTGTCACACAGCAATAATCAGTAACGTTTATGGTGACTTTACTTGCCATTTTAGCGGTGAGCTATCTCATCGGATCCATCCCTACCAGCATTATGGCGGGAAAGATGCTCAAGGGTATTGATGTCAGGGACTTCGGCAGCGGAAATGCCGGAGGTACCAATGCCTTTCGTGTACTCGGCTGGAAGGCCGGTCTGACGGTTACGCTTATTGATATTGTCAAGGGCGTTATTGCCGCGGTTTCTGTTGTCGCTTTTTTCCGGGAGCACCCGATCGGTAATTTTCCCGATATGAATGAGGTTGCTCTCAGGCTTCTGGCCGGGATGTGTGCGGTAATCGGCCATGTCTTTACAGTCTTTGCCGGTTTCAAGGGTGGCAAGGGTGTCAGCACTGCCGCCGGGATGCTGATCGGCATTGCACCGGTAAGCATGCTGATCGTTGTCGCTATTTTTCTGCTGACCGTCTACGTTTCAAGGTATGTCTCGGTAGCCTCCATTCTTGCGGCACTTGCCTTTCCGCTTATCATTGCCATCCGCAAGTATATTTTTGAGCTTGGCGGCGGCCTTGACTACTATATCAGGCTTTTCGGATCCCCACTCTCCTTCCATGACAGCCTCGACTATCACCTTATGATTTTCGGGCTTATTGTCGCGCTTGCCATTCTTTACACGCACAGGGCCAATATCAGAAGGCTGCTTTCCGGTACGGAGAACCGTCTGACATTCGGCAGGCGTGCATAACGGCCTGATTATCCGATGAATATTGCTGTACTTGGTGCCGGAAGCTGGGGCACCACACTTGCCGTACTTCTTGCTTCGAAAGGTTATCCTGTCCGCCTCTGGGCGCACCGCCCGGAATTCTCGGCAAAGCTCAGGGCGGAGCGTGAAAATCAACGCTATCTGAAGGGCGTGGCTTTTCCGGACTCACTTGATGTTGCCGATCTCCTTCCTGAACTGATCTCCTGGGCCGAAGTGATCGTTACGGCCGTGCCATCCCAGGCGTTGCGGGAGACGGTTACCGGTTTTTGTACGACGTCACTCGACGGTAAAATTCTGGTCAATGTTGCCAAGGGTATCGAGGTTGGAACGGGTAAGCGGATGTCGGAAGTTCTGCTTGAAGTGCTCCCCTCTCTGAAGCCCGCACAGGTTGCAGCGCTCTATGGACCGAGCCATGCCGAAGAGGTAGCAAAAGAGCAGCCCACGACCGTGGTTGCCTCCTCACCGTCGCTACGGACGGCTGAGATTGTGCAGGAGCTCTTTCGTACCAACATGTTCCGTGTCTATGTCAATAACGATATCATCGGGGTTGAAACCGCCGGTTCGGTCAAGAACATCATTGCGATTGCTGCCGGTATCTCCGATGGCATAGGGTATGGAGATAACGCCAAGGCGGCAATTATCACGAGAGGACTTGCCGAAATCTCAAGGCTCTGCATACGGCTTGGAGGGGATCCTGTCACCCTCTCCGGACTTTCGGGGATCGGCGATCTGGTTGTTACCTGCCTCTCACGCCACAGCAGAAACCGTTATGTCGGCGAAGAGATAGGCCGGGGCCGCACACTTGATGATATCATCAGCCAGATGAATATGGTTGCAGAGGGTGTGCTCAGCTCAAAAGCGGTTTATGATCTCAGCAGCAGACTCGGAGTTGAAATGCCTATTACCCAGGCGGTCTATGAGATGCTCTTTGAACGCAAGCCTGCCCGGCAGGCTATTTTTGAGCTCATGACCCGTGATCCCAAATCGGAACGGGATTAATCGGTTTTACGCTTCGGGTACTCATACCAGACCTTTTTCCCCTTGCCGTAAGCCGCATCCTTCCACATCGCGATCTCCAGATCGATCCTTACCATGCCGCAGGTCTCCATACTCTCCATGTGAGCAGCTGAAAGCAGGTTTGCAAACTCCGTAATGGTCGGATTGTGCCCGAAGATCACGGCTGTTTCGACACTTTCGGCCATCTCCTGTATGATGGCAAGAATCTGGTCAGCCCTTCCCTCGTAGATCTCCATTCGCCTGACGATCTTCTCCTTCGGGTAATCAAGGATTTCACAGAAGAGCTCTGCTGTAGAGATAGCCCTGTTTGCCGGACTGGAGATGACAAGATCGGCGGCTACTCCCATTGCCTTCAGCATTGCGGCCATGAGTGAAGCGGTGTGCTCTCCCCGACTGTTCAGAGACCGGTCAAAATCGCCTGTCTGAGCATCCGCCCAGTTTGATTTTGCATGACGGACAAGGCAGATGGTTTTCATGTGCGGGGTTTGAGGTACTGTTTTTTAAGCTCCATGACTCTCCGGTAAGACAGGTCGATACGTCGGGGTGTTACCACTCTTTTCTCAACAAGGGATCGGATAATTTCCGTTGCCTTCGTGGCAATTTCCGGGTCCCATGAGGTGTTGTTGCCGAAGAGCAGAAGGTCCACACCGGCATCAATGGCCAGCCGGATGGCCTCTTCAAGCCCGTAACGGTCTGCGATGGCCTTCATCTGCATATCGTCGCTGATAACCACACCCCTGAATCCGAGCTTTTTGCGGAGAAGAGCGGTGATGGTTGATTTTGAAAGCGTTGCCGGATAGATCGGATCAAGTTTTGCGTTGAAGACATGCGCGGTCATGATCGCGTCGCGGTAACCGGACGCAATCATGGCGCGGTAGGGCTCAAGCTCTTTCTCGGACCAGCTGTTCGTTATATCGGTAAAATCCTTGTGCGTATCGGTCGTTGAACTGCCGTGCCCCGGAAAATGCTTCAGAGTGGCAATGATACCCTCGCGGTTGAAGGTTTTGACCGTCAGCCGGATATTCGGGACGGCAATCTCAGGATCACCCGAAAAGCTTCGCCCGAGCTTTCCGATAACCGGATTGTCCGGATTGACATTCAGATCAGCTACCGGGGCAAAATTCAGCCCGATATGCATTGCCTGCAATGTCCGGGCCGTCAGGGCGGCAGCGGTGGTTGTGCTGTCGGGATTGTTGAGGGTTCCGAGATGCTCAGCCGAAACGCTCGGGGGAAATCCGAACTTCGGCTTGAGGCGGTTGACCTTTCCTCCCTCCTGGTCAATACCGATCAGGAGGGGGATGGCCGAGAGCTTTTGCAGTTCAAGCGTCAGGAGCGAGAGCTGTTCAGGGCTGCTGATGTTTCTGGATGGTGCGTGCAGTGGAACGTCATAGTCAAAGAGCACAACGCCGCCGATCCGACGTTCAAGGATATCTTCAGCAATGCCGGGAGATTCTGCCACCGAGAGTCCCCTGAAGCCGATCATCACCATCTGGCCGATTTTTATGGCAAGGCTGTCCGTTCTCTCGGAAGCGAACGCCGGAAGGGAGCAGGTAAGCAGCAGGAAGAGCGCTGCAACCGTCAGAAAGCTTTTTTTCATGAATGTCGGTGTTGCAGCAAGGGAGTTAACGGGTTTTTTGTTCATCTTACGGGGCCTGCTTCACCATGCAAGTCAGGCCCCGGCTACTGAATGTATCTTTTTATCCGGCCTTATTACCAGTGATGGTCAGCTCTCCTCCGGAGAGATCAACGGCAACCTCATCCCCCTCCTCTACCGCTCCGGAGAGGATAAGTTCCGAAACCCTGTTGGTGATCTTGCGCTGCATAACCCGTTTGAGAGGCCGGGCGCCGAATGCCGGGTCAAACCCCGCATTGGCAACCCATTCAAGGGCACCATCGGTAATGGTCAGTTTGATGCGCTGGCGCATTGCGGTCTCTTTGATACGGTCGAACTGTATGATCACAATTTTTTTCAGCTCTTCGCGTGTGAGCGGCGTGAAGAGGATGATCTCGTCAATACGGTTGAGAAACTCCGGTTTCACCTGCTGTTTCAGCAGCTGGAAGAGCTTCTCCTGGAGGCCCGAAAGCAGAGCGTCACGGTTTACACCATCGAGTTTTCCCATCTCGGCCTGGATCATCTGTGCGCCGATATTACTGGTCATGATGATGATGGTGTTCTTGAAGTTCACCGTATGTCCCTTGCTGTCGGTCAGGCGTCCATCGTCAAGTATCTGCAGGAGGATGTTGAAGACGTCCGGGTGCGCTTTCTCTATCTCGTCAAGCAGCACAACGGAAAATGGTTTGCGCCGTACTGCTTCGGTAAGCTGCCCGCCCTCCTCATAACCCACATAGCCGGGAGGTGCTCCGACCAGCCGGCTTACGGTGTGGGACTCCATATATTCGCTCATGTCGATGCGTATCATGGAGTCCTCATCATCAAAGAGATAGTCGGCAAGAGCACGGGCAAGCTCGGTTTTGCCGACACCGGTCGGCCCGAGAAAGATAAAGGAGCCGATAGGGCGCTTCTCGTCCCCCATCCCCGCCCTGGAGCGTTTTACCGCCTCACTGACCGCAGTGACAGCATCCTCCTGCCCGATCACCCGTTTATGCAGCTCCTGTTCAATCAGGAGCAGCTTCTGGCGCTCACCCTGCAGCATCTTGCTGACCGGTATTCCTGTCCATTTGGAGACAATATCGGCTATATCCTCCGCATCAATCTCCTCTTTCATGATCAGGTCGCCTCCGGCCTTCTTCTCTTCAATTTTCAGGCGGTTCTCTTCAAGATCATGTTCAATCTGTGCGATTTTTCCATAGCGTATCTCTGCAACCTTGCCATAATCGCCCTGACGCTCAAACTCCTCGGCCTGAACCCGGAGCTCTTCTATCTGCGATTTAAGGGTGCGGGAGGACTGTATCAGCTCTTTTTCGCTATCCCACCGGGCCTTGATGACAGTCTGCTCCTCGATAAGATTTGCAAGCTGTTTTTCAATCTCCTCCAGCCGTTGTTTCGTATCAGCGATGCCCATAGTTTTCCGGTATTTGATTACGGACTGTGAATAAGAAATATTGTTGTAAATTTAAGGCTTAAATTATCAAAGTCACAAGAGGCATAGAGCTTTAAGCCATAAAAGTATAACGGGTAACAACGTGCAAAAGTTCTCGATCGGTTCACTCTCCATTCCGGATTCCTCAGCTCCGCTCATTATTGCCGGACCCTGTCTGATCGAAAACAGGGCAATGGCGGTAAAAACAGCCGAAGAGCTTCAGCGTATCAGCAGAGCCGAAGGGGTAGGTTTTATTTTCAAGGGCTCCTACCGCAAGGCAAACCGCACTTCCGGCTCCTCTTTCTCCGGTATCGGTGATGTTGAGGCGCTTGAAATACTTGACGAAATCCGCACTACCTACCGGATGCCGGTAGTGACCGATGTGCATGAAACCAGGGATGTTGCGCTTGCCTCCCGCTATGTTGATGTACTGCAAATACCGGCCTTTCTCTGCCGCCAGACCGAACTGCTTGTTGCTGCCGGAGAGAGCGGGCTTGCCGTCAACATCAAGAAGGGGCAGTTTATGGCCCCGGAAGATATGGCGCTTGCCGCTGCCAAGGTGGCCGGGACGGGTAACCAGAGGGTCATGCTGACCGAACGGGGATCAAGTTTCGGCTATCACAATCTTGTAGTTGATTTCCGTGGTCTGGCCAAAATGGCTGAATCAGGATACCCGGTCATCTATGACGCAACGCACAGCCTTCAGCTTCCAGGCGCGGGCAATGGTGTTTCGGGCGGAGAGCGCCAGTATATGATGCCTCTTGCACGGGCGGCGGTCGCAGCGGGGGTGAACGGTCTCTTCTTCGAGGTTCATCCCGATCCATCGAATGCACTGTCGGATGCAGCCACACAGGTTGCTCTTGATGAATTCGGAACTATTGTCAAACAACTGCTCCATCTTTACCGGTGTGTGCAGTCGCTTCATTCACTCTAAACCACTATACCTGTGGCCGGTTTTCAATATTTCGGGATGCAGCCTTCACAGGCCGATCCATCAACACGCATAGAGCAGGCACTCAAAATTGTCCGGGCAGTTGTTTTTCCGGTTGACGGAGTCCTCAACGGCGGAAGGATCACCTTTGACAGCCGGGGAGGCGAGCTCTGCTCAATTTCGGTAAGAGATGCCGTGGCTATCAGGGAGGGATTGAAACAGGGGTTGATGATTGCCGTCATCTCCGGGCGGGATGCCGAAGCCTATCGGCCACTGCTCGAAAATCTTGGTGTAAGCGATCTCTCGCTCAATTCAGGGGATCTTCTGAAGGCCTACGAGAGTTTCCGTGATGCTCACGGGCTCACGGACGAGGAGTGTGCATACATCGGTGACGATATCGGCGATATTGCCGTACTTGCAAAAGCCGGCCTGCCCGTTACCCCGATTGATGGGGCTGATTATCTCAGAAACCGTGTCGGCTACATTGCCGGTTATGAAGGCGGTAATGGGTGTTTGCGGGAGATTATCGAACTGATTCTCGCCCAGCAGGGAAAGTGGATCTACACCGAGCAGCCTCAGGAGGAGAGTGAAACGGAGAGCTGAGTGGCTGGTTGGCGGTTGTCATTCCGAACGAAGAGAGGAATCTGATTGGAACAGATACGGAAGAAGAGATCTCTCCTTTCAGTCGGGATGACATGGGGAGGGTGAGATAAAAATGTGGAATGGTCGAAATGACAACGGGTTGGCGGGAGCGATCTTACCGGATTTCGGCTACGGCTTCAGGATTGAGGATAACTGCGGTTTCCGCCAGAGTGAGCAGGCCGACAATATTGGTGCCGTGATTTGGTTCAATGTGCACATCTCCCCGGTACTCTGCTCCGTTTTCAAGTGCCTGCTCAAGGGCCTCTATCTTCCCCAGCAGGCTGTAGGCTGCTGATTGCGGCGTAGAGCAGGAGACAGGAGGATTCTCCGCTCCATGCAGATAGTACCCTTCCGGAAGCATCTCCATATCCGGGTAGTCATGCCAGTGGGTCATGGATGCCCCGTAGCGGCCAAGATGAACCGGGAAGAGCGCATCCGGCCTGAGTCTCAGGAGGATGCTCGCCGTTATGGCATTTCCCAGTGCGTGGGCCAGAATAGTCAGGGTGTCGAACGACGGCTTGGCGCCGCCCGAAGGTGAAACACCAGCAGGGGTCTTCAGCCATGCTCTGCCTCCGCTTATACCGATTTCCACCAGATCATGCTGAGGGTCAAGATGATGCTTCCTGCATCCGGATCGGGTTGTGATAACGCTCACCTCCGGAACCGGCACAAGGAAGGTTTTACCTGCTGCCAGAATCCGCACCGTGCTTCCGTTCTCAATTTCACGCTCCTCACTCCCTGTTTCATCACTGCAGAGGGTTGCCGGCTGCACCGCGACCGGGAGCTGCCGGGCGAAGAATCCGTAGCTCATACCGCTGCGCTGGTCGAGATAGCGGGCAACGATCCGCTTGTAAAAATCGCTTCGGTATGCAAGCCCGGCGGTGGAGGTGTGGGTGAGCAGGCAGTGGTTATCGCGCCACAGTCGGCTGCATTGTGCAAAATCATTGCCCACAGTCCGAAACAGAGGTGTGTCGGTCTCAAGCGCACCAGGTTTCATATCAAGATCTTCAGGTCTGGGAGGAACAACCTGTGCCGTAAGTTTCGGCACCAGCGTGCAGCGGACATCCTCCACCGCAGGAAGTGGCGTGTTGAAGGTTACGACACCCCCGTTCATGGTGCAGATGGTCCATGAACGGTCGGTGACAAAGATCAGGATATGCACCATGTCGCGGGCAAGCCTGCCGACTATTGCGTCAAGTCGCTCCTGCGGGAGGGCCTCGGTGGTAAGCGGCGGCGGTTCGTCGTAGATGCCGACAATGATATTGTTGTAGAGCGTTGAAACCCGGTTGATGGCGAGCATATCGTCGGTAAAAGAGCCCGGAGCAAAGACAACCGTACCGGGGAGGAACCGCCCGTCACTGCCCGAGGCCTCCTCTTCAGAGAGTACGGTAATCTCCAGTGACTTCATCGCCGAAACCAGTGCAAGGCAGAACTGTTCAAGGCGAACCGGGAGCAAAGGTGCGGGGTAGATGACCGGCCTGATTTTGCGGCACATCCCCTCAATGCTGAGCGGAGTTTCAGCAGGAATGCCGAGGAGATGGTGGAGAGTGCCGGAACTGATAGTATTACGCATAAAGATCGGTTGCGCCGAATGGATTGAAGGTGAGAAGTGCCCGCTCAGAGGCCGAAATTATGCTCGCGTCCCCAGAGCAGTTTGGTCCGCAGGATCTCGCAGTAATCCCGTTTTTCATTGGCGACGAGATGGACCGGTTCCGGTGATTTTCTTATCGTGACCACTTTGCGGGGGTCAAGCATTCTGACCAGATGGCCGTCGCAGTTGAGCGGAAACTCCCCGTCAGGAGCATCAACAGAGACTTCGATTATCTTTTCGTCACTGATAACAATCGGCCGGACGGTCAGCATGTGCGGGCAGATCGGTGTGATGACAAAGACACTCGATTTCGGGGCGATGATCGGTCCGCCGGCAGACATGGAGTAAGCTGTTGAGCCGGTTGAGGTAGCAATGATGATGCCATCGGCGCGGTAGGAGCTGAGCAGCTCCCCGTCCAGCTTTATGACAAAGGTCGGAATGCGGGGATAGGCCCCCTTTTCAATCACCACATCATTCAAAGCCCGTAACTGCTGTACATTCCCGTCGATTGAAAGAGAGGCTTCAAGCTGTGAGCGGTTATGGATCGTATAGGTGTTGTTCAGAACCTTTTCTATTGCCGAAAACATTTCAGCCTGGGTGAACTCCGTTAAAAAACCGAGATAGCCGACATTGACGCCGATAACCGGTTTGGTCATGGCGTAGTGGGATGCGAAGAGCAGCGTGCCATCCCCTCCCAGCGAGATGAATGCATCGCACTGCCGGTTCAGCTCCTCAATCGGCGCTGATCGTGCTATATGCAGCTTTTCGGCTGAAAGGGTTTCGAAAACATACTCGACACCCCGTTTATCGAGCCAGAGGGCAAGCTCCCTGGCGAGATCAAGTGCGTTCTCCCTTGAAACATTGACAACAATCGCAAATTTCATGAGCGGTTCATCTCTTTAAGGGTTTGATAAAGCCGGTTGGCTTCATCGAAGCGCGATTCAAGCTGTTCAAGGTTGAGAGAGCGTACTTCCTCTGACAGGGCCGTAAGTTCGACGGCAAACCGGTCAAGCTCCGCTGCAATGTTGTCACTGTTGGTTGCAATAATGTCCCGCCAGATCTGCCATGGGCTTCCTGCAAGCCGGGCCAGAGTCGCAAAGCCCGGTCCGGTTTTGCTGATCGAATCGCCGCAGTGATTCATCAGGAGGGTCGAGAGCAGTTGGGGCAGATGGCTTGTTTTTGCAACCACGAGATCATGTTCTTCGGCGTTCATCGAGAGTGTTGTGCATCCTGCCGACTCAAGCAGTGCAATGAGGAATCGCCCTTTCGGCTCTTCGAGCACGCCCTTGTCGTCACAAAGGATCACGCGCCGGCCATGCAGCAACTCCTCGTGGCTTTCACGATATCCCTGCTGCTCCTTGCCGGCCATCGGGTGCATGCCTATAAAGTTCAGCTCAAGCTCCCGTGCTTTACGGGCGATCAGCGACTTTGTGCTTGATACATCGCTGACCAGTGTTGAGGGAGGCGCAAACTGTTTGATCTCCTCAAGCAGGGCGATGTTGATTTCGACCGGAGCCGAAAGGATTATCAGGTCGGCGCTGTAGAGCAGAGACTTCTCTGCGGTAAACCGGTCAAGACCGAGTGCTTCAACCGTGGTGCGGTCACTATCGGTGAAGCATGGGTCAAATCCCTGAAAAAAGATTTTACTCTCACGGGAAAGCGGCGAAAGCTTTATTGCCCGCAAGAGCGACATGCCGATCAACCCGAGACCGATAAACGAGATATTTCTGATAGGTGGCTGCTCGGTCATGCCGTTAGTTTTGCTTGTTTGCCCGGCTTCCGGGGGCATCAATCGGCACATTCTGTCTGCAGAGAGGGCACTCCTCAGGGGTGTAGCTGATCACTTCCATCGAAAGCACTGAAAACTGGTCGTCAGCAAGCCTTACGCGGCCATTGCTGCGGTCAACCACCGATCCGACTCCGACCAGTGTTGCTCCGGCCGCCTTGACAAGCGCAATAACCTCGGCGACCGACCCCCCTGTGGTGATAACATCCTCAATCACCACCACCCGTTCATCCGGTTCAAGCGTGAACCCGCGTCGAATGGTCATCACGCCCTCCTTGCGTTCAGCGAAAATGGTTTTTACACCGAGCTGGCGTCCCACCTCTGTTCCGACCACGATTCCTCCAATAGCCGGGGATATGACGGTTTCGACTCCCTTACCGCTGAAATGCCCGGCGATAAGGCTGCAGACCGCTTCGAGGTGTTCCGGATGCTGCAGTACCTTTGCGCACTGAAAATAGGTATTGCTGTGCCGTCCTGAAGTGAGCCTGAAATGACCGTCAAGCAGAGCTCCGGTAGATTTGAAGGTGTCAAGCAGTGCAGAAGTACTCATGAATGGTAATGGGCTAAGAGTGTCAACAAGAGTTCTATGCCCTAAAGATAAAGAAGCAGTGCCGAAAAGCTAAATGAAAAACTCCTGCTTTTCCGATCCTTTCGTCAGGATTGGAGCAGAATCTCTACCGGTTGCGGGACTCCAGATACTCGGTAAGCAGTACACATGCGGCGGCACTGTCGATTCTCCCCTTTTCCTGTCGCACTTTTCTTGATTTACCGGAAGCTGCAAGGATCTTGCGGGCATCTTTTGATGAGTGGTGTTCATCGACCCGTTCAATCATCAGTTGGGGGAACTCCACGAGCAGATCTTCTATAAAGCGGTCAATAACGCCGGTCATGGCGTTTGTTTCGCCGTTTCCGCCCAGTGGGTAACCGATGATTACCCTGCCGATCTCGTCACTGCGGAGCATCTCTTCAAGCATTCCGGAAAGTCCGGCCCGATCGACGGTGCCGACAGGCTGGGCGAAGAGCTGGAGCGGGTCGCTTTTTGCCACACCGATTCGCTTGGTACCGTAATCGATGGCGATCACTCTTTTTTTAAGAGTAAAGCTCATGAGCAGAGTTAGAAGGATTGCATAATGGTGATGTATCAATCAAAGATATAACTATGACGGCTATTTTTTCATAGCGGGCGTACCCGGTTATTAGCAGGCATACTCCTGACAGCTAAACCTTTTTGCTCTTGCGGGTGTTCCATTCATAAGATCGTTTTGTTCAACAATTCAACAGAAGGGAGGCACTTATGGGTGCATGGTCACTATTGCTGATGACCAGTCTGCTGCTTGCAGGCTGTTCGGTACTGGGCAAGCGGGAATCAGCCGAGCCACCGTTTACGGTGCTGGAGAAAGAGGGGGAGATCGAAATCAGGCAGTATGGCGGGATGGTTCTGGCTGAAACGGTTGTTGATGGAGGGTACGGCCAGTCAAGCGGTCAGGCCTTCAGCCGGCTTGCGGGCTATATTTTCGGCAAGAACCGCTCAAAACAGAAGTTTTCCATGACTGCTCCCGTGCTTCAGGAGCCTGCTTCGGAGAAACTCTCCATGACCGCTCCGGTGCTGCAGCAGAAGCAGGGGAACTCCTGGGTGATGTCGTTCGTGATGCCTGAAGGATCAACCCTTGCTTCACTTCCCGAGCCTCTTGACCCGTCCGTAACCTTTCGTGAGGTCGGAGCAAAAAAGGTTGCGGTCATCAGTTATTCAGGACTCCATTCCGAAAGCAATCTCCGGAGTTATGCCGAAAAGCTGACGGTATGGCTCGGGAAGAGAGGGTTCCGGTCACTTTCTGCTCCCAGGGCGGCAAGCTACGATCCTCCATGGACCATTCCGTTCCTTCGCCGCAACGAGGTGCAGATTGATGTTGAGTAAGGCCGATGCCGCCTTGAGGTTTTTTCCTCGTCTGATTATTATTACCTTTTATAAACTACCGCTCACTTAATCAAACCATCAGTATGAAGCCGCTCTACTATTTTCTGACTGCAACGCTTTCGATACTGCTCTCGATCTACATCTTTATTTTCGGCACAGGGGTTAACCATGAGCTGATTGCTATATTTATCGGACTCTGGGCACCGACGATCATCGCTCTCGGTATTTTCAACACCCTGCTCGGCATTCTTGATGAGATGTGCTGTGCGCACAAGAGGATTGAGGGGAGGCAGACAGGCGATGACCGCTAACATTATGGACCCCGTTAAAAATCTGCTGCGAGCGTTGATTGCTGTGTTGGGCGGTGGTCGGAATCGAATAGAAGCGTGATGAAGCATCTTGGAGCAGTTGCACTGGTTGGTGCGGGCGGGTTTCTCGGCTCTGTGGCCCGCTACGGGGTGGCGCTGCTCTTTCTTCCGCTTGCTCCGGGCTTTCCCTTTTCAACCTTTGCGGTCAACATGCTCGGCAGTTTTCTTATCGGATTATTGAGCGAGCTTGCAGTTTCGACCACCCTGGTCTCTCCTGAAGCACGGCTCTTTATGGTGACCGGCTTCTGCGGAGGCTTTACCACCTTTTCCGCCTATATGTATGAGCATGCATCGCTGATGAAGGATGGTCAGCTCTTCTACGCCGGGCTCTACCTTTTCGGCAGTATCGCCGGAGGTCTCATTGCACTTTACTCGGGAATGCTTTTTGCAAAAATCTGGTCATAAAGGAGTCAATTATGGAATTTCACAGTTCAGAACTGCTGCGCATCTTTGTCGGTGAACAGGTTCGTTTCGGTCACAATCCGCTCTATGAAGAGATTGTGCGCGAAGCCCGTCTGCATGGTCTTGCCGGAGCAACGGCGTTGAAAGGAGTGCTCTCCTACGGTCACGACATGCTGATTAAAACCTCCAAAATCATGGAGTTCGGTACCAACCTGCCCATGGTCATCGAAATTGTTGACTTTCCGGAAAAGATAGAGAGCTTTCTGCCGAAGGTCGAACAGATGGTGCGCGATGCCTCAGGAAGGGTCATGGTTACCCGCGAGCAGGTGCAATCCGGGATTATTGAATAACGAGGTGCAGTAACTGCCGGGAGAGACTGAATTGTCTGTAACAAAAAAAGGGAAGCCGTGAGGCCTCCCTTTTTTTGTTCTTTCTGTTGACGGAACGGGTTACTTCTGGGACTCGACAAGCGCATTGTAGTTTGCCTTGATGGTCTTTTCCAGATCGGCATCGGTGTGAACCGAGCTGATGAACATCGCCTCAAACTGTGAAGGCGCGGTGTAGATGCCCTGATCAAGCAGGGAGTGGAAGTACTTGCCGTGCTTTTTGGTGTCGGCCGTGATGGCACTTGCATAGCTGACTACCGGTGTTTCGGTAAAGAAGAGGCAGGACATCGAGCCTACACGGTTCTGCACATAGTTCAGACCGAGTTTCTTCAGGTTGTCGCTGAAGCCGGCTTCAATGATCTGCGCCTTTCTTTCGAGTTCCGGATAGGGGTTCTCTTCCATAAGGATTTTCAGGGTTTCAAGACCTGCAGTCAGTGCCAGCGGGTTGCCTGAAAGGGTACCTGCCTGATAGACGTCGCCGAGGGGAGCAATACGCTCCATAAGCTTGCGCTTGCCGCCGAATGCGCCGACAGGAAGGCCTCCGCCGATGATCTTGCCCATGGTGGTGAGATCAGGGGTAACGCCGTAGAGGCTTTGAGCACCGCCGAGTGCTACGCGGAAACCGCACATCACTTCGTCGAAAATCAGTACGATCCCTTCCTGGTCGCAGAGCGTGCGAAGATCAGCAAGGAAGCCGGGTTTTGCCGGAATAACACCGGTGTTGCCTGCCACAGGCTCAATGATGATGGCGGCAATATTACCCTTGTTCTCGTTAACGAGCAGTTTTACCGACTCGATATCGTTGTAGGTTGCATTAAGGGTATCCTGTGCCGTGCCTTTGGTGACACCCGGGCTGTCGGGCGCGCCGAGCGTAAGGGCACCTGAACCTGCCTTGATGAGGAAGCTGTCGCCGTGACCGTGGTAACACCCTTCAAATTTGATGATTTTATCGCGGCCGGTGTAGCCTCTTGCAAGGCGTACGGCGGACATGGTGGCTTCGGTTCCGCTGTTGACCATACGGACCATTTCAAGTGACGGGACAATTTTGCAGAGGAGCTCGGCAATTTCAATCTCCATCTCGATCGGTGTGCCGAAGCTGGTGCCGATGTTTTTCAGGGTATATTCAAGTGCGGCCGTGATTCTCGGGTGCATGCTGCCGAGAATGAAGGGGCCCCACGATCCGACATAGTCAAGATAGGTGTTACCGTCAACATCGGTCAGGTATGCGCCTGAGCCTTTAGCCATGTAGATCGGTGTTCCGCCAACGGATTTGAATGCCCGTACCGGAGAGTTTACGCCGCCGGGAATAAACTTCTTTGCTTTTTCAAAGAGTTCAGCTGATTTGGTTAGTTGAGGCATGTTGGACAGATCTGTTTAGGATTGAACAAGAGGTTATGAGAGTAATAAAATGAATCTTAAGATAGAAATAGTCCGGCAGATATAAAACCCCAAAACCACGGATACCGGCTCGGGATGCACTATTTAACAAGGATTTGTTCAACGATTGAGATGTTTTTGCGCGACCGGGAGTGCTCCATATGCAGCGCGCAATACTCCTGCAGCAGCGAGCAGAGGGTATCGATATCTTCCGGTGAAGAGATGAAGGTGTCACCTGCGGGATGGCGGGCGGAGGCAAGGGCCGCCAGTTGTTCGGCGAGGCGCACCGGGATAAGCCGCTTTTTTATGCTGCTCTGGATGGCGGCTGCAGGCAGGGCAAGCCCGCCGGGGTTCATGACAAAATAGAGCTCCGTCAGCTTCATCTCCCTGATTGCCGTCGTGAGATCCTCTCCGCTGAAGACACAGTTACTCAACAAGGGCTGAAATCCCATCAGAGAGACAAGCCGGAGCAGGAACCATGCATGGAGCTGACGGAAATTGACACCGCTTCGGTAGAGCTGCTGGAGGGTTCCGGCAAGCAGGGTGAAGAGGGGGAGGTTTTTCTCGTCGCTCTCCGTGCCTGTGCGGATAAGATCAATAATCTGGTAGAGCACGGCAAAGCGCTCCATATCCGGATCGGGAACCATCGGACTTAAAACAAGGTTACCATCACTGACAAGCTGAATATCCCGGCTCTGTTTTTTATAGAGTACCACGTCAACCACATTTCCGGCACTGAAGAGCCCCGAGAGTTTGTTTTTAGGATTGCGTGCCCCTTTGATGATGACGGAAATTTTACCGAATTCGCGGGTATAGAGGGCGCAGATCTTCGACTGGTCGCGGTATTTGACCTCCCGAAGAATCACGGCTCTGGTTTTGACGATCACGGCTTCAGCTTTTTTATTTTCGCAATTATCAGTATATACATTAGCCCTGCCTGAATAGGGCGGAAGCACTTTTTTACATGGATCTACCCCGAAAAAAACGGGGACTTACCTATCTCATAATAGTCAGAACACGAATAAATCAAGGAGTGAAATTATCTTATGCCAACCTATCAATATCGCTGTTCAAGCTGCGGCAATGAACTTGAAATAGTCCAGAAAATGAGTGATGCCTCGCTGACCATTTGCCCGAAATGCGAAAAGGAGACCTTTGAGCGCGTTATCAGCGCCGATGGCGGATTTGTGCTCAAGGGTTCCGGCTTTTACAAAACCGACTATAACGCCAGCAAGCCAGCTCCGGCTCCATCACCCTGCTCGACCGGCTCCTGTTCATCCGGCTCCTGCCCATTGGCAAAATAGCATTCATGGCCGCCTTATTCCCTGAAGATCAGATTATTGAAAAGCCTTCCCCGGAAGGCTTTTCTCTTTTCCTGATGTAAACGGATTTTCACTCTCCCGCCAGACAAACTTTGAGAGGTTGATGCTTTTGTCACCCCGGAGCCGCTCGGGGTATTGCTTCCCTTCAACATTGCCGATTACCCGGACCTGCTTCAGTATGCCGTCAGTGAAGAGCATCCGTATCACATTGCCGCTTGAGTAGTGGATTCCGTAGGGTTTGCGCGTTTCGTCATAGAGATGATAGAGACTTTCGGCTTCGGTGGTGGCGGTTATGCCGGTTATTTTTGAGTTGTCGTTCAGCCGGATAACCATTTTTCTGCTTCCAAGCTGGTCATAAACCTGTGGAGAAAGGGAGAGGGTGTCAAGGGATGCAAAAAAGGCACTTCCCTGCACCTGCATCTCATCAATATGACGACGCTTTGCACTTGACGTTGCCTCCTTGAGATGCAATAGGATAATGTCGCCACTGATCTGCTTGCGATCATGCCAGGCTATGGCGTCATCGTAAAGCCAGATCTGGCTGGTGCCTTTGTTGAGCACTGCTTTACGGGCTTTGGCTGCAAGTGAGCTGTTGAGCATCCGGCTCCGGACGTTGCCGCTCAGTTCGCCGGTCTCTCTGTCAGGCCAGTAGACACCGCTGTCGCTGTAAATCTCGTAAGCGTTGTCGGTAATGTAGACGTTGCCGGTAAGAACGATCCTGTTTTCTGCTTCGTAATTGGTGGCCCGGTCGCATTTGAGGGTTATGTTGTCGTGCAGGAAGCGTACATTGCCAATGACCGAACGGAAGCTGCCCACTTCACTCTCTCCGCCCTCAATGGTATCGGCATGCTCGAGAATAATTTTCTTTTTTTCCGCCCTGAGTGTATTATGGTGCAGAACCGGAAGCACTACTGTTTGCGCAAGCATGATGCAGGCGAACAATATGCTGACCGGAATAAATTTTCGCATGGAGATCTGATGGTTATGTTGTGCCTTGCTCTCTAATGTAACAAAGCTTTGTTTTTACTGTGAAAAAATTACTCCTTGCCGCCGGAAGCAGGCCCGGCATACTTTCGCTTGCACCGCTCTATGATGCCCTGAAAAAAAACGGAGCCTACCAGCCGGTAGCCCTTCTTGTTTCTGCAAAAGGTGCCAGGCCGCTCAGCAGTGACCTGGCGGCATGTTTTGGGATCGGTGACGACGTCCGGACCATTTACCTTCCCGAAGGTTCTGCGGTTCATCAGCTTGCCTCCGTTATGACCGGAATGGAGGCCATTCTTCTCAGTGAAAAACCCGATCTCGTGCTGGTCTGCGGCAGCGATAATGTTGCTCTTGGTGCTGCGGTGACCGCAGCCAAGCTCGGCATGCAGGTAGCCGCAGTCGATGCGGGGCTGCGAAGCTATGAACGCTCTGATGCCGAAGAGGTCAACCGGGTTGTTATTGACGCCATGGCCGAGTTCCACTTTGTCAGCGAACACAGCGGTGAGTACAATCTCATCAATGAGGGCGTTGCCGATGAAAAGGTCTTCTATTCAGGCAACCTTTCAATCGACTCCCTTGTCCGCCTTATGGAGCAGGCAAACAAGGAGAGCGCTGTTCCGGTTAAAGGGATAAAACCGAAGAAATATGCACTGATGCTCCTCGGACAGGGCGTTTTCTCCGCTGGTAAAGAGCATATCGGGATGCTGCTTCGGGTGCTGACGGAACTTGCCACCAACATAACAGTGGTCATGCCGCGTATTGCCGGATTTGACGCCCTGCTTAAAGAGAATCTGCTTGATGCGGAATTCATCGCTATAGAGAATCTGAAGCTGATTGAGCCCCCCTCTCATGCCGGGCTCCTTACCCTGCTTCGCGACTCGATGCTTCTGCTTACCGACACTGAAGAGCTTCAGGCCGAAGCGACGGTGATGAATGTGCCCTGTCTTACCATGATGGATACTTCAGCGCGCCCATCCACCATTGAAATCGGTACCAACGTGCTTGTCGGCCTCGACGAAGAGGATATCAAGAGCCGCATCCACGACATTCTCCATCCCGGCTCGCACCAGCACATCACCAGCCGCTCCAAAATCCCCGAAAAATGGGATGGTGCCTCCGCCCCCCGCATCGTCGCCGTCCTCGACCGGCTGCTCTGAACTGCTTTTATTGAGCTGGTGCAGGACTTGCCTGCACCTTCATCGCTTCTACCGTAATTATTCCCACTTCATGTCATTTCGAACCCGACCTGTCGGGTGAGAACTCCATCTTTTTGCATTACATCGCCTTAAGTTTTAATCGATGGTTCGACGTATGACTTTTGTGAAATCCATATTTTTTCGTGTGTTGATAAGGGCTTTTTGAAGTATATTTTTTTATTGAGCTTTACACTGGCATCTCGATAAGTTTTTATTGAATGTCATTAGGCGTTGCACATTCAGCCCTAGATAGGATTCATTAATCTTGTCACATCTAATAGTTAAATTTCGAGATAAAGTATTCTGATCTTTATTCCTTTCAGATGAGCTCGTATTTAATCATGGCTTTTCTATCGAGTATAATCATCTTAGCATACGGCTAATGTTTAGGATAAAAATAAACTTAGATGAAAGAATTTGAATTAAGACAAATTATCTCCCGCGCTGAAAGTGAGTCATTGGACTTTAAAGCAGAAGGGTATGATCTTAAGGGTTCTCGTAATGCATTTGTTAAAGACGTCCTGGCGATGGCGAATACACCTCGAGATGTTACTGCTTATATCGTTTTTGGGGTACGTTGGACACCAGAGTCAGGATCTACTGTTGTTGGAATGAGTTGTCAGCTTGATGATGTTGAGCTGCAAGATGCGTTTGGTAATGGTCGAGTACAACCAAATCCGCGATTTGTTTACACTCCTATTGAGTTTGATGGGAAGCAGATTGGCATACTTGAGATACCGGTTGAAAAGGATGGGCCGTATACTCCAGTTAAAGACTACGATGGATTGCAAGCGGGAGTGGTTTATTACCGCAGAGGTACTCAGAATGATAGAGCCGTTGGTTCGGAACTTAGGCGGATTTGGACTTGGTTTCAGAATGGGGATGTGGGAATACCAGAGGGACAGAGTGAGGACACTTGGCTTCGGTTTTTCGATGCAGTACATCATTTTGAATATGGGACAAAATATTTATTGGCTTTAGATTACGTTTCGTCAATTGCATCGGCACCAGTTCATGCGTTGGGTATTCCACCTTGGCGAGCAGTTATTGACTTCGACCCAAAAAGCGACATATCTGGATTTCTGAGTTGTATAGGTGGCTCTATTAGTCGGCATCGAGTTATTCATCGAGTCGTTCGCGGAGAATATCGTGTGCAACCGGAACCAGGTACACACTGGTTTTTTGCTCGTGGTTTATACGGACGTAGTGAAACTTTGGCAGTTGGTAATCACAGAGATTGGCTGAAGTCTTACAAACGAGAAATATCAATTCAATTAGATCGGCTTGCTCGTGACATCAGTCCTTCGCCGGTGGTAGCGATGTTACTCTGGTCGAACCCCACTTTGAGTAACCATCTAAGGACTTTGATTGAGGAACTCTATGGCGCTTTTGGTGATACTGTGGAAGTTGTTGTTGTTTCTATAGATGCACCATCTTTTGAGTCAATTGCTGAGGACGCCGGAGCAACGTTTGTTAAGATGAGTTTTCGTTGCCTTTGCAATGGCATTGCAGTCCACTATGCAGATCAGCAGAATGCAAATGATGATCGTTGTGTTCTCCCGAGTTTGTCTGGAGCTCCGATAGAGGTTGATGCGAGCGATTTTTTGTGGTTGAGCGAGGACCTAGAACTTGTACATCGAAATTCAGGGTTGAAAGGTAATGATGATCCCGCCAATTTCCGAAGGGGTGCAGAGGTTTCATGGAGAAACTTACATCTGAGGCATGACTGCGACAGGGACTGTACACAGTTGTTGCGTCGTCAAATAGAAGCTGATCTACAGAGACGACAGACGATTCGGATCAATCTTTACCATTTACCAGGTAGTGGCGGATCAACAGTTGGCCGAAGAGTTGCTTGGGATCTACATGGTAGTATACCTGTCTGCATATTAAAAAGTTGCTCACCCCAAGATACCGCCGAAAGGATTAGTAAGATCGCTGCGCTAACGGAGAGTAGCATTTTAGTCATTGTCGATGGTGGTCAGCATTCAGAGCGTGAAATAGATGATCTATACGAATTTCTAAAGGCAAATCATACTCCTGTGGTTTTGCTGCAAGTCCTGCGCCGCTTCCAATCTCAAAAGCCAGGGAATCGTCAGTTTTGGCTCGATTCACAACTTACTGATGCTGAGGCAGATCGTTTCAGGGAT
Source organism: Chlorobium ferrooxidans DSM 13031 (assembly GCF_000168715.1). GTDB lineage: Bacteria > Bacteroidota > Chlorobiia > Chlorobiales > Chlorobiaceae > Chlorobium > Chlorobium ferrooxidans. The sequence goes on along the minus strand of NZ_AASE01000003.1, from coordinate 77,716 downwards.
GCTTATGGCAAAGAGGTTCCATTTAAGAAGGTACAGCTCAATGAATTGGCTCGGCATCGCAACAACCCTCAACGAAATGCATTCTTTTTTGGGCTCACAGCTTTCGGAAAGGATTTTCGAGGTCTTGAGCTGTACGTGGACAGAAGGATTGGTAGTCTCACAGAAAAGCAACAACGTATTCTTGTTTATATTGCAATGGCTCATTATTACGGGCAACAGTCGGTGCCTGTTCAAGCATTTGCGAGGCTTTTGGGCTTACCTCAATCGAAGACAATCGATTTCCATGCTGCGTTTGCTGACAACAAATCACCAGCACTGGATCTTCTGGTTGAAATGGAGCCGGGAGAGTGGCGAACAGCCCATCACCTGATAGCTCTTGAGATAATGCAACAGGTAATGGTGCCGATAGATAATCAACAGCGTGATGCCGTCTGGCGACAAGCACTTTCGACTCGTGGTAAGGACTTTGCTGACTTTTGTCGGGGGGATGAACGTACGTCGAGCGACCGGTTGCTTGAGTTAGTTCGAAGAGTTTTTGTTTATCGCGATAATATTGAAGTATTGGGTACTGAGAGGGCGGCTCAGCGTAGATTTGCTCAGCTGGTTGAAGATATTCCCTCATCCAATGGAAAGATTGATCTTCTTCGTCATCTTACCACATGTTTTCCGCTCGAAGCTCATTTTCATGCACATCTCGGACGATTTTTAGGACTAAATGGGGAGTACGACGAAGCGCTGAAGTGTATTGATTTTGCGATTTCATTGCAGTCAAGCGACCACATACTTCATCATATGCGAGGAATGGTTCTACGGCAGAAGTTGAAAGCGGATTGGGATGCAGGAGCAACTGTCGCTCAGATTGTTGAAACAGCAAAAGATGCAAGTGAGAGTTTTGAGATTGCTCGTAATTTGCGTTCTGATATGGAACACGGCTACATAAGCGAGGTTCAGATGTTGATTGATCTTGTAGATCGTGCAGGGAATCATAGACAAGATGTTATCCGTGAAGTGCTGGCTCGACCTGAAACTAATCCTTTTTTGAAACAGGCATTGGAACGAGCAGAGGATCTGCTAGATCAGGTACAGCATCTGTTCGCAGGTGAAGATCCTAGCAAGTATGTTCTTGAATGTCGTGCCAGACTTCAACGTATTTATGGTAACTACCAGACTGCTCTTCAGGCATGGGATAGTTTATTATCCCGACCAGAAGTTGCCAAGTCGGCAGTAAGGAGACAGCTTGTCTGGACCATCCTTCGAAGACGTGATGGTGTTTGGGAAAAGTTAACTGACAAGGAGACTGATCGCATTCGAACACTGCTTGAGGATAATTTAGAGGAAGATGTCTACGATACGACTAGTTTGCGATTGTGGTTACGTGTTATTCGACAATCACATACGCCCCCTTCACTTGATTCAATTATTGAGAAGGTTAGCTACTGGAAGGTTAACACTGGAGCTCTTGATGCAGCATATTACTTATATGTCTTGCACACATTGCGAGCACTTAAAGGATCTAATCAGGGTGCGGCTGATGCTGAGCGTGCATTAGAAGAATGCCGTATGCTTGCTCGATTCAGAAGAGATCGAACGCGCAGCTTCGAATGGGTGGGTAGAGGTGATGGGGTAGCAACATTGATTCACCAAAGTCAACTCGGAGAATGGGATGGGGATTTTTGGGAACTAACTAACTCGTTAGATAGAATTAATGGTCGTATCGCTTCGATTGACGGTCCGCAGAAAGGCCTAATAGAGCTAGACGGTGGTGTTTTTGCTTTTTTTGTTCCAGCTCGTGCTGGTGTTCTATTTGGAAAAGACGAAAACGTTCCAATAACTTGTTTTCTTGGTTTTAGTTATGATGGTCCTCGTGCATGGGGTGTTCAGCGAATTGATGCTTAAAGACTATGAGCAAAAGCAAACTACCCATCGGGGAATTTTGTCCTTTTCATGGCAATGATTCCTTGATTGTTTCAAGGTCATCAATGCCGAAAAACTCTATTTTAGATTGCTTGCTGTAACTGTGTGATGTGCGAACTGTTATTTGCTATCTGATTCCAAAAAAGTAGTTTAAGGGATTCAGTATCTTTTTCTTTAAGTACGAGGTTCTAGTTGAGCATTTTACAGCAATAGATTACGTCTTATGTGTGAGTAAGTTGTTTCGTGATATTTTTTGCGTTTAGATTATTGGGTTTTTAGGATTTGTTTTAAATTACAAGTAAGCTACTTTTAACGCCGCTTAAACAGCTAAGTGAACTTAATACCGCTCATACGCATTAAACAGGGAATAAAGGGAAAGTCCTTTCGAAAGTGTCAGGTAAAAAAAATACTTAAATGGCGCTAAAAATTGTTCCTCGGGTTGAGCAGCTAAGTGATTTGGCTGTACTTAGAGACCTCGGACCAAGTGTAATCCTGCTATTGGTTGAAAAATTATCTGCTCCTGAAGTTCTTCTTATCAAGCCGATCCAGTTAGATCAATTACTTCTCAAGGTGTTTCACAGGAAAACGTATGAGGCGAAGGCTATAAGTCGTTTACTTATTTCTATTTATACGCTTTGCCGTCAAAGAAACTTGGAAATAAAAATCCTTCTTGAGGGATTACTATCTGGGATAGAATCAACGGAATCAGGCTGGACGGAAAAACAGATTTCTGATTGGAAAGATTTGCAGCCACACATAGAGAGACTGTTTACGATCAATAACGTAAAGTCTATAGTAAAAGCTTTAGATCTTTCATACGATTATGCGAACTTATATCAGAGTGCGAAAATATTGACAGATATAAGGCCAATATTTGACGATTCGGCAACGGAAATACAAGGGTCAGTTATTTCATTTACGTTTAGATTGTACTTTGATAATCTTGAGGGGAGTAAGAATATAAGTATAGCATTGGATGTTGATGACATAAAAAGTCTTAAAGCTACCTGTGTGAGGGCATTAAAAAAGGCAAAGACTGCTAAAAAGTTTATGCAAAACAATAAGATAAGTAAAAGCTTTATTTGTGGGGAAGATAGTGGTATTTAGTCATTTACTGAATTAAAAGCGAGAAAATAAAGATGTATCAAGACTGTTATGCTCCATACGACAGGATGCCAGTTAAAAGGCGTAATTCATGGTATTGTCTTGAAATAAAAACCCCTATAGTTCCGGAGGGTACTGTTTTTATTACTCAATATCACAAAGAATTTAAAGATGCTCATCGCAGGATGGCAATCGCAACCGTTGGTCGTGATAATCTTTTTCTTAGAGAGCAAATTGACTCAAATTTAAGGGTGGATAATATTGATAAAATTATTAGGAGTAATGTTTCTGTGATGTTGATCGATAAAGATAAGCTGGAAAAAAGATTCGCGGAATTAGCTGATCAATGGGAGGAAGAAACAAGGTATTCTTCGAAAATGAGAGATATAATAAATAACCCCTCATATGTAAAGATAAAGATGCTTGGAAAGGGCGTTATACCTATGATTCTTCAGCGATTACAGCGTAACCGGAATTATTGGTTTGATGCGCTTAAGTATATTTCTGCTACTGATCCGACGAAAGGACGCCAGGTTGATGATATAGATCAATTGGCTGATATATGGATAGAATGGGGAGATGCGTATGGGTACTGTGTTAAATAGTTGCGATATCGAAATAAGATTCCCGAATTTGAAGGACACGCACTATGAGATAACTAGTACACCTACTTATAAATACAACTGTCTTGCTTGGGCTGCTGGTGTTAATAATAAAATTTGGGATTACGTTTCTCTGCACAAGAATATAGTTTATTGGCCGAGGACAGCTCAGAAAAATTATAGGCTTGAAACTATAAGGAAAATATTTTATGATCTCGGTTATTTTGAGGAAGCTCGTAATGACTTATTTGAATGTGATTATGAAAAGGTTGCCATCTATTCAATAGACCATGTCTATTACACTCACGTTGCAAGGCAAGAAAAAACAGGCTATTGGACTAGTAAGCTAGGCAAGGATCACGATATTGAGCATACGTTATCAGGTTTAGAAGGGATAGAATATGGTAAAGTCGTTTTGGTTTTAAAAAGGAAGTCTTGCTGATCGCAAAAGTTATTCAAAGTCATTAGGATTGATCCGGCGATGATCAAAGGTAATAGTGTAGTGAAAACTAATTACAGATTATTCTTAGTTGTTTTGATAGAATGAATGATGTGGAAAATGGCTGTAAACGTATTGTTCCAATCGTTAAAATAATACTTATAGAAATAAACGTATCTTCCGGTATTTTTGGTTTTGTTGGTCATTTCACTTGAAAATATAGAAATATCTCGTTGTTGTTAATAAATTCCGCTGTTTCGATTCTCGCCCAAAAAATCCAATTCCGAAACTCTACGAGGAGATTGCCGATATTATAAAAACAGGTCAGATTGTTGCGTGACGATACCAATACGCCGGACATCGCTTGATCGTGAGCACCCTTTCAGCTTTGCATGCAGGTGCTGCGGGCAGTGCTGCCGGGCGAAAAAAATACAGGTTAATCCTTATGAGACAGCTCGTCTTGCAAGGAATCTGGGAGTTTCCACGACGGAGTTTATTGCCCGTTATACGGTTGAGAACGGCTCCTGCCTGCGATTTGATGATAATAACATCTGTGTTTTTCTTGGCCCTGAAGGGTGCTCTGTTCATGCTGACCGACCTCTGGTCTGCCGGCTCTACCCGCTCGGCAGGCATGTGAATGAGCAAGGTGAGGAGTGGTTTTCGGAGCTTGAACCGGAAGCGGAATGCCGGGGAGCGTTCGGTACCGGGAGTGCTATTGCCGACTATCTTGAAGATCAGGGCGCCGCGGATTACATGAGGGCGGCGGACAGCTATTTCGCCATACTGTGGACGATGATGAACGCTCTTGACATCAGTGCTCCCGATGATGACAGTGATGAATCAGCGGAGAGTGACAATCGGGATACTGAGGCTTTTTTTGCAAGTGGCGGATGGCTTGATATGGATAAGTCGGTCAAAAGGTATTGCCGGGAGAGAGAGATCCCGATTCCCGATCCGGTGGATGAAAAAATGTGTATTCATCATCAGGCTTTGCATCTCTGGATACATGGTTCACTCTGATAACTCTTAACAATGGAGGACGAACATGCTCAAAAAAACTAAAAAGGCTATTGCACTCACGGCAACAGTAACCGCTCTTGGTGCTTCGCTCGGGGTTGCAACTGAGGTATCGCAGGCGGCTGAGGACAAGGTTGAGACGAACGGTTTGATCATCCAGAATGGTCGCAGTGGTGAAAACAACTCTCAGACTGTTGGTGGTGACAAACCGTCTGTCAAGATTGAACTCTCGCCGCAGAGCAAAGCATCCAATCAGAAAAAAACGCCTGCTGCAGGAAAAATATCCAACCAGATCAAGTGGGAAAAACCAAAATAAGTCAGAGTCCCTGATGCAGCGGGAACCGGAGTGAAGCCGGTTCCCGTTAGGAATGTCAGGGTGCCTCTTGAAGCTAAAATTTTACGTTTTATGAAAACCATCTCCCAGTTGGCCGGACATCAACGCCTTGTAAGCGGAAAACACGGGGTGTTTGTCTATAACCTCCACTGCTTTTATTGCGGTCGTGCGCTGGAGTTGTATGGTGAATACTGTGAGCATGAGGTTCAGTTATTCAGCAAAATCGTACAGAAGGGTGACACCGTATGGGAAATCGGAGCCAATATCGGAGCACTTGCCGTTCCGCTGGCCGGCATGGTGGGCAACAACGGCTGCCTTGTCGCTTTTGAGCCTCAGCCGGAAGTGTTCAATAATCTTGCCGCAAATTTTGCCCTCAATTGCCTGGGTTGGGCTCGTGCGCTTCCGTTTGCTCTTGGGGAGAGGCCGGGAATAGTAACCCTGCCCAGGGTCTTTTATGACCGTCCCGGGAATTTCGGCGGGATCAGTCTGATGGATTCTTCCGGCGGCGGAGAACGTGTTGAGTGCCGAAGAGGGGATGATCTCTCTGGATTTCTTCCGAAGCCTGATTTTGTGAAGATAGATGTGGAGGGGATGGAGGCCGGGGTTTTACGAGGGATGTCTGAGATGATCAATTCAGCAAAACCGGTTCTCTATGTTGAGAACGATCGCCCGGAAAAGTCACAGCATCTTGTCGAACTGCTCTGGTCATTTGGTTATCAATGCTGGTGGCATATTGCGGCTTATTTCAATGCTGACAATCATTTCGGGTTACAGGAGAACCTCTATCCGGATCAGGTTGCTGTTAACATGCTTTGTATGCATCCCGGGAATCAAAGGATTCAGATAACTGATTTGCCGATAAGCAATGCGGCCGAACATCCTTTTTCCCGTAATTGACAAACTCTCCTGATTTTGTGCAGTAAAGTTGCCTACAGGGATTTTCCTTCAAAAAGCTCCGGGTCAACGCTGGTGCCGTAGAGGTAGGTGCCCCAGTGCAGGTGCGGTGCGGTTGAGATGCCGGTGTGGCCGACTTTGCCGATAACGGTTCCGGCTTCGACAAGCTCCCCTTCGGAAACGGTAATGGCGGAGAGGTGCATGTAGATGGAGGTAACTCCCTGGCCATGGTCGATGATGACCGTGTTGCCGTGCACCTGAAATCCCTCTTCGACCCGTCCGGTGAGCACGACTCTTCCTTTTGCGGTGCTTATTACCGGTGTTCCCTTTGGTGCTGAAATATCAATACCCTTGTGGTAGCTCTCGACCGGTCCGCCGTTGTAGGAGCGTTTAAGTCCGAAAAGGCTGCTTGTCTCTCCTGCTGCGGGGCGCATGAACCTTCCGGCAAAGAGCTGTTCGGGTGTTTCGGTATGCAGCGCAGCCTTGACTTTTGTTAATTCAGTTTCCGTTGCCTTGAGTGCTCGTTTTGTGGTGTCAAGCGTGATCTGCTGGAGCGGTCGGTTATTCGGTATTACCCTTAGCGTCAGGCTCTTTTCATACACCCCCTGACGCACCAGAAGCTTCCAGCTGCCCGGCTGGGCGAGGTTTTCGACCGGAAGGAGTGCTCTCCAGGAGCCGTTCGGCTGGTGGAACATCCGGAAGCTGCGATCCATAAAGCGGAGTTCAGGTTCGGTGTGAGATCCTGTTACCTTGACGACAAAAAACTGGCCCTGAGCTCTTTCGCTTTGCGCAACACCCAGTTGAAATGGCTCTTCACCGTTTCCTGTTGAAGGAATGGTGACGGTTGCGAAGAGAATGAGGAGAGTGAAAAGCTTCATCATGGTATGCGGGTTCAGCTCGGCGTTTAGAGCAGGGTAAGGTCGTAACGTGCTCTTCCTTGCTGATTAAAGATCACCATCCTTTCGCGGTAGAGCTCCACGGTACCAAAGCTGAATTCGGGATGCTCCTTCCGGTTTACAAAGGCGGGAAGCACAATAAAGTGTTTGCCGTTCTTCTGCAGGTAACCACCGTAATGATAGTGTCCGCTGATGCAGGCTTTAATAGCGGGCGAGGCGGCAAGCAAAGCGGCAATTTCGCTGTAGTTCCAGAGGAGTCCGTGCTTCTTGTCGGTTGTTTCCCGAAAGAGCGGAAAGTGGCAGAGGGCGATGGCCTGCTCACCGGCCAGTTCAGCGGTAGCAAGCTCGTTTTTCAGCCACGCTTTCTGCCGGAAGCCGATAGCGCCGCAGTAGTCGTGTAACCAGGGGTCAACGTCAAGGCGGTCACGGTAAAAATCGAGACTCTCCCGGTCTTCCGGAGTTTCAGGGGTGTTGAGGACCGAAACCTCCATGCCATGAAGCACGATAAACCGGAACCCTTTTGCCGTAAATGAGTAGTATGGTCTGCTCATTCCGAGTGCTGCGAGCAGCCTGTTTTCGGCTATGGCAAGGCAGTGGTTGCCGATAACATGGCGGATGGTGCCCGGAAACTCCTGCATGATGGCCAGAACCTGACTTAGCTCATCCTCACAGTGCTCTTCACTTCCCCTTATGCTATCGCCGAGCTGCAGCAGAAAATCAACATTATTATTTCTGCTGCTCTCGATCCACTTTCGAAGCCCTTCGGCCTCTCCGGCATTGCTCCCGGCAGCGTAGTGTATGTCGGTTACAACTCCAAACCGGACAAGCGGCTCACTCCCGGAGGAGGGCATCAGAGCCTCCTTTTTGCATTACTGTCGATGCTCATCAGTCGCTGAATTCAGAGAGGTAGTGCTCCATAAACTCATCAAGATCACCATCAAGCACGGTTTCAACGTCAAAGCGCTCGTAGTTGGTGCGGTGATCCTTGATGCGCCGGTCGTCAAGAACATAGCTGCGGATCTGGCTTCCCCACTCGATTTTTTTCTTTTTACCCTCTATCTCCCGCTTTTTGGCATCCTCTTCCTCCCGCTGCCGCTGATAGAGCTGTGCCATAAGCATTTTCATGGCGCGCTCCCTGTTCTGGAACTGTGAACGCTCCTCCTGGCACCCGACCACAATTCCGGTCGGAAGATGCTTGATGCGAACAGCGGTCTCAACCTTGTTGACGTTCTGGCCGCCCTTGCCGCCGCTGCGGAAGGTCGAGAGCTCCAGATCCTCCTTGCGGACCTCGATCTCAACATCAGGAGGTGCTTCAGGATAGGTGTAGACACTGGCAAAGGAGGTGTGCCGCCGGGCGTTGGAGTCGTAGGGCGAAACCCGAACCAGCCGGTGCACACCGTTTTCGGCTTTCAGGTAGCCGTAGGCATAGGCGCCCTGGATTTCAAGCGTAGCCGTTTTGATGCCCGCTCCGTCACCCTCCTGATAGTCGTCGGTATAGATTTTAAACCCTTTGCGTTCCGCCCACCGCATATACATCCGATAGAGCATTTCCGCCCAGTCCTGGGCCTCGGTGCCTCCGGCTCCGGCATGAATGGTGATGAGCGCATTCCCCGCATCATCCTTGCCTGAAAGCATGTTTTTAAACTCAATGGCCGCAATCTCCTGCTCGATTTCAGCAATGGCGGTCGAAAGCTCATCGGAGAATGATTCATCCTCAAGCTCGGATGCAATTTCCAGCTCATCGAGGCATACCTTCTCTTTTGCTGCGAGCTTCTCGTACCCTTCGGTCCAGGTTTTATGCTCGTTCAGCTCCTTCAATATCTTGTGGGCCTCTTTCTGGTCATTCCAGAAGGCCGGGTCAGCGGTTATTTTTTCAAGATCCTCTACTTTCTCTTTGCGCTGATCGACGTCAAAGATACCCCCGTAACTGTTCCAGGCGGCGGTGTATCTCCTGCAGTCGTTCTTTTTGTGGTTCAAACATGATGGCTCTGTAATGTTGGATTGTATAATAAATCACCCTCAGAAAACCGGTCAAACCTTACCGGCCGTTGCTGTGAAGTGTTCCGTAAGCTTCGGGGTAAAACGATCATGAAGATGGTTTTGTGACCGTTGATCCTGCGGCTACCCTAAAGGAACAACATTTTTTTTGAGAAATCAAGGCAGCCCCAAGGTTGATCATTTACCATACTCTTTGAAATTAGCAGAGTATCTGCGCAAAAAAGTAAGGGAGTTTTCCTATTTTCCATTCTGTTGAATAACAGGGGGCAGCATCGGAACGCTTAGTACTTTTTTTCAGAAGGTCAAGTTTCCTGAACAACTGCTTTATGTCCGGGATTCCCCCGGTTTCCAACCAGAAATTCTGAAGATGAGCAAAGCATTCCGCCGGACTGTACTCAACGCTGTCAAGCTGGAGTTTGACGGTCGCCAAAGGGTGATCATAGAAAATCTCTCACCCGAACTTGACGGGGGCAAATACCCGGCAAAAGCTGTTGAGGGAGGGTTTATTGTTGTTGAGGCCGATATCTTTGTCGATGGAGCCGATACGATCTCTGCGGAGCTCTGTGCGCGGCCATCCGGCACCTCTGACTGGCATCGATCACCGATGCACCCGATTGGCAATGACCGCTGGTCAGGGAGCCTTGACGTCGGCAGCCCCGGCAGTTATGAGTATACCATTGAGGCGTGGGTTGACCATTTCCTTACGTGGCAAAAAGGATTGATTAAAAAAACAGAGGCCAATCAGGAGGTATCTCTCGACCTCCGGATCGGCGCACTCCTGATTGATGCAGGGGTCGCCAGATCGACCGCTGCCGATGCAGAAGAGCTCAAGCGCTATGCAGCTGCCGTTCGCTCCGGTGAACCCGCAGAGTCCGTCAAGGCGGTGCTTGACACCCGGCTTGCAGAGCTTATGGCGCGCGCTCCCGACAAGAGCTGTGCTACGCTTTACGAAAAAGTACTCCTTCTCACTGTTGAGCAGAAAAAAGCAGGATTCAGCTCATGGTACGAACTCTTCCCCCGATCATGGGCTTCAGAGCCGGGCCGGCACGGTACCTTCAGGGAGTGCAGCCGGATGCTGCCGATGATAGCCGGAATGGGGTTTGATGTACTCTATCTCCCCCCGATTCATCCGATTGGCTACGCCAAGCGCAAAGGCAGGAACAATGCCCTTGTTGCCGCTCCCGGAGAGCCGGGAAGCTGCTGGGCAATCGGCAACAGTGATGGTGGTCACAAGGCTGTTCATCCGGAGCTCGGCACCCTTGAGGAGTTTACGGAGTTTGTAGCTGAAGCGGAAACGCACGGTATTTCCGTGGCTCTCGATATTGCCTTTCAGTGCTCGCCCGATCACCCATGGGTGAAGGAGCACCCGACCTGGTTCCGCTGGCGTCCTGACGGAACGGTGCAGTTTGCCGAAAATCCCCCAAAAAAGTATGAGGATATTCTCCCCATCGATTTTGAGAGTGCTGACTGGCAGAACCTCTGGGTTGAGCTGAAAAGCATCTTTCTCTTCTGGATAGAGCGGGGTGTAAAGATCTTCCGTGTCGATAATCCCCATACCAAGGCTTTTCTGTTCTGGGAGTGGGCTATCGCCTCAATCAGGGAGGAGCATCCCGATACGGTATTTCTTGCCGAGGCATTCACCCGACCGAAACTGATGGCCCGTCTTGCCAAAGCCGGATACAGCCAGTCCTACAGCTACTTTACCTGGCGCAATACCAAGCATGATCTTCAGGGTTATCTCAATGAGCTGACAACCTCCGGGCTGGAGCATTTCATGCGCCCGAACTTCTGGCCGAACACGCCCGATATTCTGCCCGATGAGCTGCAGAGCGGAGATCGCATAAAATTTATTATCCGGATGGTGCTTGCCGCAACCCTCTCCTCCAACTACGGGATGTACGGGCCGGCCTATGAGCTTTGCGAGTATCTGCCTGTTGCCGAGGGCAAGGAGGATTATCTCGATTCGGAAAAGTATGAGATCAAACAGTGGGATCTTGACCGTCCGGGCAATATCCGGGCGGAGATCACCAGGGTCAACAGGATCCGGAAGGATAATGCAGCCCTGCAGCAGACCGCTGATATTACCTTTGTGCAGATAGAGGCTTCGGCAGGGCGCGAGGATGACTATCTCATGGGTTATGTCAAACGGACGGAAGACAACAGCAATATCATTCTTGTTGTGGTCAATCTCGATCACTCAAATACCCGAGGCGGATGGCTGCGCTTTCCGCTTGAGCGCTTTGCGCTCTCGCACGATCACCCGTTCAGGGTCGAAGATCTCTTGAGCGGCATGAGCTACGACTGGAATGGTGAGTGGAACTATGTGGAGGTGAACCCCGGGAACATGCCGGCGCATATTTTCAGGTTAACGCTCGGCTGATTCCGTATTTTTTAGAGCAGAACATTTTTTTATCAATTATCACTGTATAGCACACCATCATCATGTATCAACCCGAATTCCTTTGGTACAAGGACGCAATTATTTACGAGGCACATGTCAAAACCTTTTTTGACAGCAACAATGACGGCATTGGAGATTTTCAGGGATTGCGACAGAAGCTCGGTTATCTGGAAAGCCTTGGCGTAACCGCCATCTGGCTGCTTCCGTTTTACCCCTCTCCGCTTCGCGATGATGGCTACGATATTGCTGATTACATGTCGGTCAATCCCGACTACGGTACGATGGAGGATTTCAGGGAGTTTCTTGATGAAGCGCACAGCCGCGGTCTGAAGGTTATTACCGAGCTGGTGGTGAACCACACCTCCGATCAGCATGCGTGGTTCCAGCGTGCAAGAAAAGCACCGGCAGGCTCTCCGGAGAGAGATTACTATGTCTGGAGCGATGATCCGAACAAGTATTCCGGGACCCGCATTATCTTTCAGGATTTCGAGGCTTCCAACTGGACCTGGGATCCTGTTGCCGGCCAGTATTTCTGGCACCGCTTCTTCCACCATCAGCCGGACCTGAACTTTGAGAACCCCGCAGTGCATCAGGCGCTCTATGATGTGCTTGATTTCTGGCTCGGTATGGGTGTTGACGGACTCCGTCTCGATGCCGTGCCCTATCTTTATGAAGAGGAGGGGAGCAACTGTGAAAACCTTCCGCGCACCTACGACTACCTGCGCAAGCTTCGCGCCTATGTTGATGAGCACTACCCGAACCGCATGCTGCTTGCCGAAGCCAATCAGTGGCCGGAGGACTCCGCCGCCTATCTGGGCGAGGGTGATCTCTGTCACATGAACTTCCACTTCCCCCTGATGCCGAGAATGTATATGTCTCTGGCTACGGAGGATCGCTTCCCGATCATCGATATTCTCGACCAGACACCGGAAATTCCGGAAAACTGCCAGTGGGCGTCTTTCCTCCGTAACCATGACGAACTGACCCTTGAGATGGTGACCGACGAGGAGCGCGACTACATGCGCCGCGTCTATGCCAATGATCCCAAGGCGCGCATCAATCTCGGCATCCGCCGCCGTCTTGCCCCGCTGATGACCAACGACCGCCGCAAGATCGAGCTGATGAACATCATGCTCCTCTCTCTTCCCGGTACTCCTGTGCTCTACTACGGTGATGAAATCGGTATGGGCGACAACTTCTATCTTGGCGACCGTGACGGTGTACGAACCCCCATGCAGTGGAACTCCGACCGGAATGCAGGATTCTCGCGAGCCAATCCCCAGCAGCTTCTCCTGCCGGTCATTATTGATCCGGAATACCATTACGAAGCGGTAAACGTTGAAGTGCAGGAGAGCAATGTCAACTCCCTGCTCTGGTGGATGCGTCACGCTATTGCCACTGCCCGCCGCTACAAGTCGCTCAGCCGCGGTACCATCGAGTTTCTGCAGGTCAACAACCCCAAGGTATTGATCTTTATCCGCCGTTTTGAGGATGAGACCATGCTTTCGGTCATCAACCTTTCGCGCAACGCCCAGGCGGTCATGATAGACCTCTCCCGGTTTGAGGGCTACATTCCCGAAGAGGTGTTCAGCCTGAACCGCTTTCCGAAAATCCGCAAGACGCCTTACATGGTGGCACTCGGCTCCTATGGCTACTTCTGGCTGAAGCTTGTTGAGGATACCGAAAAAGTTGCAGGGCGGCCTTTCCTTGAAAAACCCTTTGCTTCCGTTTCGCGCTGGCCGGTTCTCTTTTCGGGAAAGAGCCGCGAACTCCTTGAAACCGAGCTGCTGCCGCAATTCTATAATGCGAGCCGCTGGTTTGGAGGGAAGGCTCGCAACGTCATGCGCATCAGCATTGTCGATACCATTCCGGTGGAAGGGATGGCGCAGGCCAAACTGCTCATGACAGAAGTCCGCTACTCCAGCGGTGAGAACGATCTCTATCAGCTTCCGGTCTGTTTTACTCCGCTCTCTGCGCTCAATCAATCTGACGACAACTTCCACAGAAGGGTTATTGCACGAGTTGTGGTCGGTGATGCCGAGGGCTACCTGTGTGATGCCACTTTCGATAACCGCTTCCTCAACTGCCTTTTCCATCTGGTGACCGGCAGGGAGGGCTGGACCGGAAAGTCAGGCCGGGTATCAGGAACAAAAGCGGTAAAAGCGGATCTCTTTTTCGATAAAATATCCGGTCAGGAGCCGGAGCCGACACTGATGGGTGTCGAGCAGACGAACACCTCGATCAGGTTTCATAATGAGCTCTCCTTCAAACTCTATCGCCGCATTGAAAACGGGGTCTCACCGGAAGTTGAAATGTGCAGTGCGCTCAGCGACAGGACAGCCTTTGCCAACCTTCCTCAGTATCTCGGTTCGCTGAACTATGAGCAGAGCCGCAGCCGCCGCTACTCACTGGGCATTCTGCAGTGCTTTGTCCAGAATGAAGGGGATGCATGGCAGTTGTCGCTCGCCCATCTCCACCGCTATTATGACGATGTTCTTGCCAAAAGAAGTTCCGGTGTTGCTCTGCCGCCACTGCCGGCTCTGAGCGGTGAACCGGTGAAGATTCCGCCGCTTATGCACGAGCTGATTGGAGAGGCATATCTCCGCATGATTGAAAAGCTTGCTGAACGGACAGCAGAGATGCACCTCTCACTGGCATCGCTTGAGAGTGATCCGGCATTTGCTCCCGAAGCCTTTACCACACTCTACCAGCGTTCCATTTATCAGGCTATGTGCGAGCAGGTAAAACGCTCCGTGATTCTGATCCGTGAGATTATACACCGCCTGCCTCAGCCACAGCAGGAGCTGGCGGCACTCTATGTACAGAAGCAGGACGAGATTATCCGACAGTTTGATCCTGTCCGCCTGGAGAAGATTGATACCCTGAAAATCAGGATTCATGGTGACTACCATCTCGGCCAGGTGCTCTTTACCGGCAAGGACTTTGTTATCATCGACTTTGAAGGGGAGCCTGCCCGTCCGGTCTCTGAGCGTAAAATCAAGCGTTCGGTTTTCCGCGATATTTCAGGCATGCTTCGCTCTTTCGATTATGCCGCAAGCAATGTGCTGATGGAGAGTCAGTCGGCTATCCGTTCCGAAGACCGTCAGGCTCTTGAGCCCTGGGCCGACCGCTGGAGTTTCTATGTCGGGCAGCACTTTATTGACACCTATTTCGAAAAAACCAGAGGAAGCGAAATTGTCCCGCAGGAGCCTAAACAGCGTGAGCATCTTATGCGAGCCTATCTGATGAACAAGGCGGTTTATGAGCTGAATTATGAGCTGAACAACCGCCCTGAATGGGCAGCTATCCCGCTCAAGGGTATTTTGAAACTTCTGGAGCTCTAACCCCGTTGCGATGAAGGCCGGGAGAGAGCCATAACGGCTCTCCCGGCTGTTTCACTTTTTTTTCAGGTGCGCGCTATGCAGGAGTACTCCTTTCAGACAACAATCAGCGCAAGATATCTTCTCCAAACGCCCTCAGCCTCAGGCCCGGTTCCACTTCTTGTGGGGTTTCACGGCTACGGAGAACGGGCTGAAAATGCACTTGCCCTGCTCTCATCCATTCCCGGTTCCTCCGGATGGCTCTGCTGCGCAGTTGAAGCCCTTCACTCCTTTTATCTTCCCGACGGGAGTGCGGGAGCAAGCTGGATGACCGCCAGAAACCGTGAAGAGCGTATTGCCGAGAATGTTCGCTATGTTGACGGGGTTATCGACCGTATAAAAGAGCAAATTGCTGTGCAGAACCGGCTCGTTTTTCTCGGCTTTTCCCAGGGGGTCGGCATGGCCTGGCGTGCGGCGCTGCTTGGCAGGCACCGGGCATCAGCTCTCATGCTGCTCGGTGGCGACATCCCCCCGGAGCTTGACCTTCATGGCTGCACGATGCGGGTGCATCTGGCGAGAGGAAACCGCGACAGGATCTACTCACAGGAGCAGTTTGAGCATGATAAGGCAAGACTTCAGCATGCTTCGATCCCTTTTTCGGCAATGCTGTTCAGCGGAGGCCACAAAGCAGAGGGGGAGTATTTTTCCGAGGTATCGGAGTTTCTTTCAGCGGAGTGAACGCCGGAGGGAAAAAAACAGTTACCCATTCTGAGAACTGTTGAACTCATCTGTTTTCAATACTATATTAGCGTACGATCAATCAGCATTCACCACACTCCCGCAAGGAACCGGTTGCATCCTGCCCTTGAATGATCATGTAACGGCGGATAAGAGAGGGGTAAAGAGCTCGGCTGCACTGAACGGTTTCAGCGTTGCGTCTGGATATATGTTGAGTTGTTCCGGTTTATTCGTGCATATTTTTACTCTTTGCCTCCTGTGTTGAGAAAAAAAAGATAGTTACCTAAAAAGATCTAGAGCTGTATCCTTATGGTTGTTGTCCGGCGTCGCTGGTTTCAGGCCCCCTGGGAGTTCAGGGAGGCATTTCTTGTTACCGCAATGGTCATTGTTGCGGGTTTTTTTGTTGAGTATCTGGGCGCAGGGGGAGGTATTCCTCTGCTCCATCTGCCGGTTAACGCCATAGCCCTTGTGATTTTCGCTCTTATGGTACTCGGTGCAGGCCTGGCGTTCAGGAACAGCGCTGTTGTCCAGTGGCTGGGCGGTATCCCCCTCGGGCTTGCTCTTATTTTTGCAATTGCCGTGCTCTCCCTGATCGGAGGTATTGTGCCTCAGGGAGATGCTGTTGCCGGTTCACTCTCAGCCATGCTGCGGATAAACCAGATTTTTTCAAGCTGGCCTTTTTTTCTGACGGTGCTCTTTTTTCTTGCCAATCTCGGCCTCGGTCTCTCCTGGAAGCTCTTTCCGTTCAGTATGAAGAATCTTCAGTTTATTCTTTTTCATGCCGGTTTCTGGCTGGCACTCTCCTGCGGTATTTTCGGCAGCACCGATCTTCAGCGCTTTGTTGTACCGATTGAGATAGGAAAGGCCAATAACCTCGGTTATTCCATGAACAGTGATACCCCGCAGCAGCTACCTTTTTCCATTTTTCTTCAGAACTTCTCCCTTGAAGAGTATCCTCCCCAGCTTCTGCTCTATGATCCGCAAAACGACAAACTTCTCGTTGAGCGCTCACAGGCAATTATTCAGGTTCGCAAGGGTGTAACGGCATCATGGAAGGGTGTGGAGGTTGAGGTTGTCGATTATCTGTCCTATGCACTTCGCGGCAGTGACGGCGAACCTCAGGCTGCTGACCGAAAGGCGGGCATGCCGTTTGCCAAGGTCAGGATCAGCTCCGGCGGGGCTCCTTTTGAGGCATGGATCAGTACCGGCAGTCCGATGCTGAAGCCTGAGGCCGCTGATCTTGGCGGGATTCTGCTCATTATGGTTCCCGGATCGCCGAAGTCCTTCAACTCTGCGGTATCCATTCAGGGCGAAAACGGTGAGCAGAAAACCGCAACGCTCGGAGTTAACCAGCCGTTATCGTTTAGTGGCTGGAAGCTCTATCAGATGGGCTATGATGAGAAAATGGGCAAGTGGTCCCAGCTCAGTCTGATCGAAGTCATCCGTGATCCATGGCTTCCGGCGGTTTATCTTGGTTTATTTATGATCATGGCGGGAAATATTCTGTTTTTCTGGAATGGCATTAAACATTCAGAGGTTGCATAATGGTAATTGATTTTAATACTGCGGCCATTCTGGCCATGGTCTGCTGGACAATCGGTTCACTGCTTGATCTCTTGTCGCGCAAAAGCGCAGCCCTGAAGCTTCCGGCTTTTCTGATCGCATTCGGGGGGACGATGGTCATGGTGGCATACATTGCCATCTACTGGAGTTTTCTCGGTCGCCCTCCCCTCAGAACTCTTGGTGAAACCAGGCTCTGGTATGCAGCCCTGATTCCTCTTGCAGGATTTCTGGTTGAGTACCGCTGGAAAATTTCCTGGCTGAAGTACTACTGTATGGCGCTTGCGGGATTTTTTCTGGTCATTAATCTGCTTCATCCCGAAGTGTTTGACAAGACACTCATGCCGGCGCTCCAGAGCCCCTGGTTTATTCCCCATGTTGTGGTCTATCTTGTCGGCTATGTGCTGCTTGCCGCATCTTCGGTGGCCGCACTGCACAATGTCTCGCTTCAGTTGCGCTCCAAAAAAAATGATGCCGGCGAAACGGCTGCGCACTATCTGGCTCTGCTCGGCTTTGTGCTACTGACCTTCGGCCTCATTTTCGGTGCGCTCTGGGCCAAGGAGGCATGGGGCCACTACTGGACATGGGATCCGAAAGAGACATGGGCGTTTCTCTCCTGGCTCGCCTATCTGGGTTATCTTCATGCATTCCGATACAAGATTGACCGAGGAAAACTCCAGTGGTACCTTGCACTCTCTTTTATTGTGCTTCTGGTCTGCTGGTTCGGTGTAAACTATCTGCCTTCGGCACAGAACAGCGTTCATACCTATACGCAAAGCTGATCAGGTAGATTACCAATACTGTTAGTGTTCAGAGAACGCGGTGCCGGTAAGAGCTGGGCAAAGCTTTTACCGGCCACTATCAGCACTTTTTTTTATCCCTTTGTTTGCCTTGGTTTTTTTAAGCTGATAGATATTGTGTATTATAGTTTTTGCGTAGGAGTACGGCTTTGATGATTTTCTACTGCTGAAGAAAATCCCGTAGAGGCGATCTTTGTTTGCTCTAAATCAGAACGCGATGCTGTTTACCCTAAAATGCGGGATTGTTATCCTGTTTTTCATCTCCCTGTTCAGCAATGCGCTTGCCGAACAACAGGTTGCAGTAAGCACAAAAGTTACGATCTCTATTTCGGAATCTGCGATTCAGTATTTTAAAAAGCAGCGAATGGCGTCAGTTAAAGCAACGCCTGACATGACCGCTCCTCTTCCCGCAGTACAGGACTCCTCCGCTACCCCGTCCGGGAGACTGGCAACTTTTCCTGCTTTCCTTTAGTCACCCGCTATTACTTTTCAGCCCTCTCGGATAACTCCCCATGCCGTTTGATTGCCGATACAGCACATTTTGAGACACTTCATAACTATTGCCTGCGCCGGGATTGCGTTATATTTCATCTCGTAATGGGTCTCGTAATAGATGGAGGTTTTTGGCTTGCAAAGCGGTTTTCACTCTATTATTATCACGATTTTCGGGGAAAAAGTGGCCATAAAACCGGAAAATTTTATGTATCTATACTCAGTATATGTCTTATAAAACGATACGATTTCATGAAAATGAGACGGATTGTCACCGCTGAACTGTCTCATGCGCTCTGTTGTCGTTTCTACGGCAAGAAAATATTCGGGATTCGTGATATGAACATAAACCCTTTTATTGTAGGCTTTTATTCTGTTGTTCTTTGAAAAAAGAGTTGAGAAAACAGTAATTCTGATCTCTTTGGCCCGATAGTTGATGATTATGAGTAAAAGGGCAAAGCCCTGAATAAACATGAATCATGGACTATATTGTAAACAAGGGAAGAGGAATAGATATCATGAAACAGCTTAAAGCAATCAGGATTACGGCTCTCATAGCAGCACTTTTCGGAGTGTGGGGAGTGCCTTCGTCAGCACGAGCCGATGATGACCACCATTCGGATTCAATTTCCAGATCGGGAAGATCCACCGTTACGGTCGGGATGCCCGAGTATCTGGTTCTGCATTACTACAGCGCAGTTGCCCTGAATCTCTCGGCTACATCGTCAGGCGTGTCTCAGTCAGGGTCAGTGTTATCGGCAACCTGGACAACACTCGGCGATACCTCGCAGATACTTGCCGCATCAGCAACAGAGGTTGGCCCGTTATCGGTTAATGTCACGCTGAAGAACGCATGGGCAATTGCCGGTCTCTCCAAAAGCGGAACGGCGACGGTCTCGATTACCGGAACGGATTTTTCTGCAACAAGAACAGGCTCAACCTCAAAAATCGGTGTTACCGGCTACACACTCTCTTCAACCAATGGTGTGAGCGGAGCGGTTTCAGGCAGCACCATCACCATGAAGTTGCGTGGAGTTACCGGCCAGACTTCGAGTGTTGGTGATGTACGGATGAATCTTAATTTTATGGATACAACGGAATCCGGTGACCATGTAGGATCGTTCACGATTACAGCACAAACCATTTAACGGTCAGGTCGTAAACCCTGTTCAGTTATGCTTACAAAAGTGCAGAAAAACGAAACGCCGGGGTTTAAAAAAGAGCGCATTGCAGTTCTTCATCTGCTGAAAACCCTGGCATTGATCATCATGCCTCTCCTGGTGGAGAGTGTTCTTGCCACCCCGGCAGTTGCCGCCCCGGCCAGCATAGTTTCCGGCACTTCGGTTTTTACCATGACATCGGCGCCGATTGTTCTGTCAAATATAAAACCCGCGACAGAGCTTGGACTTGGCAATACCACCGCCTATGCCACGGCACAGGTTCAGCTCGACTGGATAAACCCGGCGGCTGAATCGACACTCTCTGCCGGCAACACCTATGCTTCGCAGCAACCCCAGACTCGAACCATTAATCCCCTCTGGACGTGGGCGTTTCGACTCAACAATACCACGGTGCCCAGTGTGAGCGTTACCTACACGGTAACGGGGGCAAATGGCCAGCCGGGAGTGTTTTCGAACTCTCTTGATCCCTCCTCAACCATTGCGGTAACGGTGATTCCCAATGGTGTGACAGCAACAAAACGTTCAAGTAATCGGTGGACATTGACGGATTCTGTCAATATTTCCTTTAACTTTGGAAGTATAAAAAATTCCGGCACCTATTCCGGGACAGTTAAAGCCAACATAACCGCGGTGAACTTTCAATGAAACGCATTGTAACGCTCACTCTTCTGCTGCTGCTTTCAGTTTTTCAATGGGGGACTCTCTTTGCCGAGGATCCGCCGGGGCAGGTTGCGGTCTCTCCAGCCATGTTTGAGCTCAACATAGGCTCAAAGCCGGTCAATGAGTCCATACGGATCAAGAATCTTAAAAAAAATCCGGTAACCCTCAAGGTTGAGGTTTACAACTGGACGCTTGATGAACAGAATAAACTGAAGATACTCCCGCCTGATTCCCAGTCGCTGGACCAGTGGATGATTATCAATCCCGTGAGTTTTACCATCGATCCGGGTAATGAACAGGTTATCAGATTCTCCATTCGTCCCCGTACGCTTCCAAATCCGGGTGAGCATCGCGCGGTTATCTATTTTGCTGAACAGCTTTCGCCCACAAACCCCGGAGGAGTGGAGATACTCTTCAAGCTCGGAGTAGGAGTCTACGGCTATGCGGAGAAGATTCAGCGCGCTGCATCATTGCAGGGCGTGTCGCTTGACCGGGCTTCAGGCACTCTGAAAGTGGATATTCAGAACAGCGGCAATGTCCACACCCGTCTGAAAGGGGAGTATGCCCTGTGGAAAAAAGACGGGTTCCCCGGATTTAAATCCATAGGAAGCTATACGAACTGGCCTCGTGATAAAAAGAGGCCGGAGTGGTTTCTTGGTTCCGGCAGTATGAACAACACCCCGGTACTTGCCGGCCAGAGGCGTACCATTACCACAAAATTTGATCCTCCTGACAAGAATACCGGTTACATCATAACGGTAAGCGGCACGATTGATGGTAAAAAGATTGAAAAGATTTTACAGTAGTTCAGCCTGTACGTCAAAGAGTCCTCAGGGGATCATTTTCTCTTTTCAGCTTTATGCAGCGCTATCTTTTTGTTGTTCTCCATATCGCACTTATTGCGCTCTTCTCTTCCTCTGTGGCAGTAGCGGAAGAAGCAGGCTCTTTGCCTGATACGCCGTCAGTTAAAACACCCACTCCTTCCGTTCAGCTATCGCCATCCAATGCACAGGTTGCTTCAGGTATGGAGCGATTGCTCGTCGGTATCTACATGAATAACCGCCTGGAAAAAGAGGATACGGTTTTTCGTGAAAACAGGGAGTACTGGATTCCGTTTTCAATCTTTCTTGACAAAACGGGGTTAAAAGAGGAGCGTCGGAGTGCCGGAACAGCCTTTTATCCGACGAATATCGGCGTTATCAGTTTCAATACAGCCAGACTGAAAGAGTTTGATGCTGTTCCATGCATCTCTTTTACTGATCTTAAAACCACCTTTCTTGCCTCTCCGGAGTTTAACCAGCCTCTCTTCGCTGTTATGCTCACTATCCCCTGGAGTGCCGGTTCACCGAGAAAAATGGCAATCAGAACGGCCGATATCCTGGCTCCGGATCGCTCCATTTCATTTATCGGCATCGAGGCTTCAGCCGACTATGATTTTAACTCGGATGTCAATCGTAATCTGCAGATCGCAAGCGGAGGAAGGCTCTTGAACGGTGTCTGGAATGTCACTGCTGCGACCGAAAGAGGATCGGCATTTACCCCTTCACGCTACCATTGGACGACCTTCAACAATAAACTTGCTCTTCGGATCGGTACCGGGTATACCGGAAGTTATTCGCTGATCGGTTCGACAAACATGACCGGTGTGCAGATCGGCTGGAATAACCATTCGATTATGCGCCAGCTTGATGCCGGGCAGGATAATGCAAGCGAGCTTTTTTTGAATATTGATGCAAACCAGTTAAGGACTATTGAAGGCAACGGCCCACCCGCCAGTATCGCTGAACTGCGCTTTGACGGTGAGGTTTTTCAGCGCCAGCGCATCGGTCTCGACGGCAAGTTCTTTTTTGAGAACGTCCGGATGTCGACAGACCTTCGTAAAACTGAGGTGTATATCTATCTTCGTTCCATCAATGAAAAACCCTTCAAGGTCATTGACTTCAGCCAGTCAGTTGCGGGAAGGGCTCTGCCGCAGGGAGAACTGCTGATTCGCGGCGGTCTGGGAAAAACCGGAAACCTGCTCATCCAGCAGGAGCGGGTTAACAATGCAGATGCTGCTTTCGGCAATGTACTCTATGGCCTGCACAGCAGAATTACCCTTGAAGCTGCAATGCAGTTGAACCCGTCAGCTCAATCATCGGATCTGCTTCTCGGAACAATACTCTCTCCCGGAGCAAACTGGAATGCCGCACTCTACGGAGCCCGTTCCAATGAACGCGGAGCTGCCGATTTCCGGCTTGAAGGCCACTATACGAACTGGACGGCGGCATACTGGGGAACCATACGCCAGGATCGTTTCGCCTATGATTTTCAGGAAAGAGATATCAATCATCTGTTCCGCTGGGGAGCATCTCCCTTCCGGCAGTTGGGGGTGCAGATTATTGCGCACTACGAAAAACTGGGGGATCGCTGGCCTGCCCATTATGTTCTGCCCGCAGTCAGCCTCTATCCTTTTTCCCGGCTTACACTCAGCGCAACTCCTGATGATTTTGAGAACTACCGTTATGAGGCCGGCATCCGGATAGGTGATTACAATACCCTGCGTACGATCTATCAGAATGATATTATCTCTCTCGATTATCAGCGCAATTTCAGTAATCACTTCAACGTTCGACTGTTAAACGATTATCACCGTATCTATAAAACAAATATCACCAATCTGTTATTCAACTGGTACCCAAAAGAGAATACCAATGATCTGATCGAGACGGCAATTTCCCGTTCAGCATCATCGTTCGGAATTGCCGGATCATGGACCCGTTATATCAATACCGGACTCAGGGTTGCCCTGCAGTATACCTATCAGATGAAAACCGTCGCCAATATTACCATGGGCGATGTGAATGCCAACGTTATTATGCCCGAGACACAGAAAAATGTTGCACTCTCGTTGTCATGGGATCTTGGTTGGTCGAACCGGGGGCTTTTTCCTATCAATCGCAATGCCGTTACCCTTACCAGAGGAGCTATTGCCGGGTCACTCGATATCGGCAATGAGACAAAGCTCTCCGCTTCCGACATCAATAATATCAGCATACTGCTCAATGGCCGTCAGATGCAGCAGCAGCAGATTGATGGATCATTTTTTATCGGGAGTCTGAAGCCCGGTATCTATAATGTTGCTGTTGATCCCGAAAAACTGCCTATTGAGCTGGCGGTTGATCAGAAAGAGAGGAAAGTGGAAGTTAAAAGCGGAGCGGTTACGGCGCTCACCATTCCGGTTTATGCGGAGTTCGGTGTCGCAGGATTTGTTGGTGACTCCTCCGGCAACGGTATTGCCAATGTCCTGCTCGAAGTATCCGGCAAGGAGGGCATATCCGCGGTCAAGACCTTTACCAACGAATTCGGTTACTATCGTGCCGATACCCTTCGCAGCGGAACATACCGGATCACTCCGGTATCGGTCGGAAATCGCCCGATTGCAAATCCCCGTCCGGTTGATATAACGATCAAGGATGATTTCCTTTTTGATGTCAATATGACTATTGTTGTTCCTCCCCTTCCGCCGGTAGAGGTTCCCGTCGGTGAACCTGCACCCTGAGAGCGGTGGAACGGGTAACAAGTAGTATACTGCAGGGCACCGCTTTTGGTTGTCGAGAGTGGTTTGATTGATAGGCTGGCGGAGTGCAATAACCGGAATGTATCCCGATCCCGACGTTGTCGGGAACAAACGAAGCAATCGAATTGCGGAATAAATTAATAGAAGTGCCTTTTAGTTAACGTTTCAAGCCTCATTTATGTCTTTGTTCAACAAACTATTCGGAGAGAAATCATATCCTTCACCCGACATCAAAATCGGCGCGCAATATGGTGGCGGGATTATCTTTTTTATCGACCAGACAGGAGTGCACGGTTTGATAGCTGCAAAATCCGATATGGAGGGATCCTCTCCGGGTATAGCCGCCATGAAAGGGTTGTCTGAAGGGTTGTTTAACTGGCCGGATGCAGTGGAGGCATGCAGAAAATCAGAAGCCGGCGGTTTTCGTGACTGGATTCTGCCAGACAAGGAGCAGTTGAACCAGCTCTTTATGCATAAACGGGTGGTCGGTGGTTTTGTGCAGGATTCCGCCACCTACTGGAGCTCCTCGGAGAGCCCTGACGGAGGAGGCTGGATTAAAGCCGGAATCTGGATAAAGGATTTCAGTCGGTTCGGCAACCAGAGCGCCGAACCAAAGGACGCCTACAACCGGGTAAGGGCTATCCGGGCGTTTTGACCGTAGGTTATTCCAGAGCCGGAAAGAATAAATGCCGGTTATGGCTTCATCCGGTAAAATATCTTTCCGGTTGCAGGGTTATCCGGCTCACCGCAGGCGATCTATTTGCCTATGCAGAACTGGTCAAAGATCATGTTGAGTATCTCCTCGTTGATGACTTTTCCGGTGATCTCACCGACGTAGTTGAGGGCTGAACGGAGTTCAAAGGCGATGAGTTCGGTTTCGGAGTTGCTGTTGATCAACATCCGGGCGTTTTCGAGGGCATCGGAGGCGTTGCGCAGGGCTTCGTAGTGGCGAAGGCTGGTGACCAGCACGCTTGCCTCATGCAGCTTGTCGAGCCCAACAACCATAGTGCTCATCAGCTCTTTAAGTGTCTCAAGCCCTTCCCCCTTTGCCGCCGAAATTCCGCAAACGTCACAACCGGTTGCCTCACGCAGCTCTTGAATCCTTTCCGGACTTTCCGATGCCAGGTCAATTTTGTTGGCCGCAACAATCATCCTTGCATTTCGGTACTCGCTTTTGAATTCAAGAATTCGGGCAACCTCATCCGCATAGTCATCAAGCGTGAGGTCAAGGATGTATACGATAAGGTCGGCTTCGGCAATTTTTCGATAGCTTCGCTTCACCCCTTCGTGCTCGACCGCCTCCTCGGCTTCGCGCAGACCCGCAGTATCGGTGAGGCGGAACATGGTTTTGTTATAGAGAAAGCACTCCTCAATGTAGTCGCGGGTCGTACCCGGCATGTGGCTGACAATCGAGCGCTCCAGGCCGAGCAGTGTATTGAGGAGGGTTGATTTACCGGCATTCGGTCTGCCCGCAATGACTGTTGCAACCCCCTCCTTCATTATCCTGCCATGCTGGTAGGAGTCGACAAGACGACGCAGCTCCTCCTGCAACACTCCCAGCTGCTGCTGAAGCTCTCTGCGGTTCTGGAACTCCACATCCTCCTCGCTGAAATCCAGCTCAAGCTCAAGCAGTGCGCAGGAGCGAAGAAGCTGCTCGCGCATGGCCTCAAGACGGAGTGAAAGTGTCCCCTGCATCTGGGTCACCGCCGTGCGGAAGGCTGATTCAGAGCGGGCATGGATCATCTCTCCGATGGCTTCAGCCTGGAGGAGATCAATGCGGCCGTTGAGGAAGGCGCGGCGGGTAAACTCTCCGGGTTCAGCCAGGCGACACCCCTCATCGAGCAGCACTTTCAGAATGTGCTGAACAACAACCGGCCCGCCGTGGCAGGTAAACTCCACCATATCCTCCATGGTAAAGGAGTTCGGGGCGCGCAGGACGAGTGCTACCACTTCATCAATCAGTCCCTCAGAGTCATGTACGGAGCCGAAATGGGCCGTATATCCCTTAGCTTCTGCAAATCGGAATGCGGGGTTCTGCTTTTTTTTGAAAATACGCCCGGCGATCCCGAAAACTCCCCTGCCGCTTATACGCAAAATCGCCAGTGCGCCGACACCAACCGGCGTTGCAACTGCGGCTATCGGCATGCCCGGTTCAGGCAGAGAGGCGGAGCGGGTGGTCATGGCTGCTGGTTTTTGAGGTTGACTGTACGTTCTGGAAGTATAAGGATTAGAGGCAAGAAATTGTAACTTTAGGGCATCGTTGTAACGCTGTTTCGTCCCGATACTGTAGAGCGATACCCTTGGCAGTTTGAAGGGAAACAAAATCAAAAGAGACCATGCAGGAGAACAGACCGATTGAGCAGTTGAAAGCTGCTATTACCGCAAAGAGAGAGCGTACGCTTCAGGAGCAGTTTGAACGGGTGGTCAGCCTGGTAAAGGTGCTTCGCCAGGAGTGCCCATGGGACAGAAAACAGACATCGCACTCGCTTGCCCATCTGCTGCTTGAGGAGAGCTATGAGCTGGTACATGCTATCGACGAGGGGGACGAGAGTGAACTTAAAAAAGAGATAGGCGACCTCTTTCTCCACCTCTGTTTTCAGGTGGAACTCGCCGGTGAGCGCGGAACCTTCTCGTTTGGAGATGTTTTTGATGCGCTCTCTCACAAGCTCATAAGCCGTCATCCTCATGTGTTTGGTGACGTTGTAGCCGAGAGCGAACGGGAGGTTGTGAAAAACTGGGAAAGTCTTAAAATGCAGGAGGGTCGTCAAAGTTTGCTTGAGGGTGTGCCGAACACCATGTCGGAGCTGCTGCGGGCATACCGGGTGCAGAAAAAGGTCTCCGGAGTCGGTTTCGACTGGCCAAGTGATGACGGGGTGCTCGACAAGCTTGCTGAAGAGATCAGTGAACTGAAACATGCGGCAGGCAAGGCTGAGCAGGAGGAGGAGTTTGGCGACCTGCTCTTCACTATTGTCAACTACAGCCGTTTTCTTGGTGCCAATCCTGAAGACGCGCTCAGAAAAGCCACCAACAAGTTCATGGCCAGATTTCGCGCTGTTGAAGAGAAGGTGCACTCTTCGGCGCGCGACTGGAAGGAGTTCAGCCCCGAAGAGCTTGATGCCTTGTGGCAGGAGGCAAAACGGTGTTAGGACGTTTTTTAAGCGTAAATTAAGTTATCGTTAAGGCTTCTTTAATTGTTTATTCACTACAATTAAAAAGGGTTAGCTGATAAGCTGCTGATCCTGCCGGTACCGTAAGCACCTTGATGATATTGATTTTGGCTGGTGATGATAGAGATGCGTCGATGACTGCGCTGTTGCCTTGATGACCTGATAATAACAACCAGATACTCCTCTTGATGTACCGGCATTGATTTTGTGTTCACCTTGCGTTGGCAGTTGTTTTTCCGGAAAGCAGTAATTATGTATTCTGTTGTTGTATTTTAACGCCTTTTTTTTTCTGCACATGCAGGGGAAAAAAGGTGGTTGACACCATCAGAAATATTCTCCGGCAAGAGATCTTGCACGTAAACAGGTAATCAGCTTTTTGCTGCTGCGGGGGTTATCAATTTAGAAATAACAGTAACTGCTCTCTATGTGATGAGGTTGCATTCAAAGGTAAAATCCACCCGTTTGAGCAGTGTGCTTTTAGGTGCCGCACTGGCATTGCCCTCAGGGCAGATGCTCTATGCTGATGCTCCGCCGGAACGGGGAGTGGTCAGCATGAAATATCTGAATTATCAGGATAGTCAGTCCGGAGATTCAGCGTTTACAACAGGGATGCAGAGGGATCGGATTGCGGTTAATGCTCTTACTGTGATGGCAACAGCTCCCATTGCCGGTAAATGGTCAATCGGAACATCGTTCATGGAGGATTCGGTTACCGGGGCTTCTCCGGCCTACCACTCCTCAGGTTTTCCGGCAAATAACGCGGTATCGGGAGCATCGGGGGAGTTGCGTTATGCCGGAGACTTCAATCTCACCCGGTACTTTTCAAGGGGAACGCTGGGAGCTGCTGTCAGTTATTCGAAAGAGTCTGATTATATCTCCCGCAGCGCCTCTTTGCAGGGGAGCTGGTCGACTGAAGACAAAAACACAACGTATACTCTCGGCGGAAGTTTTACCGATGACACCATAAAGCTCAGTGTTCCGAATGTTGTGGCGGTGAAAAAACAGGACCGGGATGAAGGGAAGCAGATATTAGCGGGCCTGTTTGGCGTTACAAGAGTGTTATCGAAGCGTGATATTGTGCAGCTCAACCTTGGCTACTCAAACGGAAACGGCTATTACACCGATCCCTACAAGGATCCGGACCAGAGGCCGAGGGATCGCAATAACATGACCCTCCTGACCCGGTGGAACCACCATTTCGATGGCAGTGACGGTACCATCAGGCTCTCCTGGCGTTATTACACCGACTCTTTCGGTATTCGGGCGCATACGCTTGGGGGTGAGTATGTGCAGCCGCTGCATCATGGCTGGACAATAACACCGCTGCTTCGACTCTATACACAGTCCGAGGCTGATTTTTATGTGGTAGCCGGCCCGGCAGAGCAGGCAAACCCGTCAACAGCCACACCGCCTCCTGCCGGCGCACTCTTTTATACGGAAGATCAGCGACTTTCAGCTTTTGGCGCCGTTACGGCCGGGGTTAAGATAAGCAAGCAGTTGGGCCGTGACTGGCTGGTGGATTTGAAGTTCGAAAAGTATGAACAGCGTCAAGAGTGGGCACTATTTGGTAACGGCGATCAGGGAGTCACGGCTTTTCATGCCAGAAGTGTTCAGGCCGGAGTTTCACGGCAGTTCTGAGTAGAATGCAGGAAAGAGTATGAATTTTCAGATGTACATGGCGGTTGTGAACCTGCCGGTCGGGGCGCTTGACTCCCGGTCGTTCTACAAAAAAAGCAGTTATGAATATTTTTCGTTTTCGCTTTCAGGCAATGAAGAGCAATTGTGAAGTTGTCCTTGTTGCCGAAAGCAAGAATAAAGGGCAGGCAATAGCCGCACATGCCATCGCGGAGGTTTCAAGAATTGAGCGTATCTACTCCCGATACCGGCCGGAGAGCATTGTTTCGCGCATCAATGCTGCCGCCGGCCAGGATTCTGTTTCCTGTGACACGGAGACCATAACGCTTTTGCAGTATGCAGATAAGCTCTATGAAACCAGTTCAGGGTTATTTGATATCACTTCAGGGGTGTTGCGCAAGGCCTGGAACTTCAGTGAGGCCGCAGTGCCTTCACCGGAAACGCTTTCATCGCTGCTTCCTCTTGTCGACTGGAAGCGTGTGGAGCAGAAGGATGACCGGGTGCATCTGCCGGTTGCGGGAATGGAGCTTGA
This sequence comes from Chlorobium ferrooxidans DSM 13031, assembly GCF_000168715.1. GTDB lineage: Bacteria > Bacteroidota > Chlorobiia > Chlorobiales > Chlorobiaceae > Chlorobium > Chlorobium ferrooxidans. The sequence goes on along the minus strand of NZ_AASE01000003.1, from coordinate 48,473 downwards.
TTTTGGCGGCTTCGGCAAAGAGTATGCCGCCGACAGAGCTGCGGCGGTTATTCACGGAAAAGGGGTAAAGTCCGGTTATGTCAATCTTGCCGGTGATATACGGGTTATAGGCCCAAAACCTGACGGTACGCCCTGGGTAATCGGTATTCAGGATCCGCGTCACCGCGAAAGAACGATTGCCTCTATCCCGCTCTATTCCGGCGCACTTGCCACAAGCGGTGATTATGAGCGATTTTTTGAAGCGGATGGAAAACGATACTGCCATATCATCCATCCCCGTAAGGGATATCCGGTCACCTATTGGCGTTCGGTAACGGTTGTGGCTCCGTTAGCCATAACAGCGGGGAGTTACTCGACCATCGCAATGCTCAAGGAGGATGATGGGTTGGCTTTCCTCAAGGATTCGGGAATGGACTATCTGGCAGTGGACAAGTTCGGCAGGATTTATCACAATACTTAACAGAGCAGATTTTATAATATTCACTAACGACGTTGAGGCGATAACATTATGACGCATTATTATTTCAGGCGCGCAGCCGCTCTTTTTACTTTTTTTATGGTACTCTGCAGTACTGTACGTGTTGCTTTTGCGGCTGAGTTTCTTGATCCTGATCAGGCCTTCAAGCTCAGGGCTGAGCTGAGCGGCTCCAAAACGATTTTGCTGAATTGGGAGATAGCAAAAGGGTACAAGCTTTATCAGGACAAGGTGAAGGCGACTGTTGATGGAGGGGCTGCGAAGCTTCAGAATCCCGTTATGCCGAAGGCAATATTGTATACCGATCCGACAACAAACGAAAAGCTTGCTATCTATCATGACAGGCTGTCGGTTTCAGCTCCTGTTGTAAAAGCGGACGGCATATTTACGCTCAACGTCGAGTATCAGGGGTGTGCCGAAGACGGCCTCTGCTATCCACCTATAACCAAGAGCTTCACGGTTGATCCTTCAAAACCGGGAGTACTGGCTGTGGCAGGTGAACAGCCGGTTGCCGATGCCGGATCAGTTACACCTCCTGCAGACAGTGCAGCAGCGCCATCATCAGTGGCACCGACTGAAGTAAAGCCGGCAGATAACGATCTCAATCTGGCGAAATCAACCCTGGCAGGCGGAAGTCTCTGGAAAATAGCCCTTGCATTCCTTGCGTTCGGTCTGCTGCTCTCCTTTACTCCCTGTGTGCTGCCCATGATTCCCATTCTCTCGTCGATTATTGTCGGTGAGGGCGAAGTGACCCGCCGTCGCAGTTTTTTAATGGCGCTGGCTTACTGTCTGGGAATGGCACTGGTTTATACCTCTCTTGGTGTTGCCGCCGGGCTTGCCGGTGAGGGACTTGCAGGAGCATTGCAGAAACCCTGGGTACTGATACTCTTTGCGCTTCTGCTTGTGACGCTCTCGCTTTCGATGTTTGATGTCTATCAGCTTCAGATGCCTGCCTCCATACAGAACAAGCTGAACAAAACTTCCGGAAACCTCAAGGGCGGTCGTTTTGTGGGTGTGTTTTTGATGGGCTCCCTTTCAGCACTGATTGTCGGGCCCTGTGTTGCTGCGCCGCTCGCAGGAACGCTTGTCTATATCAGCCAGACGAAAGATGTGGTTATTGGCGGACTGGCGCTTTTTTCAATGGCCATGGGTATGAGTGTTCCGCTTCTGCTGGTCGGATTGTCTGCCGGAAGTCTGCTTCCCCGAGCCGGAGCATGGATGATCGGCGTGAAATATGTTTTCGGACTTCTGCTGATTGCTGTTGCCATCTGGATGGTTTCACCGGTTATTCCGGCTCAGGCGGTCATGATCGCATGGGGAGCATACACGATTCTTTGTGCTGTCTTTCTCGGGGTTTTCGATAAACATGCCGAAAAATCAACGATTGCCCAGAAGTTCGGCAAGGCTCTTGGGCTGGTGCTCTTTATTATCGGGGTACTGGAGCTTATTGGCGCGACTTCAGGCGGAACCGATGTCCTGAAGCCGCTCTCAGGGTTTCATGCCTCTGCGGTTTCTGTTTCAGGTGATGAGAAGAGGGTCGCTTTCACACAGATCCGCTCAGCAGCAGAGCTTGATCAGGCTCTCCAGTCGGCGGAAAAGCCGGTCATGCTCGATTTTTATGCTGACTGGTGTGTTGCCTGTAAGGAGATGGATAAGTTCACCTTTCATGATCCCCAAGTGATTTCACAGTTCAACAACCTGACACTGCTTCAGGTTGATGTTACCGCCAACAGTGCTGATGACCGTGAATTGATGAAACGCTTCGGGTTGTTCGGCCCTCCCGGTATGATCTTTTTTGATGCATCAGGCAAGGAGATTCCGGACAGCAGAGTTATCGGTTTTCTTGAAGCACCTGCTTTTTCCACTCATCTCAGCAAGTTTGTGGCAGGCAGTTGATCGCTTCCGGCTGAAAAGATTACCGGATTCCCGCGCCAGGTGGTCATGCGCCGCTCTGCTTGATCCCATTTTTGCCCTGCTTCCGCCCTTGCCAGACGGAAACAGGGCGAGCTGTTTTCAGCCACACCGCCCTTTCGTATGGCTGGTTGTTGTGAACAGTTCTGCTTATCTTTTCTGGTTATGGGTACGTTACTTCCTGCAGTGACAGGCAATCTAAATGCAGCGGCATGTCTTTTTATACGGAATTCGCACCGTTTTACAGTCAGATTTTCCCTTTCAGAGAGGAGGTTTATCGCTTCCTCCAGGAGTATGCTGGCGCTCCCGGAAGCAAACTGCTTGATGCCGGCTGCGGTCCCGGTTTCTATTGCGGCAGGTTTGCCCTTGATGGTTACCATGCTGTGGGGGTTGATCTTGATTCAGGGATGATTGCTGCAGCAAAGGAGGATTTTCCGCTTGCTGCATTCCACTGCATGGATATGACCGCCATAGAGCGCATCCCCTCATCCTTTCAGATGATCTACTCAATCGGTAATGTGCTGGCTCATCTCTCCGGAGGGCAGCTTTCGCTTTTTTTTGCTTCGCTGTATGAGCAACTTGCGGAGGGAGGATTCTGGGTTTTTCAGGTTGTGAACTGGGACTATTTTCTGACTTTGCAGGAGTATACCTTTCCGGTAAAAAGTATTGCCTCCGGCTCGATGGAGTTTCATCGCCGATATAGCCGCATCTCGCCGGAACAGGTAACTTTTGAGGTAAAGATGATCTCCGGGGGAAAAATGATTTTTCATGAAGAGTCACCGCTCTATCCTCTTTGCGAGGATGCCTTTTTAAGCCGGCTTACTGCTGCGGGGTTTTCGGTTGAGGGGGTGTATGGCGGTTTTGAGCACCAGTCGTTTATGAACAACCGGAGCTCAGCACTTGTGATGGTTTTCAGAAAGTAATGGCGCCTGGATGCCGGGAGGAGACACCTCAGTTCCAGGCTTCAATGCGCACATTGGCGGTTCCATTGCCGAAAAGCCCGATCTCTCTGGCGGCGGCTGGAGAAACATCAATAATTCGTCCCTTTAAATAAGGACCCCGGTCGTTGATGCGAACAACGACATGTTTTCCGTTATCAAGATTGATCACCCTGACACTGGTTCCAAAAGGAAGTGAGCGGTGGGCTGCAGTGAAGTGGCTACAGTTAAAAGATTCACCGCTTGCTGTTTTTCTGCCTTGAAACTTTCTGCTGTAGTAGGAGGCGGTCCCTTCAGCAGCCAAAGCGCGCTCAGGAATAAGGGTGGTCACACCACAGTTATCCTGCGGGAATGAAGAGCTGTTTTCAAAGGGAAGTTCAGATGCTTCTGCTGCATAGAGTGGTGCGGTGTTCAATGCAGGGCAGCAGATAATAAGGGTAATAATCAGGAGAAAAGGGAGCCGGAGCGCAGGTCGTCTGATTTTCGTCATAATGCCAAAAGGTTATGAGCGTTCTTTTAAACGTTTTCTCTTTCGCCTCAATTCAGTCAGAGCCGGTTTTGTTCCGCTTGTAAACATGAAAAGGCCGGGTGGCCTTTCCATGTTTAATATACAAAAACCGTTAGTAACCTCCGAGTGCATCCTGTTTAAACCGGGATGAGGAGGCGGCCGTCAGGAAGCTGATGATCTGCGGTTGGAGGAACCAATAGTTTCCAGTTTAACCTGGGCGGTTCCTGTTTTCAGTATGCCAAGCTCCTTTGCTGCGCCGATAGAGAGGTCGATAATCCTGCCTTTGACAAATGGACCTCTATCATTGATCCGAACGACAACGTCTTTGCCTGTTCGCATATTGGTTACTCTTACCCATGTGCCGAAAGGCAGTGAAGGATGGGCAGCGGTCAGCTTGTTCATATTGAAGGTCTCGCCATTTGCCGTTGTACGGCCATGAAACTGATTGGCGTAGAAGGAGGCTTTCCCTTCACCGACGAGAGTGTTTATGTGTGATTCTGTATTCAGTGGTGAGCTGTTCTGCTGCGCTGCTTCTGCAGAGCTGTAGAAAGGATTATATCGTTCGGTTATTCCGGAGAAAATCGAACCGCTCGTATTGACCGAAAGAGTGGCCAACATCAGAGCTATTACAAATGATAGGTTGATAACTTGTTTTTCATGCTTCATAAACTCGGGGTTTGGTTGCCCGTCATCGTGACGGAATCCAGGGAGTGATGAGTCGAAATGAATAAAAATCGATAATCCATTCAGTTCCCCGGCACCTCTTAATATAAAGAAATAAAATCATAATAAGCAATTATTACGCAAAGCCTTTTAAATACAGGAGTTTCGAGCCCTTTGGAGGGATAAATCGAATTTTAATGGCTAAAATTCATCCTTCGAATGAGCTTTTGCTGTTTTCAGGATACCCGGCAGTAAATCCTCATTTTATTCTTTATTGTGGATAATATTCATTCCAGGTAAGACTGCTGCTGTTCTGTTTTTTTTACGAACACGCTCCGGGGTTGTTTCCGGATTCTGAAAGGATGGTGATCAATGCTCGGCTGCGGATCGCTGTCCGGCCAGCCGAATTGTTCGATTGGGCAACTATTGTCTATATTGAGCACTCAATATTTTGTTCTCTAAAGGTATGGTAGCGGTGTGCAACCGAACGCTCTTTTTCCTCTCTTACAGATGCAGGCACAGTGGCGGTCCTTTGTAATTTTAGGATTAATTGGCTTTATTGTTGTTTTTATCAGGCATGAAACCTGTGTTATATTATTTTTTTTGAGAAGATAATCATGTCAATAACGTCTGAAGAGCCAGGTTCAGCTTCCCATTCAGAACCTTCCGGCTTTAAACGGCTTGCAGGCCTCTCTCTTGCTGCTCTCGGTGTGGTATTCGGTGATATCGGAACCAGTCCCCTCTATGCTGTTCGTGAATGTTTCCATGGCGATTATGGTATTCCTGTTACAGAGGGCAATGTTCTCGGAGTGCTCTCCCTGCTTGTCTGGTCGCTCTTGCTGATTGTCAGTCTGAAATACCTGACCTTTATCATGAAGGCGGATAATGACGGTGAGGGCGGTATTCTGGCCCTTACAGCACTGATCATTACCCAGAGTAAAAAAATCGGTCATGAACGCTGGTTTCTGGTGGCTATCGGCCTTTTCGGTGCGGCACTGCTCTATGGTGACGGTATGATTACGCCGGCCATATCGGTTCTCAGCGCTGTTGAAGGTGTTCAGATTATTGCGCCGGCATTCAAGGATCTGGTTATTCCTGTCACCATTGCAGTCCTTGCTCTTCTTTTTTTCTTCCAGCATCACGGCACAGCAAGGGTCGGAGCTCTTTTCGGTCCGATTATCTTTGTCTGGTTTGCGGTTATCGGAGTGCTCGGCCTTATGGAGATTATTCGGTATCCGCAGATTCTGCAGGCAATTCTGCCCTGGTACGGGATCTCATTCATTTTAGGCAATCATCTTCAGGGCTTTATGGTGCTCGGTGCGGTTTTCCTCTCGGTTACCGGTGCTGAAGCACTCTATGCTGATATGGGCCATTTTGGACGGCGTCCCATCCGTATGACCTGGGTAGTGCTGGTGCTTCCGGCTTTGCTGCTTAACTATTTCGGACAGGGAGCACTGCTCCTGGCATTTCCGCAGGAGTCTCATCATCCCTTTTACGGGCTTGTACCGGAGTGGGCAATGATTCCTATGGTGATACTGGCAACATCGGCAACGATTATTGCCTCACAGGCTCTGATCACCGGCGTCTTCTCTTTAACCCAGCAGGCCATCCAGCTTGGTTATCTTCCCCGCCTTACGGTTACGCATACCTCTGCCAAGCATATGGGACAAATTTATGTTCCGGCAGCGAACTGGTCGCTTATGATTGCAACCATCAGTCTGGTTGCCGGTTTCGGCTCATCCAGCAAGCTTGCCGCGGCATATGGCGTTGCCGTTACGGCCACCATGCTGATCTCCACCATCCTGTTTTACTATGTTGCCCGTGATCTCTGGAAGTGGAACAATGTGGCGCTCACGATTATGATCAGCTGTTTTGCTGTGGTCGATATCTCCTTTTTCGGGGCAAGTATGACCAAACTTTTCCATGGCGCCTGGTTCCCGCTTGCGATCGGCCTGGTTATCTTTACCATTATGCTGACATGGAAACAGGGGCGCACTCTTCTTTTGCAGCAGTTGCAGGACCGTACCCTCACGGTTGAAGAGTTCATGCAGAGTCTTGCGTTGCAGCAGCCTCAGCGGGTAACCGGGCAGGCGGTCTATCTGACGGCCAATCCGGATGTAATACCAATTGCCATGCTCCACAACCTTCGTCATAACAAGGTACTGCATTCGGAGGTGGCACTTTTTCATTTCAGTACAGAGCGGGTGCCGAGGGTGCCGAACAGCCGCAAGGTTGAGGTAGTCAAGCTTGGCGATGGTTTTTTCAAGGTTGTTGCCCGATTTGGTTTTCTTGAGTACCCCAATATTCGCCAGGTCATAGCTCTGGCTAATCATCAGGGTCTGCATTTCAAGCCTGCTGCCATCAGCTTTTTTCTCAGTCGTGAGAAAATTGTTGCCGGCCTGAAAACGAAGATGATTTTATGGCGGAAAAAGCTTTTTGCCCTGATGGCCCGAAATGCACTCAGTGCTACAGCTTACTACGATCTGCCATCCGGTCAGGTAATTGAGATAGGTCTTCTGGTGCAGATCTGAATATATTTGTTGCCTTCGCGACAGACAGGGCTCGGGTGTTCTCGACATCCTTATCCCTGCCTGTCGCGACTCGGTTTTTTGTGCTCCATCCGTTTCGCCTTCAAACCCCTCACAACCCAATACACCGGGGACTACTGTCAGAAGAGAAGATCGTTGATCGGTAGTTGTGACGGCGTTTTATATGGAAAAGCGTTGCATGAGCGTTATTATGAGGGAATAGTACATACTGATTGAATTATGATGGATGTTGTCCACAATATTTTTAATAATCCACTGTCGTCACTGCTTGTTATCGGTAATCTGATCATCATTGAAAGTCTGCTCTCGGTCGATAATGCAGCAGTACTTGCGACAATGGTTATGGACCTTCCTGAAAAAAAACGTGCGATTGCACTTCGATACGGCATTATCGGAGCTTATGCCTTCAGAGGAATCTGTCTTTTTTTTGCAGCAGTTCTGGTTCAGATATGGTGGCTGAAGCCATTGGGAGGACTCTACCTGCTCTATCTTTTCTGGGACTGGATGAAAGGACGATCAACTCCGCAAAAAAGCGATGACTATTTTCAGAAAGAGGATAACTGGCTGTATAAATGGACATCAGGATCGCTTGGAACATTCTGGTCCACGGTGCTGCTTATCGAAATGATGGATCTGGCTTTTTCCATAGATAATATTTTTGCCGCTGTTGCCTTTACTGACAACATCGTTCTGATCTGGACCGGCGTGTTTATCGGTATTCTCGCCATGCGGTTTGTTGCCCAGGGCTTTGTCCGGTTGATGGAGAAGTATCCCTTTCTTGAGACCTCAGCGTTTGTCGTCATTGGCCTGCTTGGTCTCAAGCTCACCCTCTCTGCCGTGGAGCATTTTTATCCGGAAACGGTTTTTGTTCGATTGCTTGAAGGCCATACCGGAGATATTATCACTTCCGGGGTCACCGTTGCTGTTTTTGTTATTCCCATGCTGACCAGTCAGCTGTTCAACTATCCGGCAAAAGATCGTTGAGGTATAAGCTCCTGATGAAGAGTGCGATCACGGTTTTTCTTTAGTATATCTTTTTTTATAAGATGTATATTTGATACCGGAAGGTATATTCATTCGTTTGCTCCCGAAAAGTTGTGGTATTTCTGCCTTCCGGATGCTTTATTTACCTGTTGTTATTGATTTCTCCATACTCGTTGCTGTATAGAGATGCTCATGTATGGCAGGCACTTTTCAATGCACTCCTTTTTTTGATGTTATGGGTTCATCTACGGGATTCAATCAAAGACTCAGAGAGTACGTTCTGAAAAAACACGGATCAGTCAATGCGTTCTGTCGTGCTACCGGCATTAAATATCCGGCTCAGATGACTCCCTATCTTTCGGGTAAATGCATGCCCGGAAAGAAAATGATTGCGCGGCTTGAAAAGGATGGCGCAGATATAGAGTGGCTAATCTCCGGTCATGTTCACAGCACGGTCCCCTCTTCGCTGAGTAATACACTGGCGTTGTCCCGGTACCGTATGGATATTGAAAACCTTTTCAGGAAGGTTCGGCTGCAGATTGCCGGAAGTACTGATGTGAGCAAGCCGGCGATCGATGCCTATGCAATTGTTGATCAGGATGAACGTATCGTTGATCTGACAGGATCGATTGAAAGGTTTTTGGGATATGAAAAAGGGGCTTTGTCCGGTGCTGAATTATCCCGATTGATCCATCCTGATGATTATGTCACCATACAGAGTGTTTTGCAGCAGCAGCGGCTTGATGATGATATTGTCTCGTTTGCTTCGAGATTCAAAACAAGTGACGGCAGTTTTATTCCTGTTGAGCTCTGCCTGTATATAAAAAAGATACCAATGTCAGAACAGGCTGAATATGCTATGATTTTAAAGCGCAGAGAGAGTTAGACGCTCATTATTTGCAGCTTTCCTGTTCTTTTCTGCAGTTACGCTTCATGCCGTTATTTCCCCGGAAGAATCCGCTCCTGTTTTATGGTGATCAATCGGCTCTTTTTTCTGAAATATATCGTCTTGTTTCAAGTCCGTAATGCTATTAAATTGATACGGTTTTTTCTCCCGATTTTATTACTATAAATTATATGTTTTATATATAAAGTAATGTTCGGTTATTAAGCAGGTAAGGAGGTTGGTATGAGTCAGTTCAAGGTTGGCGATTATATTGTTTACCATAAGCCGAAATGCTCTTTTTCTCCGGGACCTCGTGCCAAGCAGATTTATCCGCTGGAACACGGGGAGGAATATCATTATGTTGTGGACAAGTTCTGGAAGGTTGTCAGCGTCAATAATGATGGATCCCTTGATGTTGTTACCCGAACGGGAAAACAGCACAGACTGAATACCGGTGACCCCAATATCAGTAAAGCCAGGATTCTCCATCATTTTCTTTATCGGAAGCGCTTTCCGAGGATCAACGAACAACCCTGATTCCACTTTGGTTCTCATGCAATAAAATCAGGGGGTGATTGTGCTATTCGTTTTCCCCTGCAGGTTCATTGCCGGTTCGCAGATAGTGGGCCTCTGTTTCATACCACAGGGGCTTTTCATTGCGGAGCATACTCACTACCGCATGAAATTCAGCCGGGTCGGAGAATGAGTGGTTTTCAATCAATTGACTACTTGAGTCATAGATCGCAATTCTGCCTGTATGTTTATGCAGGTCCCATCTGCTGTAGTAACTTGCTACAAGAATGTTTGCCATGCTTTTGTCCCCTCTTTTACAGGATTATAAACCGCAACATATAAATGCCAGCCGGATTCAGTGCTATTCCGGGTGCTCGCTTATTTCTTGATTATTATAAATTTCGCACGATTCAGCGTTGCCCACTCCGCTGTTGCGGGTTTTCCTGACGGAAGTGTTGTGAGAGGAGATAGTGATGCATTGTTGAAATTGGCATCGGTAATGTTTGCCCCTTTCAGATTTGCCCCCCCAAGATTTGCCTCTTCGAGATCGGCTTCAAAAAGTGATGCATTTTCAAGATTTGCATTCTGCAGATTCGCTCCGGTGAGTATTGTTCCGAAAAGAACAGCGTTTGAGAGGTTGGTATTGCTCAGGTCCGCATCTTTGAGAAATGCGCGGTCAAGATTTGCACCCTGCAGATTCGCACCCTGCAGATGAGCCCCTTTCATATCGGCTTTATGGAAGTTGACCTTACTGAGATTTGCACCGGCCAGATTGGCCTCATCCAGCGATGCGCTCTTGAAGCTTGATCCGGAAAGAGTCGCACCCTGCAGATTAACCCCTTTCAGGCTTGAATCGTCGAGCTTTTCCTCTTTCATGGTTACGTCGAGATCTTTTTTTGTCTTGCGCATAGTGTTCCATGACTCAACATCCTCGATGACAAGTGCAGGCTGTTCATTGCTTTTTGTGCCCGATATGACCGAAGAGGGTGCTGTGAGTGAACCGTGACTCTCCTTTTTTTCAGAAGGGGTGAAAACCGGTGTCGTATAGGTTAACGGGGAGCGCTCCGGTTCTCGGACAAATTTTGCATTATGGAGCAGACTCCAGCGTAAGGTGGCTCTATCTCCCGAAGGGAGGATGGTATTGTTTGACAGGACGGCACGCTCAAGAAGAGCCTGATCAAGGAATACCGCATCTTTCAGGTTTGCCCCCTTGAGGTTCGCGTTTTCGAGATTGGCTTCAAACAGAACCGTGTTTGCCAGGTTCGCGTCCTCCATATCGGCCTCTTCAAGCATGACCCATCTCAGGTTGGCACCCTGAAGATTTGCCCCCCTGAATATGGCTTCTTTCATGAATGAACCCTTCATATTTGCCTTTATCAGGCATGCACCGGAAAGATCGGTGCCTTTCATGTCAGCTTTTTTGATAAATGCCATCATGAGGTTTGCGCCCTTCAGGTTTGCCCTGTTGAGTTTTGAACCACTGAGGTCAGAGCGAACGAGGAGGGCTCCACCCAGATTTGCTTCACTCAGATCGGCATCTTCAAGTACAGCCTTGTAGAGATCGATGTTTGCTGCCGGTGAGGCAAGGCGCCAGCTGTTCCATTCGGCAACGCTCTTTTTCAGTGCGTTCAGTGTCACGGTATCGTATGCCACAGCACTATTGCCTGCTGAAACGACCAGACCAATACAGATCGTTGCGATCAGAGTGCCTTTGCGATTCATAGTTGCCTGATTATTTGATTGGGTAGGCTCGTACTCCAGCTCTGAATCTCTTTATCATGAGCGTCGGGCCGTAGTGAATTTAAAAAGTAATGAAATTACAAGAGAGAAGAGAAACTTAAATGCCGGCGAAAGGGTTCTCTCTATTAATACGTTATTACATAATAATTTGATCTCAACTTTTACAGGGGATATCATGAATTCTGAAAATAGTTACAACGGAAGGGTTCTTGTGGCCGGGGGAACGGGACGCACCGGTCAATGGGTTGTGAAGCGCCTGCTGCATTATGGTGTTCCCGTCAGAGTCTTCTGCCGCGACAGGGATAAGGCCGTGAGCCTTTTTGGCGACAGAGTAGAGTGTGTCAGCGGTGTGATCCAGAGCGCCACTGATATTGCCGTGGCGGTGAAGGGGTGCAGTGCGGTTATTTCAGCGCTCGGCTCCGGCTCCTATTCAGGGGAGTCCTCCCCCGCAGAGGTGGATCGCGATGGTGTGATGAGGCTTGTTGATGAGGCCGCCAACGCAGGGGTAAAGCATTTTGCCCTTGTCAGCTCTATGGCTGTTACCAAATGGTATCATCCGCTCAATCTGTTTGCCGGTGTTCTGCTTAAAAAATGGGAGGCCGAAGAGCATGTGAGAAAGGTATTCTCCGGCTCTGACCGCTCCTTCACCATAGTACGGCCGGGAGGGCTGAAAGATGGTGAACCTCTGAGACACCGGCTCCATGTTGATACCGGTGACAGGTTGTGGAGTGGCTGGATCAACCGCTCTGATGTTGCGGAGCTTCTGGTGCTTTCGCTCTGGGTAGAAAAGGCGAAAAACAAAACCTTTGAGGTGATCAACGAGGTTGAAGAAAATCAGCAGAGTCTGGAGCCCTTTTATTCCATGATTCCTGAATAAAGCGGTTCAGAAGCTTCCGGCGCTGCATGCTGATTTTTCGGCCCCTGATTGCTCTCTTTACCGGCAACATTTTTGATGATAATCGTTAAAGGTTTCTGAGGGCATCAAGCAACTCTTTGCCTGTGAATGGTTTTTTCAGGGTGGAGTTTGCGCCGAGTGTATCGGCCAGAACCAGATAGTTATCCGGGCCGACTTTTCCTCCGCCCGAGATGGCCAGGATTTTTATTGCCGGCAAAAGCGAGCGGATTTCAATGATCGTTTCAAGACCCTCTTTTTCAGGCATGATGAGGTCGGTTATCACCACAGAGATATCCCTGTGTTCCTGAAGCAGCTGAAGACCCTGGTTGCCGTCTCCGGCTTCAAAGACAGTATGGTTTTCCCTTGTAAGTGTGGTGAGAATAAACTTTCTGACGTCGCCGTCATCGTCAATAACCAGAATTTTCATAATGATTAGTTAAGGTGTGGTGTGTTTGACAGTACTTCGTTGATTATTGATGCAATCTGAGCCAGATTGATCGGTTTTTTCAGTATCCGCCTGATACCGTATTTACTCAGTGCATCGGTGGGTTCGATATCTTTTCCGTAGCCGGTCATCAGGATTACCGGTGTCTCGCTGCTGATTTTGTGGAGCTGCTCGGCGAAATCAATGCCGTTCATTTCGGGCATGGTAAGGTCGGTAATGACAAGATTGAACTGCTCCCGTTTTTTACGGAACAGTTCAAGTGCCTCAAGGGGTGAGTTTCTTGCTTCGATACGGAATCCAAGCCTGGTCATCATAAGCGTCATCATCCTTAGCGTTGCCGGTTCATCGTCAACAAAGAGGATGCTCCCTTTCCCTTCAGGGGGAAGTTTTTGCCTGATGGTTTTTTCGGTTTTTTCATTGACCACCGGGAGATAGACTATAAATGTCGAGCCGATGCCTGGCTGGCTTTCGACGGTGATCTCCCCATGAAAGCTTTTGATAATACCGTGGACAACCGAGAGCCCCAGTCCGGTGCCCTTTCCGACGGATTTTGTGGTAAAGAATGGTTCAAAGATGCGCTCCATTATTGCCTCATCCATTCCTGTGCCTGTATCGGATATCCGCAGCTGCATATAGCTTTCAGCCTGAAGATTCGGGAGCATTTTATGCATGTCGGAATCAGGCTTGACCTCCCTGAGCTCAATGGTAAGCACCCCGCCCCTCTGTTCCATTGCCTGGAAGGCATTGGTGCACAGATTGACAATGATCTGATGAATTTGCGATGAATCGGCAAAAACATTCCGGCAGGATTGTTCTATATACTGCTCGATGCTGATTGTCGATGGAATCGATGGCCGGAGCAGTTTCAGTGCCTCTTCGATAACGGATTGTACCGAGACAATATCAGGAGAGGATTCACTTGTTCTGCTGAAGGTAAGGATTTGTGCGACAAGATTTTTTGCTCTCTCAGCAGCCTTTGTGATCTCCGTGAAATACTCATGCATCGAATCCTCTTTGTCGCTGCAGAGCTCCCCCATTTCGGCATAACCGAGGATGGGGGTGAGAATATTGTTGAAATCATGAGCAATTCCTCCGGCAAGCGTACCGATGGTTTCAAGCCGTTGAGTTTTGCGGAGTCGTGATTCAAGCTGAAGCTTCTCCTCCTGAGCCGTAATGCGGTTGGTGATGTCAAACAGAATCCCGTCTACGCCTCTGTACTGACCATCGGAGGAGAACACAGAGGTTTTGCGGTCCTCTATCCATCTCAATTCACCGTTTTTCATAACGATGCGGTAGATCAGGGCCTGTGATGTTTTGGTTGATTTAAGGGTCATGTTGGAAACTGATACCGCATTGTGATCCTCCGGATGGATCATTGTGCCGGTTTCAAACAGATCCTTTTCAAGATCAGCAATGGTATAGTGAGCTTCAAAATCACCGATCATCGAGAGCATGGTCGTATTCCCCTTTTCATTGGTACGATAGACGGTTCCGGGAATGTTGTCTATCAGGCTCTGGAACTCATTGACAATCCGTTTCTGCAGTAAACTGGTTCTTACCGCCTCTTCCGCAGCTTTCAGTTCCGTGAGGTCTACGATGATCCCCCGGGCTCCGGTTACTATGCCGTTTATAATGATCGATGAAGCATAAAGCAGAATCGGAAACGTGTTGCCATCTTTTTTGACCGCATGATACTCTTTGCTTATCGATTGCGTGGTTCCGGCTTTTACCGATTCAAAATCGGCAAGCCATTTCTCCTGATCTCCAGGGGGACAGAATTGAAAGAAGGAGATTCCGAGATCAAGTTCCTGTTTGCTGTATCCGAAAATTTCATACCCTTTCTGGTTTGAATAGGTAATACGCCCGCTGTTGTCGGTTTCAAACAGCGGCAGCGGAAGAAGCTCGGTCAGCTCCCTGAACCGTTTTTCACTCTCCTTCAATGCCATCTCGGATCGCATCCGCTCGGACACATCGCGGCTCATACCGAACAGTACCGGCTGATTGTTCCAGATTCCCGGTGTAACTTTGGTCTCGACAGGAATGCGAGTGCCACTCCTGGTTATCAGCGGAACCAGGCATGAAACCTCGGTTCCGGCAAGCATCCCTTCAATGTTCGCTTTTGCTTCAGCCTGTTGATCCTGGGGATGAAAAGAGAGCACATGCAGATTTTGCAGCTCTTCGGCAGTGTAACCAAGCCGATTGCGCACATAGTCATTGGTGTGGATGACATTGCCCTCCATGTTGACAATGAACAGGAAATCTTCAACCGTGTTGAAGAGCGTTTCAAGATTTATTTTTGCTACCTCAATCTCTTTCTCATGATGGGCCTGCATGATGGCCGATCCGATATGGGAGGCAAGGGTTTCAAGGGCTACCCGGGAAAAGTCCGGAATATGACACTGCGAGTGGGAGGCAATATTCAGGCAGGCAATGACCTCACCCTTGAAGGAGATCGGGACAATCGCAATGGCTTGCAGTTTTTCTTCGATGATGGATTTATGCCTTTTATCGCTGATATTGCCGTATTGCTGATAGATGGGTTTCCCTTTCCGTATCAGTTTTACATTTGGTGAATCAAAGCGGTAGTATTTTGCCTGCTTAACAAATGTTTCTGACAGTCCCTCGTGATCGGCGAGGGTTAATCTCTGTTCCTGATGATTGACAAGGTAAATGCCTCCGCAATCCATCCCTGAAGCTGAAATTGCCGCCTGAAGGCAGATCTTCAGGGTCTCCTGGAAGGATGAACTTTGGCTCAGCCTGATGGCAAGATCAAGCTCTTTCTTGATAAATTGCTCTATCTGCTTGCGCTTCAGGGCGCTGGCAATGATACCTCCGGCAAGTTCCAGCACTGAAATAATTTCGGGCTGCCAGTGCCGCTCCTGTGATACGGCATCAAAGCCGATATAACCGAATGGCTGTGACCCTGCGATGAGGGGAATGACAATCAGTGATTTGATATCCTGTGATGCAAGCAGCTCTTGTTCTGCCGAGGCCTCCGGCGGCATCTCCGAGATGCGGGGAATATGGATGACCCGGTTGTTTTTGATATGATCCATCCACCAGGGAGCCATATCGGTCGGAATCTCCTGCAACTGATCGATCTGCGGTTCAATGCCTTCAGCGCACCATTCGTAGGAGTTGTCCATCAGTGCCAGTTCGTTCCGGAACTGGAAAATGTAGCTTCGGTCAGCCAGAACAAATTCACCGATGAGGCGGAGTGTGCTGTTGATCAGATCATCAATTTTCTCATAGTGCAACATGATGAACTGATTTGAGAGCTTTGATACAAGCTGCTCGAAATGTCGGCTCTCTTCAACAGCCTTTTCGGACTCCTTTTTTTGTGTGATGTTCTGATGGGAGCCGATCATTCGCACCGGATTGCCTTTCGCATCACGCTCGAACACCTTGCCGCGGTCAAGCACCCAGACCCAGTGGCCGAGCTTGTGACGCATCCGGGCTTTCATTTCGTAATGTTCGGTTTTCCCGCTGAAATGTTCTTCAATGAGCTGGTTGGAGATCGCAAGATCATCCGGATGACATCGATCCACCCAGGTATTGATCGTTATCGGTTCAAGCTCCTCAAGGGTGAAGCCGAGAATTGCGGCCCACTCTTCATTTACGGCAAGTTTTCCGGATTTGATCTCCCAGTCCCAGGAGCCTGCTTCTGTTGCCTCCAGAACCATCTTGAGGTTACTTTCGGATTTTTCAAGAGATGATACTCTCTTTTGAAGCTCGGTCAGTTTTTTTCTGAGCGCCGCACTCTCCTTATGAAGCCGTTCCTGTTCGCTGAACAACTCCGCTTTTTCTTTATGCATGAGCAGTAACGGTTACAACTGTGCAACGGCAACTCCCGGCACTCCATCTCTGAACGGATCTGTTGCCCGGTCCGGAATGGATCAGAGTGAAAGTATGTCGTACATCCCGGAAATTATGGCATGCAGGGATGCGGGCGCTTGAGGTCACAATTCTGTGCTTGATGGCTTTTCTGTTTGCGCCGGTTCACTTCATGAAACCGTTATGTGGCGCATCTGGTCAAAGATAGTTGTTTCTTTGATAAAAGATATTATTGATATGCCTGATCTTTTTTGCTGAAGAAGATCATATCCACGCCTACGGTTACCAGCAGATTTACCAGAACTGAAACAGAGATATACCATGTCCATGCAAGTCCCATAAATTTCAGCACAAAGACGATACCCATGCTCGCAATCAATCCCGCACCCAGACTTGCTGCATGAAAGTTGCGTTTGTTTTTTGACAGGAGAAAGAGTCCCAGCAGGCCGCCATAGGTAAACGATGCTATTTCCAGCCCGACCATAACAATGGCATTGCTGCCGGTATCAAACAGAAGCGCTATGACGATCAGCAGTACCGCCCAGAAGAGTGAGATTACCCTTGAAAAACCAAGCGAACCCTTTCCTCCGAGGATATCGTTGACTGTTGAGGAGGCCAGAGAGTTGATTGCCGAGCTGTGCGTTGACATTGCGGCAGATAATACTCCGGCGATCAGCAGCCCTTTCAGTCCGGCCGGAAGATGGTGAACAATAAAAAAGGCAAATTCCCGGTCTTTTTCCATTGGCGCCCCGTGCATGAAAACCGAGATGAGGGAGCCTGCAAGCAGAAAAACTGAGAACTGAAAAAAAACGAAAAATCCGCTGCCGATCATTGCTTTTCTTGCCGATCGCAGATCCTTGCAGCCGAGCACACGCTGTACCATCATGTAATCGACTCCGTGAGACGAAAGTGAGAGGAGAATGCCGCCGATAAAGGCACTGATAAAGGTGAGCGGATTGGTTAATATATGGGGATCGGTGTTGATGATGTTCAGTTTTCCGGCTGCGAGGAGTGAGGTTATAATTGACGGAAGCCCCTGGTCTATGCTTTGGAGAAGGAATACAATTGAAAGAATGCCCCCGAGGAGATAGAGGCTGAACTGGAAGCTTTCAAGCCAGACAACGGCCTTGATTCCGCCGGAAAGGGTATAGACAAGCGTGACAACACCGATAATCATGACCGCAAGCGGAAGTGACCAGCCGGTAACAACCTGTACGACAACACCTGCGGCAAGAAACCTGATTGCATCGCCAAGAGTCCTGGTAACAAGAAAAACGATGGCAGCCACTTTCTGCATGCCGGTGCCGTAGCGTAAGCCGATAATCTCATAAATGGAGCTGACCCCATGCTTGAAGTACATAGGCAGAAGGATAAAGCTGACAAGGACTCTGCCGACAATGTAGCCCATGGCAAGCTGAAGGAAGCTCCAGTCGCCACGGTAGGCAAGGCCGGGAACACTGACAAAGGTCAGAACCGAGGTTTCGGATGCTACAATGGAGAGCATTGAGACTATCCATGGCAGATTGTGGTTGCCGAGAAAATAATCCTTACTGCTTTTATTGCTTTTTCCATGCCAGAGACCGAAGAGTGTATTGCCTGCCAGAAAGAGGACGATGATTGCAAGATCGATTGGCTGCATGGTCTGAATATTCCGGGGAGGTTAGTAAAAAAGGGTTCGTTGATAGATGTTTAACAAACCGGAGCTTCTTGTCAGCATATTAATCATAAAGATGGAACTGCTGCTTGACCTGTAGAAAGCTCTTTTCATCATCCTGCCATGACGCAATCAAGCTGACAGGCTCCACTCCGCTCTGTATCGACGTGCGAATGGTGCTGTTTCCGGCCAGAAGATCAAATGCCGGAATGGTGTCGTTGAACTCGTATACGCCGCTTAAAAAACGGAGCTGCTCACCATAGAGCTTCTGCAGGGCTGCGGTCATGGCCACCGCGGTGGAGAATGAGCGGAACCGGGTATGATCGGTTACCTGCAGCCAGATTCCACCGCACACTTCACCCGAGAACTTGTGAAATGTAGGCTTGTACCATGTCGGACGGAAAAGAACTCCTTCGAGCCCGTAACTCCGGCACTGCCGGGCAAGCTCTTCAGGGTTGATGAATGGCGCGCCGGAAAGCTGAAAGGGTGTTGTGGTTCCTCTTCCTTCCGAGATGTTCAGCCCCTCAAAGAGGCACATGCCGGGGTAGACCTCGGCAGTTGCAAATGTCGGCATGTTCGGGGATGGCGGAATCCATGGCAGGCCGGTTTCCTGAAAAAGCATGGAGCGCTGCCACCCCTCCATTTTCATGACGGTGAGGTTCAGATCAAGCTTTTTGAAATCCCTGTAGAGCAGCGCCAGCTCTCCGGCGGTCATGGCGTGCCGGACAGGAACGGGGAAAATGCCCACAAATGATTTGCATTCCATATCGAGCATCGGGCCTTCTACTATGGCGCCCCCGAGGGGGTTCGGGCGGTCAAGCACCATGATCTCGCTCTCTTTTCCGGAAAGAACCTCCATGAAGAGTGCAAGGGTGTTGACGTAGGTGTAGTAGCGGGAGCCGACATCCTGAATATCGAAGAGTATCAGGTCGAGATCGTCGAGGAGTGAGCGGTCGGGAAGCAGCGTTTCGGACGAGTCGCCATAGAGGCTGACCACTTCACAGCCAAGCTCCGGCTGGTAATCGACAGCAATCTGGTCCTGTTCGGTAGCAAAGAGTCCGTGTTCCGGCGAAAAAATCCGCTCTATCCTGATCCCTTTTTCCTTCAGGAGGTTCCATGAGTATTGCAGATCAGGTGTAACGGAGCTCTGATTGACAATCAGACCGACTCTCCGGTTGCGAAACCTTTCAATCTCTCTGAGCAGCATATCCAGTCCTGTTGCTACCATGTTCTGTCCTGTTTTAGTTGGGATTACCCATTATAGTGGTATGAAAGGGGTCGACCACGGAGTTGATGATGGTTGTTCCCGCCCTGACCTCTGTTTCAGGCAGCAGCACCGAATCGGTTATGGTACACCCCGGGCCGATTTTGCATCCTCGTCCAATGACCGATCCTGAAATCAGGGCATCCGGACTGATATCGGCGGCGGGTGAGATCCGGTGCGGTTCCATGCCTATCGCCCGTTTCATGGGGGCGGCCATCCGGGAAATAATTGACTCCCGGTCAAGATTTGCTTTCCAGTAGTTCGCCATGGTACCGATATCCATCCATACCCCTTCATGCTGATAGTAGCTCAGCCCACCGTTATCGACAAGCCCGGTAAATCCGGTATCGACAATTCCCGAGAAGCCGTTTTGCAGATATCTGAATATTTCCGGAGTCAGTACAGCTGTTCCGGTATAGATAAAAGAGGAGACGAGGCCGGAATTGCGAAGGTTCCGAAAATCCTTTACCAGCCCCTCTTCAATGCCTATATACCCTATGGAGGCGGCTTCGGGTGTTTCAAAAAGGGTAAGGGTTCCGGCTCGTTTAGATTGCCGGTGATGTGCAATAAGAGCGGTGAAATCTATATCGGTGATAATATCACTGTTGACGAGAATAAATTCACTGTCGCCAAGCAGCTTTTCGCACTTTTTCAGTCCCCCTCCGGTTCCCAGAATTACCGGTTCCTCTGAAAACGATATCTCCAGATCAGTCAGCTTGCTTGCATCGATAAAACGCCTTATCGTATCGGCATGGTGGTGCGTGTTGCAGATAATCTCCCTGATCCCCGCCAGCTTCAACAGATAGAAGGTATAGAACAGGCATGGAATGTTGAGAACCGGAATCAGAGGTTTCGGGATATGATCGGTCAGTGGTTTCAGCCTGGTACCGAAACCCGCCGCAAGGACAAATGCTTTCATTGCCTGTTTTCTTCAATAATTGCATGCAGGAGTTTTCCCGCCTTTTTCAGCTCGGCTCTTGCGTCGATATATTCAGGGAGGTAACGCAGTGTTGGCGCTATGGAGTGCTCAAATGTACGGTTTTTTTTGACCCTGGTCTGATAGCAGAATGTGCCTATTGCCTTGATATTGCGCTGAAAAGCCATGATATCAAAATAATAAAGGTATTCGTCAAAGCTCATTGACGTCACGCCGCCAAGCCTGAGTTCATTATAGTGGAGTGCTTTCAGCTCTTCGGTGAGATCCGGCTCAAGTGTGACGTAGGAGTCTCGCAGCAGCGAGACGGCATCATATTGCGGAAGCCCCATACGGGCATCCTGAAAATCAATAATCACCGGATTGCCCTGGTGAATCAGTATGTTTCGGCTGTGAAAATCCCGATGGTTCAGCACAAAGTGCTCTGGTTTGACGAGTATCGCTGCTATGGCTTCAAATTCATGCCGCAAGGTGCCGATCAGATTCGAGCCCATTTGTGGAGCAAAATAGTCAAGCAGGCCGTGGGTGATAAAGAAATCAAATTCAAACATGAGTTTTTCGCGATCAAAACTGATGTTGAACGGAATTTTCTTCTGATCACCACGGATTGACTGGAGCTGGATGAGCGTCCTGATAATCTCCCGGTACCGGCCGGGAATGGTTTCTGCTGCCGGAGAACCGAAAAGATTCTGAAGCAGCTGGTCTCCGCAGTCTTCAAGAAGGAGCAGCCCTTTTTTCTCATCAACAGCAATGACTTCCGGAACAGGAATTGCGTTTCTGCTGAACAGTGAGTGCATCAAAAGAAAAGCATACTCCTCTTTTGCCGTCTCTTCAAATGCAGGATCGTAACAGGCAATTACGGTATTACCCGGCTCTGTGACCCTGAAATATTGACGACTTGATGCATCGCCCTGAATTTTTGTGATTGAGAGGCTCTTGCGGGATCCGGATGCGAAGAGTGAAGCGATATTATCCGTTATGGTCATGCGGCAACGGTCTCGGGGTGTCGTTATAACAGTCAGAAATCCATTGAGGAATGCAAAAAAAAAGCACCCTATGCGGTATGCATAAGGTGCTTTTTCAGGAAATTCAAGCGCTTACTTTTTAGGAGCAATAGCTGCTGAAATGTTCTGCAAAACCTGGTTGAAGGTGTTCAGGAGGTTTCCAACAAGGTCGGTAGCTGTTTTACCAAGAGGCTCGATCAGCTGGGTTGCGGTTTTGATTCCGTTGTTCAGGATTTCAATCTGCTGCTGTCCAAGTTTACCGACGGTATCGAGCAGGTTGCTGATTGCGCCTGATACATCGTTTGATCCGTTTGACATGGCTGTTATTGTTTAGGTTTATTGAAAGAGGTATGGTTTAAAAACTGATTCCGCTATTTACTTACGGATTTTAATCAAGTTAAAACATTTTACTTTGTAGAGCAAATAGAAAAAAGGTCAGAACAGCTTCTTCCCCTCTTATTGCCGAACGTCAAAACCCCCGCCTGACGGGTTGTGCGGCACCCTCTTTTTGCTCTGTCGTCCTTCAACGCCCTTCAATAGTGTTCAAACGTATGAAAAGAATCAATGCTTGAGATGCGTTATTAGTTGCAAATTCCGGGTTCGTGCCCGTTTGCCCCCGGCTATTTTTGGGTGTCGCACTTCTTGTTGAATTGTTTTATGTGATATATTACCAAACTACATACAAAAAAACATAAACAGCGTTAAGCGGATGCGGAGTGTTTTCGCTGTTTCATAGAGCAACATTTATCCTTTTTGTTGATGAGAGCTGTTATTTTATATGATAGCAAAACTGCCGGAGGTTCTACAGAGGCAATTATCGATTCAATTGGTCAGCAGCTTGCAGAGTCCGGTGCCTATGTTGAAAAAGCGAAATGCAAGGCGATGGCCGATTACAGTTTTGTCAGGGAGTTTGATATTGTCATACTCGGCGCACCGGTCTACTATTTTCTTGTCTCTTCCCAGCTTCTTGCGGCACTGATACAGGGGAATCTGAAAAAGAATCTGAAGCGAAAAAAAATCGCACTCTTTCTCACCTGCGGCAGTCCCGACACCCTGGCTGCAGTGCTCTACCTGCCTCAGTTGAAAATTCATCTGATACGGAACCGGATTCTTGCGGAAAAAATCATTCCGCCGGGAGCACTTTCAGAGAGTGAGACTATTGAAGAGTTTGTAGATGACCTTCTTTACGAGTATGAGAAAACGCTGAAAGAGGGGCGCGCATCGCACCCGGTTGAATGGAGCGATGATGCCCTTGGATTGCTGCACTCCATACCCTCATTCATGCAGGGCAAGATCAAGACGGTAGCAGAGGAGTATGCAGCGGAGAGGGGGTGCCGGGAAATTACCGTTGCCGTCCTGATGGCGGCCAAAGATGAGATGCAGGGGTGACGCAACAATTCTGATCCCCTGGAGGCCGGATCATTTTGTTTTTTTATCCGATTGCTGCTTCCCGATAAACTTGTTGAGAAGCATGACAATAAACACTCCCGAAACAAAAAAGAGTACCGGTGCATACAGTGTTGTGTACTTGACTGTTTCTTCCATGGTTGTTTGAGCGTTTGTTTATGTCGTAGTGAGGTTCTTTTGCTTTTATTTCGTTTGCAGGGAGATTTTTTCGCAGACTCTCTTGTAATACAAACGGCCCGTTTGCAACATTAAGGAATTTATCGGAATTTTCAGTTACGCTTAAGGCGATATTTTTCAGATCATGTAGTTTTCCCGCTAACGTGCGGGCAGCGTCAGGTGGCGATATTTCCCGTGCCGGTCATGTCCGAAAAAGCTTTTGAATCTTTATCTGATTAAAACCGGTGTCGGCTCCTGCGTATTGTTGAGGAGAGAGACCCCTGGCTGAGGTTCGGAGCACTTATTGATCGATATTGAAGTTTCAGGGTGTATGACGATTACCCGGCAACCTCATCAAGAACGCTATTTTCAACCTTAAACGGTATTACTCCTATGGCACAAGAAAAAAAAGGCGGATTTTTTTCCTTTTTTAAAAAACGCGCACTCACCCCTGAGCCAGCAGCAGCTCCTGCAGCGGCAGAGGCGCCAGCAACCCGGACACAAAGCCCTGTCCCGTCAGTGAGTGCGGAACAGCCGAAACCGGCGGTGGTCCCGAAGCCTGCGGCGGCAAATGTGCCATCAGCAGAGGCGGGTGTTGACACCATTGCCTCATTTACACTTCTTTGCCAGGCGCTGGTTGATATCAATCGTTCACAGCTCAAAATGGTTGATCTGGCTCTGACGACACTTGCAGGATCGATCAACACTATTGCCGATGCGCTGAAGCCTAAATCATGAATTTCCGCCATGGAATGCAGCCCCATAGCGGTCACTGGCAGTGACCAATGTCACTCCTGTATGCCCGGGAGATGAGCCTCTTCCCTCTTTTAAAAATGCGCGATGAACTGAAGGGAAAGCATTTGACGGCGGAGCTGTTTTTTCTGAAATCGAACGCATTCAGTCAGGAACTCTCTATGGGTTAAGGGCGTTAAAAAATTCCACAAGTGTTGTCTGATGAGTTTCTCAATTATTTTGGTTTTATCATGGAAGTAGTAGGTAAAAGTACTGTGCATATCATCCTTGATTCATGCCTGCATGAATCAACCATATATTTTTCGGATCACGAAAAACTGCTCAAGTGTAATCCGTATTGCAGTAATGTGAAATATCACGTTGATCTCGGTATTTTTCAGTGGGTTTTTCAGGTTAATGATCCCCGGAACAATCCGATTACAGCGGTCTTTTTTGTCCGTCAGCATGAAGAGAGCATCACGGTTGACGACAGCTATGGGCAGAAGTTTGTATCGAGACTGAAACCCGGAATACATCTCGATGGAAAAGGCAAAAGGATCCGCTGGGAGGCGGTTCATGACTATCCCGAATTTGATGCGGTGGGTCCTAATACCTTCATCGGCAAGGCAAGTTCCGAGATTTGTCTTCTGCATCATAAGGATAACCGGACATCAGTTTTCTTTGATACCGATATAGCGCTTGATTTTGAGATCTCCTTTCCCTTGAACCTTATGCCGGAAGGAATACTCAAGTTCATGAGTGATGCGATCATGTCGCAAATCATGCAGCAGGCGACCGAAAGCATGCTCTGTCAGGTGCAGTCGGATATCTGCTGCACCTCTGCGGAGTCAATAGTGGCGGGGGCTGGCAAATAGCTCCAGGCTGCTTCAGTGTTTACAGGTGAACTCCTCTGTTTTTTACCCGCGTTTTCACAAGCGTCCGGTTACGCTTTTTTTGTTATTATTATACCTGAGCATGGTACAGGTATATCTTTCGCCTCCTGCAATTTCAGAGTTCAAGCCTGATCTATCATGAAAGATGTGATTATGAGATTAAAAAGGGTGGCCGGTCAGGTAGAAGGGTTGCAGAGAATGATTGAAAGGGAAGAGGAGTGCGGCCAGATCATCACACAGTTCCAGGCAGCAAAAGCTGCTCTTGACAATACCTTTTCGCTGGTGCTGCACCGCAACCTCAAAAAGTGTCTGAGTCATGATGATCCGGAAAGTGTGGAGAAGATTTTGAAACTCATTTCAAAACAGTAATTGCTCCGGAGGGAGGAATGTCCGGGCACGCTTTATGGCTTCTCAAATTCAAAGGTTCAGCAATCTTATCCCTTAAAGGGTGCCGCTCCGGCCATGTTGGCGGGGAGACGGGGTCGGCAGCCCTGTTCATTACTCTGCTGTTGCTGATGACAAGTCTGAAGCGATCAACCCCGGGTTTGAAAAGAATCCGACAGCTTTTGACCGGGAGTCTCCCGCAGGAGCTGTTCTCATGAATGCTGAAAAAACAGCCTGAAGGAGATATGGCTCATGATTGTTGAACAGTTTCGTACGGGCGGCGACAGGAACTTCGGTTATCTTGTTGCCGATGAAGTTTCGGGTGAAGCGCTGGTGATTGATGCGTCATTTGATCCCTCCATGATTGTCCGGTTTGCCGAAGAACATGGTTTTGTCATCCGGTATATATTTTCAACCCATGGACATGACGATCATACCAATGGCAACGGGGCGATCAGGCACCTTACCGGTATTGTTCCGCTGCTTTACGGCGATACCTGCCCCCGGACAGGAGTCAGGGTTGAGGATGCGGCCAGCTTTTCTCTCGGCACTCTTGATGCCCGAATTCTTTATACCCCCGGCCATACCCCGGATTCCATCTGCATTCTTGTCGGTGATGCCCTTTTTACCGGTGACACACTCTTCACCGGAAAGGTCGGCGGCACCGTCACCCGTGCCCAGGCTCTTGAAGAGTATAACTCCCTGCATGAGAAGCTCCTGGGCCTGCCGGATATCACAAAAGTATGGCCCGGTCACGATTACGGGACCGCACCGCACTCTTCCATCGGTATTGAACGCCGATCCAATCCCTTTCTTCTTCAGCCCGATTTCAATGCGTTTCTTGCCCTGAAACATAACTGGGCGGAGTATAAAAAAATGCACGGGATTGCATAATTCCCTATTTTGCCCGGAGCTGTTTTTGCAATTGTGTGGATTTTTTTTATAAATTGAAAGTTCTTGCGCCAACCTTACGGGTGATATTCTGGCGTCCCCGCCTTTTTTTAGCTTTCGGTCATGAAATTGGTGCCCTGTTATGCTGTCTGATAGATCATAAGAGGGTATTGAGGTGTTTTATTAATCATAAGTAACCTGATAACTATGGATCAGCTTATAACCTTGCGTACGCTGCCGGTATCCGCCCTTATGCAGAAAGAATTTCATAAAATCAAAGGAAGCTGTACGGTTGCCGAGGCTCTTCAGATTATGAAAAAGAGCGCCGAGAGCGGTCTGCTTGTCGAGCCCCGTAACGAAGATGACTGCTATGGTATCGTTACCGAAAAGGATATCCTTGAAAAAGTGATCGATCCGGGTGAAGATGTCCATCGCGATCCCTGGAACACCCCTGTATTTCAAATCATGAGCAAGCCTCTGATCAGTGTTAATCCCGGCCTCAGAATCAAGTATGCCCTCCGTCTGATGAAAAGAACCAATATCAGACGTCTTACCGTCATGGAAGGCAACAAGGTCGTCGGTGTGCTCAATATGGCCGATGTGCTTCACGCAGTTGAGGAACTTCCGGTCCATGACGATCATGTCGCCCTGTAGCAGTCAGGTTCTCTGAAACTGCTTTCTTCGGTTTTACCATAAAGAAAATTTCAATGAACGGGCTTTCGGCTGCGGCTGTGCCCGTTCATTTAATCAGTGGGGTTGCCTGACAGCTTCATAAGGAGATTTGAGCGAATGAAACCATTTGATATCGTTATTGTCGGAGGCGGTGGTGCCGGTCTTTATGCCGCTATGGAGGCAATGAAAACCAATCCTGCACTGAATATTGCCGTGCTTTCCAAGGTCTATCCCAACCGTTCGCATACCTCAGCGGCACAGGGTGGCGCCAATGCGGCTCTTGCCAACAAGGCAAAGGACGATACGGTAGAAATGCATATTTTCGATACCATCAAGGGGAGCGATTATCTTGCTGATCAGGATGCTGTTGAGGTGCTCTGCAGTGAAGCGCCCAAAATTATCCGGGAACTTGAAAATATCGGAACACCGTGGTCAAGGCTCGATGACAATACCATTGCCCAGAGGCCATTCGGTGGTGCCGGGCGTCCGAGATGCTGCTACTGCGCCGACAAGACAGGCCATACCATTCTCCAGACCCTTTACGAACAGTGTCTGAAAAAAGGGGTGATATTTTTCAATGAATATTTTGCTCTCAACCTCTCCGTCAACGGCAGTCGTTCAAAGGGGTTGATTGCAATGAACATGAAGACCGGCGCGGTTGAGGCTTTTCCTGCGAGAACCGTGATTTTTGCAACAGGAGGCTATGCCAAGATGTACTGGAACCGGTCAAGCAATGCTGCGGGTAATACCGGTGACGGCCAGGCTATCGCCTACCGGGCAGGTATCCCGCTGAAAGATATGGAGTTTGTCCAGTTCCATCCCACCGGACTGAGAAAGAGCGGCCTGCTTGTTACCGAAGGCGCCAGAGGTGAAGGCGGCTATCTGCTCAACAAGGATGGCGAGCGTTTTATGTCACGATATGCACCCGAAAAGATGGAGCTTGGCCCCCGGGACCTTGTCTCCCGCTCACTTGAAACGGAAATTCTCCAGGGCAGAGGTTTTGACAGCCCCGCAGGAAAATATATCCATCTCGATCTTACCCATCTCGGTGCTGATCTGATCAAGTCAAGGCTTCCCCAGATACGTGAGATGGCTATGAATTTTGAGGGAGTTGATCCCATTCTTGAACCGATTCCTGTCCGCCCGACCGCCCACTACTCCATGGGTGGAATTGATACTGATAACTATGGACGCACGGTGATGGAAGGTGTTTACGCCGCAGGTGAATCAGCCTGTGTTTCAGTTCACGGTGCAAACCGGCTTGGAGGTAACTCACTGCTTGATATTCTTGTCTTCGGCCGTATTGCCGGTCATACCGCAGCGCTGGAAGCAAGAAAATTCGAGCCGGCAGCGATATCGGAAGATGAGGTCAAGGATCAGCTCGCAGAACTCCGGAGCAGCATGCAGCCATCCGGTCACTATGAGCGGTATGGCGAACTGCGTGAAGAGCTTGGTCAGACCATGGCGGCCAATGTCGGCATCTACCGTGAATCTTCCCTTTTAAAGAAGGGGATAGCGGAGGTTGCGGAACTGAAAGAGCGGTTCAAAAAAGTGAGGGTTTCTGACAGCAGTGATGTATTCAATACCAATCTCCTGCAGGTGCTGGAGCTGAAAAATATGCTCGATTTGGCTGAAACCGTTGCTGCCGGTGCCTTTGCCCGCGAAGAGAGTCGTGGTTCACATACCCGGACAGATTTTCCGACAAGGGATGATGAAAAATGGCACAAGCACACAATGGCAACCCTGATTGACGGTCACGTTAAACTCGGTGAAAAACCGGTCACTATGGGTCGCTATGAACTCCAGGAAAGAACCTATTAACTATTTCGCTTATGACGGTGTCAACAGATCAGCATAAAGAGGGAAAAAGAGATGTAACCTTCCGGGTTTTCCGATTTAACCCGCAGGTTGACAGCAAATCCTATTTTGACGATTATACCATTCCTGTCGAAAGAGGTATTACAGTCCTTCGTGCATTGAACTACATCAAGGAGCATGTCGATGCCTCGGTCAGTTTCCGGGCATTCTGTCAGGCAGGTATCTGTGGATCGTGCGGTATGCGCGTGAACGGAATTTCAATGCTGGCCTGCACTACCCAGGTATGGGATATGCTCGCCAAGTCGAAGGAGGAAGGTGTAATAAAGGTTGAACCGTTACGCAACCTGCCACTCATCAAGGATCTGATTGTCGATATGGATCCGCTTGTCGACAAGATGAAGCACTACTCAAACTGGGTGGACTCCACAATGCCCGAGAGTGAGATGGGTAAAAAGGAGTTTCTTGTTTCCGAAGAGGAGTTTCTGAAATATGACAAGGCAACCGACTGCATTCTCTGTGCATCCTGTGTTTCCGAGTGCAGTATACTTAGGGCCAACAAGGAGTATGTCTCCCCGGCTGTACTGCTGAAATCCTACCGGATGAATGTTGATACCAGGGATTCCATGCATGATCTCCGTCTTGCCGAACTGGTCAAGGATCACGGCGTATGGGACTGTACCCACTGTTACCGCTGTCAGGAGTCCTGTGTGAAAAGCATTCCGATCATGGATGCCATTCACGGTATACGAGAAGATGCGCTTGAGAGCAGGGGGATGAAGGATACCAGCGGAGCCAAGCATGCTGAAGCCTTTATGTCCGATATCGAAAAGAAAGGTAAACTGGTTGAAGCTACCCTGCCGTTCCGTACCAATGGTGTGCTCTGGACCATGCAGAACCTTCTTCCTATGGCTGTTAAAATGATTCTGAAACGGCGTACCCCGCCTCCTCCTCCGATGGTCAAACCATCCAAAGGAATAAAGGCTTTCAGGAGCGAGTTCAGAGAGATGAGCGAGCATGTGAAGCAGGATCATAAATCTCATAAAAAATAATCGGGGGAACTTCCGGATGAAGCGATACGCATACTATCTGAGCTGCATCAATGAGTCAATGACGAAAGAGGTTGACCGCTCGATTGATCTCTGGCAGAAGGATCTTGGAATCGAACTGGTTAAACTGCATGAGAGTACCTGTTGCGGCGGGAGCAATCTTGACTATGTCAGTCCGAAACACTTCGCGCTGGTCAATGCCCGCAATATTGCCTATGCCGAAAAAATGGGCCTTGACCTTGTTGTCTCCTGCAATACCTGTCTTATGACGATCCGGACGGCCAAGAAAAAGCTTGATGAATCACCGGAGCTGAAGCAGGAGGTCAATGAGCTGCTGAAAAAAGAGGGGCTTGAATATCACGGTACCTCCGAGGTCCGTCATCTTCTCTGGGTTCTCATTGACGATGTCGGCCTGGAGACCATCCGCCAGAAGGTGAAGGTTCCTCTCAAAGATTACCGGATAGCACCGTTTTACGGTTGTCACATTCTCCGGCCCTCTTCGGTGCTCGGCAAGGACAATCCTCTTGATCCGAGCTCCCTTGACCTGTTGATCGAGGCGCTTGGCGGAGAAACCATTCCCTATGAGCATAAAAACCGCTGCTGCGGATTTCATACCCTGCTGGTTGCCGAACAGGAGTCGCTCAATGTTGCCGGAGAGGCGCTCGAAGAGGCTCTTCGACTGAAAGCCGATTTTATCGTAACCCCGTGTCCACTGTGCCATACGGTACTTGACGGCTATCAGGCAAAAGCGCTCAAACAGGCTGGCATCAAGAGCTCTATACCCGTATTCCATCTCTCTGAAATGGTCGGTCTTGCTCTCGGTTACAACGCAAAACAGCTTGGTATCAAACGACACATTGTCAGCTGATTGAAGCTCTTTTCTCTTCGGGAAATGTGCCGGTAGAGTAACGATCTGTCGGAAAGTTTTAATAAAAGGGTAAAAAAACGTACCTTTGCACTTTTACATTGCTCTCAGCCGGGGGTGTAGACTACCGGATTCTCTGACGGGCAGCTTGTTTTGTTAACCCATCAAATTATTGCATTGCATGCTCAAAAATGATCTTTTTCTTCGGGCATTAAAGCGTCAGCCATGTTCCAGGACGCCAATCTGGGTAATGCGTCAGGCCGGTCGTTATTTGCCGGAATACCGTGCAGTCAGAGAAAAAACCGATTTTTTAACCCTTTGCAAAACCCCGGAACTTGCTACCGAGGTGACCATTCAGCCTGTTGAGTTGATGGGTGTTGATGCTGCGATTATTTTCTCTGATATTCTTGTCATCAATGAAGCGATGGGCATGAATGTCGAGATTATCGAATCCAAAGGGATCAAGCTTAATCCTATTCGCTCCCAGGCCGATATCGACAAGCTGATTGTGCCTGATATCGATGAAAAGCTTGGTTATGTGATGGATGCGCTCAGAATGACCAAAAAAGAGCTCGACAACCGCGTTCCCCTCATCGGCTTTACCGGTGCGGCATGGACCCTCTTTACCTATGCAGTTGAAGGCGGCGGATCCAAGAATTACGCCTATGCCAAAAAGATGATGTACCGTGAACCGGCAATGGCCCATGCGCTTCTTGGTAAAATTTCCGGCGTTATCACTGCTTATGTGCTCAAGCAGATTGAAGCAGGCGCAGATGCTATCCAGATCTTTGATTCATGGGCAAGTGCGCTTTCCGAGGATGACTACCGTGTATACGCTCTTCCTTACATCAAGGAGACCGTGCAGGCGATCAAGGCCAAACATCCTGATACTCCGGTTATTGTCTTCTCTAAGGATTGTAATACCATTCTTTCCGAAATTGCTGACACCGGCTGCGATGCCATGGGCCTCGGCTGGGGTATGGATATCGGCAAGGCACGTGCCGAACTGAACGATCGCGTAGCTCTGCAGGGGAACCTTGATCCGACAGTGCTCTATGGCACGCCGGCATTGATCAAGTCAGAAGCCTCCAAGATTCTCAAATCTTTCGGCCAGCATACCGAGCACTCCGGCCACGTTTTCAACCTCGGCCATGGTATTCTGCCGGATATGGATCCTGAAAACCTGAAGCTTCTGGTTGAATTTGTCAAGGAAGAGAGCGCCCAGTACCACTAAGCGCCACTTTTTCTTCGTTGTTTCCGACTCCGCCCTGTGCTCAATGCATGAGGCGGAGTTTTTTTTGCACAACGATAAATCTGTTCCACGATTTGATGGCGTCTCTGCTTCTCTTAAAGCCAGAAGAAAACGTTGAATTAAAGAAAAGATTGAAGAGAAAAGTTATTTTTGACGTTTTTTCTGACAAGCAGTTGCGAACTCTTTAATTGCGAAAGGCTAGAGTTGCATAATACTTTCGAGAAGGCATCAACATGAGAAACCTGATTTGGTCAAGCCGGGTAAAAGCCGAATCGCTTCTTGTCTTTTCCCTTGATTTTTGGCGAGCTGACGATTTTGCTGCGGATAGTCTGTAAATCACTTTCGGTTACCAATCCGATAAGTGCATCAGGGCGGGTTTTCAGTGCTTCATGGAGTTCATCATTATTTCTGATGTATATGGCAGAGCAGTCAACATATGAGTCATGGTCAAGGTAGTCTCTTCCAGTTGCGTCGAAAAAGCAGTGGAGATCCTGAAACTCCGGGGAGAAATTGACAAAGGGATTGATTTCTGAGTTGATGTAAACGGTGGCAAGGCAAAGGCTGTCGAGCGTTTTGCCGACAATGATAAAGCGCTTTTCTTTAGGCGGGTTGGTCTCTTTGACATGAAGCTTGAGTACGCTTCCAACTTTCAGGTTTCTTCGGGCAAACTCTTCCTTGAAGGAGTCCGGGAAAAAATCACCAATGCTCATCCAAAGGCAGCTTCTTCGTTTTCGATGCTCTCCCTGATGTAGGCAATCATACCGTTGTTCGCACCGCCGACCTTTGCAATATCCATCAAGCTCATTTCACCATTTTCGTCTGCGTTGTGCCATGCACTGTCGTGAGATTTGTCCGTACGCTTCTGAAAGGTGAGTTGTTCACTTTCACTGACCGATTCATTCAGGCATAGCATTTCAGATTCTGACAGATAATCAAGGTCAGGATTGATTTTTGCCCTGATGGAGTACTTGCCGACAAGTTCGAAATATGGTGTGAATTGATCCTGGAAGGTTGCCATCAGCCCATCACCCCGTATTGACTTGACAATATCATATGCCATTGAAGGAACAGGCCCGTATGTCATGGCAATGTATTTATCCTCAGTAATGGCAGAACCATACCTTGCCAGATGTTTCTGATCCGCAAAGTAGAGGATTTTAAATACCTTATGAAAATCTCCGATACCACCAATCTTTTGAATGATGTAGAGTAAGGTATTGATTGTGATTGCTATTTTATCTGACGGTGAGTTCATGAAGTAAATTTAAACAAAATTTGCTATTCACATCTCTTATTTTCAATAACAATTCTTGTGTGTTGATCCTCACCCTGCCCTCTAATTAATTCTGTTATCATTTCGAATGGAAGTTCTCTGTTCTCATCAATGAGGAGGCTGGGATAAAGCTTTTGTTCATCTGGTGGTGTTCATAGTTTGTCGGTGAAGGTAGAGCAAGCCTTCGGATTTTTCATTATATTCTGCAAATATTGTCATTTCAAGTTTATACACTGTTTCTATGGCCGGTGACTGCAGGTGTTCCGACGGGATGAGTGATCGAACCCGTTATGACGAGGTGGTGCTTGATACCATGCTCTACAGTGCGCGGCTGATAGAGAGTGTTGCACGTCAGAACAGTGCTGTTATTGTTGCCATGGCGCGTATGATTGCCGGAACGTTTGAGGAGGGGGGCAAGGTGCTGCTTTGCGGTAACGGCGGCAGTGCGGCCGATGCCCAGCATCTTGCGACCGAACTTACCATCCGTTACCGCAGCAGCGTTGAACGACCGGCACTTCCCGCCATTGCGCTCACGACCGATAGCTCAGCCCTGACGGCAGGAGCCAATGACCTTGGTTACGATGCGGTGTTTGCCCGGCTCGTTGAGGCCTACGGGCGAGAAGGGGATATTCTCCTGGGACTCTCCACCAGCGGCAACAGCAGAAGTGTCGTCAATGCGCTTGATTATGCAAACATGAACGGGCTGAAGACCCTTGCCCTGCTTGGCGGAGACGGAGGAGTCTTGAAAGGGATGGCCGATCTTGAGGTTATTGTTCCCCATTCAGGCAGTGCCGACCGGGTGCAGGAGTCTCATATCGCCATCGGCCATGTTATTATCGATCTTGTGGAACGGCTGCTCGGATACTGCCGTTCATAGAACCAGCTTCATAAAAACAAAAAGAACTGAGCTATGCAGATTAAACAGGTTGAAGGAGCACTGAGTGCAAAGGATTCACGGTTCGCAGTAGTTGTTTCCCGCTTTAACGATTTTATTGGTCAGAAACTTGTTGAGGGTGCTGTGGACTGCATTCGCCGTCACGGAGGATCGGAGGAGAACATCACCATCTACCGCTGTCCCGGTGCCTTTGAGCTGCCGATGGTTGCCAAAAAGGTTGCAGTGACGGGTAACTATGACGCCATTATCGCCCTTGGGGCCATAATCAGAGGCTCTACTCCCCATTTTGATGTTATCGCCGCTGAAGCGACCAAGGGGATTGCCCAGGCCTCTCTTGAGACAGGGGTTCCGATTGCGTTCGGTGTTCTGACTACGGAAAACCTTGAGCAGGCAATTGAGCGGGCTGGTACGAAAGCCGGCAACAAGGGGTTTGATGCTGCCATGACGGCGATCGAGATGGTGAACCTCTATCGTAATATATAGCGGTTCTTTTGTGTTTTCGTATTCAGTTATAGCGGTACTTCTCGAGATTGCTTCCGATGATGCCGGCACAGGTTTTTTTGAGCTCTTCAACGCTGTTGAACTGTGAGGGCGGAATTGGCGGGGCAATGATGATTCTGATTTTTCCCTTGTTGATTTTAAGGCTTTTTTTCGGTGTAATCAGATGGCTGCCGATAATTGTGACCGGCAGAACCGGAGCCCCGCCCTTTTCGGCAACAAGAAAAGCTCCCCGTTTGAAGGGGAGGAGTTTGCCATCGAATGAGCGGGTCCCTTCGGGGAAGATATGGACGGAGCGCCCTTTTTTCAGGACGTTTGATGCCGCAAGAAGGCTTTTCAGAGCATCCCTGTTCTGCCCCCGTTTAATCATGACATAACCAGCCAGCTTGAGCGTCCATCCAAAGATCGGAATTTTGCCAAGCTCCTCTTTTGCCAGAAAGCGGAGGTTGATAGCAATGTTACCGAGGATGAGCGGAATATCAGCCATCCCCGCATGATTACTGACAAGCAGATAGTTCTGATCGGAGCTGTAATTTTCCCTGCCGATAACCTCGACTGAAATTCCGAAGAGTTTTGCACTGAAACGCCCCCACCATGCAGCCAGCCGGTAAAAGCTGTCACCGGTCCGGTCAATGAGGTTGACAAAGAGGTAGATGGTCATCCCGATAAACATGATCGGCACCAGGATGAGAAAAAAAATCAGGGTTCTGAGGTTCATTGGCCCTTTTTTTCAATGGTTAACAGTCAAGCCCGTTGAGGAACATTGCGAGCTCGTTGTAGTCCGAACTGATTGTTACAGCCATTTTCTTTTTGTTGAGAACCTCTTTAAGGCGTTCAGGGATCTCAACCTCCCGGTCAAGCGCATCACTGATAACTTCGAGGAATTTTGCCGGATGGGCGGTTGAAAGAACAACGCCCGGTTTTCCGGCACTCTCTCCTGAACTTCTGTACAGCTCAAGCGCACGGAAAGCAACTGCGGTATGAGGGTCGGCAGTGTAGCCGAAGCGCTCATAAACCGAGCGGATTGTTTCAAGGGTCTCTTTATCCGCGACGGCGATACCCGTGATATCCCGGCCCATAGCCGCGTGATCGTTGTTGTAGAGATACCGCAGCCGTGCAAAATTGCTTGGATTGCCGACGTCCATCGCCGTTGAACGGGTGGTGATGGTTGGATGAGGGTCGTAGCGTCCGTCATAAAGATAGCGGGTGACACTGTCATTGGCATTTGACGCGGCAATAAAATGGCTGATGGGAAAGCCCATTTTTTTTGCCAGTATACCGGCAGTCAGGTTGCCATAATTACCGCTCGGTACCGCAAAAAGAGGCTCAACATTGCCGAAACGCTCCCTGAGCTGCTGGGTTGCCCAGGCGTAATAGAATGACTGCGGAATCAGGCGTGATATGTTGATAGAGTTGGCCGATGTGAGGGTCAGCTTTTTGCTGAGGGAGGGATCGACGAAGGCCTGTTTTACCATTCGCTGGCAGTCATCGAAATCGCCTTTGACTTCAAGAGCGTGTACATTGCCTCCCGCAGTAGTCAACTGCTGTTCCTGCAGGGGGCTCACCTTTCCGGAAGGATAGAGCAGTACCACCCTTGTGTTTGCAATGCCCTGGAATCCGTAAGCTACCGCGCTGCCGGTATCTCCCGATGTCGCGACAAGCACGGTGATAAGCCGGTTATCTTCGGCGGCAAAATAACCGGTAAGGCGGGCAAGAAAGCGTGCGCCGTAATCCTTGAAAGCCAGTGTGGGTCCACAAAACAGCTCTTCGATAAAGGTATCGCTGTTCAACTCGACAAGCGGCGTCTCGAATGTATAGCAGTTCTCAATCATATCGCCGAGAAGGTCCAGGGGGATCTCAGCTCCGATAAACTTTTTGGCAATGGCAAATGCGATATTGTTAAAGCTGGCGCCTTCAAGCAGGGCGATCTCGCCGGGTGAGAAATGCGGGATTTCCGAAGGGACGTAAAGACCGCCATCGGGAGCAAGGCCTTCAAGTGTTGCTTTCTTGATGGAGACCGGTATGGAGGATTTATTGGTGCTGAAGTAGATCATGACTAAGGTTACGCTCTATTGTTTTGTTACAGTATTCTTGCGCCCTGCTTGCATATGGGTGATACCCACATATCGGACTCAAGGCGGGCTTTGGAGTGCAGAAATGCCTCTTTCATGGCCAGACCGACAGCAAGAGCTGTTTTTTCGGATGAAGAGAAGGCAAAAATTGAGGGACCTGAGCCGGCAATACTGCATCCGAGAGCCCCGGCATCAATTGCCGCCTGTTTGACATCAAAAAATCCCGGTATGAGCGGCGCGCGTTTCGGCTCGGCGACAACGTCAACAAGAGCGCGTCCGATGAGTTCATAGTCTGAGGTCAATAGACCGCTGACAAGTGCGCCGACATTACCCCACTGCTGGATCGCCTGTTTGAGCGGTATCTCGGTCGGCAGCACCGAACGGGCATAGGAGGTGCGCAGTTCGGTATGCGGGTGCACAAGGGAGCAGTAGAGGTGTTCAGGCGAAGGTATCGTGATGAGGTCAAGTGGTGTATAGCTTCTGATCAGCACAAAATTACCGAGAATAGCCGGAGCGGCATTGTCGGCATGAGCTGATCCGCAGGCAACCCGTTCACCCTCAATAGCAAAATGAACCAGTTCCATTTTTGTACATGGATTTCCCAGCAGCTCATTGGCGGCAACAAGGGCTGCAGCAGCGCTGGCTGCACTGCTTCCCATACCGCTGCTGAGCGGCAGGTGTTTTTTCAGTTCAAGCGAAATATGACCGGTAAAGTCAATCTGCTTATGGGTCCGGATATATTCAAGGAACTTGAGAACAACAAAGCTCGATGTATTTTTTTTCGGGTCAAGCGGCAACGCGCCGCCATCTCCGGTTATAGATGTAATGGAGACCGGAGAGCCGGTATGTTTTTCTTCATCGAGTGTCAGGATGACTTCATCACCCGGCTCGGTTATGGCAAAGCCGAGAACGTCAAAACCGCAGGCGACATTGCCGACGGTTGCAGAAGCGAATCCCCTGATAGTTTTTATACCGTTTTCTGCAGACAAAATTCCTGTAAGTTTGGGTGTAGGATAGACAATCAAATAAAACGAAGCTTCAATCAAATGAGAGAGAGAATTTGAATAACTAAAAGCTTTTCGTTAAATTTAGGTTTTAATCTTTTGGACAGGCAGCCGCCCGATTTAAACTTCAAAAGAAGGTAAACAGAATCTTTCTCTTTTCTTAACAAATAACCAAGCGGAATAAGATATGTCTACAACAGTCAGGCCTGATGAGGTTTCATCCATACTTCGCAAGCAGCTTGCCGGTTTTGAGTCCGAAGCAGAAGTTTATGACGTAGGAACAGTGCTGCAGGTTGGTGACGGTATTGCTCGTGTGTATGGTTTGTCAAAGGCAGCAGCAGGTGAGCTTCTTGAGTTTCCCAATAACGTCATGGGTATGGCGTTGAACCTTGAGGAGGATAACGTCGGAGCTGTGTTGTTTGGTGAATCAACATTGGTAAAAGAGGGTGATACAGTTAAAAGAACCAGCATTCTTGCTTCAATCCCCGTTGGCGAGGCTATGCTCGGCAGGGTTATTAATCCACTTGGCGAGCCGATCGACGGTAAAGGCTCCATTGAAACCGAACTTCGTCTTCCTCTCGAACGCAGGGCTCCCGGTGTTATCTATCGTAAATCAGTTCACGAGCCTTTGCAGACGGGTCTCAAGGCTATCGACTCCATGATTCCGATCGGTCGCGGACAGCGCGAACTTATTATCGGTGACCGTCAGACAGGAAAAACAGCGGTTGCGATTGACACCATCATCAACCAGAAAGGCAAAGGCGTTTTCTGTATCTATGTTGCCATCGGCCTGAAAGGTTCAACGGTTGCCCAGGTTGTCAATACCCTGGAAAAATATGGTGCAATGGAGTACACCACCGTTATTTCCGCTACGGCTTCGGATCCTGCACCGCTTCAGTTTATTGCCCCGTTTGCCGGAGCGACTCTTGGTGAGTTCTTCCGCGATACCGGCCGTCATGCACTTGTTGTCTATGATGATCTTTCAAAACAGGCCGTTGCCTATCGTCAGCTCTCTCTGCTTCTTCGCCGTCCGCCTGGACGCGAAGCCTATCCTGGCGACGTTTTTTATCTGCACTCCCGTCTGCTTGAAAGAGCTGCGAAAATAACTGACGATATTGAAGTTGCACGCAAGATGAACGATCTTCCCGATGCACTCAAGCCTATCGTGAAAGGTGGCGGAAGTCTTACCGCGCTGCCGGTTATTGAAACACAGGCAGGTGACGTTTCAGCCTATATTCCGACCAACGTGATCTCCATCACTGATGGACAGATCTTTCTTGAGTCGAACCTCTTCAACTCCGGTCAGAGGCCTGCTATCAACGTCGGTATCTCGGTCTCCCGTGTTGGTGGTGCAGCCCAGATCAAGGCCATGAAAAAGGTTGCCGGTACCCTTCGTCTTGATCTTGCCCAGTTCCGTGAACTCGAGGCCTTCTCGAAATTCGGTTCTGATCTTGACAAGACAACAAAAGCACAGCTTGATCGTGGTGCGAGGCTTGTTGAAATCCTCAAGCAGGGTCAGTATATCCCGATGCCGGTTGAAAAGCAGGTTGCGATCATCTTCCTTGGTACCCAGGGATTGCTCGATACGGTTGATCTGCGCTTTATCCGCAAGTTTGAGGAGGAGTTCCTCTCTGCGCTTGAAATCAAGCAGAGTGACATTCTCAGCGC
This sequence comes from Chlorobium ferrooxidans DSM 13031, assembly GCF_000168715.1. Lineage (GTDB taxonomy): Bacteria > Bacteroidota > Chlorobiia > Chlorobiales > Chlorobiaceae > Chlorobium > Chlorobium ferrooxidans. The sequence continues at coordinate 9,750 of NZ_AASE01000003.1, read as the reverse complement.
TATTGCAACGAGCGGTGCTCTTGAAAGTGATACAGCCAACAAGCTCAAGGAGTTCGCGTTGAAGTTTGTTGAGACCTTCAAGGCAAAAAACAAGGCGTAATATCAGGATCAGCAGATTTTAAGCAATTAATAACAGTCCCGTAATTCATGGCTACATTAAAGGATATACGTGTACGAATCAAAGGGGTGAAGTCTACACAGCAGGTTACCAAGGCGATGAAGATGGTAGCTGCAGCAAAGCTCAGAAGGGCACAGGATCGGGCCGTCATGGCTCGACCCTATGCCGGAAAGCTGAAGGAGATGCTCGGCTCTCTTTCTGCAAAGGTAGATACTTCGCGTAACCCTCTGCTTTCGGGACGTCCGGAGGTTAATAAGGTGCTTGTGATTCTTATTACTTCCGACAGGGGTCTATGCGGTGCGTTCAATACCAATATCATCAAGCTCGCATACAAGACCATTCATGAAGATTACGCCGATGTTCACCGCAAGGGCGGCGTAAGTATGATCTGTGCGGGCACCAGAGGACTCGAGTTCTTCCGCAAGCGGGATTACAACATTCTCAAGGGGTACCCGGCGGTTTTCCAGAATCTTGATTTCAGCATTGCCAAGGAGATTGCCGATACCGCCTCCGGTATGTATCTGCGTGGAGAGGTTGACCGTGTGATAGTTGTCTACAATGAGTTCAAGTCGGTGCTTGCGCCGAACCTGAAAGCAGAGGAGCTTCTTCCTATTGCGCCCGTTAGTGCCGGCAAGGAGAGCAGCAGTGATTATATTTACGAACCCTCTCCCTCCGCAATAATTGATGTGCTGGTTCCCCGCCATCTCAATACCCAGGTCTGGAGAATGCTGCTTGAATCCAATGCTGCCGAGCATGCTGCCCGTATGGCTGCGATGGATTCGGCGACAGAGAATGCCAAGGATCTTCTCCGCTCTCTCAACATCAGCTATAACCGTGCACGCCAGGCTGCGATTACTACCGAGCTGAGTGAAATTGTTGCGGGCGCTGACGCATTGAGCAGTTGACCGACAACACGACGAATGTATGATAAAAGCGCCCCCCAGTGGGCGCTTTTTTTTTGTGAAATTGTTCAAGAGCGCTGCCGGAGATGCGGCTGAACCGGAAATGATTTATATTTTAACGGGTAATGATTCACCATCAATCTCATTTCATATTCAATCAAGGCGTGGGCGTGAGCATGAAGATATACAAGTTTGGGGGGATCTCTCTGGGGTCGGCCGGGCGGATGAACAACGTGGTCGATATCATTGCCGGTGCATTGGCTGATGATAACCTTATTGTTGTGGTTTCGGCAGTTCAGGGTGTAACCGATCTTCTTCTTGACGCAGCCACCAGGGCCGGGAGCGGAGAGAGCGGATATCGCCGCACCCTCGAAGAGCTTGAGCAGCGCCATCTCGAAATTTCGCAGGAACTCTTTTCCGGAAATATCCCCGTTACCTTTTCAGTTGCATTCAGCACTGAATTTTCCGAACTCAAGGATATTCTGCACGGTGTCTTTCTGCTCAGGGAGCTTTCCGATAAAAGTCTGGCGCTTGTGCTTGGATTCGGTGAGCGACTCTCTGCACTGATTGTCAGCAGTTATCTTCAGGAGCGACGTATTGAAGCCTACTATCTTGATGCCCGAAAGCTGATTGTTACCGATGCCAATTATGCCGATGCGAGGGTTGACGCTCATGCATCCGAACTGCAGATCAGAAAACAGTTTGCCTCTTTTGCCGGTGTTCCGGTGGTGACCGGTTTTATAGCGGCAGCACCGGATGGTTCGGCAACGACCATCGGGCGGGGAGGCTCTGATTATACAGCATCAATTCTTGGCGCAGCACTTGGTGCAGCCGAAATTTGTATATGGACCGATGTGGACGGTTTTTTCAGTGCCGATCCAAAACGGGTCCGGGATGCCCGGATTCTGCCGTTTATCAGTTATGCTGAAGCCATGGAACTATCCCATGCCGGTGCAAAGGTGCTGCATCCACTTGCTGTTCAGCCGGCCATGAAGGCGGGTATTCCGATCCTGATCAAAAACAGTTTCAATCCATCAGCTGAAGGAACACGAATTGATGGAGCACCATTATCTCCGGAGAGAAACCGTTCGCTGCCCGTTACGGGGCTTACATCCATTAATAATATTGTACTGTTGAACATGTCCGGCAGCGGAATGGTTGGCGTTCCGGGGATTGCCTCACGACTTTTCAGCTGTCTTGCCCGTCACCGCATCAACATCATATTCATATCCCAGGCCTCTTCCGAACAGTCGATCACGCTGGCCATCAACCCGGCCCAGGCTCCGAACGCGAAAAAAATACTTGAACAGGAGTTTCGGGCTGAAATTGAGTCCCGTCAGATCGATCCGCTTGCAATTCGCAAAAACCTTGCCATGATTGCGGTAGTCGGCAACAACATGTCCGGTCACGCGGGTGTATCCGCCCAGTTGTTTGAAACACTCGGCAAAAACGGGGTCAATGTTATTGCGGTGGCCCAGGGCGCAAATGAGATGAACATCTCCCTTGTCATTGACAGCAACGATGAGGACAAGGCCCTGAACTGTATACACGAATCATTCTTCCTCTCGCAGCGCAAGGTGCATCTCTTTATAGCCGGGACCGGTACAATCGCCAGAAGTCTCATCGGGCAGATCCGTGCCCATCGGCGCAACCTGCAGGAGGAGAATGACCTTGATGTGGTTGTTTGCGGGATGGCAAATACCGGCACTATTGCACTCAACGATGAGGGTATTGATCTTGACTCCTGGCAGCAGGCTCTTCAGCCGAGAAGCGGGAAGAGAGGTATTGAAGGCTATATGGAGATTATCCGGGAGAAAAACCTGCACAATACCATTTTTGTCGATTGTACGGCAAGCAAAGAGGTTGCGGCAATCTATCCCGATCTCCTGCTGGCCAATATTTCCGTTGTCACCGCCAACAAACTGGGCATGGCGGGCAGCTGGCCGCTCTACAGGAGCATCAGGGATGCCCAGCGCAAAAGCAATGCCCGTTTTCTCTATGAAACCAATGTCGGCGCCGGGTTGCCGATTATCAACACCCTGAACGACCTTAAGAACAGCGGAGACAAGATTATCAGTATCGACGGAGTTCTCTCCGGAACATTGAGCTTTATTTTCAACGAACTGCGCAAGGGAGGGCGGTTCAGCGAAATTGTCCGGCGAGCCAAAGAGGCGGGCTATACCGAGCCCGATCCGAGGGACGATCTCTCGGGTGCTGATTTTGCCCGAAAGTTTCTCATTCTCGGCCGTGAACTCGGCTTTACCCTCGAGTTCAGTGATGTGCTTGTCGAGAGTCTCGTGCCGGAGGAGTATCGCGGTGAGATGCCGGTCGGGGAGTTTCTTGACCGATTGGAGAGTGTGGACAGCTGGTATGCGGAAGAGAGCGAAAAAGCCGCGGCGGACGGGATGACCATAGCCTATGCCGGCGGAATAAAGGACGGAAAGGCATCCATAGGAGTCAAACGGGTTCCGCTTTCAAGTCCTATCGCCGGACTCAGCGGATCGGAAAATATGGTGGTCTTTACGACGGATCGCTACCATGCAACTCCTCTTGTTGTCCGTGGCCCCGGTGCAGGCGGAGAGGTTACGGCTGGGGGTGTTTTTGCCGATATTCTCCGGATAGCAAGTTATCTGGTTTAACGAAGAGAGCTATATGCGTGCAGATATTGTTTCAATCGGTGATGAGTTGCTCAAAGGGCAGCGGGTAAACACCAATGCGTCGTTTATGGCCGCTGCTCTGGCCGGTATCGGCATCGCGGTGAACCGGATAGTTGCCTGCTCTGACGTTGAGCCGGAGATTGCGGCAGTGCTTGCAGAGTCACTTGAACGATCCGAGGTGGTGCTGGTTACCGGAGGTCTCGGGCCTACACGGGATGACCGGACCCGCAGTGCTGTGCAGCAGCTTCTCCGGAGAGGAGTAGAGCTGAGTGAGGATGCCTATCAGAATCTTGCCTCGCTTATGAAACAGCGAGGCCGTACCATGAATGATGCTCTTCGTGACCAGGCGATGGTGATTGAAGGGTCGCATGTTATTCTGAATACAAAAGGGTCTGCGGCGGGTATGATTATCGGATGCGGCGAGCCTTTCAGGAACAACTATCTGGTTCTGATGCCGGGAGTGCCTTCTGAAATGAAGGCCATGATGGAGCTTACGGTGCTCCCCTATTTTTCGGCACTCTCCTCCTCATTTATCCGCCATACGCCGGTTAAAACACTTGGTATCGGTGAATCGATGCTGGCGGAGATGATTGTTGAGGTTGAGGATTCACTTCCGGAGGGAACAACCCTGGCCTATCTTCCCCATGCAGCCGGCGTGTCGCTGATGATAAGCACGATCGGCAGTGACCGGGAGAGAGTGGAGGAGGATAACAAAGGGGTTGTTGATGCCATCATCAAGCGGGCGAAGAGGTTTATCTATGCAACCGGAGAGAGTACACTTGAAGAGACGATCGGCGAACTGCTTTCCCGCAGTGGGCTCACGGTTGCTGTGGCGGAATCATGTACCGGAGGTCTTGTTGCAAGTCGCCTGACTGATGTTGCAGGTTCATCGGCCTATTTTCTCCAGGGTTTTGTGGTTTACACCAACAAAGCCAAAGAGGAGACGCTGGGGGTGCCGAAGGAGAGTGTTGAAGAGTTCGGAGCCGTGAGCGAAGAGGTTGCCTGTGCCATGGCAAGAGGGTGTCTTGAAAAAAGCGGGGCTGATTTTGCGCTTGCAACAACAGGTATTGCCGGGCCTGCGGGCGGCTCTGCTGAAAAACCGGTCGGTATGCTCTGCCTCGCACTGGCGGTTAAATCCTCAGGAACCGTGCAGTCGCGCACACTCTTCATGCATGGAGATCGCGAGCTGAACAAAATCCGCTTCAGTGAAGCTGCTCTTCGTGAAATCTGGGAGTACCTTCGCGCCTCCTGACCGCCTGGATTTTCTGTTCCGCTGACTTTTTTTTCTCATGCATTCAGCACCTGCAAGCTTCAGAAGGAAAAGCGTTCACCTCCTCAAAATTATATTGTCATTTTGTAAAAAAAGAAGCTCTTTTATCAATAACTTGTTCTGCTCATAAATTATCGGCAATGGCTTTGGCGAAAAGAAAAATGTTCTCATGACAGCGTATGGCAAGAATTGCAAGATTACCGGATAGTATTGCTAACAAAATTTCTGCCGGCGAAGTTGTTCAGCGTCCGGCATCGGTTGTCAAGGAACTTCTGGAGAATTCCATTGACGCCGGAGCCGATAAAATAACGCTCTCTGTCAAGGATGCCGGAAAGGAGCTTATACGTATAGTTGATAATGGTGCGGGGATGCTGCGCGAAGATGCACTGCTCTGTGTTGAGCGCTTCGCAACCAGCAAGATTATCGGAGTCGAGGATCTCGACTCTCTGAAAACGCTCGGATTCAGGGGCGAAGCACTGGCAAGTATCTCTTCGGTCTCGCATTTCGAACTGAAAACCCGTACAGCAAAGGAGACGCTCGGGTTGCGCTTCCGCTACGAAGGGGGAGTTCTTGCCGAGGAGTCGGGTGTTCAGGGAGAGCAGGGAACAACCATGAGCGTCAGAAACCTCTTCTACAATGTACCTGCCCGTCGGAAGTTTCTGAAATCCAATGCAACCGAGTTTCAGCATATATTTGAGGTTATCAAGTCATTTGCACTTGCCTATCCTGAAATCGAGTGGAGGATGTACAACGATGACGAGGAGCTTTTCCATTTCAGGACGCCGGAAATGGCCGAACGGCTCAACTTTTTTTACGGCAGTGATTTTTCCGACAGCCTGATTGAGCTTTCAGAGGAGAACGATTACCTCTCCATTCGAGGATTTCTCGGCAAGCCGGCAATGCAGAAACGCAAGAAGCTCGACCAGTATTTCTTTATCAACCGCAGGGTTATCCAGAACAGGATGCTCTCCCAGGCTGTCCAGCAAGCTTATGGTGAACTGCTTGTGGAGCGTCAGGCCCCGTTTGTGCTGCTTTTTCTCGAAATTGATCCGTCGCGTATCGATGTAAATGTCCATCCGGCCAAGCTTGAGGTCCGCTTTGATGATGAACGCAGTGTGCGCAATATGTTCTATCCGGTCATCAAGCGGGCTATCCAGCTCCATGATTTCTCACCCGATCTGGCAGCTACAGCGCGTGATGATGCCTTTGGCGCGCCCCGTCAGGAGTCGGCCTGGCGGAAGCTCTCCTTCCAGGATATTCCGGACAGATCCATGACGACGGGAGATCTCTACCGTAATTATCGTGAAGGAGCATTTCAGCATGCTCCGGAAACGAGATCGTCAACCCTGCTCCAGAGCGAACTCTTTACAGGCCGTTCCGGCTCCCCGGCACCGAAGTCTCAGTCTGAGCTTCGTGAAGGTGATGACGGACTCTCTTTTGCCCTTCTCTCTCCGCTACCCGGAGATGAGGGTCAGCCGAACCCGAAAGAGGCTGAACCGAAAATCTGGCAACTGCATAACAAATACCTGATCTGCCAGATCAAGACCGGCCTTATGATTATCGATCAGCATGTGGCGCATGAGAGGGTTCTGTACGAACGTGCGGTTGATGTGATGACCCAGAATGTTCCCAACTCCCAGCAGCTGCTCTTTCCCCAGAAAGTAGAGTTCCGGCCATGGGAGTACGAGGTTTTTGAGGAGATCCGTGATGATCTCTACCGACTCGGCTTCAATCTGCGCCTCTTCGGCAACAAGACCATCATGATCGAGGGGGTTCCGCAGGATGTCAAGCCGGGCACCGAGGTGACCATCCTTCAGGAGATGATTGCCGAATATCAGGACAATGCTTCACGACTCAAGCTCGACAAGCGTGACAATCTGGCCAAGTCCTACTCCTGCCGCAATGCCATCATGACCGGCCAGAAGCTCAATCTCGAAGAGATGCGTACCCTGATTGACAACCTTTTTGCCACCCGTGACCCTTACTCCTGTCCGCACGGCAGACCGGTTATCATCAAGCTCTCGCTTGACCAGCTCGACCGGATGTTCGGAAGAAAATAAGCGGGGTTGTTGCAAGTTTCTGCAAAAGTACTAAATTCCCCCCTATGCCCTTGTAGCTCAGTGGATAGAGCAACAGTTTCCTAAACTGTAGGTCGGCGGTTCGAGTCTGCCCGAGGGCACTTTTCTTTTTTCCCCCCTTTACTGCCCACCCGTTCACCATTTATGTAATGCATTGGATGCATGCGCTGTATTTTATCGATTGCAGGGGCAAAGAAATTTGCTCACCTGCCGTTGTATCTCCCGCTTATTTGGTATTTTACATCCATAGTTACAGGGCCCTCTGAAACAATTGATTGTACGAGAGGGACCATTATTTCCGGCAGCATTAACTACCTGCACACATGAGATTTATCAGAGCAATCATCATCATTTTTCTGGTGATGTTCGTTGCCGATATTGCCCGTTACTTTGTCTATCCCGATGTCGGCAGACTCGTTGATGAGAACCCGGCGAAAACCGCTTTTATGGAGGATCGGGAAACCGAGTGGCTTCAGGAGGGACTTCTGGATAAAAAGATCCGCCAGAGGTGGGTTCCCCTGAAAAAAATCTCGCCGAATCTTGTCAAAGCGGTGCTGATTGCCGAAGACGACAAGTTCTGGCAGCATGGAGGGTTTGATTACCAGGCAATCGAGCGGGCTATAGAAAAAAACCTGCTGGCCAAAAAATTCAAGATGGGCGGCAGTACCATAAGCCAGCAGCTGGCCAAGAATCTCTATCTCTCGGCATCAAAAAATCCGGTACGCAAGATCAAGGAGGCCATTCTTACCTGGAGAATCGAAAAAACACTATCCAAACGGAGGATTCTGGAGCTCTACGTCAATGTTGCCGAGTGGGGTGACGGTATTTTCGGCATCGGCGAAGCCTCCCGTCACTACTACGGCGTGGCTCCCTCTGGATTATCGGGACAGCAGGCGGCAAAGCTTGCCTCGGTACTGCCGAACCCGATCAGGTACTCCCCGGTGGGTTCATCGCCCTATGTGCGTGCCCGTTCCAGAATCATCTATGCCATCATGCAGCGGAGGGGCATTATTGTTCCCGGATATCAGGAGGTTATGTCGCTTCCTGCGGATACCACAGCGGTTGATTCTGTTGTAGTCGGTATTCCCGAAAGTCTTATTAATGATGTGCTGTCGGCGGATAGCAGTGCAACCGATCAAGGTGGTGCTGACGGGGGATCGGGAGAAGGCACTTCAGGTGCACCCCCTTCTGAAAATAGCGGCAAGCCGAAAACACCCTGAAGATGATTTACACAAGAAAACGCTCCGGTTCTGGAGCGTTTTCTGTTATCCGGGTATCATAATAAATTGTCGTGAGCAGTTTTAGAGCAAGGCGGAAGGAGCGGAGAAACCGGAGTGTACATGCGAGTACATGAGGATTTCGAGCACCTCCCAACGCAGCTATCAATCTGCGCAACAAATTAATTTAATGGCCCCGCTGTTCGCTCAGCGGTTCAAAGAGTGTTTTATCCACACCGCATACCGGGCAGACCCAGTCATCAGGTATGTTTTCAAAGGATGTTCCAGGTTCAATGCCGCTGTCGGGATCACCAACTTCAGGATCATAGACGTAGCCGCATGGTATACAGACCCACTTTTCCATAAAAAACTCCGTTTTAATTATTCGTTTTCGTTATGACAAATTCAATGAGAGATCAGCCGGATATGTCGAGTCATCCGGCCCTCTCATTCAGCTAACATTAAGTCCGCGGGCGGCTAAAAAGTTCGCCTTTTTCCCCTGAACAGTGTTGTTTGCTCTTCGACGTGCGTTTCAGGGATTCTGCAAATTTTGACTGTTTACTCAATTTCGTCAAAATTAATCGCGGGCACCCGTTTTGAACTTTCGCCAGCCTTATGTATCTTTTTACTGTTGTTGTAACATATCATTAACCTGTTCTCAGGGCGGGGTGAAAATCCCCACCGGCGGTATACCGGCTGTTAATCCGGAAAGCCCGCGAGCGCTTTCGATTATTTCGAAAGGTCAGCAGATTTGGTGAAACTCCAAAGCCGACGGTTATAGTCCGGATGAAAGAGGATAGCGATGCCCAGGAAATACTCCTGCATTCCTTCGCCCTGATTCATGGGCACCTCTCAGAAATATGTTGTTCCTGCGCTGTCGGCCACCGGACTCTTCATAGTCTTTTGGCTGCCGCTTGCAGCATGTTTTTTTGAGATGCTTTTGTGGTATGGTACCTAATTGCCATCAATAAAATATGATACCATGAATCAGATTCTTGCCCGTAAGTATGGAGACTCTTTTGAGCGTGTTGAGCGAGCCCTCACTGCCCTTCGTGAAGGTAAGGGGGTGCTTGTTGCCGACTCTCCGGATCGTGAAAACGAAGCCGATCTTATTTATTCCGCCGAATACCTTACCGTTTCCCAGATGGCACTGCTCATACGGGAGTGCAGCGGCATTGTCTGCCTCTGCATGACGGACGAAAAAGTCCGCTCGCTTGAGCTCCCCATGATGGTGGCCAACAACACCAGCGGTTTTCAGACCGCCTTCACCGTCTCCATCGAAGCTGCCGAAGGGGTGACAACGGGGGTTTCCGCTGCCGACCGGGTCCATACGGTAAGAGCCGCCGCATCTCTGGATGCCCTTCCCTCCGATCTTCGCCGACCGGGTCATATCTTCCCTCTCAGGGCAAGGGCGGGCGGCGTGCTTGAGCGCCCCGGTCACACTGAAGGCACGGTTGACCTCATGCGCCTCGCCGGGCTCAACCCCTGCGGAGTTCTCTGCGACTCAC
>NZ_AASE01000004.1 GCF_000168715.1 Chlorobium ferrooxidans DSM 13031 | reverse complement strand
CTCGCATACTCATCTTCGGAACGATCTGCATCATTTAAGCACGTAGCTTTTTCGGAAACTTTATCTAAATACAAAACCGCTTTTGTCTGTAAAAAATACCACTGTAAAATATGAAAGATTAGTAGCACCAACATAATCCCTCCATACACAAACACATAACTCGCCACAAATACTTGCCAAACCAAAACCAACACAGCCGTCGCGGAAATGATAATTAGTGCAATCCATATTGCAAGAACATAATTAGTTTTAACCCAACCATCATAATACCATGAATTAATACCATGTACTTCTTTAATTATTTTCGTATCCCAAATCCAAACGTCTTCCCCAACAATACTATTAATCCTTCTCTCTATTTGACTCATTCGAACACCATTAGCATAAATCATAAAAAGAGCATCCATCATCGATGCAATTAAATAGTATAATATCGCCGAAATAATTATAAGTAAAAAAGCATAAGCACACTTAACATTTATAGGTAAAAACGCACTAAATAACTTACCACCACTTTCTGAAAACAAGTATGTTATCACTGCAGAAATTATTGATATAAAAATATAAACGACACCAACTTGATTGTTATACCGCGTCATATGATCTCTCATCTCATTAAACCTGTTATCATGATCAATGCATAAAAGGTCAAGTATATCTTTATTTGCCATACTAATATTCCATTTAACAACAGTTAAAGATAATTGTATACTTATTTCGTTACTCTGTAAGCAAAATCAATAGTAATCTAACGACTTCACCCAGTTCGAAGATGCTCATTGTAACACCACCCTGTGACCTCCTCTTGACGGACCAATATGCCTGATAACGCCATTGGATATCATTTTTCCAAGATAATATTTAACCCCATCCCTGTTTAAGCCTATACTTGCCGCAATCTCCCTACTCGAAATCGAAGATTGAGCCCTTAGCAGAGCAAGAATTTTTTCTGGGGTAGTTATTAGGGAAGTTTCACCGGCGTCTCCCCCCAAAACATGCTCTGCCAGGAAGTGAAACACCGTCCACAACCCGGTCTGCTCATAGCGCAATTTCGGTGCAGAAACCCCTGCCGCGGTACACTCTTGCATGATTCGCTCAATACCCCGGCCGCATGCTTCAATCATGCCTGCACGAAAGAATGTATTGGCCACAAAAATCCATTTCAGATACTCATCCCGCCACGACTTCTTCCACTCAATATGCTGGTTCTCTTGCAAAATTGCATCATTGATGATTTATCAATTGCGATGGCAACGTCCACCAGTGTCAATTCAGGATCTCCCTGAAACAGTTCAAGAATCCGATCAAGAGTTTTCACCGATGTTTCCTCAATAACTTTCTTGATGGAAAACAAAACGCGCTGTTTTATTCATATCGAAACAACAAACCCGTCAATATGGGTGAATCGTGATCAATTTAACTCAACGGTGATTCACTGAATAGATTTCGTATCACAGTGTTTATACATTGCATCCATCTCTATACATCAATGGATACAAGCAAATAAGTCATCATCTATTTTCTCGGTTTTGCCGTATGGATTTCTCATCAATGGATGATCATCTTTTGAAAGATTGAAAATACCATCCTATAATAAAATGAAATCTTAATTCATTATTAGTAGCTAATCTTATTAAATATTATCTCCTCCGAAATGATTTCGAACATTTACTTGATAGCAATAAACTTCTTCATTAACTATTCTCACATAATAAGACGGTCAAATTTTTCCTTAAAAAACCGAAACTCTGCGTCCTCATTTCGTCGCTTCCTTATAACAATTAGAGCCTGTAAATCAGTGTCGTCAAATGGCATTACAAAACCACGATGGTCATGAGCTGTGTCAATGCATCTTTGTATGAAAAGATTTTTGTCGGTAAAAGATCGACATACAAGCAATCCAAACTGACCTCGACTAGGAGAAAAGCGTCCGGATATTTGGTCAAGTTCTGGATTACTTATATCAGTGCAATAGTTTTTACATTCTACAAATACGTGCATGGCGGGATAGTTATTTCCCAACCACTTAAAAAAACCTTCAACAGCAAGATTAGTATACGTTATATCAATCCGTTTTCGTCCATTATGAATCTGATGTTGAACCTGCGGGTGATCAAGATGTGGATAAAATAGTGCTGTTAATAGTTGCTCAATCCGATCTTCGTATGTACAAGCTTGATCTCTGCCTGGAGATAAAGAAATCGCTTCGGTTAAAAGATTATCCCAATCCGGCGGATCAGTATCTTCTAGAATTGCTAAAGATTGATGGTCTATGGGTGGAGGATAAACGTTTCTTTTATCCTCCCTGTACTGTCGAAGTAAAGCCGGATTCTTCAAGGTCTCCTGAATGACGAGACTCTTACTTTGACCGTATTTTTCTTTTAGATCTTTCTTCGTAACACGTCGATTACCATTCCTAAGCAGTTGAACAAGTTGAGTATTTGCTGCAAGCTCTTGCTGTTGAAGTTCCGATAATATGTATGAGTTGTAATATTCTTGGAGATTGTAGAGCATTCTCTTACGAACGATTGACTTTGGAACCAAAATAAGTTTACCGTGGGAAGTCATCGGAAGACGAACAAACTCTTGGTACCAGCAATGATGAATCGGATCCCAAAGAGGGCCTGATGCTATACCGTCAGTCAGAGGAATGCCATATTGTTCAGCCATTGAGAAAGTGTAATTGATTAACGGTTCTCGTATGATGTTGATGAGCATATCGGACACGATGTCCGAGCTCACTCCTTCGACCATAAGAATTGTATCTTCTAAATCTTCTAGCAATCCACTTCGAACAGCCTCACTTTGTCTCAGAGAATCCCATACATTGACAGCGGAACCATTCCCGAGTGCTCGACCTTGGGAGTAGTCAACTGAAAGTCCTAAGTGAACCTCATTGGGTTCATGAAGCGATGCTAATAGTTCTTGAGCCTCTGAATCGCGGTTCTCTCGAATATGACGAATAACCGTTCGAAAATAATCCTGAACAAGAGAGATGCATTCTGAACCCCATGAAGAAGGAATAAGCTTAAGTGCACGAGGGTCAACAAAAACACGAAGATCATTTCGAATATCGATATCTACAAAATCAAGAGTAGGTTGTGTTCGATTTAGCTGAAAATACTGAGATACACGCATGATTTATTTCTTTGCAAACCAATTATTATGAATGAGTCAAAATAAATAAACAAACTATACTATATTCCTTTTTTTATAAATGATCTAGTCATAAGTCTTTTTTTTATTTTTAAATATAAAAGATATATAGTAAAATAATTTACTAAACATTTAGCTTGTAATTGCTTTTAATTCGTCCTTATAAGCTACAATTGGAGAATATAGTGTGTGAAATGCTCGTCCAATAGCGCCTGAAAATAAAATTAAATCCGGATTCATCGAACCTCCCATCAAAATATGTTCAAGCGCTATACCCGGATATGGATCTATGTAATAAATCTGGGTTATTCCCAGTTGATACGCTTTTTTAGCACAAAGTTCACAGGGACTGGCTGTTGTAAAAAGAAGACCTCCTTCAATTCCCGTAGAACCATACTTAGCCATCTGTAAAAACGCATTTTCTTCCGCGTGAAGTGACCTTGTATGTACCTGATTTTTCTCATTTTTGAAGACGTTATACTCGGACTTAAAACAAAATGCATTATTTCTACCTTCCTCAGGTATTTCTATAAATCTCTTACTGCTTTCGGTGAAATAGTTAAGATACTTTACATCACTTTTTTCATAGTTACTGTATGCGCCTGTATCGGAACCATGCGATAAATCCTCTCGATTCCTTAAGTTACATGGAACGTGACCATGTGGAGCATCGTTCCAGCCTATTGATCGTATTGAATAGTTTTTGTCAGTCACTGCAGCTCCAACTTGACGAGAAATACAGCCAGAATTCAGCTTTGCAGTGTATGCAATTTGCATACAACGTTCAACAGCTGAAGGCGTGACAATACCTGGCCGGCGAATAAGTGAGATAAACTTAATTATCTGATTGGCAAGTTGGTGAAACTCAGTAACCCTGTTAGAAACATTCGGATTACTGACGTACAAATCTGCACGCTGTAAGCAAGCTTGAATGTCTTGTACAGAATAATATTGGGTATTATCGAGGTCTTTTGGAGTATATTCGATAGTGTCTATAAAACTGATATCAGCCTCTGAATATTTTTTCTTCCTCAGTCTACTCTGCCTATCAAATTCAGGCGCAGACACTGCCATTAGAAAAAAAGAAGCGTATCGATCTTGAAAAAATACCGCCTCAAGCGGATTTCGAATTGCATCTATAACAATGTAAGTGCGTTTTTTCTTGTTTTCGGAAACACGGAGGCTCTTAATAATCTCGTTAACACGCTCCGCAAGAGTGAAAAACCGACCTTCAACTAGCACAGTTTTATAAGGATCTCCTGACAAACGTATATTTTTTCCAATTTTTTGGTAGAGCTGAACAAACTCACTTTCACCAAGAATGCTCTTAAGCGTTTCGCATCTTGTTGGTAGGTATACCGTATAATATATCTTGGCATCAAAATTCTTATCTTTATTCTGTATAGCATGATAATGCTTTCGCAAATCATCAAGAATCTCACAAAACGCGGTTTTTTTCTCAGGATCTGTGAGAATATTTTGATCTTGAAAGTAACTTATTGCAAGTTCATTAGTTTGATCAAGAAGAAATGTTGTAATAACAGCTCGAACTTGAATTAACAGAAAAGGTGCCCATGTCGCATCAAAATGACGCAGTAAAATACGCTCCTTTCGTTTATCATTAGTGCTTGGATTCGAACCAGAATAAAGGCTATGTCGTATGTCTTTTTTATTTGATTGAAGAAGTTTAGCGACAGTACTACAACCACTTCCCGTTCTACCAGTAAGGCCAATTATAATGAGGTCATCATCTTCGCCATAAAGCCTTGCAATGGCAGATTTTAAATAATTGGTATTTTGAATAGGGCCTATTAAATCTGCCATTACGTTCTCCTGTGTTGATCCAGCAATACATTGCATCGCTGGCAGAATTATTTTATAAATCTCCCTCGGTTCATTTTATAGGCCCCTAAACAACCCTCAAAAAATCTACACAAATCAAATACGGCGCAATTTTTCACACTTAATCACCCAGCTAGTTCGAATATTATACTCATTTAGGAACAACATTTTCAAATTAAAATATTTATCAACATGTTTAGCTCAAATACAAAGCAATAACACGCAAAGTGATTTCTTGTATTGATTGAACGATGAGATTCTGATTATTCTTTTATAAGCTTAAAACTGATCTGGTAACGATAGAACGATATTGACGGCACAGACATAAGTGCCCAACACATTTTTTTATCGCCTTCAAGTGCAATGATAACACCTTCAACCGTTTGGTCTGACTCCGCGATCTGTTCTTTGACGAACCCCATATACCTGAGTACCTGACCAACCACAACATCAGTAGCTCGACCCCTCTTCAACTCAACAACCAGGAGTTTCTTCCGATCTTTACTGATTGCAAGGATATCAATCGGTCCCGCATCGGTAGCGTATTGTTGCCCTACTGCTTCTCCGTCCTCCTCGAAAATCAAGAATTCCTGACTCAGATCGGTTTGATTCCAGTTAGCAACAAGGAAAGCTTCAAGATGCTTCTCCATCGCAAATGCCACAGGATCTTCAATTGTTGGATCAGCAGATAAAAGAGTTAACTGAGACGAAGCCTCCCCTATCAAACGCTCAATTTCATCACGATGGACAGAAATAGTACTGACAGTTCCTATAGAACCCGTTGAGTTCTGCAATGCTTCACTCATGACCGAACGGTCTATACTCTTTTCAAGCCAACGCACCTTGCGTCGATGAGGCAACTCCTGTCCAGAGACATAATAATAGTCACCCATAACCTCACCGATTCTATATGAGCCTGTGCCATCAGGACAAAGAACAATATCACCCCGCTTGATGCCTTTCGATACCGTCCAGAGCGCACCGCAAGCTAAACCGGCACCTATCTTTGTTTTATTGGGTTCATTGGCAAGAAAGACAGGAATAAACTGCTTGTTGAAATCTTTCCACTCTTCGGGAAGTTTCCTGCTGAGATCTTCATCAATACCAAAATCAGCACCTATATACCCANCCGCGAAACATTCCGACGCGTATGCACTCTTGCGCCCCAGCATAACCCGGTAGTAATTTTTCATACCAGTCTGATTTTTCCGGTTAAAAGATTGTGCATCATAGCTTGCTTGAGTAGGCGAGCTTTTTCAAGTTTTATTGTCAGTGCATCTATTTCATCATCCATTTCCGAAAGCACTTCGGCAATGGCGGTTTGTTCGGAATCATCAGATGGATATTCAAGTTTAAATGAAAGTAATGCTGATTTCTGAACATTCGGAAGACCAGAACCTACACGAAGCCCCATGATGGCAGTCTGCTGAACTTTAAGTGCCTGATACAAAAATCCGTTATCAATACACTTCGAAATCAATGAATAACAATGGCCTCCACACCAATATGGCACGATCATCAATTGTACATACCCACAAGAGTTACCGCCTTCACTGATTGCAATTGTATTCGCTGGCGTATTTGATTTTTCAGCATAGCCAGATGGAGCTATTCCGCCGTTCAAATGAGGATACTTACCATCCTTGGTTGATTCACTACCATGAAGTTGACTTCCTTTGGTTGCTATCGTAATCTCACCAAGCGAAGTCACCATCCACTCCCCGCTGAAACCCGGCAGGCGCTTTTTGCCGGTGAGCAGTTCCTGCATCACCCCCTGTTTGATCTGGCGTTTTTTGAAGATGAGTTGCTCAAGAGATTCAATGAAGGCATCCGCATCGCTCAAGGCTTCAGCAATAGCTTCTTGTTCGATTTTGTTTGGCAAAGGAACTTGAAGAACAAAAAGAGATCCTTTCGAAATGTTCTTCATACTACCACTTGTTCCTGTAGCTGATTCCTTAATTGCTCGATTAAACGATCCAAAACTTAACAAATATGAAAACCACAAGATACACGTTGGCCGCTTGCCTTCATGCCGTGTCATCCAAAGCCTATCTGGCAAAAAAAGATTTGGGTAATCTCGATCGATAAAACCACATTCCCCAACAAGAGCCGGAGTGTTCATCCGGCTTATTAAAATGGAGTTTTTTCGAGGATTCAACTTTGCTCTTCTGATATCTCGAGGGTGTATTTTCTTATGCTCTTCTGAATCAAATTTTCCTCCATAAACACATGAAGTTTTCAGGATTGATCCTTCATGCGCATAACCTACTTTTTCTGTTTCAACAGAATTAACACTTACACCAGCATCCAACGCGCTTATTAGTGAGTCTAACCGAATAACCTCCCAATCCTCGGGAATCACCCCGACTTCGGTCTGTTTATATCCGGGCTTCAGTTCCATGAGAACCCCATTCTTTCGAGATGTGCATTCACCTTTGCTTCGAGCTCGGCAACCTTGCCGGTGACTTCGGGGAGGGGAGTTTCGTAGCGTTCGGCAAGCTCTTTTACCCTACGGGTCAGGGTCTGGCTGATGCGATCCATCTCGTCGTGTATGGCTGCGGCGATTGTTGCCAGCCATTTATCGTCAACCACAAGCGCTTTAACCTCTTCCTCGGTAAGCGCAGGATATTTGGCATAGGCGAGCGCATCAACTTCCGATTCAGCCTCCTTTATTATTTTTTTAAGATCGCCTTCATCGCCTGAAAGCTTCAGCCACTCCATGAGGATATCCCGCTCCTCATCTGCATCCTTATCCCCTTTGATCTCCTTCAACCGGGCCGTAACACTCGCCCGGTTCACCTTGTCGAGTCCGGAGAAAATACCATCTTCTCCACCATACTCCTCTTCAAGCTCGGCAATGCGCAAAGAGATGCTTTCCAGTTCAGCTTCACCCCTGGTGATGGCCTCCTGCTCCCCCGAATAGTAGCGGGCAACAATGAGCGGTTTGGGCAGAAGGTCACAGAGCCACCCCTTGTCCACTTCCTTCCCTTTGCTGTTCTTTACCAGAACACGCGAGGTTTCAGCCTTCCAACCATCAGCGGCGATGAGGTAGCAGTCATCCTGCATAATCTCCGTCCAGTAGTCCATCAGGTGCTGGTATACGTGATAGTTGTCGATCAGCGGCTTGCCGGTGTAGTGCGAGAGCAACTCCTCGGAAAGCTCCTGAATCAGTGCTTTCGGATGAAACCCGCTCTCCAGCGTTTTAAGCCTGAGGGCGGTTCGCTCCTGCCACAGGGCAAAGAGGGTGTTCATGCTCCCGATAAAGGCGACAAACTCCGGATGGTTGTAGATGGTGCTTTTGATAGCTCCCTTCGGAATGGCAAGGTCAAGGTAGCCGGGACGATTCTCCTTGAACAGCGTCCGGCGAAGCTCGGGGCAGACATCCCAGTAGGGCTGAAGTGCGTCAACATCGGTAATCGGAATTCCACCGCGAAGATGGCCCTCGATATCCTGAATATCCTCAGCCTCCTGGTTGTCGATGTAACGCGGAAGGTTGAGGTTGAATCCGTTTTTCTCAATCTCCTCAATGCCAACCATCCGGGAGTATTTCGGTATCTCAAGTTCCCGGCTGAAAACATCGACAATCCTGTGGAGATCCATGTCGCGCAGGCGGTTCTTGGGGCCATCCTTCATGAAACCCGCACTGGCGTCAATCATGAAAATTCCTTTGCGGGTATGAGCATCTTTTTTATCAATGACAATAATGCAGGCAGGAATTCCCGTACCGTAGAAAAGGTTTGCCGGAAGCCCAATAACTCCTTTGATATACTTCATGATGACAAGCTTGCTGCGAATATCAGCTTCAGCATTGCCCCGGAAGAGCACACCATGCGGCAGAATGCAGGCTCCTTTGCCGGTGCTCTTGAGGGAGCGGATAATATGGAGCAGGTAGGCATAATCACCCTGTTTGGCAGGCGGAACACCGAAATGCCGGAACCGGCCAAACGGATCATCAAACGGATCAATTCCCTTGCTCCAGCTCTTGTCGCTGAAGGGCGGATTGGCCACGACATAGTCAAAGGTCTTGAGATCACCGCTGTCAGCATCAAAAAAGAGCGGATTGGCCAGCGTATTGCCCTGTTTGATCTCGGCCGTCGGATTGTTGTGCAAAATCATGTTCATGCGGGCAAGGCCCGAGGTGGCGGCATCCTTTTCCTGACCGTAGAGAGTAACCCTTGCCGCTGCCTCATCCCCCACCTTCAGGAGGAGAGAACCCGAGCCGCATGTTGGATCATATACCGTTGTGTTGCTGGTTGTGGGCGCATTGTGAATACCGATAATCTTTGCCATGATGCGGCTTACCTCGGCAGGAGTATAGAACTGCCCCTTGCTTTTGCCGCTCTCGGTGGCAAAGTGGCGCATCAGATACTCGTAGGCATCGCCGAGAATATCGTCGCCCTCTGCCCGGTTTTTTGAAAAGTCAAGTGCCGGATTCTCGAAAATCGCAATCAGGTTGGTCAGCGTATCGACCTTGTCCTTTCCGCTCCCAAGCTTTGTATCGTCATTGAAATCCGGCATGTCGGAGAGCTTGTTGGCACTCGCCAGCGGCCCGAGAATCTTTTTGTTGATCTGGTCGCCAATGTCGGTTTTGCCTTTGAGGGCAACCATGTCACTGAAACTTGCACCGGGCGGTACCGTTATTTCAGCAAACCTGACACCGGCATACTTGTCACTCACATACTTCACAAAAAGCAGGACGAGGACGTAGTCCTTGTACTGACTGGCATCCATACCGCCACGCAGTTCGTCACAGCTTTGCCAGAGAGAGGAATAAAGTTCTGATTTCTTGAGAGCCATAGATATTTTTGGTACTTCCTCGGAGCCCGAGGGGACGTTCATGATTTTCTGTATTTGTCACCAATATTTCGCCTTCAAAGGGGCCTGAACAGGGTGATGTTGAATTCCGATATGCTCCCTGCTTGTGCGGTACATGTCGGGTGCATGACGGTTACATGTCGGGTGCCTACGGAGAGTGCTGAACCCGAGGACCATTCCTTACGAAAATTCCTGGTCGAGACGTTCCTTGAGAAACATCTTCAGAAGAGACTGATAGGGTACATCGCGCTCATTGGCAAGCACCTTGAGATGATTGAGCATCGGTTCCGGCAACCGGAGTGATATGGTTTTCATGGTTGGCTTCAGATTCGGAAACAGTGCCTTTCCGGCCTTTTTCCAATCCACGAATTCAGTTGAATCATGTATTGACCAGAACTCCTGCTCCTCCGCTTCACTCCTGAATTCAGGAATCGCTGTTTTCCCGTTTTTCATAAATATCCTGCTCATTTTTGTTCATACTGCGTGCCGAAATAACTCTTATCTGATCTTTACGAACAGTAAAAACCAGAAAAAGAGGTTTTCCTCTCTCCGTTTTACCCAATGCAAAAAAACGTTTTTCCAATCCAGAATGTTTTTTGTCATCAGCCACAATCAAAGGCTGATTAAAAAAAATCTCTTCACATTCAGACATTGATACCCGGTGTTTCTCCCAGTTCTTGGTCGAATTTCCCTTGTCCCACTGAAATCCAGAGATACCCTCAAAAATGGTCATAGAAATATTGTATATTTATGCAATATACAGAACACTGCAAATTCAGCAAAGCGCTTGAGTCAGATATCAGATTATTCTGTATGGAAAAAAGCCTGAATTCTTCAACTGACAACTGCCCGTTGAGAAGCGGGAAAAAAGAAGATATTCAAAACAGCTTATTGCCGATACCGCAACCTCATCGGCAGAGACTATCTGATCGATTCTGCTCTGGTCAAGATTACGGGTATCCCCGTTAATCCACCAGAGCCAGATGTGAGTATCAAGAATAATCACTCGGACAAT
Source organism: Chlorobium ferrooxidans DSM 13031 (assembly GCF_000168715.1). Taxonomy (GTDB): domain Bacteria; phylum Bacteroidota; class Chlorobiia; order Chlorobiales; family Chlorobiaceae; genus Chlorobium; species Chlorobium ferrooxidans. The sequence continues at coordinate 147,974 of NZ_AASE01000004.1, read as the reverse complement.
GCCCAGCTTGAAGAGGGAGCACTGCTTATGATATCGCCTTTAATAACAACCTTTCCAGCGATATCAGGATGAGGAGTTCTGCGAACGGGCACTGAAGATGTGCTCTCTGAAATAACCAGAAAAATAGCCTCTACCTGTTTGTTTGGCGGTAACTTGGGCATTTTTTTCAGGTTACCGGATAGATCTGTCTCCAATATCAATCGTTCTGCATACATAGTAATCCCCGTTCCGTATTGTTTTGTTACCACTCACACCCAAAACCACTCAATACCTCTGCATATCTGCTATTCGTGAAAATATACATCAGCAGAGGTTGCCGATAAAACAGGAACTTTGAAATCAATTGCCGGATTCGCAAAATGTTTGAGACTATCCGCTCACGTCTCGCCAGAGGAGATGTGGCCGGTTGATTCCCCTCTACTTCCGAGCCTTCAAGAGTCACATTCCCCCCTCTGAGCCCGACGGGTCGATTAAAGAGGGCTGGGCACTTATTTCATCGTCTCACTCCGAACTCTTGAGGTAGCAATTAACGGCAAAGGCAGACATGAGTACTGCGAAGGCGGTGAGGATCAGAGACAGAAAGAGTGTTGTGTTTATCGGAATTAAGTATGTAAATTGAAAATAAATGATTCAATTTACATACTTAATAACATGAAATATCTTAGGCGATTGATAACATCAGAGGTTGAAGATGGGCTCAAACACTCCCCTGTTACCGCAGTCACCGGGCCACGGCAGTGCGGCAAATCGACACTGACGAGGCATCTTCTCACCTATGATCGTCCTTTCCTCTATCTCGATCTTGAAAAGCCTTCCGACCTGCGAAAACTCGAAGAGCCGGAATGGTTTTTTATCTCCCAGAAAGAGAAGCTGATCTGCATTGATGAGGTACAGCGAAAACCCGATCTCTTTCCACTTATCCGCAGCATGGTGGATGAGTGGGGTGAGAATGGCCATTTTCTGATTCTCGGCACAGCCTCCCGTGATCTCCTCCGACAGAGTTCGGAATCACTTGCCGGACGCATTACCTACAAGCAGTTGACCCCGTTTTTGTGGGAGGAGGTCAAGGATCATCTCTCCTATGAGCACTATCTCACGGCTGGCGGGTTTCCGCGCAGTCTGCTGCAAAAAATACCGGAGGTCTCATATCAGTGGCGTGAAGATTTTATTGCAACCTTCCTTGAGCGCGATCTGCTTCAATGGCGCGGGTTTTCGCCACAAACCATGAGGAGATTATGGCTGATGCTGGCCCACAACAACGGGCAAACGGTGAACCTCTCGACGATCGGCGGATCACTCGGAATCAGCCATACAACCGTGAGAAATTACCTTGACCTGTTGCAGGATACATTTATGGTGCATATTCTGCCGCCGTTCATATCCAATACCGGAAAACGCGTCGTCAAAACACCCAAAGTCTATATTTCTGACACCGGAATCATTACTGCCCTGCTTGGCTTGAGCGATTTCAATCAGGTTGTTGGCCATCCGGTTGTCGGATCATTATGGGAGAGCCTGGTGATCAGCAACCTCAAGGGGATATTTCCGCGTGCAGATCTCTCATTTTACAGAACCTCAAACGGAACAGAAATCGACATCCTGCTCCAGCATTCAGGAAAAACAATTGCCATTGAGTGCAAGTCTTCCGTGGCGCCTGTGCTTTCAAGAGGAAGTTATTCTGCAATAGAGGATATTGCGCCAATGCACACGTTTGTTGTCGCTCCTCTATCACAAAGCTACCAGATAAAACCAGGAATAACCGTCGTGACTCTATCGGATCTGTTCAAGGGAATCGAGAAGTGTATTAATCAGCCTGACAACTCAATGTTCGACCAGTTCGAAGCCGTCGGTTCCTGAAACACCAGGTTGCGCTAACATCATGACCAGAAGGAGGAGTGATTCTCAATGAAAACCAGGAAGAGTGCGACCAGGGACTTCCCTGTTGTATGCGTAGGAGGTTCGGCTGGTGGTCTTGATGCATACATTCGGCTGCTGCAGAACCTGCCGGCTGACCTGGGGGTCGCCATCGTCATCGTCAACCACCTCAGAAACGTGGCTACACGATTGCCCGAGATTCTCCCGAACTACACGAAGATGCCAGTTGAGCTGATCACCGACGACCTGCTCATTGAGCCAAACCACGTCTTTATCATCCCGGAGAATCGTGACCTGCATGTTCTTGATGGCGAATTCCGCCTTGAGCCGATCTCCAAGCCCCGGGGATGGCCTGATGTGATTACGGTCTTCCTGCGTTCACTTACGAACAACTGGGACGGGAAGCTTATCGCCGTTATCGTCTCCGGCTATGACGGTGACGGGGCGGCGGCGCTCTGCGGTATCAAGGAGGTGGGCGGCATCACCATCGCCCAGAAGCTTGACACAGCGATACAGCCAGACATGCCCGAAAGCGCAATAGAGACCGGGTGCATTGACTTCATCCTCGCTCCTGAGAGTATCGCCAGGGAAATCGCCAGAATCGCACGATCAATTTAGTGTCACCTCACGCATAGAAAGCTTTATATGCAGCGGGCAAACATCAACTACGGTGACCCTCCTTACTAAATATATTTGGGTATGAGAAAGGCTATCCCGCTCTCCCTTTGGCTGCTGCTTTTGCATGATTCTCTGCTGCCCTGAACTGCACAATCCGGCTTATCAGGTCAAGCGGAACAGGCTTTCCCAGCGGAAACCTCACGGTGCCCTTTGCACAGTCATAAAGAGACAACTCTTTGTGGAAGTGCTCAATACGCCAACCCGCGCCCGACGAGACGTTCATGATTTTCTGTATTTGCTACCAATGTTTCGCCCCCATACGGGGCTTTAAAAAGGAAATTTTGAATACCAATATGCTCCCTGCTTGTGCGGTACATGTGCGGTACATGTGCGGCGCATATCTGATGCTTGCGGGGCAATTATTTCATTTTCTCACTCCGAAACCTTGCGGTAACGGTTGACTGCGAGGGCGAGCATGAGTGCGGCAAAGGCGGTGAGAATCAGAAGCGGGCTCGCGATTTCGGCTATACCGGAGCCTTTGAGCATAACGCGGCGCATGATGTCGACAAAGTGGCGGACGGGGTTGAGCATGGTCATGCGCTGTGCCCACTCGGGCATGCTTTCGATGGAGGTGAAGAGGCCGGAGAGAAGGGTGAAGATAACCATGAAGAACCAGGCAATAAACATGGCCTGCTGCTGGGTTTCGGTGACGGTTGAGATGAGGAGCCCCATGCCGAGCACAACCAGCAGGTAGATTCCTGCAACAAGATAGACAAGCGCGTAGCTGCCAAGCATTGGCACATGAAACAGAAGCCGGGCAATCACCAGCCCGACGCTCAGCTCACCTATACCGATAATCCAGAGCGGAAGCAGTTTGCCGGTGATGAACTGGTAGCGCTTGATCGGGGTGACATTGATCTGATCGATGGTGCCGATCTCCCGCTCCCGTACAACATTCATACCGGAGAGAAAGAGACCGATCAGGGTGACCAGAATGACAATGATGCCCGGTACCATGTAGTGGGTGTACTTCAGCTCGGGATTGTACCAGCTTGAGGGAACCATGCTTATCTCCCCCGCTGCTGTAACTTCACCTCCCGGAATCAGCCGCTTCAGCTCTCCGCGATTGAAGGCGGTTACAATCTCACTGGCATAGGTCTGGACTACTCCTGCCGAGAAGCCATCCTCGGCGTTGATCATGAGCTGCACCTGAGCGTGACCGGTGGTTACAAGGTCGCGTTCAAAACCGACGGGTATAACCAGCACAAGATCGGCATTGCGCCGAACAAGCTCGCTCTGGCTCTGAAGGTCCGAAGATGAGGTGCCGGTCAGGTTGAAGTAGCCGGAGGCGGTGAACTTTTCGGCAAACCTCCGCGAAGTTACCGACCGGTCCCTGTCCTGCAGGTGAAAGGGCACCTGGGAGACGTCAAAGGTGGCCGCATAGGAGAGAATGACGAGCTGGATGAAGGGCAGCACAAAGATAATCGGCAGCATCCCCCTGTTGCGGAAAATCTGCAGAAACTCCTTCTGGAGGATAAAAAGGATTGTTCTCATCGGCTGATCTGCCTCAATAATTTTTTTATCGCGCTCCTACGGAGCTTCTATTGAAGTCTGATTTTAAATTTCTTTACACTTGCCGCCATCAAAACGGTGCTCATCGCCACCAGTACCAGCGTCTCCTTCCAGATGTAGCTGAATCCGGCTCCTTTCAGCATGATTCCTCGAACAATGATGAGATACCACCTGGCAGGGATGATGTTGCTGATCATGCGCAGCGGCAGCGGCATGCTCGCTACCGGAAAGATGAAGCCCGAGAGCAGGATGGTCGGAAGCAGCAGCCCGGCAAGGGCGATCATCATGGCTACCTGCTGTGATGCGGTTACCGATGAGATGAAGATACCGAGCGAGAGAGCGGTGACAATAAAGAGCAGTGATTCAAGAAGCAGCAAGAGAAGGCTCCCCCTGCACGGCACACCGAATACAAGAGAGGCAACAGCGATGATGGTCACCACATTGATAAAGGAGAGCAGAAAGTAGGGCACCACTTTGCCGATAATGATCTGGGCAGGGCGCAGCGACGAGACCAGCAGTACCTCCATGGTACCGCTCTCTTTCTCCCGCGTGATGCTGATCGAGGTCATCAGCGCGGAGACCAGCATGAGAATGAGCGCCATCAGCCCCGGTACAAAGAGATCAACGCTTTTCAGCTCAGGATTGAAGAGCATGAGGGGAACCGCAACCACTCCGGCCTCCCGCCCTCCTCCCGGCACTGCACTCTCCTGGTAGTCATGCAGCACAGCGGCCGTATAGCCGGATACAATGCGCGACAGATTGGGATTTGAGCCGTCGGTAATCACCTGCACCTCACCCCGGCCATCACGCTGCAGGCGGCGGGCGAAATCCGGCTCGAAGACAAGCACTTCGGTTATACTGCCGGAGGAGAAGGCCTCCTCAATCTCCCTCTCCGAGTGCACCTCACGGGAGAGAATAAAGTACCCCGAAGAGGCGAACTTGCTGATAATTGCGCGTGTAACCGCATCGCGGGATTTGTCGTACACCCCGAGTTTGACATCCTGGATCTCGTTGCGGATGGCAAAACCGAAAATGAGCAGCTGAATGAGCGGCATGCCGAAGAGTATGACCGCAGTCCGGCGGTCGCGGAAGATGTGGAGGAACTCCTTCCGGAGAAACCCTCTGAAACTGTTCATCAGCCCGCCTCCGGTTTCGCTCTCGCCAGATGAAGAAACACCTCATTCATGCTCTCTGCTCGGTATTGCCGTTTCAATGCTTCAGGGGTGTCGAGTGCAGCAACCCGGCCGTCAACCATGATGGAGATGCGGTCACAATACTCGGCCTCATCCATGTAGTGTGTTGTTACAAAAACGGTTATACCCCTCTCCGAGGCTTCGTATATCATATCCCAGAAGCGTCGCCGGGTTACCGGATCAACCCCTCCGGTCGGCTCGTCAAGAAAGACTATTTTCGGTTCATGCAGAATGGCTACGGAAAAAGCGAGCTTCTGCTTCCAGCCGAGCGGCAGTGAGCGAAGGCGTGCATTGGCTGCATGCTGCAAATCAAGCTTCTTAAGCAGCTTCGCACTCTTCTCTTTGATTGCCGTGTCGGAGAGGCCGTAGATACCGGCAAAAAAGCGGATGTTCTCCTTTACCGTCAGGTCATCGTAGAGCGAAAAACGCTGGCTCATGTAACCGATGTTCCGCTTGACCTTCTCGGACTCGGTGTAGAGGTCAAATCCCGCAACAGAAGCCGAGCCTGTTGAGGGTGTGAGCAGCCCGGTCAGCATCCTGATCGCCGTTGTTTTACCCGCACCGTTTGCGCCGAGAAAGCCGAATATCTCTCCCCTGCCGACCGCAAAAGTGAGCGCGTCCACCGCCACAAAGTCACCGAAACGGCGGGTAAGCTTGTCAGTTTGAATAACCGGTTCACCCATGACGCTCTCCACGTTCAGGCTCCATCAACGCCATAAAGGTATCCTCGATTCCTGGCTTTATCTGCTGCACCTCGACATCCGTAAAACCCTGCCGCTGAAGGGATAGGAGCAGCTCATCCCTGCTTGCCGATAAACGGTTGTCGGTATAGTGCACGGCTCGGCCAAAGGCATAGACCGAGTGCGCATCGGGGGTGGAGCGGAGCCATGTTATGAGCGGCCAGGTTTGGCGGGCACGAATGGCAAAAAGCGGTTTACGGAAGAGGGTGGTGATGGCGTCGGGAGTTTCAACAGCAAGAAGACGCCCCTCCTGCATGAAGGCTATGCGGTCGCAGAGCGCTGCCTCATCCATGTAGGGGGTGGAGACAAGCGTGGTAATCCCCTGCTCTTTCAGGCGGCCAAGCATCTGCCAGAACTCCGCACGCGAAACTGCATCGACTCCGGTAGTCGGCTCATCAAGCAGGAGCAGTTCGGGTCGGTGCACCAGCGCACAACAGAGCGCGAGCTTCTGCTTCATGCCTCCGGAGAGTTTGCCTGCCCTCCGCTCTTTGAAGGGCTCAAGCTGGATATAGATATCGCGGATAAGGTCGTAATTCTCAGCAATGGTGGTACCGAATATGGTGGCAAAAAAGCGGAGGTTCTCCTCAACCGTGAGATCCTGGTAGAGCGAAAAGCGGCCGGGCATGTAACCGATCCTGCGGCGGATGTCGCGGTAGGAGGCGACCACGTCAAGACCGAGCACTTCTGCCCTGCCCCCGCCCGGCAGCAGCAGGGTTGCAAGAATCCGGAGCAGGGTTGTTTTGCCTGCCCCGTCCGCACCGATAAAACCGAAGAGCTCCCCCTCGCCGACAGAGAGTGTCATCTCCTGAAGCGCTTCGACTTTGCCGAACCGCTTTGCGAGGGCAAAGAGCTGAACTGCCTGTTTCTCTGCCTTCACCCCCCCTTTCCCCCTGCTTTGCCCGCGGGCAGAGTTTCCAGTTCCTCCTCCTCCGGACTCTTTTCCTCCACCGGCTCTGCACGCTCCTCTTCGTTGACGATCTCCTTCAGTTTATCGAATTCACTTGACTCTGCTGTTGACATGATACCATCCGTGATTATAGTTACTGAAAACGTACCTCATCCACACACAGGAGATGCAGGGAAAGATATCGTGAGGAAGCTGCAATAGTAAGATTTATAACACTTTCTGATTCAATACGACCGGTCACCATCACCGCTTCTGCAGCCGTACTTCACCCGGCATACCGATCCTGAGCAGGCCGTCGCGGTTCGGGACCAGCACCTTGACCGCATAGACCATGCTGACCCGCTCCTCTTTGGTCTGGATTATTTTCGGGGTGAACTCCGCCTTAGCAGAGATCCAGGAGATGGTGCCATGCAGCACCGTTCCGGCGCCCTGCGCCCCGTCCACCTCCACCTCAACCTGCTGACCGATCTTCACACCCGAAAGCTGGGCTCCGCTGAGATAGACCCTGAGGTAGATGCGCTCAAGATCGGCGATCCGGTACAACGCTTTTCCTGACGAGGCAAGCTCTCCCGGTTCGGCATATCTGGCGAGCACCACGCCTGTGACCGGGTTTTTAACAACACTTTTTATTATCTGGTCATCAATCTGTGCCAGACGCGCCGATCTTGCCCGTATATCACCAGATAGTCCGGGATACTCGGTTTCGAGAGAGCCTATCTGCCGGTCAAGAACCGTGATCCGGTTTTCAAACTCCTCAAGCTGCCGTGAGGGTACGGCCCCCTCGCTGAGCAGCCTCCGGTATCGGGCGCGGTCGCGCATCAGGTTTGAGCGCTCTGCCTGCAGTACACTGATCTTTGCTCCGAGTCCTGGTTGTTTGGCCTCAAGAGCCTCCCGCTCCGCCTTGAGCTGCATCTTCGAGTAGTGCAACTGTGTGGTATCAATAACCGCCGTGACCATCCCTTTCTGCAGGGTGGCTCCCTCCTCAGCATCGAAACGCAGCAGCCTGCCGCTCGATTCAGCCGAAACAATGATTTCAGTAGCCTCAAAATTACCGTACCCGTCAGCCTTGTCGTTACGGTGACATCCGGAGAAGAGAAGCATGAAAAGCAGAGAGATGGAAACTCGCATTACCGGTCGATCAAGTCGTAACATTTTAAAGAGTAACAGGATAGTTAAATATTTCACATAGTTTCACATCCCGAGAAAGGCTTTTTTTACCTCAGGATTATTGAGCAGCTCTTCTCCGGTACCGGAGAGAACGATGGAGCCGGTCTCAATGACATAACCGCGATGGCTTATTTTCAGTGACTGGTAGACATTCTGCTCAACCAGCAGAACGGTTACACCGCTTTTATTGATAGCTCGAATCGCTTTGAAAACCACATCAGTGAAAAGCGGCGAGAGTCCAAGGCTCGGTTCATCGAGCAGAAAGAGTTTGGGACTCGCCATAAGCCCCCTGCCGATTGCGAGCATCTGCTGTTCGCCGCCTGACATGGTGCCTCCAAGTTGTTTGCGGCGTTCGGCAAGTATGGGAAAGAGGGCATAGACCCGCTCAAGATTCTCCGTCCGATCTTTCTGGCAGAGAAATCCTCCCATCATCAGATTCTCAAAGACGGTCATTTCAGAAAATATCTTGCGTCCTTCCGGAACATGCACCACTCCCCGCTCAACAATCCGGTGCGCCTGAAGTGCAGTGAGGGAGTGATGATTGAAGGTGATCGTACCGGATGACCTGATGATGCCTGAAATAGCCTTGAGCAGGGTTGATTTCCCTGCACCGTTGCTGCCGACAACCGAGACTATCTCCCCTTCGCTGAGCGAGATGTTGATGTTGCGCAACACAACCATTTCGCCGTATCCGGCCTGAAGATTTTCTATTTTAAGCATCGAATCCACCTCCCAGATATGCTGCAATAACTTCGGGATTACTCGTAATCTCGGCCGGAGTGCCTTCGGCAAGCTTCACGCCGGAGTTCAGAACAACAATACGCTCACAGATTGATGTAACCGCTTTCATATCATGCTCGATAAAGAGAATCGTTGTGCCCTCTTCCCGGACATCACGGATGAGTTGAAGAATGGAGGCTGTTTCGGTGTGGTTCAATCCTCCACAGATCTCGTCAAGCAGGAGCATTTCAGGACGGGTGGCCAGAACACGGGCAAGTTCAAGCTTTTTTTTCAGTCCGATGGAGAGCGAACCTGCCAGCTTTGCGGAGTAATCGGCCAGACCAACCTGCGCAAGCTTCTCCACCGCTATCTTCCTTGCTGCCCCGGCTGACCCGGTTATGGCAAAGGCCCCGACCATCACATTGTCAAGAACACTCAGGCTTGAGAGCGGTTTGACCCTCTGCCAGGTTCGAACCATACCGATCCGGCATACTGCGTCAGGTCGCAGGTTATTGATCTTCCGGTTATTGAAGATCACCTCACCTGAAGTGATCGGCACAAAACCGGTCATACAGTTGAACAGGGTTGTTTTTCCGGCACCGTTCGGCCCGATAAGCCCGAATATCCGGTTCTTTTCTACCGCAAAGGTGACATCCGACACGGCAATGTTACCGCCGAAATGCTTGCTCACCTTATTGATTTTGAGGATAGGTTCGCTCATTTCACCCTCCTGAAGAGCCCGAGAATCCCTTTTGGCAGGTAGAGTATGCAGAGCACCGTAATGATGCCATAGACGAGAACATGGGCATGAGCAAGATTATCGTTCAAAAAAATGCCGACTGAAGAGGTTTCCGATACCAGACCAAGCTTGACCAGCGCGTCACCGATCATGTTGGAGCGGAGCGCCTCTGCAAGAGGCACAAGCAGGAGTGCACCGAGAACCGGACCCCAGAGCGTCCCTACTCCGCCGATTATCGCGGTCAGGATAATTTCGATGGAGAGCCGGAGGTCGAGCACGGCGGAGGTATCAATGAAGCGGATATAGAGCGCATAGAGGCTGCCGGCAACGGAGGTCAGGAGTGCGGATATCAGGAGTGCCCGGTTTTTGTAGAGCGCGAGATTGATACCGAGTGATGAGGCCGCATCCTGGTCTTCACGGATAGCCTGCAGATAGTATCCGGTTTTCGACTTGCGCAGATACTCCGTTACGGTGAGCGTTACAACGAGAAGCAGGAGCATGCCGTAGTAAAAAGGAGTTTTGCTGTTGAGATCGAGCCCCCAGAGCGTGACATTTGCAAGCAAAATCCCCTGGGCCCCTCCGGTAAACTCAAAATTAAGCACAGAGAGCCGGATGATCTCGGCTACGGCTATTGAGGCAAGCGCAAAGTAGTGACCGCGCAGTCCGAAAACAATGCTCCCGGTGATAAGGGCAATCAGAGCGGCGACAACCATACCTGCCGCTGCGCCGATAAGCGGATTGAGTTCAAATGAGTAGATCAGAATCAATGTGGTATAGGCTCCGGCACCGAAGTAGGCTGCATGACCGAAGCTGAACTGCCCGGCAAATCCGCCGATGATGTTCCATGCCGATGAGAGTGCCGCCATCATGAGCACGGAGATCATGATGCCGATGATATAGGGGTTCTCTTCACCGATAAAGAGAGGCAGCAGTGCCGTAAAGGCCGCAAAGAGAGCGATGATGAGTGCCTGTTTCATTACTGCCCTCCCTTTTTACCGAAGAGCCCCTGGGGACGAAACAGAAGAACCGTAAGAAAGAGCACAAAGACAACCACATCTTTCCAGTCTGTGGAGATATAGGTGGCAGCCATCGACTCAACCACTCCGATGATGATCCCCCCGACTCCGGCCCCGACTACCGAGCCGAGACCGCCAAGCACGCAGATGGTGAAGGATTTCAAAAGAAAACTGTGACCGGCCAGCGGATGAATATAGTAGGTCGGTGCAATCAGAGCCCCGGCAGTTGCCGCAAGGGCGGTACCGATGCCGAATGCAATGGCACTCATTTTAGCCACGTTGATACCCATCAACTGTGCCGCTTCACGGTTCTGGCTTGTCGCCCTGAGAGCCATCCCTGTGCTGCTTTTTGCCAGAAAGAGGTAGAGAACCGCCGTAATCACGGAGGTGATAACAAATGAGAGCAGGAGCGGAACGGAGATGGAGAGTCCCGAGGCTGTATTGATGGCGCTGCTCGAATAGGTTGTGGTGAGTATCTTCGGATCGCTGGTAAAGGCGAGCAGTGCGGTATTGCTCATGATCAGACCGAGGCCTATGGTAAGGAGAATCTGGTTCTGATGAGGATGATCGATAACCCGGTGGATAAATACCTTTTCCAGAATAAAACCGAAGAGAAACGATACCGGAATGATCAGCAGCAGTGCAAGATAGGGATCAATGTGCAACAGGGTAAAGGCAAAATAGGCCAGATACATGCCAAGCATCATCAGGTCGCCGTGGGCAAAGTTGCTTATGTTCATGACACCGAAAACCAGTGACATACCGATACCGGCCAGGGCATAGACCCCGCCTGAGAGAATACCGGATACGAGGGCTTGCAGGAATAACATCAGGATGCTCCGTCTGAAATGGTTGTCAGTGAGGGCGAACTGTTTTTCGCCCCCACAATGAAATCCCTCTTACCGTTTGAAAGGGTAAACCAGTCTCTTTTTACTGAACTGTGCGGGATAGACCGTTTCGGTTTTACCGTTCTGGAGCTGCTGAACCAGCATGGGGTGGTTGTTCTGATTGGTAAAGCCGCTGTAATCGGCAAATTTTACCGGGCCCATGATACCGTTCCAGCTCCCTGCTTTCAGGCCTGCGCGAAGTTTTGCGGCTGTTCTGGTTTTGGCAGCCGTATCAACCATAATCCGGACGGCTTCATAGGCACAGGCTGCATGGTAGGATGGCTCTTTGGCAAACTTTGCCTGATAGCGTTTTGCAAAATTTGCAGCTCCCGGCCAGTTGACATCATCCGTCCACTGGGTGGCGGAGATGACAAGATTGGATATCTCCTTCTGCTGGGCAAACTGGGCCGTGGTGTACCCGGCTCCCGCACCGAGAAATGCTTTCGGTGCAAGCCCGATCTCCTTGGCCTGACGCATCAGAAGAATGGCATCGGCATCATAGGAGACAAGAAAAACAAGATCGGGATTTGCCGCCTTGACTTTGGAGAGCGTTGCCCGGTAGTCCGGCTGACCCTGCTGGTACTTCTCATTGGCTACCTCTTTCAAGCCCATACTTGCAGCATTGACCTGAGCTGTTTTTACCGTTGAAACCCCGAAATCAGTTGCGGCATAGACGTAGGCTATGGTTTTCGGTTTGTATGGGGCCACGGCGCTCAGCAAAACCCTGGAATAGACATCAGCCGGTGCATTGAGGCGGAACACATTCTTGTAACCGTTGCGGGTAATCTCCTCCTTGGCGGCAGCGGGAACAAGCAGCGGAACCTGGTACTGGTCTGCCCTTGATGCCACGACATTGGCACATCCCGAGGTGTAGGGTCCCACCACTCCGATCACCCCGTCACGGGTAACAAGCTTTTCATAGGCGGCAAGTGCATTCTTGGGATCGCCTCCGTCATCCTCCCTGACAAAATCGACCTGAACACCTTTTGAGCGCAGATCCTCAATCGCCAGAGCTGCGCCGTTGGTGAGATTTTCACCAATCTGCGCCTCTTTCCCGGTAATGGAGTTGATAAATCCGATTTTCAGCGGTGCAGCCTCTCCGGCAAGCGGAAGAGCCAGGAGAACGGCTGTGGCAAGAGAGAGTAGTAGTTTCTTCATGTATTGCACTCCTTTGGATTAAGTTGTTCAACCTTCTCGACAAAGCTGCTGCCCTACAATCAAAATTCATTTCCGGAAGCCAACCTTTAAAATTACAATACAATATGTAAAAAACGTTATAAATAGAGTCCGCTTTCCGGTATGGAACTCCTCACCACCCCGGCCTGCACTAATATTATTTCAAAAATTTGTACATTTATTCAGCATAGCCCGAAGCGCTATCACCTAATCAAACAATCAGACAGATGGATGCAAAAAAGAAGGTACTGGAAGTCATGAAAAAAGAGGCCGCCCCCATGAACGCCGGACTGATCACCGAAAAGAGCGGACTGGACCGCAAAGAGGTCGACAAGGCTATGAAGGCACTCAAGGATGAAGGGCTGATCGTGTCGCCAAAGCGCTGTTTCTGGGAACCGGCGCCCTAAACCTCTCTCCTGCAGGATTTGCCTGGAAAAGCAATCCTGCTTTATTCAGGATGTTCTCGCTCCGGAGATTTTACTATTCTGACGGGCATGCGCTCCATGAACAAACCACTCAGGAACAACCACCAGCAGAATGACTCCGGAAAGGGGTTGCTGGCCTCCGCCGTTGACCGTACAAAGGATCTTTGTTCAGCACTCTTCAGGAAAAAAAACACCCCTGCCGGCAATGGCGTGGGTGAAGCCGTTACCGCTCAGCCTCCAAATGAGTGGAAAGAGCTGGTCATGCATGCGCCTGTTATGCTTCTGGAAGAATCGGCAGAAAAAGAGAGCGCCTTTCAGCTGCTCCTGCATAGGTGCTGTAGTGCAAATCCGGATATTGACGAACAGAGCACCTTCAAAAGCCTGCTTGAACGTGAATCGCAGGGCGCAACATTTGTCGGTTCCGATATTGCCATTCCCCATGCGAGACTGGAGAAGATCCAAAGGCCGGAACTGGTTATCGGTGTGAGCAAAAAGGGTGTTGTTGACCGGCAGTCCGGCAACAGTGCCCGGATCATCTTCCTCCTCCTGACACCCGCTTCCGATCCGAACAGCCATATCAGAATGCTCGGGGTTATCACCAGAATGGCATCCGACAAAGAGTGGCGGGCAAAAACAATCCGTGAGGCCGGCGGCAACCGGGGTTGATTGCAACCATGAAGGCCTGATTAGCATCGGTCAAAAAAAAAGCACCCTCTGCGTTCAGCAAAGGGTGCTCTCTTTTCAGCGTTAAAACCGATTACTTTTTAGGAGCAAAAGCTGATGAAACGCTCTGAAGCACATTGTTCAGTGTGCCGGCAAGATTGGTAGCCAAATCAGTTGTCGTCTTGGCAAGCGGCTCAACATACTGAGAAACCGTTTTGATACCGCTGTTCAGGGTATCGATCTGGAACTGAAAAAGTTTACCTACAGAATCAGCAATATTGCCGATAGTGCCTGAGAAATCAACGTTTACGTTTGATCCGTTTGACATAGCTGTATTGGTTTATGTTATGGAGATGTAGTGGAAAAGCAATTCCTCTATACTGTATATAGGTTTTACATATAATTTAAAATAATTCATTGAATACAACTAATTCATTATTACGCATTTCCTGAAATAAAATACCGGGCAATGCAGATGGAAAAGAGGCTTTACTTATTTATTAGTTTATAGTTAGTAGGTTTATTGAACAATATTTTTTTATTCATTACGGCAAGTGTTCATTCATTTTTTTTCTTCTATACATGCCGTTTCATGAAGAAGGTTCAAGTACTTTGCCTGTATGGCAATCAAAAAGGAGACGCGCGCTTCGCATTGATTCATTTGCTCAATGGGCTAAAAAGGGGTAAATACCTGTTTTTGTATCCTTTAAAAAAAGCATTAACAATTGTTATTTTCAAAAAAACACCACAAATAAACAGAAATACACTATGGGACGAATTGCAAAAAAACTGACCGACCTTATCGGTAACACCCCCCTGCTTGAGCTTGGGAATTTCAGTCGTGAGTTTGATGCTGCAGCATCGATCATCGCCAAACTCGAATATTTCAACCCCGGCGGCAGTGTCAAGGACCGTATCGGTTTTTCGATGATCGAAGATGCCGAGAAAAAGGGTCTGCTCAACAGGGATACCGTCATCATTGAACCGACCAGCGGTAATACCGGGATTGCTCTTGCCTTCATTGCCGCGGCCAAAGGGTACCGCCTGATGCTCACCATGCCTGAAACCATGAGTATTGAACGCCGCAACCTGCTCAAGGCTCTTGGAGCCGAACTGGTTCTGACTCCAGGACCGGAAGGTATGCCCGGGGCGATCAGAAAAGCTGAAGAGCTGCATCTGAAATATTCGAACTCCTTTCTTCCTCAGCAGTTCAAAAACCCGGCCAACCCTGATATTCACCGCAGAACCACAGCCGAGGAGATCTGGAAGGATACCGACGGCAAGGTCGATTTCTTTGTCAGCGGAGTAGGTACCGGCGGCACTATCACCGGTGTCGGTGAGGTGCTGAAGCAGCGGAACCCGGGTGTGAAAATTGTTGCCGTTGAGCCCTTCGACTCCCCGGTTATCTCCGGCGGAAAGCCCGGCCCGCACAAAATACAGGGAATCGGCGCAGGATTCATTCCTGATATCCTCAATACCGCTCTTATTGACGAGATTATTCTGGTGAAAAACGAGGACGCCCTTCGAACCGGCCGTACCCTTGCCCGTACAGAGGGACTCATTGTCGGCATCTCATCGGGAGCTGCGGCGTACGCAGCCCTGCAACTTGCTCAGCGTGAGGAGAACAGGGGTAAAAATATTGTCGTTATCCTGCCCGATACCGGCGAACGCTACCTCTCGACACTGCTCTACCAGTTCGATCCTGAAGAGAACAATCTTTAGGCTGCTTGCCCGCAAAAGCCCTTATGGTCAAGAGGAAGCATAAACATTCACGCTTCCTCTTGTGACCAGCTCCAGTGTCAATTTTGATCCAGAGAGACCGGTGTGTCTGTTTTTGTCACAATGCCATCGGCAACAAGTTTTTCGATTGCCTTTGAGAGCTGATCGTGTGTTCTCAACAGCGCCGGAACCGATAGAGCGAGTGCTCCGACAGGACGGATGTTTGCCTTCTCATCTTCAATCTGCATAATATTGACAATATCAAAACGAATAATGCCATCAATAAGCGTGATGTTGGCGATTCCGTCGGCGTAGATGGTCTGCATGCTTTGTTTTTCCTTGTTATAGTGGTTATGAAAAGTATTACAATAAAATAGCGTGAACGTATTCAGCCCCGAACAAGAGAGCCGTTAAACTGTTCAATCTCTTTTTCAGAGAGTACCCCTGCTCGCTGTTTAAGCAACAGGGTGTTAAGAATATACTGATAGCGCAGTTTGGCCAGATCACGCCTGCTTGTAAAGAGCTTCCACTCCGCATCAAGAACGTCGACATTGCTTCGAATTCCGGCCCCGAACCCCTTTTTTGTTCCGATCAGCACAATTTCTCCTGATTTAACCGCCTGTTCGTAGGCATGAATCTGGGCAATAGTGGTGATTACACCGTTATAGTATTTGCGAATCTCGGATTCAACTGCACGCTCCTTGCTGCTGAGATCTTCAACGGATTTAAGCCGCTTGGCATGGGCCTGACGAATTGCTGCACTGGCAAAACCGCCGGTATAGGTCGGAACGCTCAACTGCAGACTGATCGAATAGGTATTATAGGTTGAACCGATCGAGTAGTTGTTTTCACTCTCGGAATAACTCTTTGAGCCGACAAGATCAATCGTCGGGTAACGGGCCCATCGCTGTTTGTCAATCTCGTGTTTTGCAATCTGAATTTCCTGGCGGGCTGCTGCAAGTGCCGGATTTGACAGGATTGCCATGGCAATCCACTCTTCAACCCCTTTTGGTTGCGGATTCTGGAGTGCAAGCCGGGCAGGGTCCAGCCGGGAAAGCTCGTCAGGATAGATCCCGATCAGGTCCTCCAGCTCCCTGCGGCTGAATTCGACAGAACTCACAATATCAACACCCTCAGCGAGCGCGATATCGTAACTCGCCTGCGCCTCATTGATTTCGGTAATCGTACCGTAACCGTTATCAAAACGGCGCCTGGCCTGGCGAAGCTGCTCCAGCATCGCCCTGGTGTGCGCCTGACTGAAATTGAGGTTATCCTCGGCAAAAAGAGCATTGCAATAGGCCTCGGTCACTCGGACAATCAGGCCAACCTCTTCACTCTGAAGTTCAGCATCACTCTTGGAGGCAATAGACTTGGACTGCTGATACTCCGCAATATTGGAGAGGTTGAGCAGCGGCTGACGAATCGTTACTCCGTAGCTTATGGTATTGTAATAATCCACCGGTGTAAAGCGGCCCTGAATACCATGTTGCGTTGAACTTCGGCCCCGCGAACCACTCCAGCGGATATTGGGACGCAACTTGGATCTCGACTTTCCGATCTCCTCCCGGAAGATCATATTATCGGCCCTGGCAACACGCAACTTGGCATCGTAATCGAGGGCCTTCCGGTAGGCCGTCGAGAGGTCAATCGGCGCAGCTGATACCGTTCCGGACGCAAAGAGCGCTCCTATAACCATCAATCGGGAAAACTGCTTCATCATCGCTTCATTCACGTCAATATTCGTTATCCATGAAACCATTTTGTTCAACAAACCCTGAGCCCTGAACCTACTCCTCCTTCATTGAAACCATGATCTTCTTGATCAATGGATCGATCAGATAGACCAGAAGTGAACGTTCACCGGTCTTGACAACAACAATAACCGGCATTCCGGGCTGCATCTGGCGATGGCCGAGTGATCGCATCCCCTGGGGAGTTACCGTAACCCTGGCAAGATAGTAGGTTGCTCCCGGCTGCATGGGGTTCATCTGGGGTTCGGTTATAATATCTTTTGAGACCGATTCAACCACACCCTGCACAACAAGCTGGGGCGAGTGGGAAAATGAGGAGAAACTGACATCAACCGGCAGACCTTTTTGAATACTGTCAATAAGATGGGGTGCCACCTTTGCATCAATAAGCAGCCCTTCATTACTCGGGACAATATCCATAATTTTCTGGCCCGGCTGAACAACAGCTCCCACCGTCTGAACCTGAAGCCCGACCACCTGTCCGGAGGCTGGTGATCGAATCTCGGTATCCGCCAGCTCTGCGGCAAGCACTTTACTCTTTACTGCATCTGCCTCCACTTCAAGCAGCATCTGGGCGAGCTGGGATGCGGTTGCCGACTTGAACTCCGATATCTTCAACTCCAGTTCCCGCTGCTGGCTCATCGGGGCGTAACCCTCCTTGACCAGGGAGGTTATACCCGCAAGCTGGGCATTGAGCAGGTTGAGTGTCGTCTGACGGGAGATGAAGAGCTGCCGTTCATTGCTCATATTTCGTTGAGCCAGCTCCCGGTCAGGGTCATTGAGGAGATCCGGATGAAAGGTGATTGAACGGGCTCCACGAAGCTCTGCATGAAGCCTGTCGGCTGTTGCCCGAATGCCAAGATAGTGCTGATGCGCTTCATCAAAGCGGGCTTTTGCCGTCTGGCGCTCAAGCGTTACAAGCAGGTCGCCCTGACGCACCATCTGGCCCTCACGCACATGAACCTTCTCGATACTGCCTCCCCTCAGGTGCTCAACAACCTTCCGTTTTGTTGCAATACTCACGATCCCCTGACAGGGTACACCCTCGTCAAGGGGAGCAAATGCTGCCCACAGCAGAAACCCGCCGAAACCGACAAGCAGTATCCAGATACCAAGCCTTACAGGGCTTCTGGTATCACGGTATTTCTCCTTGTTTCTGGCCAGTTGCAAAGCCTTTGCGTCATCTTCCTGTTTTACGGCTTGTATCTCTTCCATAGTATCCTTGATCTCCATTACCTTTTACACTTCTGAAAAATTCAGTTCAGGATGCCTGGACTGCTGATGTTGATGCCGCTGCCGGACGCATGGCAGCGATAACCTCTTCGCGCGGCCCGCAGCGTTCGATCCGTCCGGCTTTCATCACCGCAACAAGATCGGCTGCACCGAGTATGCTTGGGCGGTGGGTAATCAGAATGACGGTTTTACCTGCGGCTTTCATATCCCCGACCGCCTGAAGCAGTGAACGCTCACCGGCTTCATCAAGATTGGCGTTCGGCTCATCAAGAACAAGAATAGCCGGATTGCCGTAGATGGCACGGGCAAGCCCGAGCCTCTGGCGCTGACCGCCCGAAAGCATGCCTCCAGCTTCACCTATCTGGGTATCATAACCACGGGGAAAACTCAAAATCATCTCATGAATACCGGTACGGCGTGCAGCTTCAATCACCTTGAGTGAATCAATTTCGGCAAACCGGGCGATATTTTCAGCAATAGAGCCATCAAAGAGCTCTATATCCTGCGGCAGATATCCCAGATGCGGCCCCAGCTCCGCTCTCTCCCAGCTCTCAACAGGATCTCCGTCTATGAGTACCGCTCCCTCGGGATGAGGCCAGACTCCGACGATACAGCGGGCAAGGGTTGATTTTCCTGATCCTGAAGGGCCGAGCACGACCACAACCTTTCCGGCAGGAAACATCACCTGAATATTATCCAGAATGGGTGTTTTACGACCCTCAACACGAACGGTAAGAGACTCGATCCGGATTTCGCCGAAAGGATCCTGATGCACTCCTCCCTGCTGCTGCTCCGGAAACTCTTCAAGCAGTTTTTCCAGACGGGTAAACGCGGTAAGGGAGTGAACAAACGGCTTCCAGGTGGCCACAACAAGATCAAGCGGCTGAAGAGCTCTCGACATCAGGACATTTGCCGCAATCATTGATCCGGCCGACATCCTGCCGTCAACAACGAGAAGGGCTCCGGCTCCAAGCGTAAGAGACTGCATGGTGTAACGAAGAAACTTTGCCCAGGCCTGCTGACGATGCTGACGGTCATGGGAGCTCTCCGCCTTTTCCAGAGAGGCCTCGTTGAGAACAAACCAGCGTTTCATGAGGTTCCCGCTCATACCCATCGCATGGATCGGTTCAATGTTGCGAAGCTTGCTCTGCACATAGCGGTAACTCTCATTACCTGCTTCAGATGCAAGTTCAATCTCTCTGCGGGTCAGAAGATGGCTTTGCAGGGTTACGAGAAGCTGAATAATCGCAAAGATAATTGAGAGAGACCCGAGTATAGGACTGAGCAGAAAAATGACCGCAATATAGATCGGCGTCCAGGGAGTATCAAAAAACGCAATGATACCGTTTGCCGTGAGAAACTGGCGGATATTGGCCAGATCCTGGAAAGCCTCGCTGATTTTATGCGTGCTGCGGGTAAGGAAGGCTTCAAAACTCGCATTGAAGACCAGCGAGTTGAGCGCCTCATCAAGCTGTACTCCGGCACGAACCAGAAGACGGGAACGCAGCCACTCGGCAAATGCCATCACCACATAAAAGAGAATCAGAAACAGGGTCACCATGAAGAGGGTCAACTCACTGCCGCTTTTCATTACCCGTCCGTATACCTGAAGCATATAGAGCGTCGGCGCCAGCATCAGCACGTTGGCGATCAAGCTGAAAATACCGACCCACAGAAAGAGACGGCGAAACGTCCAGAGCTGACGGGAGAGAATACTGCGATTAAAAAAATCAGGCGTCATAGGTAGACATATACACTGTTCCGGTAAAATTAACTGCGTTGTGGTTGTGGCGCCTGCTTCTGGGCCTCATGAGCAGACGCCTGTTTTGCTGCAAGTATCTCCTGGGTTGTGCCGAACCGCTGAATCTGGCCGTCAACAAGCACAAGAATATGCTCCATTAATCCAAGGATATTCATCCGATGTGTTATGACGATCACGGTTGCCCCCTGTGCCCGCAATGTCTTCATCGTATTGGTCAGGGCGATATCTCCGGCTTCATCCAGACTGGCATTGGGTTCATCAAGAACAACAAATTTCGGCATGCCGTACACCGCTCTGGCCAGCGCCACCCGTTGCCGCTCTCCCCCGGAGAGGAACGACCCGTCATCGCCTATCTGGGTCTCATACTTTTCCGGCAACCCTTCAATAAACTCGTCAAGCCCTACCATCCGGCAAGCCTCTTTTACTTTAACAGGATCCGGAACGTCAAAGCGTGCTACATTTTCCGCAATGGTTCCTTCAAAGAGTTCCACATTCTGGGGCAGATAACCGATATACTGCCCGAGCTCCTCCTTATCCCATTGATAGATATCGTTTCCGTCAAGACGCACCTTGCCCTGAATCGCCGGCCAGATACCGACAAGGAGTCGGGCAAGCGTGGTTTTGCCGGAGGCAGAGGGCCCGACTATCGCCAGCGACCCGGCGGAAGGAATTCTGAAACTGATCCCTTTGAGAATCGGTATCTGGGTTCTCGGTGCACCGGCAACAACACCTTCAACAAGTAAAAACCCTTCGGGTGGAGGGAGCGACATCTTTTTTTCCGGAAGAGGAAACTCCCTGAGCAGGGCATTCAGGCGTTTGGAGGCCTCAAGGGTATCTTCAACCTGACGCCAGCTGCCGATTATCTGTACAAGCGGAGCAAGTACCCTGCCGCCAAGAATAGATCCGACGATCATACCTGATCCGAAAAGCGCACCTTTAAGCATCAGCCAGCAACCCATGCCAAGCAAAAGAGAGCTTAACAGGCTTTGCACAAGTTTGGAAAGCGCTGCATTGGTACCCGCATGGTCCGAAGCAATCGCCTGATGCATCAGGAACTCCTGCTGGCGAACCATCCACCGCTTGTGAATATTACCGAGCATCCCCATCGATTCAATGACCTGGGCATTGCGAATAACCTCCTCCGCATAGCTTTGCGCACTGTTCGAGCTCCGGGTTGCCGCAATAAGCGGTTCACGGGTGCGGCGTTCATTAAGAAAACCTATCGCGAACTGGACAACGGCTCCGGCCAGAGCAAACCACCCGAGTGCGGGACTCATCAGAAAAAGAATCACCAGGATAAGCAGCGCAAGCGGCGCATCAATAATGGCAAGCATTGCCCTTGAGGGCAGAAATTCCCGAATGGACTTCAGATCACGAAAAGCATTTGCTCCTGAAAAGGGCAGATTGGAAAGGCGTGCGGAGACAACCGCTCCGAATACCTGCTCCCGGAGCCCCTTGTCAAGCTGCATGCCGGCATCATGCATTACCTGACTTCGAACCCATTCAAGCGCTTCGAGCAGCAGATAAAGAAAAATGACAAGAATGGTAAGCATCAACAGCGTCCTGTTATTACGGCTGTTGAGCACCCGGTCATAGACCTCCATCATGTACATGCTCGGAGCAAGGACAAGCAGATTAACAAAAAGACTGAAAATAAACGTCTTCTGTACGGAAGGAATAAGGGGCAAAAGAGCCTCGCGCAAAGGAGATTTCTCTTTTGTGTTTTTCACAGCGGGAAAGAGTTGCATTCACATTGACTCATCGGCATAAAAAATAAAAAGCGTTAATCACCACCGGGATGCAACAGCCAACAGGGACAGTTGAACGGTATAACGAAAAGTGGATATGAAAACAGGCTGAGGCAGGATACCCTGAACAAACCGGTAAAACATGCAGGCAGACACAAGAGACAAAAGGTTTCTGTATCATGGTTGAGAGAGCATGCTTGATCCAGCACTCTTTTTCAGTGAACAGGCGTCAACCAGTGCTGTGCACCATACAGCCGCATTATGCGGCTGTACAGTTTCGCAAATACACTTACAGGGTGAAATATAAGAAGGGAATTGCAATACTCTATCCTGTAATCAGGAGGGAGTAACGAAAAATTGAACACGCTTAACCCTCTCCACTAAGCAGTTCATCAACTTTTTTCGTCAGCGCACTGAGGGAGAAGGGCTTGCTGATAAATCCGACACCTTCCTCAAGTACACCCTCCTGGGCAATAATATCGGAAGTGTATCCGGACATATAAAGGGTTTTAATATCCGGTCGAATCAACTGAAGCTTCCTGGCGAGTTCACACCCGTTCATTTCAGGCATGATAACATCCGTCATAAGGATATGAATCTTCTCGGCATACTGTCTGGTAATACGGATCGCTTCCAATGGTGTTGAAGCGGTAAGTACTGCATATCCGTTATTCTCGAGCATCAGTTTGCAGAGACTCAGAATATCCGGTTCATCTTCAACAATCAATACCGTCTCTTTCCCCCTGCTTTCGGATGGCAGCGGCACTGAGGAGTCATCAGGATCGGCATAACCACGATGTTTCGGCAGATAGATGTTGAAGGCTGTCCCCTGTCCCGGCTCACTCTGGCAGTCAATAAAGCCTTTGTTCTGTTTTATAATACCATAGACCGTAGAGAGCCCCATTCCGGCGCCCTGATCTTTTTCCTTGGTCGTAAAAAACGGTTCAAATATATGAGGGAGATCCTTTTTTGCAATTCCGGATCCCGTATCGGTCAGGACAAGCATGACATATTCGCCCGGAAGCTTGCAGGGATGACCGGCTGCACACGCCTGTTTGTCAACGGAAATGTTACGGGTTTCAATACTGATTTTGCCGGATCCGGTAATGGCATCGCGGGCGTTAACCGTAAGGTTGCCAAGGATAAGATCGATCTGGACAGGATCAATCTTTACCGGAGTATTATGACTTTCGGGTATCCAGACCAGGGTAATCTGATCACCGACAAGCCCCCTGAGCATGGAGAGCATTCTCTCAACCATTGTGTTCAGATCGAGCACAACAGGCATGACTGCCTGCTTGCGGGAAAAGGCGAGGAGCTGGGTGGTAAGTTCGGCTGAACGCTCAACCGCTTTCAGAATCATCTTCAGATTGTTCTGCAGCGATTGATCAAGAGCCGGATGGAGCATGGCAAGTTCAACATTACCAAGAATAACTCCGAGCATATTGTTGAAATCATGCGCAATACCTCCGGCGAGCTGACCGATCAACTCCATTTTCTGGGCCTGAAGAAGCACTTCCTGAATTTTCTGCTCCGAAAGCTCTGCCCGCTTGCGGGCGACAATGTCCCAGGCAAAATCGGCCAGTGTGCCAACAAGCCGGACATCATTGTCATCGTAATCGTAGGGCTTCTCAGCCACTCCAACTATAGCCTGCACCGTATCTCCCCGCATGACAGGAACAACAAGGGTTCTCTGAATGTCGGGATGGCCCGCCGGCAGCTTGAAAAGATGGCGTAAACCCGCATTATTGTTGAGAACCACCGGACTCCTGTTCAAAAGCGCATCTGCCCAGAGTTCCGGAGTGTTGAGTGGCGGATGTGCGGGCTCTTCCTCAACGGCCTGAAACTGCCTGTACATTTTTCCTGAAAGCACCTGCCGGGAGAGGGTAAGCTGATCGTCTCCGGTAAAGTGGCAAAAACCAATCCTGCTCTCTGTCAGACGTTCAGCCTCTTCAAGCGTAGCTCTCAGCAAGGTCTCGACTGAACTGGTTTCGGCTCTGTCAAGCAGATTGAGTCGAAATGTATTGATTGCTTCAAATCGTTTCCGTTCAGTAATTTCAATACCTATAGCCACAACAAAGGGCTCACCCTCGATCATGATCCGGCTCCCCGAAAGCATCCTCCATTGATACTCCGGTCCGCCGTGCAGAAGCACCCGACCTTCGGCGGTCTCCTCTACACCATGAGCCAGAATATTGCTCATTTTCTCGAAAGCAAGGGCTCGGTCATCCGGATGAAAAACCTTCATTGCTTCATAACCTGCCAGTTCGCTTTCCGGTAACCCGAGAATTACATCACGATAATAGGCGTTCCACCAGACAATCCTGCCGTTTGCATCGTTGATGGTAAATGAACCCGGAAAAGGATCAATAATGGCCTTACTGAAAATTTGCTCGTATTTCGGACTATGGTTCCGATCAAGCTTCGGGCACTTTTGGCTCTGTTCACTCATGTATTTATGAGATGAGTGTACTGTAACCGTCATTATGAGAAGCTTCCCTTCCGTTGAAGGCATCCTGAAATCAGGCGGCGATGCATCAGCTTTCAGAGCATAATATCGGATAACAATACCATGTTGTTAAAAAAAAAGTACCGATAAAGTATCAAAAAAGGATGAGAAGGTAACTTTACTTCTGGAAGCGCTAACCCGCAAAAAGAGTTACTGAGACTAATCAATACATTATAACCAAAGAACATAGGCGTTTCAGAGCATACCCTGTCTCAACAATATACCGAAATTGAGTAAAATATTTCCGAATTTCAATTCGGACAAGGCGGATTGAAAGAAAATCATTCGGCCCTGAAACCATATACCTCATTTGAAATACTATTCAGCTCGCCTTCAAGTTATTGCGGTCACCAATCAGCCATTCTGAGGCAAGATTTCAAAAAATGATTATTATTGGTTCAGAAAGCGCTGAAAAGCCATGCTGCTGAGTCACGATACGTGATCATTTGCCAAATAATCAGGCATCTGCCTGGCAGGACAAAAAAACCCGCACTCCATTCCATGAAACTCTTTCTAAAACTGACACTCTTTGCTCTTCTTTCTGTTTGCGGTGCCGCTTCTGCCATATTTTTAACTCTCGGCTTTCTGGTATCACTCTATGCCGGCAATCCTGAAAAAACAGATGTTATCATTGTGCTTGGAGGAGACAGTGGCCTCCGTGTCCGTAAAGGTGCTGAACTCTACAATTCAGGATATGCCTCGCATGTTATCCTGACCGGAATAGATGAACGCTTTTATCGTCCGGCTCATCCCAACTGGCGTGAACGGCGTATGATAAAGCTTGGCGTGCCAAAAAAAGCAATCAGGGTGGACACGCAATCGACGACAACATGGGAAGAGGCTGTAAATGCTGCGGACACCATGGAGAAAAAAGGGTGGAAGAGTGCCATTGTCGTCAGCGATCCGCCTCACATGCTTCGGCTTCACCAGACATGGAGCAAGGCGTTTAAAGGCAGCTCAAAAAGGTTCATTCTTGTTTCAACAAAGCCGGAGTGGTGGCGCCCGTTTGTCTGGTGGAAAAACAAAAAAAGTTACCAGTTTGTCATTAACGAGATCAAAAAAAACCTTTACTACGCCGTGATGTACTATTAATGATGATACCCTGCTGGATCAAATCCCCTCACTCTTGCTGCAACCGAGAACGGTCACGCTGTTCCTCTCTCGGCACAACCTCATCATTGCAGAGGAGAGATATAGATAGCTGATTGTATTGCAATTTTTGAAGGAGAAGAGGGGCCAATCAAGACCCCTGATGATAACGCCAAGACAAGAGATGCCATGTATGTTGACCGCAACAAAGGATACACCCGAAAAGCTTTTACCATGTACGCTTTGCTCGGAGGATTCTGCCTTTTTCTTTTTTCAGCTCCTGCTTTTGCAGAAAACCGGAGCACTGCCGCCACTGAAAGCCGGACCAAACCCCGGGAGTATGCAATCAGCTCCTCATCACCGGCACAGGTCACCTTTATTGAACTCGGCTCCATAAAATGCATCCCCTGCCGAAAAATGCAGCCGGTAATGGAGGCCGTTCAGGCGCGATACGGTGCACAGCTCAAAATCATCTTTTATGACGTCTGGAAAACAGAAAATCACCCGTACGCCAAACAGTATGCCATTCGGATAATCCCTACACAGGTTTTTCTCGACAGTAGCGGAAAGGAGTTTTTCCGTCATTCGGGTTTTTTTCCGGAAGCATCGATCAATCAGCTTCTTGAAAAACAGGGATTGAAACCGCTGACCTCCAATTGAAGAGAGATGGTGGCACCTCAATATTGGTAGCGCTCTCCCGACAAAGTCAGGGCCGGGAGAGGGTTTCAAGTATCGACCAACGACGTAACCAAAGCGCGGAACAACTTAAAAGGGGTGACCATGGTTGAAACTCTCTTTTCAGAACTTACGTTTGCCCTCGAGAAAAGTTACGGCCTCGCGCTTTTCGCCTCGTTCATCTGGGGGGTACTGAGTGTACTGCTCAGCCCCTGCCATCTTTCGGGAATCCCTTTGATCATCGGTTATATAAGCAGTCACGGGGAGATAAAAACAAAGCGGTCACTCTGGCTTGCCCTCTCTTTTGCTGTTGGCACGCTCTTCACCATTGCCTTGATCGGGTTGATAACCGCGTCAATGGGCATGATGCTCGGAGATACCGGCAATTGGGGTAACTATGTTATTGCCCTTCTCTTTATGCTGATGGGGCTCTACCTCATGGAGCTGCTCCCCTTGAAGTGGAAAAGGATTCCACTGGCAGATGAACCGCGCGGAGGATTGCGGGGCGCTTTTCTCCTCGGACTTCTCTTCGGTATCGGACTCGGCCCCTGCACCTTCGCCTTTCTTGCCCCGGTGCTCGGGGTTGTCTTCACCATCGGGGCAAAGAGCTGGCTTGAAGCTGTGCTGCTGATTGCCGCCTTTGGTATCGGTCACGCCGCAGTAATCGCTGCTGCCGGCACAATGACTCATCTGGTACAGCGCTACCTGAACTGGACCTCCGGTTCAGGATCGATAAAGCAGGTAAAGCGGTTCTTCGGACTTGTGCTGCTCGGTACAGGACTCTATTTTCTCTACACGGCCCTCACGCAGGGATAACTGTGCCTTGTTTCGATGCGTTGGTACATTGAATAGAGACGTGCAACCCCTCACTCACCGATCGGTATCATCTGATTGGTAATTTCAGTGAACGCCACATCGTGACTGATGAGAAAGAGCTGATCATACCAATGTTCAGTCACCTCTTCACGACCAACTTCAATGGCGCGAAAAGCCTTTGCAAGGTTCTCGCGGCGGGATAGATCAAGGTTGGAGGTCGGTTCATCAAAAAATGCAACTCTTGCCCCTATCGTCTGGAGAAGCGCAAGCCGAAGAGCAACGACGGCGCTCATGGTCTGCCCGCCGGACAACTGGTCATCGCTTCGCTCCCGGAGAACACCGGCATCCATATCCCGAAGGATTATCTGATAGTTATCTCCCCAGCAGAGCTCTTCATCAGACTCGGCAATGGTTCGGTAAATACGATCGGCATGAAGAGTTATCTCCTCCCGAAACCGGTCGGACAGCTGCGCCGAGACACTCCGGAATACCTGGTTTCGCAAAAACCTGACCAGCCGCTCTTTTTCCTGGAATGTGCTGATCAACACCCGCTTTTCTGCCATCACAAGCTGATGCTTCTTGAGCTCATCAATCTCTTTGCCGAGTCGTTCAAGGGTTCTTCCGCTCTCCTCAATCTGCTGGCGAGAGGTTGCCACATCAATGAGAAGCTGCTCTTTTGCGGCATGCAGCTCTTGAGGTTTTGCTGCTTCATAGTGCAAACGCAGCTCTGCAAGCTCATCGGTAAATGCAGCAAGCTCCTGCTGCAAATCCCGGAGTCCCCGCTCCCACAGGCCAAGCGTTTGACGCCGATTATCAAGATCAAGGGCATCTTTGAGCTGTGCGGTATAGGTGTCACGATCAGCCTGAAACCGCTTTCGCTCCCCTTCACATCTTTCGATTTCTGCATCAAGAGAGGAGAACCGCTGGAGATCGTTCTGCCGGAGAGCCGCCTCCGCAGCCACCCGGGAGTGTTCCTCCCTGCTGGCTTCAAGCCGTTCAAACCGTTCATGATTTCTGCGGCGCCCCTCCTCAAGGGCGGCAGCCCGGCGGTCAAGTTCCTGTAACCGTACCCGGTTTGCATGCTGCTCCTTTTCAGCATCTTCAGCCTCCGCGACCTTTCGGGCGGCATCACCGATCCGGCGGTCAAAATCGGCCATAGCCCGGTCGAGATCGCCGATTTTCATGGAAAAGTGATCAGCCGGTGCAAGACCGGCAACATTCAGGCACTGCTCCTGAAAGAAAGGGCAGATTCCTTCCGCCAGAGTATCCTCTCCCTCAACAAGGGCAATACGTCGGCCTTCCAGGAGCGAGCGCTCTGCCCTGAGCCGGTCAGCTGCATTTCGTCGCTCCTGAAGCTGCTCTGCAGCAGTGAAGCTTGCGCTATTGAGCAGAATATCCTCCCTTGTCTGTCCAATAAGACGATCTTCAAGCGCCTGCTCCCGATCAACCTTTGCGATCTCCTGCTCTTCATGATCAAGCGCTTGTGAGAGCAGGCGGGCTTTTACCTCCAGCTTGGCAATATCCTGCTCAATCGCCCTTCGCATCAGCTCCATGTTACGAAGTTCGCTCAGCTGCTCTTCGGCCTGCTCAAAGGACTCCTTGCCTGATCGGGAGGCCTCAACAAGAGCAAAGGCATGAAGCGCCTCATCGACTCGCTGCTTCTGGGTGGCGATCTTCTCCCCTCCGTCCCGGATACGCCCCTCAAGAAGCTGAATTTGAGTGGCGAGTGTGGTTATGCTCTTTTGCCTGCTCTCAAAATCTTTCAGGAGAGCTTCAAGATCAAAGAGCGCCGCACTCCTTTCGGCCAAAACACGCTGTTGCACTTCAACATGCGCTCCTGTAGCAGCAAACTCCGCCTCTTTTTCCGGAAGAATTGCCACTACACCTTCAAGCCCCTCAACCTCTACCTCAAGAATTTTCACCTTCTCCTGCACAAGCGCAAGCAGCGAGGCAGTTCCTTTGTACGTTTTTCTCCAGGTATCGATACCAAGAATCTCATCGAACGCCTCCTGGCGTTTTGTCGGTTGACGGATAATGAAAGGACCGAGAAAATCGTTCTGGAAGGGACCGATAACCAGCTTGAACTGCTCGGAAAGAGAACGTCCATTGAGAAGCCCGAGCAGCTGGGCAATACGGGTTTCGGTCTCGGCAATCCCCGAATGTTCCTCAACTTCAAAGGTGTCGCCCTTGCGTTCTGCCAGCAGCCATTTTGATGCGGGGCCTACCGTTCTGCTCACCTGCCACTCCCGGCCATCATCACTTTTGAAGGTGACTGAAATTCTTCCCCTTTTCGAACCTATTGAAATGAAACGATCAACATTGGAGACGAAGTCACGGGCATCGACACCAAACAGCGCATAGCCTATCGCTTCAAAAACGGTACTCTTGCCTGATCCGTTTGCTCCCGACAGCACATTGATCCCTGACGAAAAAGAGAGTTCCGTATCACGATGTGATTTTATGTCAGTGAGATGTATGGAAAGTATCTGCATCTTGGCATCTCTATTAATTTATTCCGCGATTTGATTGCTTCGTTGGGCGGTGCTCTGAAAAGAGAACAAGGACAACAAGGACTGTAGGGACTACAAGGACGAAAAGAACAGCTTGATGGTTTTTTTGTGCATAATTTCTTGTAATTTCGTCTGTTTCGTGGTTCAAAAATCTTCAAACCGCTCACGACAATTAATAGAGGTGCCCATATCTTTTATTGATGATTTTGTGGTGCCGTGAGCATACCAAGAAGATCGTCCCCCTCACACTCCCCCTTCATTACCTGATCCCTGATGGCAAGAGCAAGCCTGAGCAGCTCCTCCTCTCTTCCCTTGAACTCGCTTCGGGCAGTGATCAACTCCCGAACCACCTCTTTTTCAATCTCCCCCAGATGTTTCTGCTCCCGCTCCTGACCTCCCTCCCTGGTGAAGAGTGAGAGATGGTTTTTAATCTCGACATGCAGAGGGTGACAGAGTTCATCAAGCAGAAGGCGCAACCGCTCCCTGCCAAGCTCAAAAGGATGAAAACGGACCCGTCCGGTCAATTTCAGCTCAAGAAGCAGCTTGCGGTCATCAACTCCCCTGAAAAGTTTCGGGCGTATCGCTTCTGAAAGACGCCGAAGCGCTTCATCTGCATTTTCAGCTCCATCCAGATTGATGGTGGTCACCATCATAGGCCGGGGAGAGGTTTGACGGAATTCGTGCCGATAGATGCCTTCATCGACGGTAACAAGGTAATATCCCTTGTCGAACCGCTCTTCACCGAAGTTCACACACTCAGGGGAGCCCGGATTATAGGCATAGGGCTGACCATCAGCACGCTCGACAACATAGGGCTTGTGTCCATGACCAAGAGCGACATAATCAAATTTTGCCGAGAGCGGCAGCGCCTCTTCGGGCTTCATGTTGCCGATTTCCACCGGAGAGTAGCTCCAGATACCGACATGAAAGAGAAGGATATTTCCGGTTGTGGCAATCGATTCACAGATACGCTCAACATGGCTGCCCGCCTGTGTACCGATATAACCGAGCCCGTAGATATGTAACCCCTTTATTTCGATGTAGCCTCCGATCCCCTCTTCACTCCTGAAGGGTTCAAACCGGTATCCGCCCGATTCGGTCCGGGATGGTCGAAGAAGGCGGATATAGCCCATCTCCGAGAGCGCCTCCATCCAGGAGATGCTCTCACGGCGATGGATCCAGTCATGGTTTCCTTCAACTGCAATACAGGGTATAGAGGCCTCCTTCAGGGGCTGAAGGCTCTCGATGGTGCGGGCGAAGGTGCGCGGGAGTATCTGACCGGTGTGGAAAAGGTCACCCGCAATCAGGACAAAATCAACAGCTTCATCAATGGCATGCTTCACAATGGAATCAAGCATGACAAAAAAATCTTCATACCGCAGAGACTCGGCGGATGCGGTTCGATAGGTTTTGCCGAGATGAAGGTCAGCCGTATGGATAAAGCGGATGGTCATAAGAGCATGAAACTGATAAAATAAGCAAGGACAATAAGGATATCAGGGACTACAAGGACGAAAAATAATTTACAATCAGGAATCGCGCTGCAAGGTGTCATGTCGAACAAAGAGAGACATCTCTGCCGTTTTAAGAAAAAAGCCCTTACTATCTTGTTTTTAATCCAAAATCAAGCATTAAAAATTTTTCAACCTCTTCTTTTTGTGAGATTTCGTGTGTTTCGTGGTCAATAATCTTCCTCGTCATTCAAAAACTCAAAATCGTTTCAATCCTCTCCACTACGTCCACTTCTGTCCACCATTTCCCTGTCCACTGAGTCCACTTTCTTCTCTCTCTTCTCCTCTCAGGGCTATCCAGGTCCAGAGCGCTCCGGCAGCATCTACAGCACCAAAGAGCAGAAAAACGGGAGTGGCGAACCCGAAGAGAATAAAGGCAATAAATGCAGCCAGTACAAACATTCGGGCATAAATCGAGGCCTGAATAAAGGCTTTGTCAGGATTTTTCAGGGCAAAGCGGTAGTAGATACCGAGATTGAAAACAAGAACGCCCGCAACCCGGACCCAGACCTCCGAGGTCGGCGCTATCCCGAAGAGTGAGAGCAGGAGATTCGGTACCACGATAAGGGCTGCGCCAAGCAGATTCATATAGAGTCCGAACAACTTGAGTGAGTGTACCGACTGTTTCATCTCTTACGTGCAGTTATTGTTAGAGTATGACCCAGGCAAGAATGCCGATTGAGGCAACCCCGGCGACGACAGCAGCTCCACCCGAGCCGGAACCGGAACTTTCAGCCGCACTCTCAACATAGGGATTTGCTGTAGTAAAGTCATAGGTCTGAATGCCCTCGGAGCTGTTTCCGTCACTGTCCCTGACCACTCCGCCATCCAGGGTAACATAGTAGTGCGTGCCGGATGCAAACGATGAGGTCGGGTTTATCGTAAGGCGGCTCCCGGAAACCGCAAGGTTTGAGCTTGTCGAAATCTCATAGGCCGCTTCAAAAAGAGTCCCTGTCGCTGAATTGATATGAATAGCAGCACTGCCGGTTCCCTTCTGTATCGTTTCATTGAAGGTGATGACAATATCATCCGAAAGACCGACATCCACCGCCCCGTCATTGGGGCTGAAAAGGGTAACCGTCGGAATGTTGGTATTGATCTGCGTTGTATCGGCAAACTGGAAGTGTTCAACGCCGCTCAGATGATCCGAGCCTTCACCTCCGGCTCTCTTGTCCGTAATGGTGTACACTCCGCTTGAGGCATCATAGGTGATGGTATAGTCACTGCTGTTACCGCTGAAGATTGCTGTATCCGATCCATCACCGCCATTGATGGTATCGTTGCCTCCACCGCCCGTTATGGTGTTGGCCGCACTGTTACCGGTAATGGTGTCACTGCCGGTACCTCCCTTGACATTTTCAAGCGTGACTCCGAAAGCAATGCCAAGGTTATTTGAACCGTCATAATTCGACGAATTTCCCCTGTTGACGTAGTGAAGTGAGGAGTAGCTCCCCGCTCTCAGATCAACCGTGCAATCGGTCGTGAAGTTCGAAATATCAATGGTGTCGGTCCCTCCGGCATCCCAGATGGTTTTGTAAAAGGGAACCGCGGGATCGAAGGTGTAGGTATTGTTACCGGTCTGGTAGCTGTTGTTTGCCCCGTACAGATACTGGATAGCGGCAATATCATACACCATAGGGGTTTCAGGAAGTACGGCAATGGTTTGACTGGCATCCACATACCATTTATGCCAGTCGTTATAGGACATAACCGAATAGAGCCTGTAATCAAGATTTGCAGGAAGATAGGGCCCGGAAGAGCTGGTTCCGGAGTAGTTTCCCGGGTGTTTCAGACCAAGTCCATGACCGATTTCATGAATCAGTGAGTAGTAGTTGAAGGAGCTGTTCGTCCACGAACTGCCGGTGGCATAAGCGGGATTGATCCAGACATCGGCGGCCGAGGCCCAGTAGTCATCCGGATAATAGCACCATCCCCAGGATCCGCTTACGGCGGAGGAAAATGCCAGACGAAAGTCACCGACACTTCCTGCGGTATCAGCAACCTGTGTGAAGGAGAGATTGGCAACTGCGGCCCATAACTGAAACACACTGCCCGCGGCAGCAATCTGGGTTGCCGTCAGAGCGAAATGCGATGATGCATCCGGTTCGTTTGTTCTGGAGTAATCACTCTGCCAATAGGCTGTTGCTCCATCGATCCAGGGAAAGCTGTAGGAGAGCGATACAACACCGCTGGATCCGGCACGCCATTTCACATGATCTTCATTGAGCAGCGGATCAACCGTACTGACACCGCTCGCGCTGAATATACTTATGGCAGAAGATGTTGAGGGACTCGGCATAAGGGCGTCTATAGTTCAATCAAGGAGACGGAGGCTGTCGAATACCACACTCCCGGCAAAGCGCTGTTTGCCGTAAAGCACAAGCTAAAAAAAGTTCCATTCAATGCATCAACGCCTGTAAGAATACTGTAAACAGGCGGTTACGGATTTTTCACTTCACCGCTTTCCAACAGCAATTACCTCCTCCCGATCAGATCATCGCGACGGGTAGTGGATACCGCAAAAGGAAATGACTATTGACCGGTTACCCGGTCATGATCTTGCCGTGCCTGGAGTTTATAAGAAAAGAGGAGGGGCAAAAAGCGGAAAGAGAAGAATAAAAACAGCGAAATCGATAAAATAATGGTAATCTGCCTCTACGCTTCCATGATGTCCAATGCAGGTTTACCATGAGGAATTTTCAGCCATGAATGACAAAATAATGTTGCCGCTTCATCCCGGAACGGTTCTGTTTGAGGAGTACATTACTCCCATGAATCTGACTGAAGGCCGGATAGCCGAGGATATCCATATTCCTGTATGGCGCATTAACGAAATCATCGCAGGAAAACGAAGCATCACCGCAGAGACCTCGTTGCGGCTTGCCCGCTATTTCGGAACCCCTCCGCAGTTCTGGTTTGGCCTGCAGATGGACTATGATCTTAAAACAGCCATGAACAGCATGGGGCCGATTATTGCCCGTGATATCCAGGCTTATGACGACTCAAGGCCATAAAAGACTGTCAGCGGCTCTCTTCATCACGGTTTTCTCTTTCAGTTTCAGCATCGACCGCAAGCTCTGAAGGTATCTGGCGAGTGACCTTTGCTCCAAGCTTCCGGATCTCCTCCACCCTTCCGACAAGATTACCCCTCCCCTCTTTCAGCCGCTTGAGAGCAAGGTCAAAGGAGTCCGAGAGTGCTGAGAGCTTTTTTCGTCCATCCATTACTGCCTCAAGCACAAGCAGGACCTGATCGTAGATTCTGCCAGCTTTTTCCGCAATAAGCTCGGCGTTACGGTTCTCGTTCTCCCGACGCCAGATCTGGGCAATGAGCTTGAGCGTTATCATCAGTGTGGCCGGACCGCACAACACAACGTTCTTTCCGGCAAGACCATACATCAGCTCCGGGTCAGCCTTCATCACAGCCTGCCATGCGGGTTCGAGGGGAATACACATGATAACAAAATCAAGTGTCCGGTTACCGCCAAGAGCGCTGTACTCCTTTGATTGAAGTTCGGCGATATGACGAAGCACCGATTGTGTATGCTCCCTGAGTGCCTGAGCCCGTTGCGGCTCGTCATCAAGCGCGCAGTATCGCTCGTACGCCGTAAGGGAGACTTTTGAATCGACAATCACCGCTTTGTTGCCGGGAAGCATAACCAGAAAATCGGGTCGTTTCAACTGACCATCCTCCTGTCGAAAGCTCTCCTGCACCACATACTCACGCCCTTTTTCAAGACCGGAAGCTTCAAATATCCGTTCGATAATCAACTCACCCCAGTCTCCCTGCGTTTTTGAGTCCCCCTTGATCGCCTTTGCCAGTGTGTTGGCCTCATCGCTCACCCGACCGCTCAGCTCCTGGAGCTGACGAACCTGTTCGATCAGGCGTCCCGACAGTTCGGTATCGGAAGAGTGCACCTCATCAACCCGCTTGCGAAATGCATCAAGCTGCTCGCGGAGCGGCTGTAAAAGCGTCTCAAGACGCTCACGGTTCTCCTGGCCGAAAGCCCGTCCACGTTCCTCGAATATCCTGTTCGAGAGATGTTCAAACTCACTTTTCAGGCGAACTTCCGACTCCTGCATAAGCGCTGTTTTTTCAGCGGCACTCCGCCGTTCATTGTCCAGATCAGATTCAAGCCGTGCAAACCGGATGTTAGCCGCTTCAAGCTCGGAGGATTTCATGGCAAGCTGGTTCGCTCTTCGGGCGGCATCCTCTTCAACAAGGCGCAGACGTTGCAGTTCGGCTTTCAATGGAGCGTCACGAACAACTCTGTAAGCCACAAAAAGCAGCAGAAGCAGCAGAAGCAGAAGGATTGAAACAATG
Organism: Chlorobium ferrooxidans DSM 13031; assembly: GCF_000168715.1. Classification (GTDB taxonomy): domain Bacteria; phylum Bacteroidota; class Chlorobiia; order Chlorobiales; family Chlorobiaceae; genus Chlorobium; species Chlorobium ferrooxidans. Next base: position 112,632 of record NZ_AASE01000004.1, on the reverse strand, counting down.
AAAATTGATGTCATGAGCGATCTCGATGTACCGACTGGTAAAGTTCGTATGGACAGTTGTGATTACATTCCCTCTTTTTCATGAAAATATAGTGCTGAAGAGTCGCGAAAACCTGCATGGAGAGAAAAATAGAGGGGATAACGCAAAAATAAAAAGCCCCGAACTGTTTTGCGGGGCTTTTTCGAGAGGAGAACCGGGAGCTTATTTATAAAGAGCACTTCCTGATGGGGTTGATCCGGTATAACTCACCAGAGAGGTTCGGTTATTTGCGGATTCAGAACTGTTGGAGCTTTTGATATCACCCTTGTAGGAAGCCGAGCAACCGGAAAGCGTTATGATACCCGCAACTATTAACATCACTGTTTTCATGATAGCCATAATAACACTCCTGTTTTGTTTATCTGTTCACCGCCCGATAGTGTGGATCACTACCCGTGCAATACTTTATTTAGCAAAGCCTTTCTCAGAGAACAAACATCCTCCCGGGCTGAAGAGTTTCCTCATTTTCCGGCATCTATCCGCCTTATCACCCCGAAGTGAGGAGAAAGAGTCAACGCAGAGGTGACGCCTCCAAATAACCGGGTATCAGTTTGCAAAACAAGAAGTTTTTCTTACCTTTGTCATTCCTGTAACGGCGAAGTGGCCGAGTGGTCAGGCAGAGGTCTGCAAAACCTTGTACAGCGGTTCGAATCCGCTCTTCGCCTCCAGAAACAAAAAAGCCTGCACAGAACGCAGGCTTTTTTGTTTTGGTCTTTTCCCCTCTCTGTTATCCGATCTTCTCTGCTCCTGAAATAATGGCCTGGACCAGTTTTTCAATGGTCGGTTCATCAATCAGCACCGGAATGTTGAGGCAGATACTGCTGCGCAGCATGGTGCCTGTTTTCGGCCAGAGTGTTTCAAGATCAGCATCACGATAGCGGTCATACTCTCCAAGCAGGTGGCCCCAGACACCGGCGAAATGCCAGTCAAGTGCTTCCGGAAGGATCTTTGTACCGAAACCATGCTCCAGGAGATGTGCTTCAAGCTGCAGCGCAGCCTCGCGGTCCCTCACCCTGAAAATAAGGGTATCGCCCTGTGATCCCGCTTCATCACTGAACGGACGGAGTGTAATGTTCTGAAGATGGCGGATTCCATCCTTGATTTTCTGCTTGTTCTCCCGCGATTTCGAGAGAATCATATCGATTTTGGCAAGCTGTGCCAGACCGATAGCCGCTGTTACCTCGCTGAGACGCAAATTGAGCCCTTTGGAACGTCTCGGATCCTTGCCTCTCGGCAGACCGGGAAGATGCATGTGGCCATGGTCGGAAAACTCTGCTGCACGGTCGTAGATCTCCTTGTCATTGGTGACAATGATGCCGCCCTCTCCTGTATGGAGGGTTTTGCCTGCATCAAATGAGAAGGAGGCTACGCTGCCTATGGTGCCGAGTTTGCGCCCCTTGTATGACGCTCCAAGCGCCTGCGCCGCATCCTCAATCAGGATAAGGTTGTGCTTGCGGCAGATTGCCGAAATTTCATCCATTTTCGGTGAAGCCCACATGGGAATGGCAACAACAGCTTTTGTTGCCGGAGTGATGGCCTTCTCGACCTCAAGCGGATCAAGATGATAGGTCTCATCAAGCTCAACCGGCACCGGCACAGCCCCGAGCGCACTGATTGCCTCTATTGGCGCAATAAAGGTCCATGCGGTTGTGATAACCTCATCGCCTGGAGCAATTCCGGCGCCTGCAAGCGCACAGTGTATTGCTGCCGTTCCGGAGGATACCGCGTGAGCATACTTTACCCCCATCCATGCAGCAAATTTCTCCTCAAACTCCCGGGCCTTGTAATTGCCTCCACCATAACGGTAGAGGTTGACCTTTTCCCTGCTGAAAAGTTCCTGAATTTCGGCCAGCTCCTCCCGACCGATTAGTTCTGCACCAGCCATACTCTATTCCACTCCTTTAGGTTAATTGAAAAACTACAGATCTTGCCGACTCTTCGGTAAACTCAACCGGATTGCCCGAGAAGGAGCCTTTAAGGGCTTCGGATGCATGGTGGGCAAAATCGGCGGCATTGCTCTTCCCGTATCCGTAAGGGACAAGTGTAGGAATGCTGAGCTGGCGGTAGAGTTCATCCATCTCTTCAAGCAGCTCGGCAGTTGCCTCAGAGGGTGACGGTGAGCTGCGCATGGGGTTGAGCAGTGCATACTTCTCATAGCCGTGATTATGATTGTAACGCATGACCTCCTTGAGGAAGATCGCACCGGCAAGCCCGTGAGGAACCTTGTTCCTGACTCCGAGATAGTAGGCGAAACCGTTGGTCGGACCATCTCCCGAGTTCATGAGGGCAACGGTTCCGCAAACACTCCCGATGGCAAGGTCAAGGCGCGACTCAGCCCGGTCAAGCTGGCCCTGCTGGAGGGCATAAAAGGTTCGCTGGAAACCCTCAACAGAAAAAATCCTGCTCAGGGCGGTATGCTTGACTGAACCGAAACTGTCAACACAGTGAACAAGGCTGTCCATGGCCGAGGCAATAACACTCTCCATCGGAGCGGTCATGGAGAGAGCGGGATCAATAACCGCTTTTTTGGGGAAATTCTTCCGGCTGTTTATGCCGAGTTTGCGCCCCTCCGCCTCATCAATAAAGACGGCATTAAAGCTGACCTCTGCACCACTTCCAAGCAGAGAGGGAACCGTTACCAGCGGCAGGGGGTCGTTGACCCCTTTCGGGAATCCCTTGAGCGAAAGTGCCGGAACCTGATTGGTCAGGAGGAGAGCCACCCCTTTGCCCAGATCAAGCGTACTGCCTCCGCCTATGGCAATAATTCCATCAGGGACATTGCCGCGGAAAAACTCTGCCACATTTTCAAGATGGGCATAGGTCGGCTCCCCTCCGAATTCGTTGCAGTAGAGTACCGAGTTTTTGTACCCTGTGGTCAGGTTCTTCAGGACATCCTGAAAATAGAGATTCCCGGCAAGATTGGCATCGTAGATAATACCGGGCTTCTGCACCGCAAGCGCTGCAAGATGCTCATTGAGGTTCAAGGCTTCGTTCACCCCGATGACCAGATCGGTGGATAAAAAGAAATTCATAACAACAGGAGTCTATGGGTTTTTCAGGTCTGCCACCTGGCCTGCCAGGTTTTTTTTGTATAGGTAAAACTCAATTAAATCTATTTCCTCGATAGTATCAATCTCCCAGGTCTGCCAGAACTCCATTTCATAGGCACTGAGGCGGGCACCAATCCGGTTGTTGAAGGTTTTAAGTGTTTCGGGAGTGAAGATATAGATCGATCCATTCTCTATAAACTGTGCAGGACGATCCTGGCGCATGCCTCGATTACGATAATCAAAGTTAAGGCTGCTCCACTTCCCCTCCCTCGATTCCCAGATGGTGAGGTCATCGGCTCTGGTTACCGAAATCAGGGAGTCTGCGCCATCACGCTCGAAGAGCTCCACCGCCCGGTCAATGTCTCCGGAATTTCTAAGGGGTGAGGTTGCCTGCAGAAAGACGATGGTGTTGATTGAGAGACCATAATCAGCCTCAATAACCCCGACAGCATGCAGAACAGCCGACTCACTGCTCGCCTTGTCGCCCGAAAGTTCCTGTGGCCGCTCAATCACCTCTGCTCCGTACTCTCTTGCAACAGCGGCGATCTCCGGGTTGTCCGTTGAAACAAAGACCCTGTCAATACGCTTCGAAGAGTGTGCCTGCAGAATAGTCCAGGCAAGCAGGGGTTTGCCTGCAACCGGGTAGATATTCTTGTTTTTGAGACCTTTCGAACCGCCTCTTGCAGGAATGATGGCTACGGTATGCATAGTGGCTTTAAAAATTTTGGGCGCCTGTTATCATCTCTTCTATCTGAAACCTCCTCATCCATCCAGCACCGTGCGGCAGACATCAGCAATCATTTTTGCCGCAGATCTGTTCTGCAGCGGCGTAAGCCGTTTCAACTCGGCTGGATCAAGACCGCAATGAACAACCTTGTTCAGGGCAGAACCGACAAAGATCGTTGATGAAAACTGTGCAATCATCATTCGTGAATTGGCTATCATCTCCTCCGTCCGTCCTTCACTGAAAACCAGGCTCTCAGGAGCATGAAGTTCTATCTCCCTTCTGGCTCGTTCAACATTTTCATTGGGATGGAGCTTGAACAAAAGCTGGCTGCCGTCAGCCATGTCAAGATACTTCTGGATATTTTTCGGGCGGTTCTCATATATAAATGTTTCCCGATTATCCGAGGTACAGACAAGGACGTAATCGTGATGCTTAAAATCATTCTGAAGGTACTGGGCACAATTATCGAAATTCGGTATGCTTGTAACCTCGATTTTAGCCGGATTTACCCCTTTGCGAATAAAAAGATCACGGTACCCTTCACTGGCAACACAGAACTTTTCATAGGCGTCAGACAAGCCGGTTGTCGCTGTTCCGGCAACCCATCGGGGTATCCATTGAAAGTTTCTGGCAAGATGGTAGAGCGTGGTTTCCGGTTCGGTCATACCCTCCTGGACCAGCACGATTTTGCGGCGTCGGATATGCTTCGGAACAATAAGATCTGTACAGGTCAGAACCAGATCATAGGCATGCCGATATCCGCCAATATCAAGCTGAAGTTCGTGAGCACGCAGATAATCAAGGGTACGGTCAGAACGCTTGCGGCCCATGATGGTAAACTCAAGAAGCCCCATATCACTGGCTGTACCGAGCAGACCATCACTGAAAAAGGGTGAAAAATACTGGTCATAATCCTTCATCCACCCGGCAATCTGATGCATCTGGGTGGTCTGATTCATGGAGCCGCATATAAATAGTACTTTTTTCCTCATGACTTTTTGTTACTGACTTGTTCAGCATCTTGCAGATGAACCCCTGAATAAAACATGATCCCGTAACCGAATGCGTACCAAAGGAGTTCCTTGCAACGCCTCAGCAGCACAAATGCCCCGCCATAGGCCAGAAAATCATGCATTCCGAGCGCCTGAAAAAACGCGATGTAGCCGAGATCCTGTACTCCAAGCCCCGAAGGTACGAAAAAAAAGAGTACACGCAGCATGGTAAGTGAAGCGTCTATTGCCAGCACCTGAAAAAACGAGATCTTGACACCCAGAAGCGTCAGGATAATATAGCTCTCAATGGCAAGCATGAACCAGGCAAGCACATAGATAAGCATAATCGGTATAAGCCTCCTTGCAAAAGGCCCGGTGAAACTCTTCAGCTCAACATCGGTATCAAGAAATCCTGACTCCTTTGAAAGAAGCCATGTTTTAACCTTTTGAAAAGGGATACACATCAGGATTGCGTGCAGTTTTTGAGCCGCCCTGCCATTGAGAAGAAGCAGAAGAAGGGTAAGAAATATCAGAAAAACGCCTATGCCGGTGCCGATCATGATATAACCGAGTCCGCCGAAACCGAGCATGTTGAAGGAGACGGTCTGAAGAAAGGAAAACCCCGCTACTGCACAGAAGACCGTATAGATCCCCTGGGCAACACCAAGCATGAGTTTGCGAACGGCAACACTGGCAACTCCGGACGGAATCGGAATACCCATAAACCTGAAACAGAGAAACGGACGAAGGGGCTCACCGACCGCCACTCCGGCGGGAAGGGTCATGGAGACCGTTTCAGCAATCAGTTGTATTTTCAGGAGTTTGAAAAACGATATTGGGACAGTGCTCCCGGGAAAGAGCATGAACCAGGCAATGGATTCCAGCACATGGAGCCCGAGATAGGGCAGAAGAATAAAGAGTGAGGAAAAACCGATAAGTGAAATACGCTCAACAGCTCCCTGGAGATCAACCTGACTGAAAAGATAGGCAATCAGTAAAATACCGAGACAAAGACCGGCATAACCAGTCCAGGATGAACCGGATTTTTTTTGATTCTGCATGAAAAACCTGGAAACTGTGCTAAAAAAAGAGTTGAAACTCATTTCACCATTTGCAAAGATAGTAATTGATTGTTAAATATTTATTCAATCATGAGGTAGACAACAATTCAGCCTCAACTACCGGGAGGCGGGCCACAACCGGCTCTGACTCGATGCAGCTGTTCAGAACAACAGGCTGTTTTCCCTTAAAGGTTTTCTTCCATACGTAAAACGCTCTAAAAGATGGGACTTATCAATCCTGACTTCCAGACATTGCCGGAACTCTTTACCTCTGTATTTACCCATTACAGGGGTCAGGAGTCAAAATTTCCGATAGCAAGAAAGGTGAATGGGGTCTATGAGCCCATCTCGTATCGGGAGTTTGAAGAGGATGTCCACCACTTCTCCGCATTCCTGAAAAACAACGGCATTTCACCAAAAGACCGTGTCGCCATTCTGTCTGAAAACCGGCCCGGCTGGTACCTTGCCGATATGGCTATCCTGAACATCGGTGCCATTGATGTACCTCTCTACCCCTCCCTTCCGCCAAACCAGATCGAATATATTCTCAACAACTGCAGTGCAAAAGCAGTCGTTGTATCCAACATGCTCCAGCTTGGCAAAATCATCTCTATCTGGCAGAACCTGCCGGAATTATGCCTTGTGATTGTCATGAACCGTCTGGAAGAGAACGTTGAAGATGTCATTGACCTTAACCAGGCAAAAGAGGAAGGTAAACGGGTACTTGAAGAGAAGCCCTGGTTTCTTGAAGCTGCCCCTGTGGAGCCTGATGATGTTGCAACCATCATTTATACCTCAGGCACAACTGGACTGCCAAAAGGGGTTATGCTCACCCATCGGAACCTCTGTGAAAATATTAAATCCTGCTCTTCAATCATCCGGCTTGATGAATCCGACTGCGGTCTCTCCTTCCTGCCACTCTCGCATGCCTATGAGCGCACCGGAGGATACTATCTGCTCTTCTCCTGCGGAGCGAGCATCTATCTGGCCGAGAGCATTGAAACCATATCAATGAACATGGCTGAAGCCCGGCCAACGATCATCTTTACGGTTCCGAGGCTTTTTGACCGCATAAAAATGAGTATCATCAAGCAAATCTCATCCCAAAACGCCATAAAGCAGAAGATATTCTACTGGGCAGTTCAGACGGGAGAAAAATACCACCGGCAGCTCAATGAAAAAGGGAGGGTAACCGCTCTTCTTTCCCTGCAGCATACCCTTGCCGAAAAGCTGGTCTACGAGAAAATAAAACACAAATTCGGAGGACGGTTGCGCTATTTTGTCTCCGGTGGAGCCGCCCTGCCGCAGAAAATCGGTGAGTTTTTCCAGGCTCTTGAGATCTCCATTCTTGAGGGATTCGGCCTGACTGAGACCTCACCGGTAACCCATGTCAACCGCCCTGAAAAAATCAAGTACGGGACAGTCGGACCTGCAGTAAACAATGTCACGGTTAAAATTGCCGAAGATGGCGAGATTCTGCTCAAGGGCCCGAACATCATGAAGGGATACTGGAAAGATGAAGAGGCTACACGGGAGGTGATCAGGGATGGCTGGTTCTGTACCGGCGATATCGGTGAGATCGACAAGGATGGCTATCTGAAAATCACTGACCGCAAAAAACATATCATTGTCACCTCCGGCGGCAAGAATATCGCTCCCCTCCCCATTGAAAATCTTATTTCCGAAAGCCCTTTTGTTGATCAGGTCATCGTCATCGGTGAAAAAAGGCCATTTCTGATCGCACTGATCGTGCCTGATTTTGAAAAACTCATGGAGTACGCTTCCAGCGAGGGAATTCAGGCCGCTACAAACAAGGAGTTGATTGAGAGCAAGAGTGTCATACAGATTTATGACAAGCTGATGCGCACCATTTCACGTCAGCTTGCCACGCATGAAAAAGTTCGCAAGTTCCTTCTGATTGACGATGCCTTCACCGTTGAGAACGGTCATATGACTCCTACCCTGAAACTCAAGCGTAAAGCGATCACAACAAAGTTCGCGGCTGAAATCGACAAGGTCTACAACGCCCTCAACGCTGTTTACAACACCGAGTGAGTGAAATAACAGGAGTAAGGTGCACCTTAACCCCGAAGCAACCTCTTAAATCTTTTATAAGTCCTATAGGACCCATAAGACCTATAGGACCCATAAGACCTATAGGACCTATAGAAGATTCAAGAATAAACCTGGCAGTTTAGCTTCCCCCCTCTCGCCCCGACAATTCACTTCTCCCGGATTTTCAGCATGGTTCCACCCTGCTCTTCCACCAGCCCTTCGCGCACGAGGTCAGCGATGATTTCACCCATATCCCACGGGCAGGAACGGTATTTCTCCTCAATCTCTTCAAGAAAGATCCCCTCACGCTGGACAAGCTCCCTTATGAGGCGTCCCCGATACCATCGCTTTGACCCCTGAAACTTTGACTGCCGGCTAATCGGGCGGATTCCGGATCTGCGGCTGGTCAGCGCCAGAGAACCGTAATCCATGAGGGCATTATGCCACTCACGGCTGCGGCCATGCGGCAGGAGCTGCTCTGCAGCAACCTGTATCGCGGCTTTCCGGGTATCTTCAGGAAGGGTAAACTCGTGCATGATGATTCTTCGGATGTTGGTATCAACAGCTGCAACATCAAGATTATCGGCAAAAACCGGAATGGAGCGAGAGGTATACTCCCCGATACCGGGCAGAGATTTAAGCTGATCCGGTGTGGAAGGCACAATACCGTCGAAACGCTCCATGATCAACCGGGCAGAGAGCTGGAGCCTCTGGCCCCGGGAGTTGTAGCCAAGGCCGCTCCAGAGAGCAAGCACATCCCTGAGTGAGGAGAGCGCAAGGGTTTCCGTATCGGGAAAACGCTCCATCCAGACCCTGAATTTTTCAGCAACCCGGTCGGCCTGCGTCTGCTGAAGCATGATTTCGCTGACCATGACGGCGTAGCGATCTGTGGTCTCCCGCCAGGGAAATGATCTTCGGTTGGTGCGGTAGAAATCAAATATCTTCTCGCGAAAACCTTCTATCTGTTGCTGATGCAATACAATCAAAGCAGGAACGAACTGTTCTGTTAGAGGTCAATAAACTTGTCGACTACAACGGCTCCTTTATCATCGCGTCTGAGCGTTGCCGCCTGATGAGAGGGATCATGGCCGAAGAAAAGCATCTCCCGTTCTTCAGAGGCGTGATGAAGCAGTGCAGTTTTCTCTTCGATAACGGTAAGCGGTTCGATATCGTATCCCATAACCCATGAAGAGGGCAGATGTGCCGAGGAAGGGATGAGATCGGCAGTATGCACTAAACTCCCTTCAGCACCGCTCACCCTTACCAGCTGCTGGCCTTTTGTATGACCATTGCTTGAAAAGAGCTCGATGCCTGGAAATAGTACCCGGGGTCCGTCAAGCAGCTCCAGTCCGGAGAGCCTTCCGAACGCCTCAATGAAAGCAGAGGAGTAACTGACTCTCTCCTTCGGGTTGGGCTTAAGCGCTGAAAGGTAATTCTCTCTCTGAACATAGTGGCGGGCATCAGGAAAGAGCGGCTCAAGCTTGTCGGCACCCTGCCGGAAAGCTCCACCGACATGATCGAAGTGCAAATGGGTGTAGATGACATCTGTGATGCTCGTAATTTCCAGACCAACAGCCTTCAGTTCCGCCTGAAGCCGGCAATCCGAAAGGGCATAAATCGACCGGAGTTTGTCCGGCCAGGCGGTTCCCATGCCGGTATCTACAAGAATATGGCGGCCTTTACCTGCAATAAGAAGGACTCTTGCCTTGAGATTTATGCGGTTGAGATGATCGGCAGGAGCAAACTTTTCCCACATGACTTTCGGCACAACACCGAACATGGCACCGCCGTCAAGAGCAAAGTCCTGTACATCGAGTGAGTAGAGATGATAGTCGCCAATCTGCATCATCTGGATGTAAATAAATTGCGCTGAAGAGGAATCAGGGGCAAGTATAGAGTTGAGGTCACTGCGCATCGCCGACCTGCATCACGGTTATAGCCGTCAGGAGTGTGCAGGAGAAAAATCCGGCAGCATCGGTTGTGCTGCCGGATTGTCGAAAAGAAAATCAGGCTTTCTCTACAACCTTGCGCTCTTTTACTTTGAGTGCAGCTTTGCCGGTACGCTTGCGCAGGTAGAAAAGTTTTGCTCTTCTTGCCTTGCCGTGCTTGAGCACGGTCACGCTCTCAATATTGGGTGAGTTAACAGGAATGATCCTTTCAACACCAACTCCATGAGAGATCTTGCGAACCGTGATGGTTTTGGAACCACCGGCTCCGCGATCGCTGATAACAACACCCTCAAAAGCCTGAAGCCTCTCCTTTTCGCCTTCAATAACCTTCAACTGTATTCTGACGGTATCACCCGGCTGAATATGCGGAAAATCGGTAACGGCCTGGGTGGCTTCAACTAACTGAATTAACTGATCCATTTTCGACAACTATTTACGTTATTTTTTTCTTCAATTCCTAAAATCATTCACGACCTAAAAGATCGGGCCTGCGTGTTCTGGTTCTTTCAAGAGCATTTTCACCTCTCCACTGCTCTATTTTGCTGTGATGACCGGACATCAGTATATCGGGAACCTTCATCCCCCTGAATTCAGCCGGTCGGGTGTAATAGACACAGTCAAGAAGCCCATTCTGAAAAGAGTCGGTCAAAGCCGATTCACTGTCTCCAAGAACTCCCGGTATAACCCTGAGCACAGCGTCCATGAGCAGCAGCGCGGGTATCTCACCCCCTGAAAGAACAACATCGCCAATCGAGATCTCCATGGTGATGAGCTTCTGGCGTATCCGTTCATCTACCGCCTTGTAGTGGCCGCAAAGAATAATCAGATTCTGCATCCCTGAAAGCCTGTTTGCCAGAGACTGCTCAAACAGCTTCCCGTCAGGTGTCAGAAAAATCACCTCATCATACGCTCTTTCGGCCTGCAGTGCCTCTATACAGGAGAATACCGGTTCAGGACGAAGAACCATTCCTGCACCCCCTCCGAAGGGAGAATCATCAACCTGCCGATACCTGCCCAGTCCGTAATCATGCAGGTTATGAATGTGTATATCCGCATACTGTTTTTTCCGGGCGATACTTAACAATCCATTATCAAGCACTGAATCGAAAAACCCCGGAATGACGGAAATCACATCAATCCTCATTGCATCCAACGTCTTGGAACAGTTCATCAAACGTTTCAGAGACCAACACGACAATCACAGAAATTCGTCGAATCTCGGCACAACCATAAACTTATCACGAACACTGATCTCTTCAACAAACTCTTCAATGGCCGGTATCAGAATCTTTCTTTTACCAACCTCTACTTCATAAACCTCATGGGCAGGCATCGCAAGAATATCGGTTACGGTACCAACCTCGTTTCGATTACGATCAAGAACTTTGAGCCCTATCAGCTCATGAATATATGCCCGGTTTTCCGGCTGCGGCAGAAGCTGATCCTCATCAACATAGAGATGCACTCCTGCCAGTGCTTCGGCTTTCTCCCTTGTGTCAATTCCGTCAAAGAACACCCACGCAAATCCGCCTCCAAGGGAGGCTTTATGAACGGTCAACCGATCAACTGCGTCAGCGGATCTGCCTGCGTAATACTCCTTGCGGGAGAGAAAGCTTTCAGGGAAATCGGTAACCGGTTCCACCTTCACCTCACCCGCCAACCCTTTCGGCTTGAGGATGACACCTGCAAGATAGAGTTCCATGCTACCGTTCCGTGAGCGTCAAATCAGGCTTCGCTGCCTGCTGCGGCTTTTGCTTCGGCCTCTTTTTTGGCCTGACGGCGACGTGACTTCACAACAAGGCGCTTTTTGCTTCTCTCGACCTTGCTTGCCTGCCACTGTTCCATCTCAACGGTTATTTCAGCTTCGCTGCGACCTCTGCTTTTCAGCCTCAGTTCATGCAGCAATCCGGTAGTACGAATCAGGCTGCGGACCGTTGCTGTCGGTTGAGCACCAACGCCCATCCAGTATTCGACACGGTCTTTCTTGAGTGTTACGGCATGCGGTTTGGCTGTCGGCTGATAGGTCCCGATTACTTCAAGAAATTTGCCATCTCTCGGTGAGCGCGCATCAGATGCGACAATCTGGTATACCGGCAATTTTTTTCTTCCTGCTCTTTTAAGTCTGATCTTTACCAAGGCTCAAGTATTTTAGTTAATGGTAACTGTTAACAGTAAATGCAATCTATCTTTTTAAAAACTTGTCAAGTGCAAGATTCTGCGAAGTGATCTTTCTGCCCGACTGTGACAGCCTGGATACCGAACGCATCATCTTTTTCATTTCACCGAACTGCTTGAGCAGAAGGTTCACCTCCTGGACTCTCGTGCCGCTGCCGAGAGCGATGCGCTGACGGCGGCTGCCGTTGATGATATCAGGATTTGACTTCTCCTGTCTGGTCATGGAGTTAATCATGGCTTCGATAGGCTTGAAATCCAGATTTTCAAGATCCTGCTTTGGAACCATCTTGTTCAAACCCGGCACCATCTCAATCAACCCCTGTATTGAGCCCATTTTTTTAAGCTGCTGGAGCTGATCGAAAAAGTCGTTGAGATCAAACTCATTTTTCATGAGTTTTTTCTGCATCTCAAGCGTCTTCTCAAGATCCAGAGACTCCTGTGCCTTTTCAACAAAACTGACTATATCACCCATACCCAGAATCCTCTGGGCCATACGATCAGGGTAAAAAACATCAAGATCATCAACCTTTTCGCCGATACTGATAAATTTAATCGGCTTTTCAACAACCTGACGGATGGAAAGCGCAGCTCCGCCCCTTGCATCGCCATCAAGTTTGGTCAGTACAACACCATCAAAATCAAGGCGGTCGTTGAATGCCTTGGCTGTATTAACCGCTTCCTGACCCATCATCGAGTCAACAACAAAAAGCAGTTCATCAGGCTTGAGTGCATGCTTCAATGACTCAGCCTCTGCCATCATCAGGTCATCAATCTGAAGGCGGCCGGCTGTATCGATAATCACAACATCCCTGGCCCCTGATCGCGCAGCTTCAAGGCCCTGAAGTGCTGCCTTCAATGCATCCTGCTCTTCGATGGCAAATACCGGAACCTCGACCTGAAGAGCGAGAGCCTTAAGCTGATCAATGGCCGCAGGACGATAGACGTCAGCGGCTACCAGCATCGGGTTTTTACCGTTCTTTTTCAGTCGAAGCGCGAGTTTCGCACAAAACGTGGTTTTTCCGGAACCCTGAAGACCGGCAACCATAATCACGGCCGGAAGTTTCTTGGGTGAAAGGTTCAGAGGCTTCTGCTCACCTCCCATAAGTTCAGTGAGCTCATCATAGACGATTTTTACAATCATCTGCGCAGGAGAGACGCTTTTGATGACCTGCTCGCCAAGGGATTTCTCCCGTATATCCTCAATTAATTTCTTCGCTACCTTGTAGTTGACATCAGCGCCGAGAAGTGCGCGCTTGATATCGCGCATCGCGAGACCGATATTGATCTCGTTAATGGTGGCCTGACCTGCAAGTTTTTTGAAGGTGGCCTCAAGTTTATCGCTTAGACTGTCAAACATCGGTTCCTGCTTTTTTCATATAAAGCTTAAAAATGCTTAGCTTTAATTATAACAAAATATCGCAAAAAATAAAATGAAACAATCATATCTTCATAGCTGATCAGGTTATTATTCCCTTTTTTTTATGCCCCGGCATCCGAACATATCAGGAAATAACAGGTTATGACCGAAAACTTCATGGAATCCCTTTTACACACCTTCCGCAGCAAACGGATAGCCGTTATCGGCGACATTATGCTTGACAAGTATATTTTCGGCCATGTCTCCCGCATCTCCCCGGAATACCCTGTGCCCGTAGTCGATGTAACCCATGAGGATCACCGGCTGGGCGGGGCTGCAAATGTTGCCCTTAACACCCTCTCGCTCGGAGCGGAGACCATGCTCTTCGGAGTAACCGGTGCCGACAGCAACCGGGAGATACTGCTCGAACTGTTCCGCGACCGGGGACTTGCCGCCGAAGGACTGATTTGCGACCCGTCAAGGCCTACGACCTGCAAGACCCGCATCCTCTCTCAAAACCACCATATTACAAGAGTGGACAGAGAAAGCCGGAAAGAGATCGATTCCGACACAGAAGAGGCGGTTCTCGACTCTCTGGAGAGCGTTATCGGCACTCTTGATGCCATCGTTCTTGAAGACTACAATAAAGGTCTTCTCACCGAACGACTCATCAAAAGCATCATTACGACCGCAAAGAAGCAGAATATTCCCCTGCTTGTCGATCCGAAACTTCTGAACTTCTTTGCCTACAGGGGGTGCACGATTTTCAAGCCTAACCTCTCCGAAATGGCAGCTTCGCTCGGAATTGCCGTGCAGAACAATGACCGGGAGGTAGAAGAGGCCTGCCTCCGGCTCCAGGAGAAACTACAGACTGAAACTATTGTTGTGACAAGGAGCGAAAAGGGTATGACACTCTACAACGGCTCCTTCACCCATATCGGGGCAACATCAATGGAGGTGGCTGATGTATCAGGAGCCGGAGATACCGTTATCGGAATGCTCGCTCTCGGAGCCGCTTCCGGTGTTGACATCGTAACGAACGCCACCATAGCCAATCTGGCTGCAGGAACGGTATGCCAGGAGGTGGGAGCTGTACCGGTTAAGCCGGAAAAACTGCTCAGGGCATATCAGGAGCATCATCGACAATAGCAATATGCTGCTCTATCTCCTTAGGATATGGGGGGGTGTATGAGCTGTCCATTGCAAGCGTCCTCAGATTGTTCAGGGAGTGGAAGGGAACATCAAACATTCCCGCATTTCCAACGGCAGCAGGAACATCCGAGCCCGGATCGACATGCATCACAAAGGTGAGCTGAACCTTTCCGTGCCCATTCGGAGTAAATACCCACAATCCGGATGCATGGCGAACACGGTGATAGTTCGAATTAACCGGAAGATAATCGGGCTCCCCGGTCATGGTAACAGCTATGGAATTCTCTCCGGCTAAAGCCAGACCGGTACGAATGATCATCTCCCTCTTCTGCAGCGGCCATGGGGTGTCGATAACCTGACGCACCACATAATCAATCCCGTTTTTCTCCAGTACCTCCATCTCGGCAAGCTTGTGAACCCAGCGGCTATAGCTTGCCATGTCATGAAAAAGGCTGATCAGCTTTTTGAATGAAACCGCCAGCTCGGTCTCACCCTTGAAGCTGTGAATATCGGAACCATTAACCCTGGAAGAGTAAATTCGGACTCCCTTATGTTCTACACGGAAATCCCAGTTTTTCTCAAGGATAGATGTTAAATCCATACCGTCTGTTGACTGGTTATTGAGGACTGCAAGAGAAAGAGGCGAACACTCACTCGGCGATAAACTGCTGGTAATTCTGGATGACATCCTTCGCGGATTTTATGAAGGGTGCCTCTACAGAAATCCTGTACTTATCCTTCTTTACCATCTCACGCATATTGTTCATGGTGTGGTAGGGCGTATCAATAACGGCAATATTGGCCAGCCATGAGGGGATCTCGCCACCCGGTTCAATGTGAAGACGGAAAACCACCCTGCACTGGTTTGCAGAGAGCGGGATGATGTTCCATGCCCCCTCAAGATGGGGAACACGAACATATTTATCGTTTTTCGGCAGAAAGTCAGGCAAACACTCAAGCTTGATAAAAACCTCGGAGGTGTCAGGATCCATATACCCCTGGGAGCGGGTTATGATTTCACGATCGGAAACCGGCCAGGGAGCACTGACAAGCTGATAGACAACCCGTCCGTTATCTTTCTCTCCATTATCTGCTGAAAGTTCCTGCAAAAGGCGCATCTCTTTGGTTTTCCATACCCACTCGGTGGCGGCTTCAATATCAAACAGAAGACTCAGTACGGCATGCTGTGGAGCATCGATGGTAGCTATGCCTACAAACGAGAGGAAATCAGAGGAGGGAACGGGACAGGTAAATATTTTCAACCAGTCATTTTTCAGGCGCAACGTACAGGTTTCGCTCTGGATTTTTTCAATTAAAGACATACGAATGTAATGTTTTGATTATTAAGTAAAGCAGAAGGCGATTAATCAATACCGTCAAAACACTCAGGGCTGTCGCATTGGCACAGATGCTGCTATCCTGACAACCGGATCTGCACTCTGCACAACAAACGTTATCTGACCAACAGCGCCAAAGAGCTGATGAGCTATCCTTGATTTTACGGCCTGAACCAGCTTGAGACGATCACGAAGAAAAACTGCCCGGTCAAACCGGATTTTTTTAAGTTTGCAGGTTTTTATAACCAGAGCCTCAAACACACGCTCTTCGGAATAATTCGCAAGAAAACTCTCCAAAGAACCGCGGTGTTGCTGCACCAGGCTACGGGGATCATCAATAATTTTCAGGGCGATATCATCAAAAGAACCCGAACGAAAAAGCTCCTGGTAAAAATCAGAGTAACTTTTTCCGGTAACCCAGAAATCAGGAATAATCCCTCCGGCATTTTTCAGCGCCAAAAGCTGACTTTTCTCATCCGGAACTTTCCCGTTGAGCGACGAGAGCAACCCGTAAAGAGAGGAGGTTCTGTAAACCGAAACCTCACTGTTTTTCAAATAGAGTAAACTGTCAGGATTTGTAAAGAGTTTCTCAGGTCGAATGGTTGTGAGCGCGTCCTGAAAATAACTCTCCCGACCCGTCCCGCCTTTATGATACACCCGCTGTATCTGTCGGCCGGATGGGGTATAATATCGTGAAACGGTAAGTCGAATTGCCGAACCATCTGCAAACTGAAGCTGCCGCTGTACCAGTCCCTTTCCGAAGGTCTGTTCTCCCACCACAACCGCCCGCCGGTTATCCTGGAGAGCACCGGCAAGAATTTCAGAAGCTGATGCACTCCCTTTGTCCACCAGCACAATAACTTCACCCGTCTCGTAACTGTCACCGGAGCGCGCAATAAATCGCTCATTCTCGACTCCGCCGTTACGGCTTTTTGTATAGACAATCAACGCTCCCTTTGGCAGAAACTCATCAGCCACGGCAACAGCCTGTTCAAGAAAACCACCGGGATTTCCTCTCAGATCAATAACAAGGCGCTTCATGCCCTGCTTTTTAAGCCTGACAAGCACAGTTCTGAACTCATCGGCTGTGGTTGCAATAAAACGGCTCAATCGAATATAACCTACCCGGCTATCAAGCATAAAGGCTGCATCGATACTCGATGTCGATATTCGACTCCGTGTAACCGTAAAATCGACAATCTTTCCACTAAGAGGCCTGAAAACCCTCAATTTCACCTGTGTTCCCTGCCTGCCGCGAAGCTTCCTCAATACCTGTTGTTCCGTAATACCAAGAGCGGAGAGAGAGTCAATGGCAAGGATACGGTCTCCCGGTAAAATTCCGACTGCAGCGCTTGGGCCGCCGGAAAGCGGCGTGACAACAAGAAGTGTATCGCTTGAAATATCAAATTCAATACCGATACCATCAAAATTCCCATCAAATTCGGCCTGGGAATAGGAGACCTTTTCCGGCTCCAGATAGACCGTATGGGGATCCAGATACTCCGCCATACCCTGTATACCTGCTCCCGCAAGACTATCGCCAGCTACATCATCAACATACATCGTTTTCATCAGACTGTAGGCTTCAAGCATTTTTTTCTGCTGTTCACCCTGCACGTCGCCTCTGCCGTTGAGTCTGGACCCGAGAAAAACTCCAAATCCGAGCACAAGAAGCATCAATACGATAGTAAGTATGCGGGACATGAAGTGGGGGTTTATTACAGGATAAGAGAACGCGTATATGCTCCATCAATCACAGTTTACCTATCACAGATCAAAATCACAAAAAAACAATAAGCAACAGAGCTCCGCCAATCCATACTCAAAGCCTAAACCATCAACCGTATCGCAAACAGAGCAGCAGATAACACTAACAGATCACACAATAATATCAGCCAATAACAAGAACAAACAAATCAGTAAGAACAAACAAGAAACAAGAACAACACCGCATAATGAGCAACAACAAACACCGGGCGACTCTCTAACAATACATCAAAAATAAACAACACCACAAAGATTAATACACCACATTAATGTCGAAACCACGATAACTTAAAGTATCATAAAAAAACCTTACAAGGCATACTAAAAACAAACAGAAAAAGATTTTTACAAACGATTTCTAAATAACATAATATACTAAAAATTACATTAAACCAATTGGATTATATTGTTTTATTTAAATTACTTATACTATTTATACTACAAGTAATTTAATGCATTTACAAGAATCATTAACTTTAACACAAAAAGCCGTATTCGAACTTTCTTTCTGGCTTCAGATTCTTTTACTGAAGATATTTAAAGGTTATGCGTTTATGATTTTCCTGTACCTATATCTGTTATATGACATAGGCTCAAGAAGAATATAAACGGTATTTGTGAGGCTACTTAATGGCGATCATTACAATACGACACTGAAGCTTTATGCTGAATGGTATGAATTATTCCTGCGGGTTATTATTTATTTTTATCCTGTCATGCCGAAGTGAAATCACACTGAACAACAAGTTCAATTTCAAGGCTTGCATCAAGAGGTAATTCTGCTACTCCGACGGCACTTCTTGCATGAACTCCCCGCTCTTCGAAGATTTCAAGAAGAAGAGAAGAGGCTCCATTGGCAACAAGATGCTGACTGGAAAAACCGGAGTCACTGGCAACATAGAGCGTAAGCTTGACAATCCGTTCTATGCAATCAAGGGTGCCTGTTACCGATTTGATGGCGGCAAGTGCGTTGAGAAGAGCGGTTCTGGCTGCATTGAAAGCATCTTCCCTGCCCTGATCATTTACCTTTCCTTTACCACCCGGTTCTATCAATTTACCGTTTTCGAGAGGGAGTTGACCGGAGGTAAAGACAAGATTACCGCTCCTGATTGCAGGGGAGTAGAGACCCGCTACTGCGGGCGGCTGAGGCAGAGAGAAGCCTGCTTTAATGATTTTTTCTTCGATGCTGCTCATTGGGGAATTGCTGGTTACTCTTGATTATCGGAAATAAAACCCTTTTCTCACGATGCATTGCGCTGTATGCCATCTATAAATGGTCATAAAACGATCCCGATAGAAATCGGAATCTCCCCAGGAAAGGCAGTTGCTATTACCATTAAAATTATTTATAGTCACTGAATTATCAAAGGATTTTGATTATATGGTGCATATTACTCCCCATAACGCTCCCCTGCCGCGCCTTCTTTTGATAAGCAGTGGCAAGGAAGCCCCTCTGATTGGCACACCTCTGCTCATACAGCTTCAACTCCTCCCCCGCTTTATGCCTTGCATGATTCAGATCAGGGAAAAACATCTTGATGCAAAACAGTTGTTTCAGCTTTCGCTCATGGCGGCTGAAATCGCATGCGAAAAAGAGGTCAGGATCCTGATCAATGAACGTGCCGATATTGCTCTTGCAGCCGCTCTTCACGGCGTACATCTGCCCGAAAACAGCTGCCCGCCCGATAAACTTCGCGCAATTGCGCCGGAATTGATCATCGGATGCAGCGTACACTCGCCGTTGTCTGCATGTATCGCTGAAGAGCGCGGCGCTGATTACCTGCTTTTCGGTCCGGTATTCGATACTCCCTCAAAAAGGAAATACGGACCGCCACAAGGAGTGGAAAAACTCGGCGCTTTATGCCGTTCAACCTCACTTCCTGTCTTTGCTGTGGGAGGCATTACACCACAAAACATCCCATGCTGTATGAAGCAGGGGGCCTATGGTGCTGCAGGAATCTCCATCTTTGAACCGGGCAGCGGGTTTGTCGCTACCTTTGAACAATTCCATAACACCCTTTATCAATGATGCCCTCCTCTCCCTTTCTCTGTGTCATTACCGATGAGGCTGTGTGCCCGCTCTCACTGGCTGAAAAGGCTCTGCAGGGTGGAGCTGCCATGATACAACTGAGACATAAAACGGCTTCCGGCAGTCAGCTTTTTTCCTGGGGTGTTGAAATCACCAGACGGTGCAGAGAGTACGGGGCACTCTGTATTATCAATGACCGCATTGATATTGCCCTTGCATGCAGGGCTGACGGTGTTCACCTCGGCCAGCAGGACCTGCCGGCTTCTGCCGCCCGTAAACTGCTTGGCAATTCCCGCATCATAGGCGTTTCGGCATCTTCACCTGAAGAGGCCATTCAGGCTGAACGTGATGGCGCGGATTATATCGGTTTCGGCCATATCTACCCGACACCGTCAAAAGAAAAAGGGTTTGATCCTGTCGGCCCGGAATCACTCCGGAGGGTCGCCGCACTCATCTCCCTGCCGATTATAGCTATCGGCGGCATCACCAAGAGCAATGCATCACTGGTCATAGGGCATGGAGCTGCAGGTATCGCAGTCATTTCCGCCGTCAGCAGGGCAGATGATCCCGTCAGTGCAGTACAAGAGCTTGTCTGCTCACTACAACAGGGAGATATTGATGGGTAAAAATTATGTGACCGTTCTCACCATTGCGGGCTCGGATGGAAGCGGAGGGGCAGGAATCCAGGCGGATAGTAAAACCGTTGGCGCCCTTGACTGCTATGCCCTTTCGGTCATAACTGCCGTTACAGCACAAAACACATGCGGAGTAAGGGGAATCTCCCTTCTCCCGGTTGAATCTCTTTATGAGCAGTTCAGGGCTATTGCCGACGATATCAGGATCGATGCCGTAAAAATCGGCATGCTGGGCAGCAGCGCCATCATCAGAGCTGTTTCAGGATTACTCAGAGAGCTTGAAAACAATCCGCCTGTCATTCTGGACACTGTTCTCGGCTCTTCCGGAGGCACCACTCTGCTGCCGGAGGAGGCTATCGAGGTAATGAAAGCAGAGCTCTTCCCTCTCGCAACCTTAATAACACCAAACCTGCCGGAGAGTGCCATCCTGACCGGCATGAAGCAGCCACCTGCAACCGATGAAGCTATCGAGGGAGCTGCCGTAATGCTGCATGAAGCCGGAGCGGCTTCGGTACTCATCAAGGGAGGTCACACTGAAGGAGGCGAATGCCGTGACTGCCTCTTCAGCAATGGCCGGTTTTTCTGGTTCAGCTCCAAAAAAATCGAGACACTCAACACTCACGGCACAGGCTGCACGCTCTCATCGGCCATTGCAGCATTCATGGCCAGGGGGGAAGTGATGGAACGTGCTGTAGAAAAGGCAAAAGCATATACAACTGAAGCCCTGAAGGCGGGAGCCGGTTACCATCTTGGCAGTGGCAGAGGCCCCCTTGATCATCTTTTCAGGTTTCGATAACCCTCTCTCAGACCCCACGGGGCGGGCGGCCGACAGAATAGTAGGTAAATCCGGAGATCTCCATGAATTCAGGATTGTAGATATTTCGGCCGTCAAAAACCACCGGTGTTTTGAGATCTCGTTTGACCATCTCAAAATCGGGGCTGCGGAACACAAGCCACTCCGTAAGAACCACAAGAGCATCAGATCCTTTTACCGCATCTTCAGGGTTTGCTGCATAGTAGATCCCCTCCCGATCTCCGTAGATTCTTTCAGCCTCGTGCATGGCTACAGGATCGTAAACCCTTACCGATGCACCCGCCTGCAGAAGCTCTTCAATAACCCTGCGGCTCGGGGCCGCACGCATATCATCGGTATTCGGCTTGAATGAAAGCCCCCATAACGCAAAAACACGGCCTCCGATCTCCTCTCCGAAATGGAGGCGGATCTTCCGGACTATGGTACTTTTCTGGTCTTCATTGACCGCTTCAACTGCCTGGAGTATCCGTGAATGATAACCGTATTTATGTGCGGTTCTTTCCAGCGCCTGGACATCCTTGGGAAAACAGGAGCCGCCATAGCCGACACCGGGATAGATAAACGAAAATCCGATCCTTGAATCGGAACCGATACCCCTCCTGACCGCCTCGACATCAGCCCCGACCCGCTCTGCAATGTTGGCTATTTCATTCATGAAACTGATCTTTGTGGCAAGCATTGCGTTGGCCGCATATTTGGTCAGCTCGGCCGAACGGATATCCATGGCGATAAACCGCTCATGGCTTCGGTTGAACGGAGAGTAGAGAAAACGAAGCAGCTCTTTGGTTCGGGGATCATCAACTCCGACTATAATTCTTTCAGGTTTCATGAAATCGTTGACCGCATCTCCCTCCTTGAGAAACTCGGGATTTGAAACCACATCAAAGTCAACTCCCGAACTCCGTTCGGCAAGAACCGAACTGATTTTTTCCCGCACAAGATCGGCAGTACCGACGGGAACTGTCGATTTGTTGATGACGATCCGGTACTCCTGCATATAGGTCCCGATACTTTCGGCAACACTGAGCACATGACGCAAATCTGCTGATCCGTCCTCATCAGGGGGCGTTCCTACAGCAATAAACTGGTACAATCCGAACTCAACACCCTCCCGGATGTCGGAAGTGAACTTCAGTCGGCCGGCACGGCTGTTCTCAACAACAATTTCCTCAAGACCGGGTTCATAGATGGGAATGTGGCCCTCATTGAGAGCGTCAATCTTCTTCCGGTCAATATCAACACAGAGAACATCATTTCCGACTTCAGCAAAACAGGCGCCGGTCACAAGACCGACATAGCCTGATCCGAATATGGTTATTTTCATTACAGAATTATTTCAGGGCTCGCCAGGGCTCTACGCTCCGGATGGCAAACCGGAGTTACTTATTCAAGAACTATTACAAGGCAACGGGATTTCTGCCAGAAAGCATTTTCATCACGAATAAGAAGCAGTGAGGATGTTTTGCCTCCGACCAGCTCGTAAGAGCCAACTGTGTGAGGAGTTACGATTTTAATGCGTTTCAGCGGCCTGTCAAAAAAGAGATCACGGGTTTCGGTTATCTCAACCTTTTTAAAAAGATTGACATTAAAGTCGTTGGCAAGACGGTACTCATTGCCGAAGAGTTTTTCAAGCGGATTAATGCGAAGAAGAACACCTTTCGAAACAAGATCATTAAAGGTTCCTGATATGTAATAAGCCGTAAAGAGCTGCGAGTCCTGATCCTGGATATACTCATCAAGCACATCAACCGTTGCCATAAGTGAAGATACCTGTCTGTTGAGCTTCTGAACCTGGCCTTTCAGGGTGATAAGCTCTCCATCCTTGGTATTTATGGCTATTTTAAGCTCCGAAACCAGCTTGTCAAGCGAATCAACACGATAGGATGAGGTTCGGTTCTCCTCTTCAAGTTTGCGAATCAGGTTTTTACTTGCCGCCAGGGTGGAATCGATAAAACGGATTCCGGCGGAGATATCCTTGCCAATCTGCTCGACACTCTGTTTGTCACTGCTTTCGATATCAGATGAGAGTCTTTCAACGACAGCCTCCTTCTGCTGAATCCTGCCGAGATTTTTCTGCACCTGGGCAAGAATAGCCATCATTGATTCAAGATGCTCCTGCTGGGGATCCTGCTTTGGTTTTTCCGGGCTGCACGACGAGAGAATCACCAGAAAAGCGAAACATAAAACCCCGGCCACCCTTAAGCGACTCGCTTTTACAGCCATTGAATCCATTGTTCAACCCCTTCTTTTGTGCCATACCACCTGGTATGCGGTGTTGGAAGATGCTCGGCATCTGCAATAGTTACATTGACAGCACCCTCAAGAAAACAGCTTTTTGCAGGAACAATGCCGTCACCGGCAACATTGCCGTCATCCAGAACGTTTTTATAAAACTGATAACACATTTTCTCCACAAAACTCCCCTCCGAATTGCCATGATACTTATCGCTGACGACAGAAACAACAGAAACCCGATCAAAAAAATCAGCTTGCAGATGGCTGAAGATAAAATCCGTTTTTATCTTCGCATAATGCTCACTGGTATGAAAAGGTGTTCCAAGCGTTATCAGCTTCTTAATATGCTTTCCCGGATGATAACGTTCACCCTGAAAGGGCTTTTCAAGCAGATAGACCATCGCAACACTCCCTCCACCGCTATGAGCAACAAGCGTGATGGGTTCGCCGGGAAATTTCTGTTCAATCTCGCGTATCGTCCGGTCAAGAGCGCTCATAACCCTGTTGGTTGATTTTTCCGGCGAAGGAGGAAATCCTATCCAGTCAATGAGCGATACGGGTACTATGGCTATTTTCTCTTCCGGAAGATAGCCGCCAAGAGCCTCTTTCATGATATCATAAAGCGAATCCCAGAATAGTACTCCGGGAATAATCACTACTGGATGTTGCGGGACCGCCTTCATGATAGGTTCATCTTGTTACACTGCCTCTCTCTTCTCTCTTGTTTATTTCCGGAATTTTCAGGACCATTTCTTCAGCAGCTCAACAAGCAGACTCACACCAAACCCGGTTCCTCCATTGACCTTGCCTCCCCCTTTCGGAGTGAATGACGGGCCGGCAATATCAATATGGGCCCAGTTTTTATGCTCATCAATGAATTTCTCAAGGAATTTTGCGGCCGTGACTGAACCGGCACCACGTCCTCCGGTGTTACTGACATCGGCTACGTCGGACTTGATCTGCTCATCGTAGAGATCCCAGAGCGGCATGCGCCACACCTTTTCACCTGCCTTCTGACCGGCGTTATAAATCTCATCAGCCAGCTTGTCATTGTTACTGAAGAGTCCTGCAACGGAATAACCAAGGGCAACAATACAGGCACCGGTCAGGGTTGCGAGATCAATAATGACGTCAGGCTTATACTTTTCAGTTGCATAGGCAAGGGCATCGGCCAGAATAAGACGTCCCTCGGCATCGGTATTGCCAACCTCAACAGTAATGCCTGAATAGGTGGTAATAACATCACCCGGATTCTGGGCTTTACCGTCCGGCATATTGTCGGTAGCAGGAATCAAACCGATAATGTGCAGCGGAAGGGCAAGACGGGCTGCGGCCTCAACCGCACCCAGTACGCTTGCGGCGCCGGCCATATCCGACTTCATCTCTCCCATGTTTTCGGATGGCTTGATTGAGATGCCGCCTGAATCAAACGTGACCCCTTTTCCGACAAGGGCTACAACCGCTTTCGGTTTCCCTTTCGGCTTGTAGTCAAGAATGGTAAAGGTCGGAGGGAAAAAACTCCCCTTGTTGACCGCAAGGAGGCCTCCCATACCAAGAGACTCAATCTCTTTTTTATGAAAAACCGTTACCTCGTAGCCATATTTTTTGGCGGACTCCTCTGCAGCTTTCGAAATATCCTCAGCCTGCAGATGATTTCCCGGCAGATTAACCAGATCCCTGGCCATCTTCTGGCAAGAACCGACAATCCTGCCCGCCTCAACACCGCGCTCTGCCGCATCCAATACCGAAGCTCCGGCCCTTAAAACAAGTTCGGCAAGCTCTTTTGTCTTTTCTGCCGCTCTCTTTTTATCCAGCTTACCGCTTTTCAGACGCTCAAAGCGGTACAAACCGGCAAACGATCCGGTAACAAACGTTTCAGCAAGAGTCGAAACACTCTCTCCTGTTTCACCGGCAATGCGCTCGATGGCTGAAAAATCAACAGCAAGCTTTGCAATCTTCAGCTCAACAGCTCTGGATGCAATGGAAATGGCCCCCTTGCGCCAGTCATCAAGAGTTTTTGCATCACCGATACCAAACAGGGCAATTCGAGATGCCTTGCATTTTCCGGACCCGCCATAGAGCAGAACAACCTCTCCTGCTTCGGCTTTAAAATCCTTTAATACCTTATGATCCAGTTCAAGTCCGGCAAGCAGCTTCTGAGCCTCTTTTTTCAGATCTCCCTTACTGATCGGCAAGGCAAGAAGATCGACGGCAATACGATCAATCTCAATTTTTGTTACTGATATTTTCATAATCACGCTTGTTCGTTGTTAACACCTTCAACCTGACTGGATGCTGTTTTAAGAAATGCTCTCAAATCTTCAAGAAGTACCTTCTGGGCCCTGTCGGACGAAAACTGGAAGAGACATCCGGCAGCATTCATATGCCCCCCTCCTCCATATTTTTTTGCCAGCTGGTTGACGTAAATATTGCCGCGTGAGCGAAAACTCGCCTTTGTTCTGCCATCCTGCATCTCAACCATAAGCACGGCAATTTGCACGGTTGGTACACTCAGCAGATACTGGATGATGAGATCGGTATCAAAAAGCTTACTCCCGGTCGCTTTTAACATATCCTGAGAGATAAAAAGCCATGAAATCACTCCATCATCAAGCACCGTGATAGCGCTCAATGCAGCTCCGAGCAGCTTGAGTGCCTGGCAGGTAAGCGAGTTATAGATCTTGTCGTAGATATCCGAAGCATTTGCCCCTTTGCTGACAAGGTCACCGGCAAGCCGGTAGACATAGGGGGATGTTTTCGGAAACCTGAATGATCCGGTATCCGTCATAACCGAAACATAGAGCGCTTCGGCAATTTGGGGCGTGAACAGTTCACGGCCCAGCCTCTTCTGAAACGCGTAGATCAGGTCATAGATAAGTTCACCGGTCGAGGATGCATAGTTTTCACACACCATGACATCGGTAAAATCATCAGGTTCAAGATGATGATCGACACAGACAATTTTCAGGCTTCCGAGCTCTTTGGAAAAACTAACATGCGGCCAGAGCGAACCCATCCTGTCACGAAGATTTGCATCAAGAAGCACAACAACATCACAAAGCGACAAGGCCTGTATAGCATCCTCATCCCTGTCGTCAAAGAGGCTTATCGGATAGAGATGGGTAAGAAACCTGTAGTTCGGGGGGACCTCAGTCGGATTCACAATTGAGACCTCCTTGCCAAGCAGCTTGAGCAACAGCGCAAGAGCTACCTCGCTTCCGAGGCCATCACCATCTGAATTCTCATGCGTCGTCAGAACAATATGCTGACCTTCAATCAGCTCATCAATTACCGGAGACCATTCCTCGGCGTTAAGCGTCCTTCCATACTCGGGTAATATCATTCGTTTGCAGTAACTTTATCAAAAACAAAACTCATTCTATGCCCTTTCCTTCTAATGCCACATAAAACACTTAATAACAACACGTCAAGCCCAATAACAGTCATCAAAAACACTCCCGGCACCAAAAAAAACAGCGCGAATTTCTCAGGAAGTCCCTCAATCAAGCCTTACGCTATAGTCGGGAAATGTTTTTAAAGATAAAAGATAAACAAAGAAACAGGGAGAATAATGTTTGACAGATAAATATTTTTTCTTCACTGCGAGCAGCCGTTTCCACGCTATCACACCCAAGCGTTCAACCCTCTCCCCTCTTTTCACTCTTTTGCCGCGGCTCTTCGCATGCTGCTTATCCGATCGATGAAATCAGCCTCTTTCCTGAACAGCTCTCTGTTGATGTGCAGGGTATCCGAAAACTCCAGATTGATGTCGGTTGTGGCGGTGTATGCCGGCCAATCAAGAAGGCCCGGACCATTGGGATTACCGGTTGCAGCAAAGTTGACCCAGTAAGCCATCATCTTTTCGGAAAGCCTCCTGTCCGTCTGATTGTAACCCCCGGACTCCGCCATATTTCCAAAGACATAGGCCAGCTCAACACCATGATGCACTCCCAGTTTTCGCGCCAGCACGGTGTCGGGCAGGCGGGTGAACTGGTAGAGATATGCCCTGGATTTTTTTCGTTCCATGGATCGGACCACGAGCCTTGCCGGTTGAGCATTTGCTGCAACCGTAAGGATTTTATCAATAGCCGGTGCAACTTCTCCTGTTTTTCGGGCAGGGAAGAGCTCAAAGGCTTTCGCGGAATTATCGCCAAATCTTGAGTGCAGGAATGATCGATATTTCTCAACTGATAAATCTTTTTCATCGGCCAGATAAATATTGCCTTCATTGAGCGTGCTTCCGGTGATAATCGGCACATCATGCTGCTTTCCTCCCCGGTATGCTGCGAGCGGATCTTCGGGAAGCACCCGGCCATCAAAAACCGGCGCAAAAAAAAGGCCCTCGTCAAATATGCCTGTAGTGCAATCGGCTGCCTTCACTATCTCCTCTGCTGATCTGGCGCGCATGGCAGCCACTACATCCCGAGCGCTGTCGCAGCCAAGTTTCGAGGCCAGTTGCCGGCCCATTTTCGACACATTAGCCATGTCGCCGTTAAAGGCCAAAGAGAGGTACTCCGAACCGATAATCGGCCCGCCGCTTTCAGCTATAGCCCGATGAAAAAGCCCGGCAGATAACGGAGTGATCAACTGCAGCGAAACAGATCGGGATCCGGCGGATTGGCCGAAAAGGGTTACCCTCCCTGGATCCCCTCCGAAAGCAGCGATATTGCGTTGTATCCATTTCAGGGCGGCGATCTGGTCGAGCAAGCCGTAGTTGCCCGAGGTGCCATGGGGGGATTCCCTTGAGAGCAGCGGATGAACAAGAAATCCCAGCGGCCCGAGGCGGTAATTGATGGTCACAACAACCACCCCCTTTCGGGCAAGATTCCTGCCGTTGTATTCGGGCAGTGATGCGGATCCAAAATTAAAGGCTCCACCATGAATCCAGACCATAACCGGCAGTTTCTCATCAGGTTTTTTGGCCGTGGTCCAGATATTCAGGTAGAGGCAGTCCTCGCTGTACAGAGCGTTATCCTTCTCTTTCGGCTGCGGGCAGGAGGGGCCGAACTCCTTGCAGTTTCTCACCTGTGCCCACGAAGCAACTTCCTCCGGGGGCTTCCATCTCAAGGGACCAACCGGGGGTGCCGCATAGGGAATCCCCAGGAAGATACGCACGTCGCCCTCTGCTCTGCCGCATATCGGTCCGCTATGCAGCTGAATAACATTACAGTTTATTCCGCCGGCGCTCACCGGAAGCGGTAATGCGGTGAGCAGCAGCAGAACTGCCAGCAGTTTACGAAAAGCCATACTTCCCATCCTTCCTGAATCTCCTCATCTCCGGATTTGAAAAGCAGTGTGCCACACAGGGTAGTCTCTTCGAGCAAACAGATACAGTATTTTACCTCCCCGTATCCTTGAAAACCTCATCCAGCCAGTCGAACAGGATCTCCCCCATCAGACTGCGGTTCTCGCCGATGCAGTGGCTGGAAGCCCCGTCCTCAAAACCTGTAACAATCAGCCTTGAACGGGAGTCGGGCAATTTAGCCATGCATTCCAGCTGCTGGCGCTGGACCTCCTTGCTGGCATACTCGCCCGCACCTACCAGCAAGAGGGTGGGAACCGTAACCTTTGCCGGATCAAAAGTAAAGCCCTTGTTGGCCGCGACCAGACCGGGAATATTGTCCATCTTCACGCCCCAGCGAAATGCCACAAGTTTGACCACATTGCGATGGAAGCTGGCAAAACCCTCCAGCACCCCGGGGGTCGTGGTAGCCACCGGCATGGTGCTGAAGAGCTGTTCGGCATCAACCACTGCCGCCGTGACTGCTACAGCCTTGATGCGGGAATCATGCATGGCAGCCTGGGGCACAAAACCCCCGCCGCCACTGATACCATAGGCAGCAAACCGCAAGGGATCAACCTCCGGGCGCTTGAGAGCATAGTCAATGACTGCTGAGATGGGAAGGTTCATGGCTGGCCGGAAATACTTGCCTTTCCAGGGGAGCAACCCCTGGCCCGGAAGATCTACAGCGACGAAGTTGTATCCCCGCTCAAAGGTCTGGGGGGCAATGTGGAACCATAGATCTTCGGCAAACGTCTCCCCTCCGCCGACCATGAAGAGCGTCGGGCGAGGTTTCCCGCTCTTGTCAGCCTTGCGGAAATAGCCGGGCAAAACCACCCCCTCAAAGGGCACTTCGAAATACTCCAATGGCGGATCCATCAACTCACCGGCCTTGCGGAGCAGCGTGCGGCTGCGGCCGGCGACCTCGTTGAGGCGGGGATCATCGGGAAGCATGGAGATGATGCCCGCACGGTAGTAATAGGAAGCCCGCTGCATCTGCCGGGTTGCACTCACCTTATGGCCTTTGTTCAGGCTCTTTTCCGCTCTTGCCGCAAGCCGGTCAGCCATCCTGATCCACTCCGCCTGCCAACTGGCCGCCTCCCCGTCCTTGATCTGACTTGCGGTGTAGTAGGCCTCGCCGATCTCCATGCCATGGTTGCTCGTATTGCCGAGCAGGAAGCCGAAGGTCCAGTCCATATCATTATCCTTGAAATGGTAGCGCACCGTCGGGTCATGGGCATCGAAGTCGCTCTTCTTCTCACCGGGGTTTACGGCCTCTGCACCGGAGGTTTTCTTCTTTTCCGTTGCCCGGGATGCCCGGCTGCCGCCTGTTGTCAGAACAACAGAGCAGAGCACCATAATCACAACCCTCAAGACTCTTCCGTACATTTCACCCTCCTTCTTTAGCTACATGAACCTTGCATATAAAGCCACACCACCGGATATTTTTCCGGGTTACTTCAGGGCAGTTACTCCCCGATTAAGGGGCCGCCGAAGGCGGTCTGCGATCCAGAGTAAAGATAGAACAATATCAGCACTGGTTTACGCAAAAGAGCATATATTCCGCATGAAGCATCACCGGCGCGCGTTCTGTGAAATCC
Source organism: Chlorobium ferrooxidans DSM 13031 (assembly GCF_000168715.1). Taxonomy (GTDB): domain Bacteria; phylum Bacteroidota; class Chlorobiia; order Chlorobiales; family Chlorobiaceae; genus Chlorobium; species Chlorobium ferrooxidans. Next base: position 82,376 of record NZ_AASE01000004.1, on the reverse strand, counting down.
ATACAGCGTAACCGTAAAATTGTATACCCTCTGGCGTAACATGAAATGGAGACCATGACCACCGCTCTTCCCAACATTATTGATCTGAGCTTCCCGGAGCTTCAGCATGCCATTGCATCGCTTGATGAACCCTCATTCAGGGCGGCACAGATTCATCAGTGGCTTTTCAGTCATCAGGCAAAGAGCTTTGAGGAGATGACAACACTCAGCCGGACACTTCGCCAAAAGCTTGCAGAAACCTTCTCTATCAGCCATCTTCAGCTTGTAGATCACCTTGAGAGTACCGAAGAGAGCGGGGACAACCTCACAGAAAAAATCCTGCTGAAACTGCCGGATAACGAACTGATTGAAACCGTCCTCATTCCTGCCGAGAACAGATTGACCGCTTGCCTCTCCTCGCAGGCCGGGTGCGCGTTTCAGTGCACATTCTGTGCAACAGGAAAAATGGGACTGCATCGAAATCTTACCGCCGGGGAGATTGCCGGACAGGTTTATGCGCTCAATGCCATAGTTTCCATGAGAAAGCCCGACAAAAAAATCACCAATATTGTTTTTATGGGTATGGGAGAGCCGCTCATGAACTACGACAATATTCTGGAATCGATAGAAACCCTGACAACAAAAAACTACAACGTCACGCTATCCCAGAAAAAAATAACCATTTCAACCGTGGGTGTTATTCCGCAAATACGGAAACTGGGCGCTTCAGGATTGAAAACCAAGCTCGCCGTCTCCCTTCATGCTGCCGAACAGCAGAAACGGGAGTCACTCATGCCGGTCGCAGCAAAGCTCTATCCGCTTAATGAGCTCGGTAAAGCACTTGCCGGCTATAGCTCGGCAACCGCCATGCCGGTCACGATTGTCTATATGCTGCAGAAAGGTATCAACGACTCGCTTGAAGACGCAAAACTGCTGGCACGGTTTGCTCACGGCTTTTTATGCAAAATAAATTTGATTGATTACAATTCTATCATTAATATCAGGTTCAAGCCTGTAAACAGCTCCTCCAGAGAGGTGTTCCAGCAATACCTCATTGATTCAGGCCTGCATGTCACGGTCAGAAAAAGCTACGGTACGACAATTAATGCGGCATGCGGTCAACTGGCAACAACCGGCATGGCAGAATCGCAATAATCTATAATCGCCTTAAATACCATGGATTTGATCGATTTAATTCCTTTCCAGAATGAGTTCAACAAAACGTATCACGGCTTAACCAGCAATGCAACACACACGTCGGAAAAGCCGGTATTTCATGAACTGAAAGTCAGACGATACGACAAACCTGTTGACGAAATCAGAGATTTTATTTCCGGCAAAATTGATCACTGGGTTGGCTGGGAACTGAAAAGTGAAAAAACAGCTGTCGGCGGCACGACCACCATCAGGGGGGAAGTGACCTCCGTGCTTCTTTTCGGCATGAAAATCGATGTAACATTCGGCCTTTTTGAGGAGACCGACATCAATGGCCGCCCGATAACCACGATCAATGCAAAAGCAGAAACCCGCATTGAATCGAGAGGTGATCTGGGTGAGAGCCGCAGGATTATCCGAATGATGCTTGGCGCACTTGATTTTGAGTTCCGCCATCAGCAGATCAAGGATGAGGACTATCACTATCGCTCGGTCGATGTAAACGGGCCATCAGCATCATTCCAGCAGATATTTGATAACGCCCGCCTTCAGCATCAAAAAAAGCCGGAAGGGAGCCCTAAAGCAACCGCTATCGAATTCAAGAAAAGAGCACCGGTTCAAACCATACAACTTAACAAGCCAGCCGAAAAAAATGGTGATACCTCTCATTCGGCAGGCAGTGCAGCAGAGAACGGCTCTTCTTCAGCTCAATCTGAAACCCCGGCATCAGCAGGCAAGGCAGTAGCCTCTCGGCCAAAAGTGACGATCATTACTACCAAAAAAAACATATAAACACGGTTTGATGATAATAATTCTACTCGGAGCACCAGGTGCGGGAAAAGGCACGCAGTCAAACTTCATCTCCAAATCTCTGGGTATACCACAGATTTCAACCGGTGATATGCTGCGCGCTGCGGTAAAAGCGGGAACACCTCTCGGTATCCAGGCAAAACAAATCATGGATGCAGGACAGCTTGTTTCCGATGAGATCATTATCGGACTGGTCAAAGACCGGCTGAAAGAGGCTGACTGTGCCAATGGCTGCCTTTTTGACGGTTTTCCCCGTACCATCGCACAGGCAGAAGCACTGAGAAGTGACGGGATCAAAATCGACCATGTCGTTGAGATCAATGTTGAAGACCGTGATATTATCGAAAGGATGAGCGGACGCCGCGTACATCCGGCTTCAGGAAGAACCTACCACATACAGTTCAATCCGCCGAAAACAGATGGAATTGATGATGAAACCGGAGATCCACTGGTGCAGAGGGCGGATGATGAGGAGGAGACGGTTAAAAAACGCCTTGAAGTTTATCATGAACTGACCTCGCCGCTGATCAATTACTATCTGAACCTCTCTTCACAGAACTGCACCGCAAAGGGGCCGAAATACAACAGGATCAAGGGAACCGGAAAAGTGGAAGAGATTCGCGACAGGATTCTCGAAGCGATCAATGGCTGAGCATTCCCGAAAGCGTATTCCGATAAAAAAAAAGTCAGTGCCCGGCACTGACTTTTTTCATTCACCGCCATGCAAGCACTGATCGTCGCAGAAAAACTGTTCAGGGGAGAACCATTTACCGTAATGGTACCCGCCTCAATGGAGCAGGAGATCCAGGCCGGATGTATGGTACTCCTTGCCCGAAAAAAAGGAGCAGAGTCCATCTCAATCGGCTACATCATCGAGCTTGCCGAAGATAATCCGGCTGAACCCTCCGAAACAGAGATCATCGATCTGCTCTATGATGGCGAACCGCTCCTTGGTGAAGATCTCCTGAAACTGACCGGGTGGATGGCTGATTACTACCTCTCCCGCAGAATTGACACCATCAGTGCCGCTCTGCCAGCTGCTGTCCGCACCACGATTCATGACATGGTGGAACTCACCGACTTTTCCCTGCAGGCTGAAAACAGGCGGGTCATCAACACGACGTTGCGGCGCTCAATCATGCAACTGATGATCAGGGAAAAACGGTTGACCATGCTTCAGCTTCAGCGACGGCTCGGCAAAAAACAGCTCTACCGGACCCTCTCGGAGCTTGAACGCGGCGGACATCTGAGACTCACCAAAAAGTTCACCTCCACACGACCGAAACTGCAAACAGCTTACCGCCTGAGCGAAACCGTGCCGGAGGGCGCTGAGGAGAGCCTTCATGGAGCGCTGAAACAGCTTGAGGCGTTCCTTGCACTCTCATCGACTACCGACCCCTGTGTTCCGGCAGAGACCATAGGCAGCTCAAGGGAGATTCTCAATGCTCTGGTAAAAAAAGGTTTGGTTGAAAAGGTTCAGATTGAGGTGAAAAGTAATTTTTCAAGCGGATTTGCTGAGGAGCCGCAATCCGTAAAAAATCCGACAGCCGCACAAAAGCATGCACTTGAAGCACTGCAATCTGCCCTGAACAATAAACGGTATGCCACCTTCCTTCTGCATGGTGTGACAGGAAGCGGAAAAACCCTTGTCTATATCGAGTTCCTGAAAAGTGTCCTTGCCGCAGGCAAAACCGCCATTGTTCTTGTGCCGGAAATATCGCTCACGCCACAGACCGCCGGACGATTCCGTCAGCACTTCCATGATGATATCACGATACTGCACAGCGGGATGAGTAATCAGGAAAAATATGACGCATGGCACAGCCTCAGGCAGGGAAAAACCAAAATAGCGCTCGGGGCGCGTTCAACCATTTTTGCTCCACTGAAAAACCTCGGTGCAATCATTGTAGATGAAGAGCATGACGGCGCCTACAAACAGGATCGAACCCCCCGTTATCAAGCCAGGGATACGGCAATCATGAGAGCCCTTTTCAGCAAGGCAATCTGTGTTCTCGGTTCGGCAACCCCCTCTTTTGAATCATACCATAATGCCCGAAACGGCAAATACAGCCTGATCAATCTCAGGGAGCGTGTTGATGGAGCCGCAATGCCTCTCATCAAGCTTGTCTGGATGAAAGAGAGTCCGAAAGCCTCATCATCAATTTCAGAGCTGCTCTTCCGCCAGATAGAGCTGCGCCTCGAAAAAAACGAGCAGGTCATCCTTCTGCAGAACAGAAGGGGGTTTGCAGGAAGCATCTTCTGTCTCTCCTGCGGTCACACCCCCCTTTGCCGGTTTTGCAACATCCCGATGGTCTACCATGCAGCCGAGAATCATCTCCGCTGCCACTACTGCGGTCATCGCGTAAAATTCAGGGCGTCATGCGAAAAGTGCCAGTCAACCGACCTGTTTTTCAAAAGCAGCGGAACCGAGCGCATTGAGGAGGAGCTGCAAAAGCTCTTCCCGGAAGAAAAAATTCTCAGAATGGATGTTGATACAACAACAAGAAAAGGCTCTCATGGACGGATACTCAAGGAGTTTCATGATCAAAAAGCCCGCATCCTGCTCGGAACACAAATGGTTGCCAAGGGACTCGACTTCCCTGCCGTAACGCTCGTCGGAGTGCTTATGGCTGATATCGGGCTTAATATTCCGGATTTCAGAGCATCTGAACGGACATTCTCACTGCTCACACAGGTTGCCGGTCGGGCCGGCCGCTCTACCTTGCCCGGAGAGGTCTATCTTCAGGTCTACAACAAGGAGAGTGACGTATTCACCGCCCTCCTGCAGGGCAGTTATGAAAAGTTTTTTGATCAGGAGAGTGCAACAAGAGCGGCACTCCGCTACCCCCCACTGTCACGACTTATAAAATTCGAATGCAGTGCAACCGATGAAAAGGAGGCGGAATCGGCTGCGCTCTATTGCAAGGAAACCCTGACAGCCCATCTCCCGATGGAGAGCGGTACCGTTCTCGGACCCGCCCCCGCTGGAATCGCGAAAATAAAAGGACGATTTCGATACCACGTACTGGTAAAGCTGTTCGAGGCAAAACTCTCGGCAGCGTTCGTCAGAGAGATGAGTGACCATATTATCTCCCGCTTTCGCAGTGCGGCACTCTCTTTTATTGTCGATGTCGATCCGCAGAACCTCATGTAGCGGTCTTATAAAAAAAAAGTCCGCATCTCCTTTCGTACCCGTTAAAGTAAAATATATTTATATTCAGCACAGTCAACGGCAAGGATCAACGAAACTCATCGCATCTGCTCATGAAGACGTTTGAGTGGAAAAGGGAATATTTCAAACACTATCCGCTTAAAACTGCGGGAGTTATTCTTTTTCTATCCTGCCGGTATCTCTTCGCGCTCTTCTTCCTTTACGGATTCTGGCATAAACTCGTCAAAGGATGGCTCTGGAACGACCTCATGCAGTTCTATTTTCTCAAAAGGCTTGCCGAACTGCCGGCTGATTCGTTCCAGGCACTCTACCTTCAGCAGTTTGCCATCCCGCTGGCATTTCCGATTGCATGGATTGTTACCGTTGGAGAGCTTATCATCGGTATCGGGCTCATTTTCGGTATTGCCGTCAGAGCCAATGCGGCGTTTGCACTCTTTCTGGTAGTGAATTTTGCGGCCGGTGGTTATTACAACCTTTCCCTCCCCCCATTCATGCTCTTCGCGCTCCTTATGATAATCTTTCCTTCAGGCCATTGGCTGGGACTTGACAGGATTCTGCACAATAAATACCCTGCTGCAATCTGGTTTAAATAAAGCACCATGACCAATACCCCGATATTTCGACGAATCTGCGGCTGCCGGAACTCACCCCTTCTTCTCTTTGCACTTTCAGCGCTCTTCTCCTTCATACCGGTATCAGCCATAACAGCAGAACGCATCGAATCGCCGGTTGAACTGGCTGACAAGGCATTCTGGAACATGAACTATACGACTGCCGATTCAATCTACACCGCTGAACTGCACCGTAACCCGAGAAATGCAGAACTCTACTGGAAACTCGCCAGGCTGCATGTAAGTCTTGGTGAATCGGTCGATCGCAATAAAAAGGATGAACGGCTGCGCTACTACCGTAAAGCCCTGGAGTATGCAAAAACCTGTATCACCATCGACAGCACCATCGCAAAAGGGCACTCCTGGTATGCCGCTGCACTGGGAATCATGGCGGACAAAACAGGCTCAAACGAAAAACTGAACCGTGCAAAAGAGATAAAAAAGGCTATTGACAGTGCCCTGCGATTAAACCCTAACGATGAGACGGCGCTCTCGATTCTCGGATCCTATTATCGTGAAGCGGCTAAAATCAGCTGGTTTAAACGGATGGTGGGCAATGCCTTCATCGGCGAGATGCCGAAAGGCAATTATGAGCTCGCAGAAAAAGCGTTCCGGAAAGCGATCAGCATTGACTCAAGAATTATCCGAAACTATCATGAACTTGCCCTGATCGAGCTTGATAAAAACAACAGGGCTGAAGCTCTGAGACTCATGAAAACTGCGCTCAACAAACCGTTGATCATGCCGAGTGACCGGAGGCGAATCGAGGAGATGCGCGCGCTGCTGAAAAAATATTCCGAAGAGTGAGAGAGGGAGTCTCTCCTCCCTCACAAGAGCAGCTCAGTCCCCGTTTACCGCTACGGTTATACGCTTCTTCCTGGGGGCAATACCGAGCAGAGAGCGGACGCCAAGGTGGTAGCTGTTTGCCCCGAACCCGCTGATTACACCCATGCACACTTCCGAAATCACCGATGAACGGCGGAACTCCTCACGAGCGAAGATATTGGAAAGATGAACCTCAACAACCGGCAGGCCTACCGCACTGATAGCATCACGCAATGCTATTGAGTAGTGTGTATAGGCTCCTGCGTTCAGTATGACCCCGATAAAACCGCCCCGGTCCTCGCACTCAAAAAGTTTTTCAAGCAGCTGCCCCTCCTCCTCGGACTGGAAAAAAACAAAGCGAATGTCAGGAAAGCTTTCAGCAACTCCGCGATTGATATCGTCGAGTGTCTGATGACCGTAAATTTCCGGTTCGCGTTTGCCGAGTCGTGAAAGATTCGGACCGTTAAGCACAAGTATGGAATTCCCGCTCATGGTTATGGCTTCTGGCGGCCCCTGCAGGGGTGCAGGTGCCGGCTGTTAAGAAAAAACGGTTAGAGTATATATTGACTGAGATCCCTGTCGGCGACAACATGGTTCAGTTTTTCCTTGACCATTGCTTCATCAATCTCAATCTTTTCATCGGAAACATTTTCCGGAATGTTGAACATCAGCTCCTCAAGAAGATTGGTCAGAATGGTATGAAGACGCCTTGCTCCGATATTCTCGACACTCTCATTGACTTTTGCCGCAATTCTGGCAATTTCACGGATTGCACCCTCACTGAAGCTCAACTCCACCCCTTCAGTGGCAAGAAGAGCGGTATACTGCTTGATAAGGGCATTTTTCGGCTGGGTAAGAATCAGGAAAAAGTCCTCTTCAGTAAGACTTTTCAACTCCACCCTGATCGGAAAACGCCCCTGAAGCTCGGGGATAAGATCGGAAGGCTTGGCTACATGAAAGGCTCCGGAAGCAATAAAGAGCACATGGTCGGTCTTGACCATGCCATGCTTTGTGGCAACATTTGAACCCTCGACAATCGGCAACAGATCGCGCTGAACACCCTCCCTGCTGACATCCGGCCCCTTGCCGCCTGCTCCGGTTGATGGTGCCGCGATTTTGTCAATTTCATCGATAAAGACAATACCTGACTGCTCTACCTTGTTGATGGCCTCCTTGACAACGCTCTCCATATCAATAAGCTTCTGCACCTCCTCCTGTTCGAGCAGTTTCCGGGCTTCGGCTATCGAGACGCGTCTCTTTTTTCGCTTGCGGGGCAGCCCGCTCATAAGGTCCTGCATCATACCGCCGATCTCCTCCATCTGGCCGAGAGGGCCGAAAATCTGCATCATACCGCCACCCGAAGAGTCACTGGAGATATCCATCTCAATCTGGCGATCCTCAAGTTTGCCGCTGCGCAGTCTCTCCAGCATTTTCCGGCGGCTGCGGCGGTTTGCCTCCACTGACGGATCACCCTCTTCCGTGGAGAGAGAGAGCAGAGCCTCCCCTTCCGTTTCAGCGTCATCATCAAGTGACTCCTGTGATTGCGCTACAGGAGGAAGAAGAATATCGAGCAGCCGCTCTTCAACGAGCAGCGCTGCCTTTTCACGAACCTCTTCAGACTTCTCGCTTCTGACCATTGCCACACTCTGATCAACAAGGTCACGAATCATCGACTCGACGTCACGCCCGACATAACCCACTTCAGTAAACTTCGACGCCTCAACCTTGACAAACGGCGCTTTGGCAAGCTTGGCCAGGCGGCGTGCAATCTCGGTTTTTCCGACACCGGTAGGCCCGATCATGATTATGTTGTTCGGCATGATCTCATCACGCAGCTCATCACTCACATTCTGACGGCGAAGCCTGTTACGGAGGGCTATGGCTACCGATTTTTTTGCCTCCTTCTGGCCGATAATATATTTGTCAAGAAGCGCAACAATCTGGTTCGGGGTCAGATTATGCTCCGCAATAGAACTTCTTCTCCCCCCGTTTCCTTCAGGCAGAGCAAAAACATTCACCTTACTGTTCATAGTCATTTCAATGCAGAAAAATTGTAATTACCACCCGGAATTTCACACAACAAGGCATCCGGAACACAGGAGAAATAACCCGACAGTTATACCTCTTCCACAATAATGTGATCGTTGGTATAGATACAGATATCGGATGCGATCTTCAAACTTTCCTGAACGATATCCCTGGCCGAAAGCGATGAGTGCTTCATGAGCGCACGCGCGGCAGAGAGCGCATACATGCTCCCGCTTCCGATAGCGACAATACCGTCCTCTGGCTCTATGACATCACCCGTTCCGGAAATGATAAGCGCCTTGTCACTGCTGACAATAGCAAGCATAGCCTCAAGACGGCGGAGATACTTGTCGGTTCTCCACTCTTTGGCAAGTTCCACGGCAGCACGATCAAGCTTTCCGTTATAGGCCTCAAGCTTCTCCTCAAACCGGTCAAGAAGGGTTACCGCATCAGCCGTTGCACCGGCAAACCCTGCAATCAGCTTCCCCTGATACAACCTCCTGATTTTGCGTGTCGAATGCTTGATGACGGTGTTGCCAAGAGTCATCTGACCATCACTGCCAAGCGCCGCCTTGCCATCTCTCAATACGCCGATCACCGTTGTTGAACGGATGATGGGCTTCTCATTGTTTTTCATCAATTAAAATATTTTTTTCCTTAATCTTGCCACTGGAATTTGCATTTGTTCACGGTATTTTGCAACCGTTCTTCTCGCAATATGCACCCCTCTTTTCATCAACAACTCCGTCATAGCGTCATCACTCATCGGATTGTTGTGATCTTCACTCTCTACCATTTCAGCAATATATTGCCGGATGATCTTGTTCGACAGATCGTCTCCCTCATCGGTTGAGAGACCTGCGCTGAAAAAGTACTTCAGCTCAAAAACGCCAAACGATGTCTGTACATACTTGCCGTTTACGGCCCTGCTGACAGTCGAAATATCAAGTCCGGTATCGGCCGCAATTATTTTCATACCCAGAGGCACAAGCTGCTCCGGCCCGGAGATAAAAAAAGCATACTGCCGGTGCATGAGCGCTTCAATAACCTTCAGCAGGGTCTGACGCCGGGTCTCAATGGCACTGGTAAACTCTTTGGCTCGATTGAGATTCTGGCGGATAAACTTTTTATCCTCTTTCAGGCTCTGCCTGTTCTTGAGCAAATCCTGATAGCGGTCGGTGATCCTGACAGAGAGCGCACTCCGGTCATTGAGCACCGCGGTCAGCTCCCCATTTTCATACGTCACAAGAAAATCGGGTGTAATATAATGGCCGCCCTCATCCTGAAAAACTCCCGGATGAGGATCAAGAGCGGCAATAGCGGAAATTGCCGACTCTACGCGTTCAGCGGGCTCATCGAGTTTTTTCAGCAGTTTTGCATAGCGGCGATGAAGAAAATCATCATAATGGCCGGATAGAATCCTGCGGGCCATCTCATAGGTAGCCGGTTCATACCGGGTTCTGAAGAATTCAATCTGAACAAGAAGCCTTTCGCGAAGATCCCTGGCGGCAATACCGGGTGGATCCAGAAACTGGATTTTGCGAAGCATCAATTCCAGTTCGCTTTTACGAACCTCTATCCCTTCAAGCTGGAGGCTCTCGATAATAACCTCAAAACCATCGGTAAAATAGCCATCACCATCAAGGTTCCCGAGAATCTCAAGCGCAATTTTACCCTCTCTGGGCCCGACATCTTCGTGGAGGGCAAGCTGGCGAAGAAGCTGTTCATAAAAACTGTCATGCTGAACCGCCTGAAAAAAACGGTCCTTTGGCGCACTCTCATGGGTAAAATTCAGCCTGCCTTCGGCGGCTTCACCCGGCAGCGGAGGATCATTTCGCTCTTTAAGTGAACTTTTTCTGAACCGCTCCTCGGAGTCAAACATCTCCTCATCATCATGGGTGTCCGGCACGTCAGGCAGGTCACCGGCAATATCTTTTCGTTCTTCAACAAGTTCAAGAAGAGGGTTCTCCTGCAACTCTTCAAAAATCCGCTCTTCAAGGTTCAACAACGGCAGCTGGAGAAGCTGACTGCTTAAAATCTGCTGGGCAGAAAGAAGGGTGGTTTGTTTCTGTTGAAGCCTGATTTCCGGCATTACCTTAAGGAAGATGTATCGACGAATAGTTTCAAACTCCTGACCCAGTCAGATCCGTAGCGTATCTCAAGAGCTTTATACACATAATCAATAAGTTGAATCCGAAGTTCTCCGCCTGCCTTGCGGGCAGAGCGGCACATTGCATGCTGTTCATAGACAAGATAATCCAAACCGAACTTTTTTCTCACCCTTATCGGAAACAATCGGCAGGAGATCGGTTTATCAAAATCACACAGCCCATCACGAAATGCGATTTCAATAGCGCAAAATGTTATACCGTCACGAACAGTGCTGAAGACGCACTCCCGGTTCTCAATGGTTCTGCTGTAGGGCCGGCCCTGATAGATCTCAATCGAACCATGCCGCCTCAGATACTTCAGGTTTTTTTCCGGAATCATCCTCAACAGCTCTTCCGGTGCGTGGAGAAGTGCCTCTGCCTCCGCATCGGTTAATGGAGCACCGAGCTCCCCCTCAACACAACATTTTCCTTTACACTCATGAAGGTCGCAGGAAAAAAAAGCCTGCAAGAGCTCCCTGTCAACAAGTACATCACCGATTGAAACCAGAGACATAACTATCTATAATTGATTATATTATATACACATGGACGTATCTTGACTGCAAATCCCGCCTCTTTTTGCACGCCTCCCCCGCCACTCTCTGCTTTTCCTGCTTGCTGCTTCGCTGAATTTTTCATAGCTATATGCTTTCACAGGCGGAACAACGCGTTCACCGACAAAAGAACAGACACAACAAAGCCAAACGACCATGCTCATTATTGATGGAAAAAAGGTCTCTCTCGACCTGAAAGAGGAACTGAAAACCGGAGTTGAAACCTACAGAAAAGCTACCGGCAAGGTACCCGGCTTGACCGTCATTATTGTCGGCCATGATCCTGCCTCGCAGGTTTATGTACGCAATAAAGCCAAAACATGCAAAGAGATCGGCATGTTTTCGACCGTAATTGAAATGCCCTCCGACACAACCCAGGCTGAACTGCTTGAAAAGATTCAGGAGTTGAACAATGATCCGGCGGTACACGGCATTCTGGTTCAGCAGCCTCTGCCGAAACAGATAGACGAATTTGCCGTTACGATCGCCATTGACCCTGCCAAGGATGTTGACGGATTTCACCCTGAAAACCTCGGCCGCCTTGTCATGGGAGAGCTTGACAAATGTTTTGTAAGCTGTACCCCCTATGGAATCCTTGAACTGCTCGGGCGCTACAATATTGAAACCAAAGGAAAACACTGTGTGGTAGTCGGACGCAGCAATATTGTCGGAAAACCGATGGCAAATCTCATGCTGCAGAAAAGCGATGCAACAAACTGCACCGTCACCATCTGCCACTCCGCCACAAAAAATATTCCCCACTACACCCTTCAGGCTGATATTCTCATCGCGGCTATCGGCAAAGCAGGATTTATCACGGCTGATATGGTTAAACCTGGCGCAGTGGTCATAGACGTCGGTATCAACCGCATCGAAGACCCGTCAACCAAGAGCGGTTACCGTCTGGTCGGTGATGTTGATTTTGAGGGCGTTTCTGCCATTGCTTCCGCCATGACCCCTGTTCCCGGAGGAGTCGGCCCCATGACCATAGCCATGCTGCTGAAAAATACGCTCCACTCCTTCCAGCGTATTAACGGCCTCTGACAATCCATGGCCAGAACAGCAACCAGATACGTCTGCTCAAACTGCGGCGCCGTTTCGCTGAAATATCAGGGGAAATGTTTTGAATGCCAGAGCTGGGGAACCCTCCAGGAGACCCGCCTTGAACCGGCAGAGAAAACCCGTCGGGAGGTTTCCTCCGGCGGGTTACCGGCGCTGCAGAATCTCCATGACGCAAACGCTTCAGAGTTCCGCCGCACCCTGACCGGTATCGGTGAGCTTGACCGGGTGCTCGGAGGAGGACTCATGCAGGCCTCTGCTGTGCTTGTCGGGGGTGAGCCGGGAATCGGAAAATCAACCCTCATGCTGCAGCTCGCCCCGCGCCTTGCTCCGGCAAAAGTACTCTATATTTCCGGCGAAGAGTCACCGAACCAGATTCGCGAACGAGCTGAACGGCTCTCTATCCGTGCGGAAAACCTCTGGCTGATCCCGGAAGTGAACCTTGAGCGGATTCTTGAGATCATTGAGCGGGAAAAACCGGCTCTGGTCATTATCGACTCCATCCAGACCATATACTCAGGCGAATACCAGAGCTCTGCGGGCACCATAACCCAGATCAGGGAGTGCGCAGCAATGCTGATCCGGGCAGCAAAACAGCAGAATGTCATCCTCATGATTATCGGTCATATCACCAAAGAGGGTGCGCTTGCCGGACCGAAAGCACTTGAGCATATGGTTGACACGGTTCTTCAGTTTGAGGGAGAAGGATACCAGCGTTACCGGATTGTCCGGTCGGTAAAAAACCGGTTCGGCTCAACAAACGAAATCGGCGTCTTCCGCATGGATGAGAGCGGGCTTGAGGAGGTCAGCAACCCCTCCGAGTTCTTTATTTCCGGCCGTCGGGCCGATGTGCCCGGAAATGCTGTCCTTGCCGCTATTGAAGGCTCAAGGGCCCTTCTTGTTGAGGTGCAGGCCCTTGTGACCAAAAGCAACTACTCCATGCCCCAGCGCATCAGCACGGGGTTTGATTTGAAGCGGATGTCGATTATCCTCGCTGTGCTTGAAAAAAGATTGAGCATCGAAACATGGGGTCAGGATGTCTTTGTTAAAATTGCCGGCGGTCTCAAGCTCGCTGAACCGGCGGCAGATCTCGCTATTGCTGCCGCTGTTGCCTCCGGGCTCATGAACCGTCCGGTCGATCCTGCGACGGTTTGCTGTGGCGAGATCGGTCTTGCCGGAGAGCTTCGTGCTATCAGCGACAGTGAGCGGCGCATCAGGGAGGCCGCTCACCTCGGCTTCAAACGTATCGTGCTGCCTGAAGCAAACACCCGTGAACTGAAACCTTCACTCCGGAAACTGCCGATCACCATTTCGGGATGCACAACACTTCATGAGGCGCTCGACAAACTCGACATCTGAAGTGCCGCCGTATTATTGCCAACAGTCCGGAGTTTCGTACATTTGACTCTGAACCGGTCGATGAACATAACTTTTGACACCTGCTGTTATGAGTATACTTTTACAATGGCTGATCAATGCCCTTGCAGTCTACGCTACCGCGCATCTGCTTGAAGGCATTCACATCAAAAGCTTCGGGGCTGCGATTCTTGTAGCCCTTGTTCTCGGCCTTGTCAACGCTCTGTTGAGGCCGGTGCTGGTCTTTTTCTCAATCCCCTTTATCATTCTCTCGCTGGGGCTTTTTCTGCTCGTCATCAACGCCCTGCTGCTCCAGCTCTCCGCCTCAATTGTCGGCGGCTTTACCATTGACAGCTTCTGGTGGGCAATTGGCGGATCGGTGGTGATCAGCCTGATCTCCTGGATCCTCAGCTCACTTTTGAATCTGTGACTGCCCCGGAAAACCATAGTTACCACACAACATTTCAGTTATTACCTATGCAGGGAGAAGTTCAGGCCATTGTCTTGCAGAAAGCCAACAAAATGAAACTCCAGAACGCCCCGTACCTTGCCGATCAGCCTGGTGATGTTCTGATAAAAACCATTGCAAGCACCATAACACCGGGATATGACCGGCTGCTTTTGACCAATAAGCCGGTTACAAGCAGAGTCTTCACCTACCCGATCATGCCCGGCAGCGAGTCCATCGGTCAGGTGATCAATACCGGACCCGGTGTAAGCGATCTTAAACCCGGTGATTTTGTCTATGCCTTCAAGGGTGACCGCTGGAGAGGAATTGAGCCCTACGCCGGTTGTCATGCGGAAATGATTCCCACTTCCCGCAGCAATGTTTTTGCGCTCGGCCGCCAGCCCATTCACCGCGATCTGCTCATCGGCGTTCTCGGCTATGTCATCAGTGCCATTGAAAAAGTAGAGCTCGCCCACTCATCGAGAATACTTCTGCTCGGGCTTGGATCCGTAGGGCTTATGGTTTCCGAGTATCTGAATTTTCTCGGTTTTCACCATTTCGATGCCGTTGAAACCTTCAGTATCAGAGGACAGCTCTCCCATGCCGAAAATATCGCGCTCGATATCAGTGACTTCACCACCGAGTTCAACAACCGCTATGATCTCATTATTGAAACCACCGGCAGGGTGCTCCTGATTGAAAAAGCGATGCGTCTGCTGAAACAGCAGGGAAAGATACTCCTGATGGGTAATTATGAGGTCATGGCCTACGATTACCGTCTTATCTCTCATAAGGAACCCGTTATCATCTCTTCCGGCATAACCACATTCAACCAGATATCGTCAGCTGCCGCAGTGCTTGAAGGGGGCAGAATCGATGGCGAAAAGTTTTTTACCGATGTTTTTCCGGTCTCCCAGTTCGAACTGGCCTACCGCAGGGCGCTTGACAGCAAGGAGTCCGTCAAAACCGTTCTGAGCTGGGTATAACCACTGAATATCACCAGAGATTATGGGTGTGGCAATCCGGTTAAACGGAGTAACAAAAAAGTTCGGCACCTTTGCCGCAAACATAAACATCTCTCTTGCTGTCGAGGAGGGCACCATTCACGCCCTCGTCGGTGAAAACGGCGCAGGAAAGAGCACCCTGACCAACATCATCTACGGCATGCTGCGTCCCACATCGGGCGAGATTGCTATCAAGGGAAACGCAGTCAGATTCTCCTCTCCCCGCGAAGCAATTGATGCCGGCATCGGAATGGTTCACCAGCACTTTATGCTGATACCGGAACTGACGGTAGCAGAAAACATCATGCTCGGCAATGAAGAGTGCCGACTCTTCAGTCGCATTCCTCTGAAGAGGATCAGAGCACAAATCGAGAAAGATGCTGAAGCTTTCGGGCTTGGCATAAACCCTGACGAGAAGGTTGCGCAGCTCAGTGTCGGCCGACAGCAGCGGGTTGAAATCCTCAAACTGCTCTTCCGCAATGCCTCCATCATGATCTTCGATGAACCGACAGCAGTGCTCACTCCATTGGAAACAGAACAGTTTTTTACGACACTCCGCTCAATGCGCGACAAGGGAAAAACCATACTGCTCATTACCCATAAGCTCGATGAAGTGCTTGCCGTCGCCGACACCGTAAGCGTAATGCGAAAAGGAGAGCTCATCGGCACCCTCAAGGCTGCCTCGGCAACAAAACCGGAACTGGCAAGAATGATGGTGGGCCGAAGCGTGCTCCTCAAGGTCGATAATCCTCCCTCACAACCGGGCAAAACCCTGCTCTCACTGAGAAATATCGGATTCATCACCCCGAAAGGTGAAACAATGCTTGATCATCTCTCGCTTGACCTGTCGGCCGGTGAAATCTACGCTATCGCCGGAGTAGAAGGCAATGGTCAGCGTGAACTGCTGCAGGTAATCCGGGGTCTTGCTCCGGCAGGCAGCACACTATCCGGCGAAGCAACACTCGGGGGATGCTCGCTTATTGGAAAAACCCCTCGGGAAATAACCCGCATGGGGGTTTCCCATATTCCTGAAAACCGCCTGAGAGAGGGGATCATTCTTGACTACCCTGTCTCGTCCAACCTGATCTTCGGACGCCATCAGGAGCGATCCTTTCACAAAGGTGCGGGGTTTGATGATGCAGCAATAAAAAGCCACAACCGGATGATGATAAAGGAGTATGATATCCGGTGCAGCTCCCCGGAGCTCCAGCCCATCAGCGCACTCTCGGGAGGCAACCAGCAGAAGGTCGTTGTGGCAAGGGAGTTCAATCGCCCCGGAATATCGCTCCTGATACTTGCCCACCCTACACGCGGCGTTGATATCGGAGCTATTGAAATGATCCATAAAAAGATAATAGATGCCCGCCTGCAAGGAGTGGCAATCCTGCTGCTCTCATCCGAACTGGAAGAGATCGTTGCGCTTGCAACAAGGGTCGGATGTCTCTTCAAGGGATCGATCCGCCACGAATTCAGCCGTGATGAAGTTGCGTTAAAACGGGCAAATGAGCATGAGTTCATCAAAGAGATCGGCCTTCATATCACCTGATACACCTCCGATTATGACAAAAAAGACCGGACAGCTTGTCACTCCCGCTCTCGCCATTCTTTCAGCTCTCCTCATCAGCACCCTCTTTATTTCGTTGAGCGGTCAGGATCCTGCCATGATTTTCAGCAAAATGGTGCACTCCACGATCGGCTCTTCATACGGCACCGGGCAGGTAGTGTTCAGATTGACAACGCTCATCCTCTCAGGGCTGGCGGTCGCGATTCCATACAAGTTGCGCCTGTTCAACATCGGTGCTGAAGGTCAGCTTCTGATGGGCGCATTTGCTGCGGCTATAACCGGATCACTCATTCCGGAAACACTCTCTCCCGCTCTTGCCATTGCACTCTGTATCCTTTCAGCAATGGCTGCCGGAGGCTGCTGGGGGCTCCTTGCCGGAGTGCTCAAAGTGCAGTTCGGTGTCAATGAGGTCATCGCAACCATTATGCTTAATTTTATCGCCCAGGGCATAACCGGATACCTGCTGACCTGGCATTTCGCACTCCCCTCCACGGTTCATACTGCACCGATACGTTCTGCTGCCGGCATTCCATCAATTGAGAGCCTTACCGGCTGGTTTGCCAACTCACCGGCAAACCTCTCTTTGCTCTTCTCCATTGCGGCTGCACTGCTCTTTCAGATCATCCTTTTCAGAACACGGTTCGGCTATGAGATGCGTGCTGCCGGTCTTCAGCCGGAAGCCGCACGGCATGCAGGAATCAATGCCGGCATGCATACACTCATTGCAATGGGCACAGGAGGCGCTGTAGCCGGGCTTGGCGCTGCGAATATCATCCTTGGCTACAAACATTACTATGAAAGCGGAATGACCGGAGGGATCGGATTTACCGGCATTGCCGTAGCACTTCTTGCAGGAGCAAACCCTGTATGGATAATCTGCACAGCACTCTTTTTCAGCTCTCTTGAATATGGCGGGCTGACGGTCAATGCCTGGGTACCAAAGGATATCTTCATGATCATCGAGGCTATGACCATTCTGCTTGTCATCTCCTTCAGCGCACTCGAAAAACAGTTCCTGAACAGATAAACAGCAGAGCGTGCCGGATTTTTGCACAGAAAAGAGATGGGGAGATAAAAATTTTCTTGTAAACCACCCGGTAACAGGAATATTTTTTATCTTTATTCAATAAAGATGGGATCACGGTGAACCATATAATAAAAGAGACGAAAACAATGGCAAAAAAAATCGTTGAAAAAGAGGGAACAGAGAAAGCTCCGGCTAAAAAAACCGCAGGAGCAAAAAAGGCGCCTTCTGCCACTGCAAAAAAACCCGGAAAAGCAGCAGCGGGCCTTTCGCAGGAACAACGCGAGGAGCAGGTACGACTTGCGGCTTACTATCGGTGGGAACAAAAAGGAAAACAGCACGGTTCCCATAACGATGACTGGTTCGAAGCTGAAGATTCGCTTACGGACTGAGAACAACCATTTTTGCATGATTGAAACAAAAAGGCCATTCCTGAAGAGTGGCCTTTTTTATACGGCGAGCAGATAACTTCTATGCTAAAAAATATTTTCGACTCCCTCTCCCTTCTCTTCGCCGGTATCTGGCTGGTGATCCGCATCATCCTGGAGTACTTCGGCTTCATCAGCGACGGAAATGACCGGACAACCGGCATCAAGGATCTTCGCGATGACTATAAAAAAGCCAACTATAAATAACACTCCTCTTCCGGCTGTACGCAACAAACGGCATCCAGACCAACAGGGAATAATCAACAGCCGGCACTGCTCTTCACTGCCGTGAGCGCCCCCCTATTCTGCTGTGACCACCGTCAGCTCAACCTGCTGACCTGGTGCAACATAGGAACCGACAGCCGGCTTCTGGCTGATGACGGTATTGGGTACCAGAATAGCAGAATATTCGGTAATGATCTTTCCCGAATTAAGACCCGCTTCGCTGATAACCTGGCTTGCCTGCGACAGAGACATTCCAAGCACATCGGGAACAACAACCTTTCTCAGGCCTTCAGAAGACTCCTGATATCTGCCGATGATAAGAGAGAGCGCCGTGCCGGAACTCACCACCGTCTGCGGGGGAACTGACTGACTGAGTACTTTTCCGTCATCTTCCGGATTGGTTACGGGACTCATCTGAACACCTTCAAGTGTCAGCTCCATACGGGCGGCAGCCTGACGGGCATCGAATTCAGGACGCCCCTGAAAATCAGGCATCGGAAAGGTAGGCTTGTCACGCCGGTTGAGTACCAGATAGACATTGCGTCCCGGCTTTACTTCAAGGCCGGCTTCCGGCATCTGGGAAATCACAACATTGGAATCAATGCCGCTGAGATATTTGACGTAGTAGCTTTTCTTTGCCTCAAATCCTGCATGCCGAAGTTTTCGCACGGCATCCTCATAGGGCATTTCCGTAACATCAGGAACAACCCGAACGCTCCCCTGTGAAACATAAAAGGGCATTATCAGTTTGTCGAATATCCCGATAACCCCAAAAACCAGTAAAATGACTACCCCGACTTTTTTCTTCATCTCGCTATTAACGGTTATTTCTCTTCATTTTCAATCATCACTGTTCATCGACACAGGGGACGCACTAATTATCTCTTTTCATAACAAAATCCACAAGCTGCAACAGAGAGCGTTTGGCCGTACTTTCAGGAAAATGGGCGATGGAGGAAACTGCTTTTGCGGCTAACCCTTCTGCAACTTCTGCCGAATATACAAGACCGCCTTTATTTTTAACAAATGCCACAACTTCACCGCTTCTTGATGCCCGTTTACCGGCACTTTTCAGAATGGAGCGGATGCTCTTCTGTTCTGATTCGGAAGCGTGGGAGAGGGCATAAATAAGCGGAAGGGTAATTTTCTTGTCTTTGATATCGATACCCATCTCTTTACCGGTTTTTTTGGAATCCCCCGTATAGTCGAGCAGATCATCCCGGATCTGAAAGGCAAGCCCGAGATACTCTCCATAACTTTTCAGCGAAGCAATAGCGCTCTCATCAGTTGTCGAACTCATCGCTCCCATAGCACAGGCTGAGGAGATGAGAGAGGCCGTCTTGTCGGAAATCACACTCAGATAATCCTCTTCAGAAATATCCAGACTGCGGGTTTTCTGAATCTGAAGAATCTCCCCCTCACTCATACGGCGGACAGCTTCCGAAACCATATGCAGAAAACCATAATCCTTGTGTTCAAGAGAGTAGAGGAGGCCACGGGAGAGAAGATAATCACCGATAAGTACGGATATCTTGTTTTTCCACAGGGCATTGATTGAAGCCAGACCTCGCCGCATCTCGGCACCATCAACCACATCATCATGAATAAGGGTGGCCGAATGAAGCAGTTCGACCATAATTGCCGCCCGATAGCTTGACTCATTTACCCCGCCGCACAGCTGTGCCGAAAGAAGAACGAGTGCCGGACGAATCTGCTTCCCCTGCTGTTTGAGAACATAGCGGGTTACCTTGTCAACCAGCGTATTCTGGGCATAGAGCACCGTTTTATAACGCTGCTGAAAAATCTCTATTTCATCGTTTACCGATGCCGTGACATCCTTGATATTCACCAGATCCCCGGAAATTTATCGTGACAAGCTCCCCCGATTGGAAGCTCCTGAAAACATTGAACAGGCTTGCTGTGTTACATAAAAAGCCGTAAACACTTTTCTTTCGTGAAATTAAAAGAATCTTCCACCACAAAAAAATGATTCCTGTCAAAAAAAAGAGAGGCTGTAACCGCTGCATCACTGTTATGAAGGGAAGATACGTAACGATGGGGTAACCCTGAAATTCTATCTGGCTGACCGTGCATCAATAACAGCACCTGTTGAGTAAAAAAAGCGTCATGGCAACAGCAATAAACATTTTCTTGGCTGCAAGCATCTTTGTTGCTATGTTTTGATGCATCCGCACGAAACATCTCTACATGTTCACGCATAAATAAAATTATGAGCGAGGAAAAAGATACCACACAATCACCGGCAGCGCAGGAAAAAGGAGAAGAGAAGAGAACCGATGAAAATTCCGGGTTCATGAATCCCTATCCCCATGCAGTAGAAGAGTCCGGTGCTACCGATAAAGGTGAACCGGAAAACGAAGAGGCTCCGGAGCGTGCGGAAGACGCTGTGCAGCATGATTCGGGCGCGGAAGGCGAACTCAATGTAATCGGCCATCTTGAGGAGATCCGGGCCCGGCTGATCAAGTCCGGGCTTGCCCTGCTCATCATTACCGCACTCTGCAGCATCAAGGCCGATTTTCTGGTTAATGATGTGCTGATCGGGCCATTGACAAGAAGCAGCAAAACCCTTGTGCTTCAAAACCTGATACCCTACGGTCAGATATCGCTCTATCTGCAGGTCGTCTTTTTTTCGGGATTCATCATCACATTCCCCTTTATTGCCTGGCAGCTCTGGCAGTTTGTTGCCCCCGGCCTGCACGAAAACGAACGCAAGGCCGGCAGATTCTCCATACTCTTTATCTCCCTCTCCTTTTTTACCGGGATCGCCTTCGGCTATTTTGTCTTTCTCCCTGTTACCCTGCAGTTCTTTGCCGGATTCGGAACACCCCTGATTAAAAACAATATCTCCGTTCAGGACTATGTCAGTTTTGTGATTGGCGCACTCCTGACCGCCGGACTGGTTTTTGAACTCCCCTTCATCTCCTATGTCCTCTCAAAAATCGGACTCCTCACCCCGGCCTTCATGCGTTTTTACCGCAAGCATGCCATTGTGGTCCTGCTGGTTGTGGCCGCCGTGGTAACGCCCTCAACCGACGTTGTCACCCAGCTTGTCATCGGACTGCCGATGATTTTGCTCTATGAGGTGAGTATCCTTATTTCCGCACAGGTCAACCGCAAGAGAAACGAACTGCTGCTATGACAGGCCATAGAGACCCATACCCCCGCATGATCGAAGTAACGGTGCCGGGCACTACGCTCAGAGGAAACCCTCTGGGGGATCCCTGCTCGCGCAGGATTCCGGTCTATCTGCCGCCTTCATACGGCGACAATAAACGGTTTCCCGTCATCTACCTCCTTGCGGGATTTGCCTCTACCGGTCAAAGTTTCATGAACTACAGTTTCGGCCGTCAAACCGTGCCGGAAATGGCAAATGCACTTATAACCGGCGGAAACATGGCGGAGTGCATTATTGTCATGCCGGACTGCATGACCCGATACGGAGGCTCCCAGTATGTCAATTCAGTGGCTACCGGCCTGTATGAAAGCTATCTGGTTGAAGAGGTTATCTCTACTATCGACAGCACCCTCTGCACCCTTGCCGAGAGAAAGCACCGTGCCGTTGCAGGAAAATCATCCGGAGGGTTCGGAGCGCTCCGCCTGGCCATGAGGCATCCGGAGCGGTTTGCCGCGGCTGCATGCCACAGCGGTGACATGGGATTCGAACTCTGCTATAAACCGAATTTCCCGGCGGCAGCAAGAGTGCTGGAACAATACCGGGGCAGTATAGCGGACTTTCTGCTCTCCTATGAAAGCGCCCTGAAAAAACCGCAGCGGGAGTTCACCCTGCTTGATATCATCGGCATGGCGGCCGCCTACTCTCCCGATGCTTCCAAAGAAGCTCCGGGAAACATCCGGCTTCCCTTCAACCCCCATACCTGTGAGCCAATTGAGAATGTGTGGCAGGAGTGGCTTGCTTTTGATCCTGTAGAGATGATCGAGCGTGAGGAGTATCGTGAAGCACTGCGATCACTCAACACGCTCTACCTTGATTGCGGCACGCTTGACGAGTACAATCTTCAGTTTGGGCACAGAATCTTCTCCGCCAAAGCAACTACATACGCCATAAACCATCACTATGAGGAGTTTATGGATTCACACAGCAACACCTCGTACCGCTACGCCGTATCGCTTCCGCTACTCTCAGCGTCGATTGCCGACTGAAGCTGCAAGAGTGAGCAGTTTCCGGAAAAGTTGCTCCGTCTCTTTTTTCAGCTCCTCCCTGGAGCCGTTGTTCCAGAGCACATAATCAGCCTTCTCGGTCAGCTTCTCCTGCGGCCACTGCATGGCAATACGCTGCATGATCTCCTCACGTGTTCCCATCCCTTTCTCAACGGCGCGCAGAATACGGCGATCCATATCGGATGCAACAACCACTACAACCTGAACATCCCGGTTGCCGCCCGATTCAAAAAGAATTGCGGCCTCCTTGACCATAATCCTCGCACCCTGCTCTTCCGCTTCAAACAGAGCTTTTCTGAACTCCCGGTAGACCCTCGGGTGTATAATGCGGTTAAGCGCTTCAAGTTTTTCGGGAGAGGAGAACACAACCGAAGCAACTGCTTTCCGGTCAAGAGCAAGCGCTCCCCCGGCATCATGCCGATAGACTGCATCCCCGAACAGCTCCCGCATTCCCTCGATGACCGCGGTATCGGAGAGCTGCAGCTCCTTTGCCACGCGGTCAGACTCGAAAAGAGCACAGCCCAATTCCGACAGATAGGTGCAGACTGTTGACTTCCCGCAGCCGAGTCCGCCGGTTACTCCGACAACCAGGGGTTTATGGCTGCTCATTGTGCGGAAACTGTTTTTTTACGGATATTCTCCCTTACCTGAAGAAGTACCAGCCGCCAGAGATCGGGATTGCGGCTGTAGGTTTGAGTCTTGAAGGTAAAGCGTTCACGACTGAGTGTATGGCGCACGAGCAGCGTGTCAAGCTGAGCAGCATCAAGAAGGGCTGAAACAATCACATCATCGCCTGCCGGTATGCCTGACTGAAGAAGATAGTCGCTGTAGAATCCGGCAAAACGAATATCATCCATATCAAGCTTTGAAAGTTTTTTTTCACTGCACCCAAAAAGGGCTGAAGTGAAAATCAGGCAAAGAGTAAATACTGAAAATCCCTGTCGCAACTTCATTTGCCTGCAACTCCTTTATTGATATTTTCTTAGGATAAATGAGAAGAATCAGGAATTTTTCGTTTTCAAGAAACTAAATCCCTAAATAGTAAGTTTAAACATTTTTAATCATACCTCGCCTTCTTTTAATATCAAAATAACAACCAATTATGGCATATCAGCAACCACCCCTTCCGTTCGCAGAAAACGCACTTGAGCCTTATATTTCCGCCAAAACTCTCGGTTTTCACTACGGGAAACATCATGCCGCATATATCACGAACTACAACAATCTCGTTGCCAACTCGAACCTTGACGCACTGAGTCTTGAAGAGGCAATCGCCATTGCAGCAGCAGACCCGCAGAAAATCGGCATTTTCAATAATGGCGCCCAGGCCTGGAACCACACCTTCTACTGGAACAGCCTCACACCAAACGGCGGCGGCCTGCCAACAGGAGAACTTGCCGCTAAAATCACAGAGGATTTCGGCAGTTTCGACAAGTTCAAGGATGAGCTGAAAAATGCTGCAGCAACCCAGTTCGGCAGCGGTTGGGCCTGGCTTGTACTTGATGGCAGCACCCTGAAAGTGGTCAAGACCGGTAATGCTCAAACCCCGCTGACCAGCGGTCAGAAGCCGATTCTGACGATTGATGTCTGGGAGCATGCCTACTATCTTGATTTCCAGAACCGCCGGCCGGATTATGTAGCCTCCGTCATCGACAACCTCCTCAACTGGGAGTTTGCCGCCGCCAACTACAAGGCCGCAAAGTAAGGTCAGCGAGTGGGTTTGTTATAAATTGTTAGATAAAATCAATCTATAACATCCGGTTTTTTATACGTTGAAAAGGGCGCCTCCAAGGGTGCCCTTTTCTGTTTTTAACGGATGCAATGATCAGAAGCACCGTTCAAAATCGTACACCATTACATCCACGGCAACGCCTTGGCCTCATCCAGATTGATCACCCGTGCCCTCTTCGGCATCGAAAACGTGGCAGAAAGAGTCCCCTTGTTGAATGAGCGCTCATCGTAGGAGATCACCAGCTGATGCTCTCCTTTAATGCCGGAACCGCTGTTGTAGAGGAGCATATCAATCTCTTTTGGCACAAGCGTACGCTGCGCGGCAATAGTGAGGGTTTCGTAATTTCTGAAATGCAGTTCGGTAGTCGTCACTCCCTCCCTGTTTTTCAGCAGGAGGGCGCTGAGGGTTCTGGTAACCGGATCAATAACAATCTCCTTGCTCCCCGTCTGACTCTCTACCGTAAACATCAGATTTCCCGCCCCTTTTTTAACCGATCTGATGGCACTGACCGGCTCTGAAATCTTCACAAGCCCGAGCAGAGACTCCGAGAGCAACCGGTAGCCGGAATTCACGCCGAGCATTTTCTCAAGATTCTCATCGTTGTTGCTGCCGACAAAAAGCAGGTTGTTGATCAAATCATGGACGTAGAGTGAATCACGGCTGAAAAACATGTCGGCGACCGGCCACCCGAGCAGACCCGCACTGACGATCATACGAGCCTCGGCTCCACGATTGAGCCGGATATTGCAGAAAACCCGCTTCTGCCGTGTCGGTGTTTTTATCCAGACATCGGCATAACCGTCAAGAGAAACAACCGCCGGTGAGGCTGAAGCCACTTCGCGATAGAGATCACTGTACTCGGCAATCATTGCAATCTGTTCTGCAGGCAGCTCCTGGCGTCCCACACTCCTGAATTCAGAACATCCCGCGCCAAAAACAAGCAGGTATAACACCCATACCATCAATCCGGTCCTCTTCATAACACACGCTTTTATTTAGTTATCCACATTTCACCGATCTCTCTCATCATCACTTTTATCCTGAGCCGATTTATTTCCTTTGAGATTGATCTCTTTTACAGCACATTGCATTCAGGCGCAAAGAGCACCGCATTAAACGCGCCCGAATCAATATTTCATGTATCGGGCAACCGATACCGTTGCATTGATATTGAATTTTCATAGTAATGTACAATGCCGCACTATCAAAACCACTACCCATTTTCCATCCCATGCACGCACTATACCTGAAACCGAAAGAACATCACCGCATCCAGAAAGGCCATCTCTGGGTGTTCAGCAATGAACTTGCCAATGTTCCCCGTGATATAGCCGCCGGTGAAACCGTACAACTCTTTACCCACGACAAGAAATTCATGGGCACCGGTTTTTATAACCCGCACTCCCTGATCGCTTTCAGGCTCCTCACCCGCAAGGATGAACAGCCCGACAAGGATTTTTTCCTTAAACGATTCCTTGAAGCGCTCAAGCTTCGCGAAAAAACCTACTCACCGGAAGAGACCAACGCCTACAGGCTTGTACATGGAGAGTCGGACGGTCTTCCGGGTCTGATTGTAGACCGCTTCAACCAGGCAATCGTCCTTCAGGCATTTTCCGCCGGCATGGATGTGCATCTGCCGCTTATTACCGGGGTACTGCAGGAGCTTTTTAAACCTGAAGTTATCGTTGTCCGCAACGAATCCATCCTCAGGGAGCTCGAAGGCATTCCTCTCTACAAGGATGTTGTCATGGGTGATCGCAAGGCAACAAAACAGACCATTTACGACGCCGGTATCTCCTACGATGTTGATGTGTTCGAAGGACAGAAAACCGGGTTCTTCCTTGACCAGCGCGAAAACCGCAGAGTTATCCGGAAGTTTGCCAAAGATGCCGAAGTGCTTGATGTCTTCACCAATGACGGAGGATTTGCCCTCAACGCACTCTACGGCGGTGCAAAATCGGCCATTCTCGTTGATGCCTCCCAGGAGGCGCTGCAGCGTGCCGAGCATAACGCAAAACTGAACAATTTCAGTGAGTACAGCCTTGTTGCCGCCGATGCCTTTGATATGCTGGAACAGATGGGTGAGGCAAAAGAGTCGTTTGACCTTGTTATTCTCGACCCTCCGAGCTTCACCAAGAGCCGCAAAAACCTGCCCGGGGCACTGAAAGGATACAAGAGGCTCAACAAGCTCGGCATGCAGCTCGTCAAAAACGGAGGATTTCTTGCAACCGCCTCATGCAGCCACCATGTCTCCGAAGAGGATTTCCTGCAGACCGTCCATCAGGCTGCTCTGGCAGCAGGGTGCCAGCTCCGGCTGATCTACAAAAATTCACAGCCCTTCGATCATCCGGTGCTGCTCTCGATGCCGGAAACCAGCTACCTCAAGTTTGCCTGCTTCTACCTGACGCGCTGATAAACTCCCCTACCGGAAAGCCTTTACCAGCTCATAGACCTCCTGCCATGTTTCAGCCCTCGGGCCCGCAACATGGCGGTTGGTGCTGTTGGCAAAGCAGATAGTGTAGAGTCCCTTCTCCCGGAGCTGCAGGATGTTATCCGCCGTATCCTCGACATAGATATCCGCTCCGACCTGCTCCTTCTCCTTCATGAAACAGAGATCCCAGTAGGGAATGCCGTGGCTGTCGAGCCACTCGACGGTCTGCTGGACGGCGGAAGCATGGAAATAGTGGATAAAGAGGCGGTGCGTGATGATGCGGATACGGTAGCCGTCGTCGGAGAGCAGGCGCAGATACTTGCGGGCTCCGGGAATCATCGGCATGGTTTTAAAGAGCTCCCGCTGGGTGACGGCAAACCGGTGGAGGCTCTCATACTGGCTTTTACCGGTCACACCCCACTCTGAAAGACCGTAGGATACCTCCCTCGGCAACCCCTCAAGCGGACACTCGAACCACTCGGAAGCAATTTCGCGCATCCGGTCATAAAAATCAGCACAAACCCCGTCCAGATCAACACCAATAACTGTTTTCGGCTTCTCCATCATCATCTCATGGTAAGGTGAAGGAATTCAGACTCTACAATTAAGCTCCGGAGGAGCGACATATCGGTAGACCGACGCGAGTCGGAAAGAGAATTTCGAGCACCGCCCAACGAACTGATCGAACCGCGCAACAAATTTATAGCGATGCCGTTGGGCGTTGCTCTATAAATTGTCGTGAGCGGTTTGAAGATTTCCGAACCACGAAACAGACGAAATTACACGAAATTGTGCCCAGGAAAACCAACCCA
The DNA here is from genome assembly GCF_000168715.1 of Chlorobium ferrooxidans DSM 13031. Taxonomy (GTDB): domain Bacteria; phylum Bacteroidota; class Chlorobiia; order Chlorobiales; family Chlorobiaceae; genus Chlorobium; species Chlorobium ferrooxidans. Next base: position 54,809 of record NZ_AASE01000004.1, on the reverse strand, counting down.
AAAGTTCTCTTCGTCCTTGACGTCCCTGAAGTCCTTGAAGTCCCTGAAGTCCTTGAAGTCCCTGATCTCTTTTCGAGCACCGCCCAACGAACTGATCGAATCGCGCAACAAATTTATAGCGATGCCCCTAAAATGAGCGGTCAAATAATTTCCTGTACTTCCTCGTCACCTCATCAGCCTCTCCAAGATAGCGGAAAATAGCAATACAGGCCTTGCGTGATCCATCGTCATCGTACGAGCGGTTCTGCACAATCACCTCGATAAAGCCGGCGAGTGCCGCATCAAAATGCTGCTGCTTCAGCTCTTCAACAGCCGCAAAATAGTCATCACGAACACCGTCATCAGGAAGGGTCTCCTTACTGATCATACAGAGCCGGGCAAGCACCCTTACGGTCTCTGCCAGTGCTGCATACTGCGGTTCGCTCTCAAGCGAAGCACTCAGGCGAAGCGCCTCTTCGGGCTGCACAAAGAGCCGAAGCCTTACGAGCAGCGCTCTTGCCAGAAGATTATCCGCCTCCTTGTGCAGCACTCCCTCAAGGAGCGAAACTGCCATGGCAGGTTTGCCCTGCTCAACCAGTTCGGCGGCCAGGGTAATCTCTTTATCGTAAAGACCCGGCAGTGACTGTTTGAGCCACTCCCTGATCCGCTGTTCCGGAATGGCTCCCGAAAACTCGCCGGTCACCTCGCCCTTGATAAAGAGCTGGACTGTGGGAATCCCCCTGACGTGGCAGGTTGAAGCGATATCGGGATGGTCATCCGTATTGATCTTGACCAGTTTCCAGCGCCCTTCACTCTCCAGGGCAAGCTTCTCAAGCACCGGCGTCAGCATATGACAGGGCGCACAAACCTCTGCCCAGAAATCAACCAGAACAGGAATATCATGGCTCTGTTCAATCACATCGCACTGAAAATCAAAAGGCTGCTGAGCATTCATATCGGTCATAAACTATAAGTGGAAAAGGGTTCTGTCCGGTCACAACGAAAAACAACATGTTTAAGCACTCCGGCAATGCTCTCCTCGACGGCAAAAGCGCGTTCAAACCGCTGAAGTCTGGTGAGGCTGTTCGGCACTACCACACAGGCAATACCAGCCGCATGGGCAGATGCAAAGCCCCGCAGTGAATCCTCGACAGCCAGAGCCTCTCCGGAAGCGACCCCGAGCGCATCAAGAGCCAGGAGATAGGGTTCTGGATGGGGTTTTGGATGCTCTACCTCATCCTCGGTCACTATCACTTCAAAAAAGTCCAGCAGCCCGCTTTCACGGTGCATCATATAGATCTGGTCACGCGGGCTTCCCGTCACCATGGCAAGCTTTACCCTTCCGGTCAACGCCTGAAGGGTTTCAAGGACATCCGGCCTTACCGGCATATCCTTTCCGATCAGCTCCCGGTACTCCCGGTTGCGCCTCTCGATCAGCGGCCCGACAAGAGCATGATCCATTCCAAGGTCAGCTGCAATCTCGAAACTTCTCTTGGCGTTGCCAAGGTACTCCTCCGCCCAGTACTCTTCGGTCAATACAATACCGTAACCGGCAAAGTGAGTACGCGTCAGCTCAAAAAAAACCGATTCGGTGTCAAGCAGAAGCCCGTCATTGTCAAATAAAAGCGCGTCAATCATAAGGTCAGCACATCCCTCTATTTCGAAAGTTCAACAGTAGCAATTCGTATGTATGAAGAGGCTTCATCAAGTATTTTAAGGGCCTGGCGGATTTCATAATCATCATCCACATCATCCTTTGCCCGGTTCAACCTCTTCTTTGCATCCTCAATGGCATCAGATGCCAACTGTAGATTTGAGCTGATGGACATGGCACTCTCCCTGTTTGGTTATTCTGTATTGAAATACGTACCGTAATGTAGCACCAAATGCTCAAAAGTGGTAACGAAGCTAAAAGTAAAACAACCATTTCAGAGTAATCTGCAACCTCGCACTTTCTCTTTTCTCCCTGAATGTGAAGAACCAATGCATTTACGCCAGAATTCCCGTATTTTGCAAAAAAACTGTATAGTCAATAATTACGGGCACCCATGTAATACATCATGTACGAACCCCACCATACCAGACCCATCCCCTCCGCCAGATTTGCACTCAGGATCATGCTGCATGGAGCAGTGGCTCTCTGCATTGTCGCCTTTTCACTTCTTATCGGTATCGCAGGATACATGGCAACCGAACAGATGGGGCTGCTCGACGCATTTCTGAACTCATCAATGCTGCTTGGAGGAATGGGGCCGGTAAAAACCGAGGGACTCTCTCCTGAAGGTAAGCTCTTCGCCGGTTGCTACGCACTCTATGCCGGGCTGGTCTTTATCGCCGTGATGAGCATCATGCTCGCACCGGTTGTGCACCGGATAATGCACCGCTACCACTGGGATGAAAAACACGATTGAAGGCGCCTTGACAACAAAACCAAACTGTTATAGTGTTCCTGCCCTGCCGAGTTAAAAAAAGTTAGTAAAGAGTAGAGTGGACGCGCCTCGTATGAGACGCGATCGTGCAAAAAAAGAGACCACGGCGCGTCCAGTCTCCCTCTTCCTGGCATTGCGAACTCTTCATTATGGGTTCACAAACAACAGGTTATCCTTGTTAAAAAAATAGAAACTGTAGTATTAATTACCTCTGTCACTTACGTCCCCTAATCTACCCTAAAAAGAGTGCTTCTGCTGGGTGAATTCCCGTGATATGGTTCTTTTTTAACCCCAAACCGCTTATCTTTTCTCCTTAAGCTCTCACCTTGTAGGGTCAGGTATAACACTTTATCCTGTAAGCCGGGGGCTTTTTTTATGCGCAATCGATCAAGTCATGCTAAATAATCATGCATATGCCCCGAACAAGTTCAAGCGATTCAGCGCAAGTAAAAGCAAAATTCAAAAGTGCGTTATCGTTTCATCAACAGGGAGAACTTGCTCAGGCAGAAACGCTTTACAATGAGATTCTGACAATACAGCCAAAGCAGGCAGACTCACTGCACATGCTTGGGGTTATTGCTTTGCAGAAAAAAGATCACCGTAAAGCTGTTGATCTGTTCGGAAAAGCCATAGATATCTATCCCCGCCATTCGGCCTTCTACAACAACAGAGGAAACGCACTCTATGAACTCAGGCAGCTTGATGCAGCGCTTGCAAGCTTTGACCAGGCCATAGCGCTCAAGCCGGACTTTGCCGATGCGTACGTAAATCAGGGCATGGTGCTCTATGATCAGGGCGAGTTCAAGGCAGCTCTTGCAAGTTTTGACAAGGCTCTTGATCTTAAATATGACTTAGCCAAAGCATACTACTATAAAGGAAATATACTCCATCACCTGAATCAGTTTGGCGATGCTCTTGCAAGCTTTGATCAGGCCATTGCGCTCAAACCGGATTATGCGGAAGCTTATGCTAACCGGGGTCTTGTGCTTAAGGATCGAAATGAATTGGATGCCGCGCTTGCAAGCTTTGGGCATGCGATCAAACTTCAGCCTGACCTCGTTGCTCCCCGGGTTAACAAAGCAATCACCCTGCTCCTCAAGGGCAACTTCAAAGAGGGTTTCGAGCTTTTTGAGTATCGCTGGAAAAACGAGAAGTACCCCTCCCCGAATCGCCACTTTTCGCAACCCCTTTGGCTTGGCACAGAGTCTCTGAAAGGAAAAACCATACTGCTCCACAGTGAACAGGGGTTGGGCGATACAATCCAGTTCTCCCGGTACGCCAAATCCGTTGCTGATCTTGGGGCACGGGTCATCATGGATGTTCCTCTGTCGCTCATCGGTTTAATCAGGGAGATTGACGGGGTCTCTGAAACCGGCATACCCGGATCTCCATTACCACATTTCGACTTTCACTGTCCGTTGCCGAGCTTGCCTCTGGCATTCAGGACTGAGTTAGAGACCATTCCTTCCCCGCAACACTACCTGAAAAGCGATCCCGGCAAGGTAGCGCACTGGAATCTCAGGTTAGGTAACCAAACCAAACCCTGTATCGGTCTGGCTTGGAGTGGAAACACAGAGCCATACCAAAACCGGAGCATCCCCCTCTCATCACTATTGCAGTGTCTCCCATCAGGATTTCACTATGTAAGTCTCCAAAAAGAGGTCAGAGAGCCTGACAGGGAAACACTGCTTGCTCATCCGGAGATAGTGCATTTTGGCGACGATCTGCTTGATTTCAGCGATACAGCGGCCCTCTGTGAGCTGATGGATATCATCATCAGCATTGATACCTGTGTGGCGCATCTGGCCGGTGCTTTGGGCAAAACGGTCTGGATAGTTCTGCCATTCGCTCCTGACTGGCGCTGGCTACTTGATCGAACGGACTCTCCATGGTATGATTCTGCAAAGCTCTACAGGCAGGAGAGAACAGGAGATTGGGAGGGGGTATTGCAACAGCTCAGCGCAGATCTGATCACCGCTTCTACCCGGCTTGCTTCATCCCACCCGTCAAACATCCTCACGGCTGCACAACTTGATCTAACATTCCGGCAGGCGTTAACGCTGCATCAGCAAAGCAAAATCGCACAGGCAAAGGTGCTTTACGAGCAGATTCTGGCGGTTTCACCAAAACACGTTGATGCACTTCATTTGTCAGGGGTGGCAGCGCTCCAGTCAAGAGAGCATCAGAGGGCTGCAGATCTGATTGGCAGGGCTATTGTGCTCTCTCCGGACAACGCAACCTTCTACAGTAACCGCGGCATAGCTCTTAAAGAACTCGGGCTGCTGGACGCAGCTGTAGAGAGCTATAACAATGCCATTGCACGTAAACCGGAGTACCCCGAAGCTTACTCGAATCGAGGTCTGGCTCTCCATGAACTGAAAAAGTTTACACTTGCTCTTGCAAGCTTTGACAAAGCCATAACCCTCAAACCGGCTTTTCCCGAAGCGCTCTCCAATCGTGGAAATACCCTGCAGGAGCTCAACCGGTTTGAGGAGGCTCTCGACAGCTATGACCGGGCAATAGCCCTTAAAGAGGACTATGCTGAAGCTCTCTCGAATCGCGGCCTTGCCCTCCAGCAGCTCAACCGGTTCGACGAAGCGCTCAACAGCTTTGAGCAGGCGATTGCATTGAGAGCGGACTTTGCCGACGCATGGCTGAACAGGGCACTCGCCCTGCTCCTCAAGGGCAACTTCCAATCCGGCTGGGAGCTCTATGAGTGGCGCTGGCGGTATAGCAGATTCAGCTCCCCGAAACGTGACTTTGACCGGCCACTCTGGCTTGGAAAGGAGTCTCTTGAAGGAAAAACCATTCTTTTGCACAGCGAACAGGGATTGGGCGATACCATTCAGTTCTCCCGTTACACCCGGTTGGTTGCTGAATCTGGGGCCCGGGTAATTCTGGAACTGCCTCAACCGCTCTACGGGTTACTCAACCATCTGGAGGGTGTTACGCAGGCTGTTCAGCAGGGTGATCCGTTGCCCCGGTTTGATTATCACACTCCCCTGCTCAGCTTGCCGCTGGCCTTCAAAACAGCGTTGGACTCCATTCCCGATGCCTGCGGCTACATCAAAAACGATCCGCTTAAACTCGAATACTGGAGAGCGCGGCTCGGAGAGAAGAGCGCTCCCCGTGTCGGACTGGTATGGAGCACTGCGGTGAAACTCGACCACAACCGCAATATTGCGCTCTCCCTGCTGATTGAGCAGCTCCCTGAAGGCTTTCACTATGTCAGTCTGCAAAAGGAGATAGAGGAGAGCGACAGGGATGCGCTCAACTCCTGCACCGATATCGTGCACCTTGGTCATGAGCTGAAGGATTTCAGCGATACAGCGGCACTCTCTGAACTGATGGATATCGTCATCACCATCGACACCAGTGTCGCCCATATTGCCGGCGCATTGGGCAAAACGGTCTGGATACTCCTGCCCTATACGCCGAACTGGCGATGGCTGCTTGACAGAGCGGATTCTCCGTGGTACACTTCAGCCAGACTCTACCGTCAACAACACTTTGGCGACTGGAAAAGCCTGCTCGAAAACGTCACGCTTGATCTGGTCACGGAATACGGGAAATAACTGCATAAAAAAAGCCTCTTTCCCGATAGAGAGAGAGGCTTTCCTGTTCCCTGATGCTTCAGTGGAAATCAGACGAGCTGATCGTCGATTTTTTTGGCAATCTGGTTTTTCGGTACCGCTCCAAGCAACTGGTCAACAACCTGACCGTTCTTGAAGATCAAAAGGCTCGGGATGCTTCTGATGCCATACTTGGCAGCGGTGGCAGGGTTCTCATCAACATTGAGTTTTGCAATGACCGCCTTTCCCTCATAATCACCGGCAAGTTCTTCTATAACCGGGCCAAGCATCATGCATGGTCCGCACCATGCAGCCCAGAAATCAACAAGAGCCACTTTCGATGAATCAAGAATCTCGGCCTGGAAATTCTGGTCTGTTGCTACAAGATATTTTCCGCTCATTTTATTTTGTGTCCCGGTTTGAATTAGTAATACTGGAAACGTTTCTGCAAGAGAGCCGATAAGTGATGAAAGTAATAAAAAAAACAAATTTCTCTACCCCGAAATCCTGACATTGTCCGGTCCAAGAATCTTCTCAAGCTCTTCAATGGTGCTCTCGGAGGCCTCGACAGGGGTATTGCGGGCAAAAACCGTTATCATCTCAATATTATCTCCCGACTGCGCATTCACTTCGAATTCAACCGGAGTGCCCCCTTTATGTGCTTCAAATACTTTTTTGACTCCCGCCAGCCGTTCAAGCTGAAACAGGTCATCGGCATCAATTTTCAGAACAATTTTTTTAACAAGGGAGTTTCTCACCTTTTTAATCGGCACAACCTCCCTGACAAGCAGTTTGAGCATACCGCCGCTCACCTCTCCTTCGGCAATCAGCATCAGTACCTCTTCGGGTTTTATCAGATGCCCGTACTGCTCAAAAACGCTGGCAAAAACGGTAAAATCCGCCTTTCCGGTAAAGTCCTCAATGGTGCCGAAGAGCATCTGCTTGCCTTTCCTGTCCTGATAGGGCTTTACCGATACAATGACCCCGATAACCTTGTACTGCTTGGCTGCAATAATCTCCTTTGCATTGAGCTGAAGCGTCGTAAAAGCCTGCCAGTCGCGACGGTAGGGTGAAAGGGGATGATGGCTGAGATAAAATCCCACAAGTTTCTTCTCATGCAGCAGTTTTTCTGCTTCCGCCATCGGTTCGGCCTGATCCATATCAGGATAGTGCTCCTCTTCAAGCAGAGCTCCCTCTTCAGCGGTAAAAAAGCCGCACTGGCCCAGCGTTACCGAGCGGTTCTGCATCTGGCCGAACTTGATAGCCTTGTCCACATTGGCAATCAGCCGTGCCCGATGCTGGTCAATCTCATCAAAGGCACCGGCAAGGATAAGGCACTCAAGCGCCTTGCGGTTCATGACCCGAAGATCGACCGAGGCTGCCAGGTCAAAGAGGTTCTGAAAGTCCCGCTTCCGGCGAAGTTTTGAGGTAACAACCGCCCGTGCGGCACCGCCCACCTGCTTGATAGCGCTCAGCCCTACCCGAATGGAGCATGATCGGCCATCGTCGGAATCTTCAACAGAAAAGAGGGCATCACTTTTATTGATCGAAGGCGGCAGGGTTGAAATACCAAAGCTCTTGGCCTCATCGGTCAGGTGTTTCATCCGCTCGGTATCGCCAATTTCGCTGTTCAGCACTGCGGTCATAAACTCAATGGTGTAGTGAGCTTTCAGGTACCCGGTCCAGTATGCCAGAACCCCGTAAGCCGCAGAGTGACTTTTATTGAATCCGTATCCGGCAAACTCGGCCATCAGCTCGAACACCCTTGTGGCCAGGGTATCATGCACACCCTGCGCAATCGCTCCCTGAACAAAATCCGCCTTGTACTTCTCCATGATCTCGGGCATCTTTTTCCCCATAGCCTTGCGGAGATTATCCGCCTTGGCCAGAGAGAATCCTCCCATCACCTGGGAGATCTGCATCACCTGCTCCTGATAGACAATAACACCATAGGTCTCCTTGAGAATCTCTTCAAGCATCGGGTGCATGTAGTCAATCGCTTCGCGCCCATGCTTGCGGTCAACAAAAAGATCGACAGCATTGCGCTTCTCATCGATCCGTGCGTTAAGTGCACCCGGCCGGTAGAGGGCACTCATGGCTATGATATCACCGATCTGGGTTGGCTGCAGTCGGGTCATATAGCTCTGCATCCCCGATGACTCAAACTGGAAAATGCCGGCCATCTTGCCCTCCTGGAAAATCTTGAAGGTCTTGCGATCGTTCATGGGAACTTTCTCAAGCTCAATATCAAGATCGTAACGCCGCTTGATCATGCGAAGCGTTTCATCAATAACGGCAAGGGTTTCGAGGCCGAGATAATCAATCTTGAGCAGTCCCGCCGTTTCGATCCAGTTTTTGTCAAACTGCGTAACGAGCTGCTTTTCGTCAACCCCGTCGGAACCCTTCATGCTGCCCGGACCGGGTTCGTCAAGATCGATCTCATCAGCGAATTTGCGAACCTCGGTTTCGATCTTGTTTGAAACATAGAGAGGAACCTGCTCTTCGAGAGGACCGGATGTAATAACGACCGCACCGGCATGCATGGAGACGTTGCGGGCTCTGCCCTCAAGAGCACGGGCATAACGTACAAGCTCCCGGATTTCCGGTGAACTTTCAGAAAACTGCTTCAGCTCATTGCTTTCATGCAACGCCTTTTCAAGCGTAATACCCGGTTTGGTCGGAACAAGTTTAGCCAGTTTGTCTACCAGCGGTAGCGGAACCTCCAGCACCCTGCCTGCATCACGTATCGCCGCTTTGGCTCCAAGCGTACCGATCGCAATCACTTTGGCAACACTCTCGGTACCATATTTTTCAACCGTGTATTCAAGAACCTTCTGCTTGCCCACCGGAGTAAAGTCAATATCGATATCGGGCATCGAAGAGCGCTCAGGATTCAGAAACCGCTCGAAGAGCAGCTTGTAGCGCAGGGGATCAATTCTTGTAATACCGGTAAGGTAGGCCACAATACTTCCTGCCGCTGATCCGCGTCCGGGCCCTACCGAATAGCCGAGGGTACGGGAAGCTGCAATCAGATCACTGACAATGAGAAAGTAGGAGCTGAACCCCATTTTTTCAATCACGCCAAGTTCAAGCTCTATGCGCGACTTCACCTCCTCCTTTGAGATCCCTTCGGCTTCCGAATCAGCATATTTCTCCTTTGCACCCTCCCATGTCAGATGGCTGAGATAGGTAAACTCGTCCTGAAACCCCTCCGGCAGAGGAAAATGCGGCAGAACCGGCTCTTTCTGGCAGAAGGTGTAGGTACATTTTTCTGCAATCAGCAGTGAGTTGCTCAGCTCACGATGCTCATCACTGAAAAGACGACTCATCTCATCTGAAGACTTCAGATAGTGATCAGAACCAGCCAGTGCCTGGAGGTTCTGACTGGAGAGCTTCTCCTTGGTTCGGTTGGCAACCATAGCCCGGTAACAGCCGGCATCCTTTCTTTCGAGATAGTGAACATTGTTGGTGGCAACAAGTTCAATCGATAATTTTTCGGCAAGCGCTATGGTCTCCCGGTTGAGCTTTTCATCAAACGGTGCCTGGTGTTGCTGCAATTCGAGATAGAAGTTATCACCGAAAATCTCCTGGTAGTAGGCTGCAAATGTTTCCGCTTCATCAATCGCACCGGCCAGCAGAGCCCTTCCTATACGTCCCGAACTGTATGCGGATAAACAGACCAGCCCGTCATGATAGTGTTCAAGCAGACGGCTCTCAATATGCGGCATACCGTTGACAAAGCCGTCTTTTGCCGCCCGTGAGAGCAGAATACAGAGATTGCGATACCCGGTATCGTTCTGGACAAGAAGGACAAGGGAGGGTGACGTGGGGATGCGGCTGTGCTGGTGTGTATCGGATTCAAGCAGGAGGAGTTCACTGCCGATAATAAGCTTGATACCGGCATTTTTTGCTTCATAGAAAAGCTCCGGCATATTGAAAATAGCGCAATAATCAGTAACCGCTACACTCTTCATGCCGAACCCTGCCGCTGCGGAAAAAAGTTCACCCGGAAAAATCGGACTGCTCTGCATTGAATAGTGCGTATGAGCATGCAAATGAACAAAATCCATAACGATAAAGACCTTCAGGGTTTGATGATAGCCAGGGAAAAGAGCGGACAGAGCACTCCGCCTGCCGGGGAGCTTGTGAAGATGAAAATAGCAATTTTTTCGGTATCTCAGCCGCTCTCTCCTTCATCCTGCAGAGAGTCGATGGGTATAAACAATTCGGCGTGATCCACCGCTCTTTCAGGAAGAGCAATAAGGCAGCACAGTTAAACGGTTAACCTCTATTTTGTAGGTTTTCCGGTAGAGGCTCAAAGGTACCGGACTCTCTTCTGCGGATCGGATCATCACCTCCACCCTCTCATGATAAACCGTAACGTCAACCGCCCGCTCTCCCCACCGTACAGTAAACGAAAGGCTTTCCCATTTTTTCGGAAGCCACGGTTTGAGCACCAGACGATCGGACTTTATCGAAAACCCTCCGAACCCGTAGATTGCCGTCTGCCAGGTACCACCAACCGCAGCAGCATGAATACCAAGCGCACTGTTCTCATGGAGGTTCTCAAGGTCGAAGAGAGCGGTCTTCATAAAATAGCTGTAAGCGCGTGTGCGCCTGCCGGTAGTAAGACCCATCATGGCATGGATACAGTGACTCAGTGAGGATTTATGCACGGTACGCCGCTCGTAATAGTCATAATTGGCCATTTTATCCTCATCGCTGAATGCATGAGGAAAGAGCAGCATCATGCTCATGACATCAGCCTGCTTGATAAGCCTTGTTGACTGAATATTGCGGTAATGTACGCCACGGGGAAGCACCGGATGACCCTTGCGGTCAAAATCGGTAATCACATAATCCCTGAGTGAAAAGTAACCATCAAACTGTTCATAGATCTTTGTTTCAGCGTTATAGGAGAACTTGAGATTGCGACTGATATCCATCCAGGACTCCACCTCCTCACCCGCCAGCTCTATTTTCGACGAAATGTTCCGGAGCATCCCTGCGTCATTGCGTACCATATACTTGTAGAGCATCGCAGCAAGACGAAGATGCCATTTGACAATAAAATTGGTATAGGCATTGTTATTGACATGCTCATGAAACTCATCAGGGCCTATAACACAGTGGATCTCATACTGCTCACCGATTTTGACAACACGCGAAGCCCAGAAGCGGGCTGTCAGAAAAACCATTTCAAGCCCGTAATCGATCAGAAAACTTACATCGCCGGTGACCCGGAAATACTTTTCCACGCCGTATATGACGTCGGAAACAATATGATCCTCCTCGGTCCCGGTGTAGATGAGCCTGATGGTCTTCTCAAGCTTTGAGGCAAATCTCGGCGTAACATCCTCTCCGGTAACTGCCGACTCCCATGCATATTTTGCCCCTTTATAGCCCATTTTCCGGGCATTTTCCCTTGCTCCGCCAAGTGTATTATAGCGGTAGAGAAGCATGTTCCGGGCAATTTCCGGAAAATTGTAGATATAAAACGGAAGAATGAATATTTCGGTATCCCAGAAAACATGTCCGAGGTAGCCCTCGGAACTGAGGAATTTCGCCCCGATACCGGCCGGGCGAACCGGGCCGTTGATAAGCAGTTGGTAGATATTGTAGCGTAATGCATGCTGAGCCTCTTCGTCACCCCTGATAACGACATCAGCCTGCTTCCACTTCTCACTCCATGCCGCAAGATGTGCCGTTATTTCACGCTCGGCACCACTGCGGACAAACGCTTTAAGCTTGCAGATCGAACCTTTGAACATCTCATCCGGCTTTATCTCCCTGCTCGTGGTGACAACCGCCAGCTTTTCAAAGATATAGCTCTCCCCTTTTTTGGCCTCGATAGTGATTTCGCTGGTAAACTTCTCTCCGTAAATTCTCGGCTCCCACTTCAGATTGTGGAAAGAGGGCGAAACCAGACGCCATGAAGCCGCCTCCGAAATCCGTATACCCCTCTCACGGGTTTTCATCTCGAGATACATAAAAACCCTGCCCCGCTCAATTCTTTCAAGCTGAAGATGCTTGAGCATTTCGCGAGGGAAAAACCCCCTGTTGCAGACATCTCCGTTCAGGCCGGTCAACACCCGGATCGGTCCGGAAAAATTGCGGGGAGTTATTTTGACCTGCATATATCCCAGATGCATGTCATGCATAAAGACAAGGCGAACCGTTTCGAGGGTGATGAGCTTCCCGGCAGGATCCCTGAAGGTGGTACTGCGGTGCAGGGTCCCTTTTTTCAGATCAAGAGTCTGCTCGTGATGAAGCGCCTTGCAGCTTGAAAGACAGAATTTCTGACCCTCAACCCATATCGACAGATCGGTCCACATCGGACATTTGACCAGTTCTTCAACATCGGCCTCCGATTTATCAAAGATGCCATTCAGATACATGCCACCGGAATGTCCCGGCGGAAGCTCCTCAAGACTTCCCCTGATATTGAGATAACCGTTTCCAATGGTCAGAAGGGTCTCGTTGACCTGGATACTTTTTTCGGATTTTCGAAACCCTTTTCGCCTCAACAGCCACTCATCACCCGAAAGCGTGAGCAGTTTGTCCGGTACCGTTCCGGCAACGTTTCCCGGCGTTAACGCAGGGTTATTCATAAATGGCTCCTCCCGGTAGACATCCTTTATTGAGGACTATTACATCACTGAACATCTGCTCAGTTTTCGCCAATAAACATATTTACTTTAATAAACAAAGAACACCGGTTAAAGGCAATTAGTTTATTCCTCGTCAGGCCGGTAAGGTGAGGTGAAATAAAGCGTAAAATACCTGCATGAATTTTCTCATCCTGTATGGCGGTAACGCTTTTTTTCTTATTATTTAATAATATTCCACCCTTTCTCTTAATCAACGCAAGATGCCGTATAATTTTGGAGCAAAACACCTATAATCAGTGCCCGGTTTGCAGTTATCCGCTCACAGTGCAAAGTGCAGTATGTCCCCGATGCGGAAATGATATACTTGAAGATATAACCTCACTTGACGAGCAATCACAGGAAATTCACCGTCAGCATATAGAGGAGAAAAAGGCTGAATGGTATACCCGTTGCCTTACCGAAAAACTCAATTGCAGTCCAAACCATCCAGCTGGTCCGCCGGTTGAACAGCCTCCAAAGGATAATGGACGGCATCTGTATTGCCAGTCTGATGAGATTGAATACCTTCGCACCATCTCAAGGGCAGAGCTGCTCCGTGAGAGCAGTGCCCGTAAAAAGTGGTGGCAGACCATGACTGATGAGTGGAAAGAGATCATCAAAACCACTCTGAAAGTTGTCCGTGAACCTTCCGATCAGGAGCTGCTTGATTTTCTTGAAACCACACACCTTCGCTGTGACAACCGGAGAATTCACGACCTCCTGCCTGTCAGGATGCTTGAAAAACTTCAGCAGCTCCGATGCGATGAGTCACCTGTTTCAGATCTTGAACCGCTGGCTCATCTTGAGAAACTGCAGCGCCTCTATGCTTTCGACTGTGACTTCTCGTCACTTGATCCCCTTCGCAACCTGACAAGCCTCAAACTGCTCTGGATTTCAAGCACACAGATCACGACGCTTGAACCGGTCAGCAAGCTCTCCAATCTTGAAGAGCTCTACTGTTCCGAAACACCGATCAATGACCTTTCGCCTCTGAAAAAGCTTTTCAAGCTTGAAAAGCTGAGCTGTTACAAAACCGGGATCTCCTCCCTTGCGCCGCTCAGACATCTTGAAAACCTCATCGAACTTGGCATCAACAGCTCCTACGTTACCGACCTGTCGCCACTCTCCGGGCTCAGCAACCTCGAATATCTCCGCTGTAACAAAACAGCCATCGAAAATATCGAGCCGCTGCGTTCACTTGCCGGTCTTCGTGAACTGAGCCTGGCAAACACCCATGTCATGACCATCGAAGCGCTTGAAGAGCTGACCTACCTTGAGGAGCTTGACATCTCAAACACGCTCGTTTCGTCCATCGATCCCCTGATGCAGCTTCAGAACCTTGAAAAAATAGAGCTTTCGCCCGGCAACATCCCCCGCGACGAACTCGAACGCTTCATAGAGCTCCATCCCGAGTGTGAAGTTATTCTCAGAAAGTAACGCATCACCCCTCTCCCCTTTTAACGACAAAACCCCCGATCTCAGGGGGTTTTGTCGTCTGCGAAGTAGATTCATATTTAGGCTATCCGATGGTCATCATAATCTCTCCCATGCCAATAGTATCACCCTTGGCGACCGTGATGGAGAGAATTTTCCCTGCGCAGGGGGCCTTGACCGGATTTTCCATTTTCATGGCTTCAAGGACGGCCACCTCTTCGCCCTCCTTCACATCATCTCCAACCTTGACGGAAATCGAGAAGACGTTGCCTGGCATGACTGCAAGTACCGGGGTGCCAGCGGCTACTGCCGGTGCGGCAGGTGCTGCAGCAACCGCTGGAGCTGACGTTTGCGGTGTTCCCTGGGGGTTGATGGATGAACCTTCGGCAAAAGTCACATTAAAGGGAGAGCCATCAACAAAGACGGTAAAGTTGCCGGCCATGGAGATAACTTTCGGTGCAGCGGAAGCTGCCGGAGCAGCTTCTACAGGAACTGGCTTGGAGAAAAGCTCCTCAAGGCGGTGGGTAACCTCCTTCTGATGGATATCGTGCTTGTGCGCTTCGTGGTAAGCGGCAACAACCTCTGCCTTGGTTTTTGCCTTGATTTCAACCGCAATATCGGCCTTGTAGCGGATACCGGTTGAGCAATCGCCCTGAAGGAAGGCGATACCCTTGGCTCCGCAGGTGGCCGCGATAAAGATGTTCTCGTCAGTCTGCGGAATATGGGCTTTCTGAAGCAGCGAACGGTTATACTCGATGCCAAGCTCGGGGTTACGGTCGTTGATGTCGTGCACATCCTCCGTTGTCGGCACAAGACCGAGCTGTTCGGAGGCAAGCCTGACCACTTCGGGATCAGGGGCCGACGGGGTGCGGCCAAAGTAGCCGAGCACCATCTTGCCATATCCATCGGTGATCTTTTTCCAGTCACCCTGAATGGTATTGGCAAATGCCTGTTGAACATAGAACTGTGAAACCGGAGTTACCGATGCGCCGAAACCGCCTTTGACAACCACTTCACGCATGTTCTTGATCACATCCGGCAGCAGGTGAAGCGTGTTGTTGTCGCGCATCATCTGGGTGTTTGCCGTAAGGGCTCCGCCGGGCATGGGTGAAAAGGAGATCACGGGATTGACCGCTGTCGCTTCGGGCGGCATGTAGTATTTGTACATCTGATCGATAAAGAGCGCCTCGACCTCAAGATATTTTTCATGATCGATGTCAAGGGTATATTCGGTACCGCGAAGCCGCTGCCACATAGTGAGAATATCAACCTCCGCTGTTCCTCCGCTCACCGGAGCCATGGAGAGATCAATAATGTCGGCTCCGCCGGTGATGGCGGCAAAGTTGCAGGCCACACCCATTCCTGCCGTATCGTGGGTATGAAACTGGATGATGGTCCCTTCGGGCAGCATCTTGCGTGCCCCCTTGATGGTCTCATGTACCACAGCAGGAGTTGTGGTGCCGGAAGCATCCTTGAAGGCAACGCTGTCGTAGGGAATATCGGCATCAAGAATCTCCTTCAGCTTGTCGAGATAGAACTGGGGAGTGTGACAATAGGTCTCGTGCAGCCCTGGAGGCAGACCCATCATGGCCACAACAACCTGGTGCTTCAGCCCGGCATCATGGATACACTGGCCGGAGTAGGCAAGGTTGCGGATATCCATCAGCGCATCAAAATTGCGGATGGTGGTGATCCCATGTTTTTTGAAGAGTTTTGCATGGAGATCGATAATGTCACGTGACTGTGAAACCAGACCGACGACATTGGCACCGCGTGAGAGGGTCTGAAGATTGATATCCGGCCCGACAATCTCGCGGGCGGAATCCATCATGGTAAAGGCATCCTCCTCACAGTAGAAGTAAAGGCTCTGAAAGCGGGCACCGCCGCCTATTTCAAAGTTATCGGTTCCGGCATGAACGGCGGCTTCCAGTGCAGGCAGAAAATCCTCGGTCTTGACCCTTGCACCAAAACATGACTGAAACCCGTCACGAAAGGAGACGTCCATAAACCTTATTTTTTTCATATACTCCGTCCTCTCAGTTAAATTCTTCAATTATTGGTAATGCCCTGGTAATCCTCACCTCCGAACAGGCAGGAGAGAAACTCCACGGTTAAAACGTTTCTTAAACAGCCCTGCCGCAATTGCCGGAGTACTCAGTGACTCTCTGTGGCAAATTTGCCAAGGCGACTTAGCGACTCCTCATCAATCCGGCTGTGCAGGCTGTTACCGTGCGAATCCATGGTCACAATTGCCGGAAAGGCATTTACCTGCAAATGCCACATCGCTTCGGGCACACCCATCTCCTCAAGAAAATCAACACCGGTCACCTTTTCAATGCATCGGGCATAGTACTGGGCTGCACCGCCGATCGCGTTCAGATAGACTGCACCGTGATCCTGCAACCCCTTGAGCGTTTTGGGACCCATGCCCCCTTTACCGATGATCGCCCGCAGACCGAGTTTTTTGATCACATCCGCCTGATAGGGCTCCTCACGGCTTGAAGTGGTCGGCCCGGCGGCTGTAACGCGGTAACTGCCGTCTGCATTTTTCAGCACAACCGGCCCGCAGTGAAAGAGCACTCCCCCATTGGTGTCAAGATGTTCGGGAAGGTCGTGATGCATGATATAGTGATGGAAGGCATCGCGGCCCGTATGCATTTCGCCGTTGATAAGCACCATATCACCCACCTTGAGGCTGCGGATCTGCT
The DNA here is from genome assembly GCF_000168715.1 of Chlorobium ferrooxidans DSM 13031. Taxonomy (GTDB): domain Bacteria; phylum Bacteroidota; class Chlorobiia; order Chlorobiales; family Chlorobiaceae; genus Chlorobium; species Chlorobium ferrooxidans. Next base: position 38,037 of record NZ_AASE01000004.1, on the reverse strand, counting down.
CTTCCGTTACCGGAGCCTGGAGAACAACCTCCCTGCCGGTAAGAGGAATACCTTCACCCCTTGCCATCCTCTTGATCTCATCGCTGTCACGGTACTGCCAGTGGACAATAGAGCCGGTTTCCGCGTCAAGCAGCACGCCCAGCCTGCGGTATGCCCAGCAGTTATAGGCCACCGAAACATAAAAACTTGCAGGAACACGGTGTGACTTGCCGATTTTACAGCCAAGCAGCGTGGTCTTGCCGCCGAACCCCATGGGGCCGATCTCCATCGTATTGGCTTTCCGGAGAATATCCTGCTCAAGCAGGTCGAGCTCACTGTCGGGGTTATGATCGTCAATACGACGGAAGAGCTGCTTTTTTGCCAGTTCAAAACCGCTGGTACGGTCACCTCCAATACCTACGCCAATAAACCCCGGGCTGCACCCCTGGCCCTGTGCCTGATAAACCGCATGCAGCAAACATTTGCGTACACCTTCAAGGTCACGTGAAGCACTGCCAAGCCCGGGAATCTCCATCGGGAGCGAATACTGAATATTTTTGTTCTCACAGCCGCCACCCTTGAGAATCAGCTTTACCTCTATCTCACTCTTCTCCCATGGTTCAAAATGGATCACCGGAAAATGATCACCGAGATTATTGCCGGAGTTTTTTCCCGTAAAGGCATCCACGGCATTCGGGCGAAGCTTGCCGGATCTGGACGCTTCAGCGATGGCCTCCTCTATCTCCTTTTTCATCTGAAGCTGATCAACACCGCGAGGAGTATGAATAAAAAAGGTCGGCATACCGGTATCCTGGCATATCGGCGAAATATTGTCAACAGCCATATCAATGTTAACCGATATGGTAGACATGGCAAGACCTGCCTGGGAAGCGGGATCTTCCTGATCAATTGCTCTTGAAATTGCACAACGCACATCACTCGGCAGATTAGCCGAAGTTTCAGTAATAAGCGTAAGTATGGACTCCCTGAAGTTTTTCATAGACTTTTATAAAGCTATTATTTACAAGAATTTATAGTAAAACATATACATCAGCCCACGGCTCGTCGGGATTACAACTATTGCGACCACAACATATCAGGGATGAAGAAGAGAGATGCGATGTTCAGATGTACATCACTCGGCAATAACTTTGTCAGCAGCGCTCTTTTTTACCAGAAGAACCGGAATATCAGAGGAACGGAAAACATCTTCAGCCACACTGCCCATCATAAGGCGTTGCAAACCGCTTCGGCCATGGGAGCCCATAATTATGAGGTCCGCACCCCATGCCTGAGCCTGTTCACTGATCACTTTGGATGCCTCTCCCCTGAGAATGCGTATATCGGCACTCAATCCCTTTTTTATCTCCGCCATCAGAAGCGTTGAAATATTTTCAGGGATAGCATCATCCTCTTCCGGTATAAGGCACTCCGGTGCATCTCCTTCCGGCACCTTCACGCAGGGAGCCTGCGGAGTTACGATATGCAGAATCCTGACATGAGCACCAACCTTCCGGGCAAATTCAATTGCATAGCGAACGGCATTGTCCGAAGTGGCAGAATAATCAGCCGGACAGAGAATCTTGGAGAGATGGATCATAAAGGTAATTTTAACCCGTGATAATAAGAGGTCCCATATCCTTCCAGCAAAATTTTAATGTACATTTTTTTTCTTAATCCATGAGCATCTTCAAGCATAACCAAAGAGGATTGAGCAGCTTTCATTCATTGATTTTTCAGGTTAATTTGCCTGCTCACCTTTTCTGTCAACCGGACTATATTGCATGGACTGTTCGCGACTTTCGAGGCAAATCTTAACTCCACCCAATATGGAATCGCTGAGAGAAGCACTGAGTCATCCGGATGCGTACAACCATGAACCCGGTACCATCGAGGTAGTTGAAACCCATATCTCCTGGGTTTTCATCACCGGCACCTTCGCCTTCAAGGTAAAAAAGCCTGTCGATCTCGGATTTCTGGATTTCTCAACCCTCGAAAAACGCCTTCACTGCTGCCGTGAGGAGCTGCGCCTGAACCGGAGGCTCTGTCCTGAAATTTACCTTTCGGTTGTGCCGATTATCCGGTATGGAGAGCATCTGCTGTTTGATGAAGATGAAAAAGGTGAAGGCGAAATTATCGATTACGCTGTCAAAATGGTACGCTTTGACCGTACCATGGAGCTCGACCGGATGATGGCGGCCGGAAAACTTCGCGGTGAGCATATTGACACACTCTCGCTCCTGATTGCCCGTTTCCATGAGGGTCTCGCTCCCGCTCCGCCTGAAAGCGGATTCGGACTTCCGGAGAATGTGATCAAACCGGTACTGCACAATTTTCTGCATATGGAGCCGGTGCTTGATGTGACCGGAGAAAAAGAGCGGATTGAAATCCTCAAGGCCTGGAGTCTTCAGGAACATCAAGCGCGCCATCAGCTCTTTCTGGATCGAAAACGTAACGGCTCTATCCGCCAGTGCCATGGCGACATGCATACCGGAAACATGGTACTCTGGCGTGAACAGATCCTTATTTTTGACTGCATCGAGTTCAGCGACATGCTCAGCATTATTGACGTCATCAGTGACCTCGCCTTTCTCTTTATGGATCTTGAACATGCCGGTCTTACTGCACTGGCATGGCGGCTTCTCAACGGCTATCTGGCTGAAACCGGCGATTACTGCGCCCTGCCGCTGCTGCGCTTTTATGCCATGTACCGGGCAATGGTGAGGGCAAAAGTAACGGCAATCCGTTACAGCCAGACAGCCGATCCTGCAGCGGCAGCAAAAAGCCTCGAAGAGCACCGCTCATACCTTGAACTTGCCGAAACCTACACCCTGAAAAAGAGCCCCCTGCTCTGCATAACGTTCGGCGTATCCGGCAGCGGAAAAAGCCATCTACTCACCGCTCTCGCTCCGGAAATACCTGCAATCCATCTGCGTTCAGATGTTGAACGAAAAAGGATTGCCGGCCTCAAGCCCCTTCAGAGAAGCAAACAGGAGGGTACTCTATCAATCTACACCGATGAGATCAGCCGGGCAACATACACGCGCCTCCTTGAACTTGCGGAACTCTGCATCAGTGAAGGTATTGCGGTTGTGGTTGATGCCACCTTCCTGAAGAGAGAACGACGCAAGGCGTTCATGGAGCTTGCTGCTCTTCGAAACACCCCGTTCAGGATTCTTCATGTTCATGCTCCGGAAACGCTGCTCTTTGAGCGGGTGCAGAAACGATTCCGTGAAGGGAGTGATCCCTCTGAAGCGGACAGTGCTGTACTCAAAGCGCAGCTTGCCTCAATGGAGCCGCTCAGTGCAGAAGAAGAGGCCGTGAGTATATCGATAGATAGCTCTCAGGTGACAGATATTGCAGCCTTTGCCGGGCAGTTGCGACTGCTGAGAAGCTGAATGGATGATATGGAGGTGTCATCTCGACCGCAGGGAGAGATCTCTCAGCCCCGGGAGATCTCTCATCTATTATTCGGGAGGGATTCGGGATGACAAAATGTCACAAGGCAGATGCATTTGGCTAAATGCAAAAAGCCGCAGCACAAAAAAGCATTGTGCTGCGGCATGGAAAAAAGAAACAGGGGAAAGTGACTGGTAGTTAGATGACAACCCCGAATGCGTACCGTATCGCATACCCCGCAAGGAAACTCAGTGCGGCCACGCTGAAACTCAACCCGATCATCTCAAGGAAACGGCTCTTGAATGGCTCATCACGCACCACGGAGATATAGTAGTTGAAAAACCCGATGATGCAGATTGCCGCAAAAAATGACAGCCCGAGGCAGATATACAGGTCCTCAAGGAAGAGATAGGGCAGAATCAGCAGAAGCACCGTAATGACATAGGCAATTCCGGTGTAGAAGGCGGCAAGAAAAGGATTTTTACCACCCGGATCCGACTTGGTTGCCAGATACCCTGATGCAGCCATGGAGAGGGCTGCGGCAAAGCCGGTAATGGCCGCCGTCAACGCAACAAGCGTGGTATTCTGCAGGGCAAAGGTCAAACCGGCAAGCACACCCATCAGTTCAACAAGGGCATCATTGAGACCAAAGACAATCGCACCGGTATATTTAAGGCGATCTTCATCGAGAAGTGAAATAAGCGCCTGTTCATGCTCCTCCTCGTCACGGACAATCCCGTTGATCTCCTTGAATGAACCCGGAATCCGGCTGTAGGTATCATGCGCCCGGTGCTCCCCCTTTTCCATCAGCTTCAGACCAAAGGTGAAACCGAAGAGCATGCTGACAAACGAGTAGAACCAGACCTTGAAGCGTCCGGGAGCTATCTCTCTGCCGGTATAGCTCTTCCAGACATTGTAGTGACGCATCTCATCGTCGGCAATCTGGCAAAGGATGCGCCGGTTCTTGACCCCGCCCACCTTGTCGGAAAGATTCTTGTAGATGTAGTGCTCGGTTATCTCGTTTTTCTGAAAAACCGCCGCAGCCCGTGCCTCGAACTCCCTTCCCTTTTTCACAAAGTAACTGGTTAAAAGTTTGTAATGCCGCTTACCTTGAGAGCGTTGCCGCCTCTATCAGTTCATTCATTCTCGATAAAAAGTCTGTTGTCGAGTCAAGACTTCCCTCAACAAGCAGCGCACCTTCATAGAGCTGTCGAATTGCCGTTTTGATCAGCGGATTCCCGGCGTTTGCGATAATCATACCGGAAATATTACGGATAATGGGATGAGCGGTGTTCACCTCAAGAATCCTCTTTCCGGCAGGCATGTTTATCCCGCCCTGCATCATCTTCATCATCTTCTCCATCTGGCTGTCAAGCCCGTCCTTTCCGCTTACCAGCGTAACCGGAGAGCTGACCAGACGGTGGGATTCGATAACATCCTCGACACTCTCGCCAAGCGTATCACGGAAGAGCTGGAGCACCGGCGCAAGCAGATTGTCGGCAAGCGGCTCTTTGTCATCCTTCTTCTCTTTTGAAAAGTCAATATCGGCTTTTTCAAGCGATTTCAGGGGCTTTTTGTCATACTCATGAATTGAGGGGATAACAAAAACGTCAACCGGATCGGTGAGCAGCAGCACCTCTATCCCCTTCTCCTGGAAGTATTCAAGATTAGGGTGGGCAAGCAGTTGACTGCGGCTCGCCCCGGAAAGGTAGTAGATCTCTTTCTGTTCGCTGCCCATTCTTTCCGTGTACTCCTTGAGGGTCACGTAGCTGTCATCAGCGGTTTTTGTGCTCTCGAATCGCAGCAGCTCAATAAGCTTTTCGCGATTGGTAAAGTCCGTATTCAGACCGATTTTGATAATCGGGCCGAACGCCTTGTAAAAGGTTCTGAACTTTTCAGGCTGCTCCTGGGCCAGTGTTTCAAACCAGCCGAGAATCTTGCTGGTAAGAATCTGACGGATTTTGGCCATCACCGGGCTTGACTGCACAACCTCTCTTGAAACATTAAGCGAAAGATCTTCGGTATCGACCACGCCGGAGATAAAGCGCAGGTACTCCGGCAGCAGATCGCGGCACTCATTCTGGATCAGTACCTTCTTCACATAGAGCTGGGGCCCGCGGTTCTCAAGCTCGCCCTGACGGTAGAGCAGCTCGGGCGGAGCCTCGGAGGGCAAAAAGAGCAGGGACTTGAAGCTGACCATACCCTCAACAGAGATCGGCAGATAGTCAAGCGGATCCTTGTAGTCATTGGCAATGAACTTGTAGAACTCGTTGACCTCTTCATCCTTCAGCTCATTTTTTGAACGCTGCCAGAGGGCGGTGATGCTGTTCAGCTGCTTGTCAGCCAGATAGATCGGAAAATCAACAAAGTTGGAGTACTTTTTGACAATCTGCTCAACACGGTACTCCTCGGCAAACTCCTTGTAATCCTCTTTCAGCTTGAAGGAGATTTTTGTGCCCCGCTGAGCCCTCTCGATTTTTTCAATCGTATAGGTTCCCTGGCCGCTTGAACGCCACCGGTAGGCTTGTGAATCAGGCCTTGCACTGCGGGTTTCAACCGTTACCTCTTCGGTTACCATAAATACCGAATAGAACCCTACACCGAACTGGCCGATAAGATTGCCGTCAAGCTCTTTCTGCTGCTCTTTGAGCGACTGCATAAAACCGAGCGTGCCCGACTTGGCCACCGTGCCGAGATTGGCAATCAGCTCCTCCTCCGTCATGCCGACACCGCTGTCTTCAATGGCGAAGGTCAGCTCTTTGGAATCGATAGAGAGACGGATGGCGAGCTCTGACTCCTTGTCAAGAATATCCTGATCGGTCAGGGCATTGAAACGCACCTTGCTCAGGGCGTCGGAACCATTGGAGATCAGCTCCCGGAGAAAAATTTCAGGGTGGGTATAGAGTGAATGGACAATAAGATCCAGAAGCTGCTTCATCTCAGCCTTGTATTCAAACTCCTGTACAGGTGCGGTATCGTTTTTGCTCTTCTTGCTCATGATTGCTTTACGTTGTTTTTTTTGACTTGTGTTCCGGAAATTCCGGATAGATGTTAGCATATTTCAGTGTCGCACGGCAGCAGAACTGCGCACTCCCCGGCTGAAAAAACAGACCGGATAAACGACGGGTAAATTTAAGGGAGGAAAATAAATATAACAAGCACCCGGAACAATTAATAGTGATGGCCGGGTAACAGATATATACACTGAATAAGCATGCATAAAAAAAGCCGGAACTGGTTTATTCCGGCTTTTTTTATGCTTTACTTTCCCGATTTCAGGAGCGGCGTAACTTTTTGCGAGCCGCAGCTTCTCCCTCATAGACACGCTTCACTCCGTCACCGAGGGCTTTTTCAATATCGCGAATGTTTGAAACCAGCCGCGACATACCCGATATCTCAACCGAGGCGGCCTGATCAGAGCCCCACATGGCCCGGTCAAGCGTAACATGGCGCTCTACAAAAGCCGCACCGAGGGCCACCGCCGCCCAGGTGGTGGAGAGCCCGACCTCATGACCGGAGTAGCCGATAGGCACTTCAGGGAAGAGCGATTTATAGGTCGTGATCATCCGGAGATTCAGCTCATCAATCGGGCAGGGGTAGGTCGAATTGGTGTGGGCAATCATCAGATTGTCACGTCCAAGCTCTGTAATGGCCGTTTCAACCTCTTCCATGGTTGACATGCCGGTTGAGATGGCAAGCGGCCGTCCGGTTGCCTTGGTTTTTTTCAGCAACCCGAGGTCGGTCAGCGAAGCTGAAGCTCCCTTGTAACAGGGCGGATTGAACTGCTCCATAAAATCAACCGAATCCTCATCCCAGCAGGATGCAAACCATGAAATCCCCTTCTCACGGCAGTAACGGTCAATTTCAAGGTACTCATCGCGCCCGAACTCAACCTTGTAGCGATAGTCGATATACTTCATGCGGCCCCAGGGGGTATCACGCTCAATATCGCGCTGATCTTTCGGAACACAGAGCTCGGGTGTACGCTTCTGGAACTTCACTGCGTCACATCCGGCAAGAGCAGCACCCTCAATCAGCTTTTTGGCAACCTCCATCGAACCGTTGTGATTGATACCGATTTCAGCGATAACAAATACAGGATGGCCGTCCCCTACTTTTCTGTTTCCTATCGTTAATTCTGCCATAAACAAGTAATAAATGATATGATAAAACGAGCCTTGCCGTTGCCTTTAAGCGAATGCACGGGAATCGCAGTTATAAAAATATGCTCTCTTTACTGGTAAATACGTTCTATCCTTCGGCTGTAACCGGTCAGAATCAGGAGACTCTGAGATCAATCAGCCACTCGGCAAAATCCCTGAATGCTCCGTGACCTCCATCAGCTTTGGCTCGATAGTGAACACAGGGCTCTACAAAAAGCGTACCGTCCTGGGGGCAGGCCGTCAGCCCTTCCGGAGCAATAACATGCATGATCCCGATATCGTTTACATCGTCACCAATATAGGCAATTTCACAGAGTGCAAACCCTGTTTCCGCCTGCACGGTATCAAGCATCGCAACCTTGTCCTTGATGCCGAGATAAAGGTTCCTGATCGCAAGTTTCTCTGCCCGTTTTTTAATGCTCGGTGAAAGCTCACCGGTCATAATTCCGGTCTCGATGCCTTCAGCCCTGAGCCGCTCAACCCCCATGCCGTCCCGGATTGAGTAGCGCTTCATCTCCTCCCCCCGCTCCGAATAATAGACCCCGTTATCGGTAAGCACGCCGTCATTATCAGAGAGCACCAGCTTTATCCTCCCGGCTCTTCTCCTGAGCTCTTCGATCGGCAGTGACAACATAGGTTAACGGGAAATTGGTTTTGAAAACAAAACAGTCGCCAATATATCACTTTTCCACCATATCACAGGAAGAAGCCGTAAAAAGATACATTTCTGCTTCTTTTTCAGATAAGGGCACCTCTATAAATTGTCATGAGCGGTTTGATGATTTTTGAACCACGAAACAAACGAAATTACACGAAATGGTGCAGGGGCAATCCCTTGTGGTTGCCCTGATTTTTCTCTTCGTCCTTGCGGTCCCTGAAGTCTCTATAGTCCTTGATCTCTTTTCGGAGCACCATCCAACGCAGTAACCGGGTTTCGGAACAAATAAATAGAGGGGCCCATAGGTTATCAACAATCTGTCCACAATTGATTACGCATCTTTCACCGGGCCCCAAAAGCCGCAACTGACGCGGCCCGCAGAAAAACGGTAATATCAACTTATTATTTTACAATAACATAATATTTAACTGCAATCAAAACAGGAACATCACCATGTTAACGCTTACAGCTTGAAGTTCAAGGAAATCAACACTTTTCAACACATTCCGCCATATTTCAACATATTCATGAAATGTGCCACTGTTTCTTGCCATGAGCACCTGTCAACCGATCATTTTCCCTGGATCAACCCACCGGTCAAACTCCTCCGCTGTAAGATATCCTGACAGCACTGCGGCTTCGCGCAGCGTTATGGCCGAGTCAGCCGCTCGCTTCACAATTTCAGCCGCCCTCTCATAACCGATATGCGGATTCAGGGCGGTTGCAAGCATGAGCGAGCGCTCCAGATGAGCCGTAATGCGCTCCTGCTCCGGCTCAATCCCCCTGACACAGTTGAAGGCAAAGGAGAGAGAGGCATCCCCAAGCAGTTCAGCCGACTGCAGGATGTTGGCAATCATGACCGGCCCGAACACATTGAGCTCAAGATGACCCTGCATGCCTCCAACGGAAAGCGTAACATCATTGCCTATAACCTGTGCGCAAACCATGGTGAGCGCCTCCGCCTGCGTAGGATTGACCTTGCCCGGCATAATCGACGAGCCCGGTTCGTTTGACGGGAGGCGAATCTCGCCGATGCCACAGCGGGGACCGGAGGCAAGCAGTCGGATATCATTGGCAATTTTCATCAGGCTGACCGCCGCCTGTTTCAAAGCCGCATGGGTTTCAACCAGAGCATCGTGTGCGGCTGTAGCCTCAAATTTGTTCTCCGCACTCACAAAGGGGTGTCCTGTAAGCTGGGCAATGGTCCGGGCCACTTTTTTGGCATACCCTTCCGGAGCATTAAGCCCGGTTCCCACCGCCGTTCCGCCAAGCGCAAGCTCGGTCAGATGCGGCATGGTATTGCTGATGGCGGCAAGCGCATGATCAAGCTGGGAAACATAGCCCGAAAACTCCTGTCCGAGCGTTATCGGCGTCGCATCCATTAAGTGCGTGCGGCCGGTTTTGACAATATCCATGGTGGCTTCCGAAAGCACCGAAAGCTCATGGCGGAGCTGCTGCATGCCCGGAATGGTTTTCCGGCCGATCATGCCGTAGGCCGCAATGTTCATCGCCGTCGGGAAAGCGTCGTTGGATGAGTGCGAGAGGTTGACATCGTCATTGGGTTTAAGCAGCCGCTTCCCCTCCCCGAGTCGTTTGCCGGAAAGAATATGGGCACGGTTGGCAATCACCTCGTTGACATTCATGTTGGTCTGGGTACCCGATCCGGTCTGCCAGATCACGAGAGGAAAGTGGTCGTCAAGCTCCCCGGTAATGATCTCGTCGCACACCATGGCAATGACGTTCATCTTCTCCACATCGAGCACACCAAGCTCACAGTTGGCAATTGCCGAAGCTTTTTTCAGATAACCGAACGCCTCAATAACCGCCTTCGGCATCGAACCCGGAGGCCCGATCCTGAAATTCTCCAGCGACCGCTGGGTCTGGGCCCCCCAGTACCGATCCGCCGGAACCCTCACCTCGCCCAGAGTATCCTTTTCCACACGGTATTTCATCGCTCTGTCGTTTTACCTGTTATCCTACATATCTCTATAACCTATAAACAACATTACCAACAATAATGCAGCATTATGAATCCGCGAAACCAGACAAATACATCAGAATACACCTAAATATTGAACAAGAGAACTCATGTAAAGTCACTATAATTGCTAGCCAAACTGTGCTTATTCACTCTTGTTAGTCACACCAATCCACGTGATTTAGATCCATGTGGAGCCACATCAGTTTCAGATAGGTTACCCCACTTCAATTCTCTCAAAATAACTCTTTCAATAAGCGTTTGCCAACTATCATGAAATAACAATAACTGCTTAGGCTCAACATCATCTCCATGCGCTATTAAATTCCTGATATCAATCATACCCTTCATTTCTGGCAAGTCAACAGTATACACAGACATTTTATCAATTAACTCTTGCTTATCTTCATCTCTTTTTTTTTCAAAATTATTTTTAAGTATTTTCTCAAGAATACTATTCCAAAGTATTATTTGGGCGTTCATCGAATAATCAACACCAGAAAGATAAGACTGCAACAACCTCTTAACATAAACCAAATTCGAATAGCCAATATTTTTTAATGAATTTCCGAGATATTCTTTAAATGAATACTCGCTTATTAGCCGAAAAACCTTTTTATCTTTAAAAAAAGATTTTCTTGTATTATAGCAAACAAATAAAGACTCCTTTATCATCCCATCACACTTATACCAATTATGTCTTCTTCTTTCAGCAAAAGATGTTAATAGCAGAATAATATCAACAACAGGAATTACTTTTTTGTACAAAGACAATAATGAGCATAAAGGATTATCCGCAATCACTTCAAGGATATTTGACTCAAACCTCCCAATGTATCGATCTGTAGATATCATTTTTATGCCTAAATGTTCTACTTCAGAGCCAAATTGAATATTAGAAACCACTTTTCTTTTTATATTTCCAGTGTAGTGCTCTTCTGTATGCAATTGAGTCATTAATAATTCACTTTCTGATATAAAAAAACGACACTTCGTATCATCATTACCTTTTCCATACGAATATACATATTTAGGAAAATGATATTTTACAAAGCACTCACTCCAATTCTCAGCAATTCTAGTCGTCTGTAGTCCAGCAAAATATGCCTCTCTTATGATATGATTATTGCAATTAGTTCGACCGTTAGTTTCCGAATTGGAGATTTTTAAATTGATAGACCTAAGTCTTTTTTCAACTCCCCTACTAAACACTTCGATATCCTCTGATTTCTCCAAAAGAAGATAGAAGTGTGGTTCTGCTGAAAACGAATTGGGAAGCCATAAAAAACACTTTGTTTTGGTGTTTTTTACAACGCTTTTCCCAATAAGTATATCAGCTTCACATCTTATGTATTCATCAAACGGCTTTTCTAACGGCATTTTAGTCATATTATTGATGCTGTTTAACGGGCTGAGAATACTGCCGGAACCTCTGAAGAAAAGATAATGAACTACGGTAATTATTCTGCTATCCTTCACAAGAAGGAAATTCTGCCCACAAACGCAAAAAAGCGGGCACTGCATGAAAACAGTGACTGCCTTTCTGACGATAGTCGAATATATGAGCAGTTCAGTGCAGCGAAGAACCCAAGGGGCCAAACTATCCCGGGAAATGGATTGAGGCCAGATTACGCAGCTCCGGTTCCGGTATCATCGTCGTGACAGCGAGTGCCCACAGGTCGAAATAGGGAGCACTTCGCCTCCGGAAGGCAACCATGGTAAATCCGGCAACCCGCAGCGTTCCGGTCAGCACCTTTTGTGTAAATCCGCAGCGATGAGCCATGTACTCCTGACCCCTGGCCAGGGAGGGACGATGACCATAGAGGATGTCAAGAGGCGAAATCGGACCTGCCGGTGAAATATAAGCCTGATCGGTAAGCTTGTCATCAGCGATCATTGCGGCAACCGATTGCAGATCCGGACAGGTAATCACGGCAAACCCTTCAGGGTTGAGTACCCGCCTGAACTCAGCAAGTGCTACAGGAACCTGGTGAGCATAGAGATGCTCGATACTGTGACTTGAAAATACAGCATCAACTGAAGCGCTCTCAACGGCAGACATATCCGTCATGGAACCGATAATATCAGGGGAAACCGCTGAATCAATATCAAAACGCAGCTCTGACCATTCCGGAGTATTGAATCCGCGAGTTGTCTGGCTCTTCTTGCGGGGTCCGCATCCGACATGGAGAAAACGTTTCATCGTTGTTTGGAGATGGTGGTCTGGAGGATGATGGATGCAATCAGATCAAAAGCACAATAAAAAGAAATCAATTCTCAAGCAAATCAAACCGTGTTCCGGCGATAGCCAGAACCAGCTCGGCAGGTTCGGCAATCACTACTGCCAGAAAAGAAAAAAAGCGGTCACTGCCTGAAAACAGTGACCGCCTTTCTGACGACAGTCGAATATAGGTGTGTGGCAAGGGTAAACCTCATCTGGTTCCGCTAATTTATTGTCGTGAGCGGTTTGAGTGCGAGGCAGACGGAGCGGAGAAACCGGAGTGTACATGAGAGTACATGAGGATTTCGAGCACCGGCCAACGAAGCAATCAAATCGCGCAACAAATAAATAGTGGTACCATTAACAGAATACCTTGATATAGTTGTCTATGGAATGCTTCACGCACTCACGGGCGACCGCTGCATCCTGGAACTCTTCGACAAGCACCGTCTTCTCTTCAAGCGCCTTGTACTCCTCAAAGAAGTGCTTGAGCTCGGAACCGAAGTAGGGTGGCAATTGGTCGATGTTGTGGACGTTGCTCATGCTGACATCATCCTCGGCAACTGCGATGATCTTGTCATCACCTTCGCCATGGTCAACCATGCGCATAACGCCAATAACCCTTGCGCGTACCATGCACATCGGAACAATGTCACACTGGGATATAACGACGATATCAAGCGGATCATGATCATCACCAAGTGTTCTCGGGATGAAGCCGTAGTTTGCAGGGTAGAAAATGGAGGAGAAAAGAACACGGTCAAGCTTCAGCATTCCGGTTTTCTTGTCGAGCTCATACTTGGTTTTACTTCCTTTTGAAATCTCGATAATGGCGTTGACAACATTCGGCTGACCCTCTCCAATCTCAACGTCGTGCCAGGGATTAAAATTCATGGTATGACTTGCTTATTTGATTAATAAAACGGTGTGCTATTATACCATTTTTTTTATAACCTCAAGGGGTGAAAAATCCGGAAATCAGGATTATTTCACCCCCCCTAAAAGCGATGGCAACTTCTGTTAAAACTCCCCTCACCTTTCGGCTTTCGGACGGGAAAAATAGTCTTTGGTTTCGGCGGCAACGACAGGGCTGAGCACGATAAGGGAGACAAGGTTCGGCAGCGCCATAAGGCCGTTGGCAATATCGGCAAAGGTCCAGACCGCCTGAAGGGAAGCCACGGAACCAACCATGACGGCGGCAACCCAGACCCAGCGATAGGGCATGATGAGCTTTTTGCCGAAGAGGTACTCTATCGCCTTTTCACCGTAGTAGGACCAGCCGAGAATGGTTGAGAAGACAAAGGTCAGTAGACCGAAGGTCAGTACGGCATTGCCGATATAGGGCACCTCGGTAAAGGCCGCGCTGGTAAGCTCCGCCCCTTTCAGACCGCTCTGCCACATGCCGGAGTTGACCACTACTATCCCGGTTGCAAGGCAGACCACAACAGTGTCCCAAAAGGTTCCGGTCGAAGAGATGAGCGCCTGTTTTACCGGATGTTTGGTCTGGGCGGCGGCCGCCACAATCGGAGCGCTGCCGAGACCGGATTCGTTGGAGAAGAGTCCGCGAGCAATACCGAAACGCATCGCCTCCCTGACCCCTGCTCCGGCAAATCCGCCGATAGCGGCCTGACCGGAAAACGCCGATGAGATGATAAGCTGGATGGTATCCATGATGGTCTCATGACGAATAAAAAGCAGAACGACACACCCCAGAACGTAAAAGATGGCCATAAAGGGCACAAGGTACTCACAAACCTTGGCAATGGAGCTGATGCCCCCGATAATGACAATGGCGGTGATCACGGTGATCACGGAGCCGGTTATCCAGGGGGAGATGTTGAAGTTATGCTCCACCATAACGGCAATGGAGTTAGCCTGAACCATGTTGCCGATACCGAATGCGGCAACAGAAGTAAAGAGTGCAAAGAGCACCGCAAGCCACTTCATCTTCAAAGCTTTTTCAAGCACATACATAGGCCCGCCGGAAACCGTGCCATCCTCCGCAACGGTGCGGTACTTCACCGAGAGTACAGCCTCGGCATATTTGGTGGCAATACCGAAGACGCCTGTCAGCCACATCCAGAGTACCGCTCCCGGACCGCCTGCAGCAACTGCAGTGGCAACACCGACAATATTGCCGGTGCCTATTGTGGCCGCAAGTGCGGTAACAAGGGCTCCGAATTGGCTGATCTCCCCTTCTCCCTCCTTCTTTCTGCTAAAGGACATCCGGATCGCCGAAAAGGTATACTTCTGAATAACGCCGAGCCGGAAGGTCAGAAAAATATGGGTTCCAAAGAGCAGAACCAGCAGCGGAATACCCCAGACATAGCCACTGAGCTGATCGAGAATTTTTTCAAGTGAAGCCACACAACCTCCATTTAGCGTTTTGTTATGGGCACCTCTATTTATTTATTCCAAAACCCGATTACTGCGTTGGGTGGTGATTGAAATCCTCCTGTACTACGTGTACACTCCGGTTTCTGTGCTCCATCCGCCTTGTCCTCGGGCTTGTTACGACAATAAATAGAGGTGCCCTTATGATGTATGTTATTTCCGGAAAATAACTAATCGTGAGCAATCCAGCGAGAGTAAAAGCATCGGGCCGGGCCGGATTCTTTTTATTACCCGGCTTCTTTGTATCTTGGCCCACTCTGCAGACCATTTTTTTACAACACCCTGCATGGCAGTCATGAACTGAGAGCAGGAGCACGAAAACACGCAATGGATTTAATAAAGGAAACCGCACGGCGGAAAACGTTTGCCATCATAAGCCACCCGGATGCGGGTAAAACCACACTGACCGAAAAATTTCTGCTCTTCGGCGGCGCCATCCAGACTGCCGGTGCAGTAAAAAGCAACAAGATCCGCAAAACCGCCACCAGCGACTTCATGGAGATCGAAAAGCAGCGCGGCATATCGGTTGCCACCTCGGTCATGGGGTTTGAATATGCCGGAAAGTGGGTCAACATTCTCGACACTCCCGGCCACAAGGACTTTGCTGAAGATACCTACCGCACCCTGACGGCAGTGGACAGCGTCATTCTCGTCGTGGACTGCGTCAAAGGCGTTGAAGAGCAGACCGAGAAGCTGATGGAGGTTTGCCGCATGCGCCACACCCCGGTCATTATCTTCATCAACAAGATGGACCGTGAGGGGCGCAACCCCTTTGAACTGCTTGACGAGCTTGAGGCAAAGCTTCAGATCAGCGTCAGGCCGCTCACCTGGCCGATCAGCCAGGGGCAGAGCTTCAAGGGGGTATATAACCTTTACAAAAAAGGGCTCAACCTCTTTGAAGCCAATACCACAAGAATCAGCGAAAGTATCATCAAGGTCAGTGACCTGAACGACCCTGAACTCGAAAAATGGATTCCGGAGAGCTTCTGCCATAAACTCCGCGAAGACATTGCCCTGATTGAAGGGGTCTATGAGCCCTTTCATGAGGAGACCTATCGTGACGGCCTGCTTGCTCCGGTCTTTTTCGGCAGCGCCATCAACAACTTCGGCGTCAAGGAGCTGCTTGAAACCTTCCTCACCGTGGCCCCGAGCCCGGATGAACGTGAAGCGGCAGAGCGAATTGTCAAGGCCTCGGAACCGGCAATGAGCGGATTTGTCTTTAAAATCCACGCCAATCTCGATCCGAACCACCGTGACCGCACCGCATTTTTCCGGATCTGCTCGGGCAGTTTTGAGCGCAACAAGTTCTACTACCACACCCGGCTGCAGAAAAAAATCCGCTTTTCAAGCCCAACCCAGTTCATGGCCAATGAAAAAAGTGTGGTTGACGAGTCGTTTCCCGGAGATGTGATCGGCCTCTACGACAACGGCTCACTGAAAATCGGTGATACCCTTACCGAAGGCGAGGAGCTTCACTTCCGCGGTATCCCGAGCTTCTCTCCGGAGATCTTCAAGGCGCTCGAAAACCGCGACCCGATGAAGGCTAAACAGCTCGACAAGGGGATACGCCAGCTCACCGAAGAGGGGGTCGCCCAGCTCTTCATCCAGCACGGAGCCCGCAAAATCATCGGCACCGTCGGCGAACTCCAGTTCGACGTCATCAAATTCCGTCTGGAGCACGAATATGGCGCCCAGTGCGACTTTACTCCTCTGCGCTTTCACAAGGCATTCTGGATAACCGGCAGCAACAAGGAGATGCTTGACGAGTTTCTGCGCCGCAAATGGAACGCCATTGCGCTTGACAAGGAGGATCATCCGGTCTTTTTTGCCGAAAGCGAATGGATGATGAAAACCGCAAGGGAGGACTATCCCGACCTGGAGTTCCATACCACCTCGGAGTTCAAAACCGAAGGTACCGGCTCGAAAGAAATGAGGTAAACAGATGTTTTCGGGGGAACTGCCCATTATGAAAAAGGGTATATTTAGTGCGAAAACCGTTCGTTTGAACCCTGAACCATGCCAATAGAGTGAGGGCGGAACAGATGGAAACAGCAACACGCATCCGGACGCTCTCACTGGCAGCCTCGGTTATCGCCATCAGCCTGCTGCACTACCTGACGCCGCTCCAGCTTCCCTATCTGCACGACATCTTCCAGCGGCTCTACTATCTGCCGATCATCCTGTCGGGGCTCTGGTTCGGCTTCCGGGGTGGACTCTTCTGTGCACTCTTCGTCAGCATCCTCTACGCCCCTCACATACTCTACCAGTGGGGCGGCCACCCCGGTATGGAGATGGAAAAATACCTTGAGATACTGCTCTACAATACAGTCGGAACTGTCACCGGTATGCTCTCGCAACGGGAACGGGAAAGAACCGGAGAGCTTCAGAAAAGCAGCCGCGAGTTGACCGAGTCCTATCGCAAACTGCAGGAGCAGTCAGCAGAGACCATCATCATTGAAGAGCAGTTACGGAGGGCGGAGAAGCTCTCAACCCTCGGAGAGATGGCGGCAGTCCTTGCACACGAAATCCGCAACCCGCTCAGCTCCATCCGGGGAACCGCCGAAATTCTCCGGGACGACTACCCCACCGGCACCCCCAAACATGAGTTCATCGATATACAAATCCGCGAGACCGAACGACTGAACCGGGTGGTGGAGGAGTTTCTGCACATGGCGCGCCAGCAGCCGATGGCGATGAAACCCTGCCGGGTGCAGGATGAGCTGGAGACCATTGTAACCCTCGTGATGAACGATGCCCGCAAACGGCAGGTTGCACTACAGCTTCAGCCGAACGCTGTTGCGATGATCGTCATGGCCGACAGCGAGAAGCTGCGCCAGGCATTCCTGAACATCATCATCAACGCCCTGCAGGCAACGCCGGAGGGAGGGCGCGTCACCATATCCACGACAATTGCAGAGCATGCTTTCTGCGAGATCCGATTCCGCGACAGCGGACCGGGTGTTGAAAAAGCGGCAATGGAGAGAATATTTGAGCCCTTTTTTACCACCAAGTCTGACGGAACCGGACTGGGACTGGCTATCACGAAAAACATCATTGAAAACCATAAAGGGACGCTGAAGGTTGAGAGTGAAGCGGCAAATGGCACAACCGTAACCATCAGACTCCCGTTACAACGGACTCAGCCGGGAGAAGCAACGTGAAAGCAAAAATTCTTGTCATTGACGACGACACCTCGCTCCGCAGAGTCCTTGAATATAACCTTCAGGAGGAGGGGTATGAGGTAGAGACCGCCGCCTCGGGTGAAGAGGGTTTGATGCGCCTTGACCTGTTCGGCCCGGACCTGGTCATCACCGACATGAAAATGACGGGAATGGATGGCATGAAGGTGCTCAAAAGCGTCCGGGAGCGCTCTCCGGAAACGCTGGTGATCATCATAACCGCCTTCGGAAGTGTTGATGCTGCTGTTGAAGCCATGAAGGCCGGAGCCTACGACTATATCACCAAACCCTTCAACCGCGACTCGCTCCGCCTTACCGTCAAAAAGGCATTGCAGTTCTCCGGCCTGAGCGAGGAGAACCGCCGACTCAAACGGGTACTCTCCGACAGAGAGGATTTCCGCACCATCATCGGTTCTTCAAAAGAGATGGAGCAGCTCTTTGCGGTGATCCGCAAGGTGGCTGACACCGAGGCTTCAGTACTCATCACCGGTGAGTCCGGCACAGGCAAAGAGCTTGTCGCCCGCTCCCTCCATGCCGCCAGTTCACGCAGGGATGGCCCGTTTGTTACCATAAACTGTGCGGCAATTCCCCGTGACCTCCTTGAGAGCGAGCTCTTCGGCCATACAAGGGGTGCATTTACCGGGGCGATCAAGGATAAAACCGGAAAATTCCAGCTTGCCAACGGCGGAACCATCTTCCTCGATGAGGTTGGCGAGCTCGCGCTTGAACTGCAACCGAAACTCCTCAGAGCACTGCAGGAAAAGGAGGTTGAACCGGTTGGCGGCTCGAAGGTTGAAAAACTTGATGTCCGGGTCATATCAGCCACCAATCTTGATATCGACCGGGCTGTGGAGGAAGGCTCCTTCCGCGAAGATCTCTACTACCGACTCGCCGTCATCCCTCTCCATCTTCCCCCGCTTCGCGAACGACGGGAGGACATTCAGCTCCTTGTCCGCTATTTCTCATCAAAACATGGAGGAGAAGCGGTCACTTTTGAGAAGAGCTCGCTTGCATTGCTGAAGGAGTATGACTGGCCCGGAAACGTGCGTGAGCTTGAAAACACCGTCGAGCGCCTCCTTATCATGCGAAACAGCGATACCATAACCGTGGATGAACTGCCCTCCAAATTCCGGGAGAAGAGAACGACGGGCCGCGCCATACTCCGGCTGCCGGAAGAGGGGTACCCGCTTGAACAACTTGAACGGGAAATTGTGGTTGAAGCGCTTGAACGCAATGGGTGGAACCAGACCGCTGCCGCCCGCTTTCTCAGAATACCCCGCCATACCCTTATCTACCGGATTGAGAAGTATGGTATCGAACAGCCCGGGAAATAACCGGATCCGGCGTTATCTCCTGCTCTTCACGTCGCACTTCTCCTCCAGCAACATGGAGAATAGTCAACCCTGAGTGTAGAATATTCTCCATATCTTTCATCATACAGAGAACGCCCTCCCGCCTGGAACAGGCCTCGCCGGGTTTGGCACGATATCTGTTACTCTCTAATAGCTGGCAGAACCCGGCAATGGAACCTTTACCTGTTCAATACAGGTAATAGCTGATACATCTATAACCCTTGCAGCACATCTATCCTTTACCATATGATTATGAAACACCGTACCTATACAGTCAAAGGCATGTACTGCCCGGCGTGTAAAGAGATTATTGAAGAGACGCTGCTTGAGTCAGGAAAAGTCAGTGAGGCCGAAGCGTCAATGGCGAAGGGAACGGTAAGTGTAAGTTACAACGGTGACGACATATCAGCCCGGGAGCTGAACGCTCTCTTTTCCAACGGGGCCTATACCTTTTCCGACACTCCAGCACAAAAAAACAGTGTTGATGAACTGCTGAAAGCCGCTGCTATAGCTCTCATCGTGACGGGATTTGTTTCAACGCTCTCCTATTCCGGCCTGCACAGCATCCCGGCAATTGACAGAGCAAGCTCCCTCGCCACACTCTTTCTCTTCGGGCTCCTTGCCGGACTTTCAAGCTGCGCCGCACTTGTCAGCGGAGTGCTTCTCTCACTCACATCGCAATGGATGAGCAAATACAAGGAAGATGCATCACTCCTGCATAAAATGGAACCCCATCTCTTTTTCAACATCGGGCGGATTGCAACCTATACACTCTTCGGTGCGCTGCTCGGGCTTGTTGGCGAAACCATCCATCTCTCGCCGGCATTTACATCGTTTATGATCGTAACCATTTCACTCCTGATGATTGTGCCTGCGCTGCAGATGCTCGGCATTACCTTCTTTAACCGTTTCAGCATTGCTCTGCCGAAAAAAGCCCGACCATCAAAAGCCGCAAACAGAAAATCCACTCCACTGCAGGCTGCCGGTGCCGGAGTCATGACTATACTGGTACCATGCGGCTTCACCATGGCAGCTGAAGGTGCAGCAGTACTCTCCGGCTCAGCATCGGCCGGAATGCTCATCATGCTCTTTTTTGTACTCGGCACCACACTCCCGCTCTTCATCATCGGTTTTTCAAGCACAAAACTCGGAAGCAACCCCCGAACATCCAGACTCTATATGAAAACTGCCGGAATGCTCATCATCCTCTTTTCACTCTATAATATGAATGACCGCTTCGATCTCACCGGCCGGTTCTCCCTGGCGGGAAGTTCCGGAGCCGGAACATCAGAGAGCGTTGCCGTTGCCGCTGTAACAAACCAGAGAGAACAATCTGCCGCTGACGGCAATGCTGCCCTTGTCAAAACCATCTATACCAATGCAGAGGATATTACGCCCTCAACCTTCCAGGTCAAAACAGGCCAGAAAGTACGTATGGTTGTTGACTCTCGCGATACTGGCACCGGATGCATGAGCACTATCATGATTCCCGGTCTCTACGAGAAACCGCAGTCACTGGTTAAGGGAAAACCGGTTATTATGGAGTTCACGGCAAAAAAACCGGGCAGCTATAAAATCACCTGCGCCATGGGAGTGCCAAGGGGCGTTATCAATGTCCAGTAATGATTTCAATCATTTCCATGAAAAAACAATGAAAAACATCTCTCTCTCCCTGGCTGTGGCACTCTCTATAGTCATGGCAGTAATCGGCATCGGTACGGGGTACTGGCTCACTCCCCAATACTCCCTCTCCATGTATGACAAAAACAGCATGGATCTGGGTCAGGCGGATAAATGGGTTGACCTGCGCTACCTTGACGGCATGATCGCCCACCACCGGGGAGCAATCCTGCTTGCTGAAAAGGCCTCGATAAGCCAGCGGACGGAGATCCGAAATCTGTGCAAGGAGATCCTGAAAAACGAACCGGTGGCCATAGCCGAGCTCTACCAATGGAAAAAGGAGTGGTATGGAGACCGGAGAAAGGTCCGGGACCCGCAGGTAGCGAACCTCGGGAGCAGTGACAGCAAGCTGGATCTGCGTTTTCTTAATGCGCTTATAGCTCATCATGAAAATGGCGTCCGAATGACCAGGGAGATCCGCCTGAAATCGAGCCGGAGTGAAGTGCTCGACAATGCCGATGCTGTGGAGCTGTTCCTCAAGGGGGGGCTTGGTATGCTCAGGGAGTGGAGAAAAGAGTGGTATAACGTTATTGACACAAATCCCTACCTATGACAACGACCGGAACATACAGCGTGAAAGGGATGCACTGCGCAAGCTGTGCAGCCATCATCACCAAAAAGCTCTCAAAGGTTGAGGGAATCACCCGGGCCGATGTCAATCTTGCCACAGAGAAGGTCACCATTGCATTCGACCATGAAACCCTTCCGGTTGAAGCACTCAATGATGCCGTCAGCAGGTATGGCTATGCCATTGCGGCTGAGCCGGGAACCGCAAGCGCCGGGGAATCGCAGAAAATCGCAGCTTCCGGAGCCATCCGCCTGAAGGAGGAGAAAAAGCAGGCGCTTCTTGATCAGAAAGCAAAAGTGCAGTTTGCCCTGCCGATAGCCCTGCTCGTCTTTATCCTCATGATGTGGGATATCGGTTCAAGGTTTATTGAGAGTGTCCCGAACCTTCCAATCCCGATGGAGCTCTTCAATATTATCTCCATGGTTCTTGCCACCTGGTTTGTCTTCAGGATCGGAGCACCATTCCTGCACGGCATCGTCATGTTCCTGCAGAGCGGAGCCGCAAGCATGGATACCCTCATCGGCATCGGTACCCTCACGGCATACGTCTACAGCGCACTCATCACCCTTATCCCCTCACTGCGGGAGCTGCTGCGCGTGCCTGACTACACCTACTTTGACGTCACCATTGTGGTAATCGGTTTTGTTCTGCTCGGCAAATATCTTGAGGCCCGCTCAAGGATGAAAACCGGTGAAGCCATTGAAAAGCTGATTAATCTTCAGGCCAAAACCGCTATTGTGCTCAGGGAGGGAAAAGAGATTGAGATTCCGTCAGAAGCGGTCAGAAAAGGCGACACGGTTATCATCAAACCCGGTGCAAAACTTCCGGTAGACGGCATCATCATTGAAGGGTTCTCCGCAATAGACGAATCGATGGTGACCGGAGAGTCCATTCCTGCTGATAAAAAGAGCGGGGATGAGGTTATCGGCGGCACCATCAACAAACAGGGCTCTTTCACCTTCAGGGCATCCAATGTCGGCTCCGACACGGTTCTGGCCCGCATCATCCGGATGGTTGAAGAGGCGCAGGGGTCAAAAGCGCCGATACAGGAGATAGCCGACAAAATCGCCGGGATTTTTGTGCCTGTTGTGCTCATTATTGCGGCTGCAACGTTCCTGATCTGGATCACTGTCGGCTCCTCATACCTCGGTTTTTCAGTTGCACTCTCCTACGCCATATCGGGCATGGTCGGCATTCTGGTGATCGCCTGCCCCTGTGCGCTCGGGCTGGCAACCCCGACCGCCATCATCGTAGGCATCGGCAAAGGGGCTGAGTACGGCATCCTTATCCGCAACGCCGAAAGCCTTGAAAAACTCAGCTCGGTCGATACGGTTGTGTTTGACAAAACCGGCACCATTACCACCGGAAGCCCGAAGGTCACCGACGTCACCCCTCTCTCTGAAGGCACAACTCCCGAGTCGCTGCTGCAGATCGCGGCCAGTGTTGAAAACCGCTCCGAACACCCTCTGGCAGAGGCTATTCTTGACGAGGCAAAGAGGCGTTCGATCACCCTCAGGGATATTTCGGAATTCAAAGCACTTGAGGGGATGGGGGTATCGGCAACCATTGCCGGGCTGCCGGTTACTATCCGCAAGCCTCTGGAGGCTGAAAGGGAACTTGCCGAAGTCAAGAGGCTTCAGGCAGAGGGAAAGACGGTCGTCATGATTGAAGAGAACCGGATCGCTCTGGGGTTGATTGCGCTCAGTGACACCGTCAAAACTGAGGCGAAGGCGGCCGTAGCGGCACTGCACAGGAGAGGGCTGAAGGTCATCATGCTGACCGGCGACAACCGTGCTGCGGCGAACTACATGGCTGGTCAGGTCGGCATTGATGAGGTGATTGCAGAGGTACTCCCAACAGAAAAGGCGGCTAAAATAAAGGCGCTTCAGTCTGAAGGGAGAAAGGTTGCCATGGCGGGTGACGGCATCAATGATGCTCCGGCCCTTGCACAGGCCGATGTCGGCATTGCCATGGCAACGGGAACCGATATTGCCATTGAGTCCGCCGGTATAACCCTGCTGAAGGGCGATATCAACAAGGTTGCTCAATCCATAACCCTCTCACGCGCCACCATGAATGTTATCCGCCAGAACCTCTTCTGGGCTTTTATCTACAACATCATCGGCATACCGCTTGCCGCAGGTGCACTCTACCCTTTCTGGGGAATCTTTCTGAACCCGGTATTTTCAGGACTTGCGATGGCCGGAAGCAGCGTCTCGGTAGTAAGCAACTCACTGCGCCTGAAAGCAAAAAAGCTGGATCGATAAGCGCCTAAAAACGGGACTGCGTAAAGATGGGTGTGAGTGAGGATGCGGCATTGGGCCCCATACGTTGGAACCGGCAGGTAAGGGCTATCTGCCGGACGGGTCGGACTCCTCTCCGAACCAGACAACGGCGTATGAACCGGAGATGGCCACCCCGACCGCATTCCACTGAAGCCGCTCCCACTTTCCCGAGTTGGTTATTACGGCATTGTGTGCTGACGATCCCTCCCAGAGCGATAACGCATGTGATGGCAGCATCCTTCCGCTGCTCGTACAGGCCACAACCTCAAAGCCGTTTCCGTTGTAGGAGGTCAGCTCCCTCGGCTTGCTCCACATCCTCTGCACACTCTCTCCTCCGTTGTAACAGACCGGCTGCCACGGCCCATATTCCGACCAGCTGTGCAGGTTGCATGAGCCTGAAGGGGGGTGTGCCTCAAGGTCACGAACATGCAACCGGGCAACACGCGAAAGATTTGGTGAAACAGGAATGGGAGGCTTCCCCTCACTCCTGCGGTAATCCATAAGCAGACGGTACAACCGGGCTTCTTCATCCGAAAGCGACACCCTTGAACTCTTTCCCGCTCCATGCGAAGCCTGAAGGAGCTCTGTGTCACCGCCATACGGAGATCCATCTGCAGCAAAAGCAGAAACAGAGTGAGCGATGAGGAGAGCAACAGGAAGCACTATCCCTGCAAGCGAGCGTAACAAACTGACCATACCCTGAATCATCATTTTAGCATATCCATAAAAATAAATACGCCACAAATATAACGTAAATATAGTGAATTACACTCTTACCGGGGATGACCAATCTGTTTTTTTGGCAGCAGTGATTTCAGCACCAGCAGGAGAAGCACAACAGATGCAGCAATGGAAACAATGCCTGCCTCCTCGTGAGCCCCTTTACTGACCCAATGCGTAATATCGTAGCCGAGATAGCTGTAGAGGTCATTGACCACTACTCCCCCGATGAGAGAGATGAGTACAATGCTCGCCAGATAGATGAGAGCCGATTTTCTGCCAAGCATTCTGAAAATCACCGGGAGCGATGCCGCATTAGTTGCCGGACCGGCAAGAAGAAACACAAGGGCGGCTCCCGGTGATATTCCTTTCAGGGCAAGTGCAGCAACAATCGGAGTCGAAGCTGTAGCGCAGACATAGAGCGGCACGGAAACGATAAACATCACGAGCATCGAAAGATATTCATTCGACAGATAGCGGCTTACCACTTCCGTTGAAACAAAAACCGAGATGAGGCCGGAGAGCAGGATACCGATAAAGAGCCAGAGGCCGACATCGTTCAACAGATCGCCGAAGGCAAAGCTCATACCCTCCCTGAATTTTCCGGCAACCGTCAGTTTTTCCTGCTTTTTATGACTGCAGCAGCATGAAGATGCACAGGCACTCTCCCCCGATTTATCTATGTCAGCCGCAACTTCGTTTGCGCTCTGCTTTCCGGCAAATGAAACCGCAATGCCGGTTGCAATTGCCATAAAAAGCGCAATAACCGGGCGAATAACGGTCATCAGCGGATCGAGCAGCGCCCAGGAGACCGCAATGGAGTCCACACCGGTTTCAGGTGTTGAAATAAGAAACGCCGCAACAGGACCATTCCCGGAACCCTGTTTCTTCAGGCCTGCTGCAGCCGGAAGCACGCCGCAACTGCACAGGGGAATGGGAATACCAAATAATGAAGCTTTGAAAATACTCGCCATTCCCCCTCCCCCAAGATGGGTGGCAACAAAATCATCAGGAACAAATGCCTTGAGCACTCCGGCAATAAAAAAGCCGAGCAGCACAAAGGGGGCGGATTCAAGAAGCACACTCCACGAAGCGAGAAGTACTTTCGAGACAACAATCAATAATTCATTCATAAGAAAACCTCAATTGGAGTACTTTTGCACATATTCTCACATGATTATATGTTCATATTTAAAGAAAAAAAAAAGAGCAGTGTTACTTCCCTTCCCTGATGTGTTCGGAACCGGTCCGGATAAGCGTTGAGACATGGGTGTCGTCAAGAGTGTAGAGCACATTCTTTCCCTGCTTGCGCGACTTCACCAGCTTGGCATCCCGCAGCACCCTCAACTGATGCGACACTGCCGACTGATTCATCCCGAGAATAGAGGTGAGATCACAGACACAGAGTTCCGAGAGACAGAGCGCATTGAGAATCCGTATTCTGGTATGATCGCCAAGCACCTTGAAAAGCTGTGCAAGCTCCTCCTGCAGCGGCTCCCCCGGCATCGCTTTGCGAACACGCTCGACAACATCCGGATGAAAACACTCCTCCTGACAACCCTCAGCTCTTTGATCCAGCATAGCTATAACTCAATTACATGAACAACCATTCATATGATAATAAAAACAGATATATTCGCAAAATCTCTCCTCCTGAAAATAATTCCCGACAAAGATGTTGCGGGATTTCGGATTATCAGCTTTATTATACGAAGTGGCTATATGAAAGATTCCATTATCAACACGAATCAAGGAGAGACCGATGAAAGGAAATCCGAAAATAATCGAAAAACTCAACAGCCTGCTCGCTGACGAGCTGACGGCAATCAACCAGTACATTGTGCATTCGGAGATGTGCAGCAACTGGGGTTATGAAAAACTCCACAATGCTGATGAGAAGCGTGCAATTGATGAAATGAAGCATGCCGAAAAACTCATTGCAAGAATCCTCTTTCTTGAAGGCATTCCCGTTGTCAGCGACCTCAAAAAGATAAAGATAGGAGCCGATGTGGCCGCTCAGCACAAAAACGACCGGCATTCGGAAGATGGAGCCATTGCCTCCTACAATGACGGAATCAGGCTTGCTGTTGAAGCCGGAGATAACGGCACCAGAGAGCTGCTTGAATCAATCCTCCGCGATGAGGAGGCCCACATCGACTGGCTTGAGGCTCAGATTGACCAGATCAGCCAGATGGGGATACAGAACTATCTTGTAGAACAGCTTGGATAAGGCTGCTCTACCGATATTTCGCCCCTCCGGGGCTTAAAAATCAAACCGCTCACGACAATTTATAGCGGCACCCTGAAGGTTTTGCCGGATGATTGTTTCCTCCACAAACCAGTGGATGGGCGATTAATCCGGCATCAATATCCGTCTGGCATGATAAACTGCCACAATCACGATCCTGGAAAATTGTTCATCGATTTTATACACAATCCTGTATTCACCGTGCAAAAGTTCCCGGAGACTCGCGTCAACGAATTCCGGAACAACCCTTCCTAAGTGCGGATAATCGGAAAGCTTCCTGACTGCTTTTTTTACAGAATCCGCCCATTTTTTTGCAGCAGCAGGCTTGTCAGCAGCAATATACCTGACCACATCGGTAATCTGGCGAGCTGCACGTTCTGAAAACTCTACGTTCACTGTTTTTCAGCTTCAGCAATAATCTTGTCAAGGGATGCAAACAGCTCTTCCGCCGGGATGGTGCGGTTATTGCGATACTCTTCCAATCCCTCCGTAACCAATTGCATAAAGGTTATCTGATCAAGCATCTTCTGGTATTGTTCCGCATCGAGCAGCACTGCGGCACTCTTTCCATGCTGCGTTAAAAGCAGAGGTTTCTTGCTGACGGAAAGCTCCTCCATGTACCGTTTAATATTGTTTCTGAAATCAGTTAACGGCGTAACATTTCTTGTATCGATGGCGTGCATGGCATGTCAGAAATAAATATGACAGAATAATGTACAATATAACGTCATTCAAGGACAAAACATCTACACCCCGTTATAAATTCATTCTGTGAGGTCTCGTCGGGACTTGAACATTCACGTGTAGAGAGGACGCCCTTCTATGAAAACAGCTCACCCTGATGCAATCCGGGAGCAGATGGTGTTCGCGCTGAAGCAGCCCGCTTGCGGGGTGCAGGCGTGGTGATTGTTTCGTCTCCGTGCAGGCTGTCGCAGAGCATCGGTGATGATGGATCGTATGCTTCAAAAGCTTTGCCTGCCTTTGCCTGTCCGGCAACAGCATAGCAGTAGAGGCATCCGTGCGGACAGGTATCATAGCTGCCGATATCACGGCTCTCGATGCATCCGCAGGCATGGCGTTGGCTGCCATCTTTTTTTGCTCCCCTCATCCTTCGACCGGAAATGCGCTCGACAAGCCCGCCATCAATACAGCGGCTGTGCATGATGCCGTAACGGGAGAGATCAACCTCCTGACTGCATGTACAGAGTGCAATGTCCTGTTTTGCGGCGATATCGGCAAAGAGAGCCGCCAGCTCACCCATCTCCGCGCTGTCGGGCAGGGTGTAGCGGAGATTGCGCATCCGGCTCCTCACCTTGCGGTAGTCGTCAAGAAAACTGATGATGCAGCGCCCGGTATAACCGGAAAGCTTTTCTGCAAGTCTTGGAAATGAAGCAGCATGCCATGCCGGGGTAAACTGATCGGTGATGACAACGGGGTCATACCGCCACACCACTTTTTCAGGACCGACAAGGCGAGAGAGCCGCCGGAACACCTCAACAATTGAGCCTTTTTCAGGCACACCGGGCTCCAGCGTTACATCATAGGGTGTCAGGGTAAAAAGGAAATAATATGAGTACCCGAGGGCATCGATTTCCGGCAGACGCGAGAGAAAGGGTTCAGGGTTCTTGGTCCAGAAGACAAGGGCATCAACCGTTGCCGGGGTCAGCATAATTCTGCTCACCTGCTTTGGCTGCATGGGGTTACGCACCAGCACCTCACCGGCCTTCAGGCGGTTCACAAGCCACTCACCGTAGAAGGCGGGAATGTCTGTACGGCGGCTGGCGCTGATAATCATAATGGCACCTCTATTAATCTATTCCGCACTACGATTACTGCGTTGGGCTGGAGCTTGAAAAGACAGCAAAGACTACAAGGACATCAAGGACAAAGAGAACAGCCGGATGGTTTTCTTGTTCGAAAGGGCAACCACAGTGGGGCCTAAAAGTCAATCCAGAATCTCTTCCTTCTTGTCCACTCAAGTCCACTGAGTCCACTTTCTTCATTTTCTTTTCGTCTCTTTCGTGGTTAAAAATCTTCAAACCGCTCATGATAATTTTTAGAGGTACCCGTGGGCGCCTCTTTGCTGAGCAGCCGCTTCCGCTCTTCGGTAAACGACCACCAGGTACGCGGCTCACTACCAGACATGAAGCTGGTGAGCGACATGAATACGTCAAGCACGCAGGGATCCTGAACGGTATCCGTCACCCGGCAAAGATCGTGATACATCTCCAACGCCGAGCGGCCGACAAGCTGCTCCGGCCTTGAAATACCGATCAGCCGGAGATCGCCGGCTATCGATTTACCGATATTGGGCAGATCGGTCAGCTCTTTGAGCCTCTCTCTTGACACCTTTGCGGGATTCATGGCTTCACCTCAATGATATCACTCCAGCGGGTTGTGTAAGCGGGTGAGAGTTTCTCCTGCCGCTGCTTCCATCCCGATGAGCAGTCGGAAGCAAGGCGGAGTGTTCCCGGTCCGTAACGAAAGTTCAGAGCATCAAGCGCCTCCATGAGGCTGGCCGCCCTCCCCTGCTTTTCCGGCAGCGGATCGGTGTCGAAGAGCGAAAGCGTAGTCTGTTGCGGTTCGCTCACGGAACCGATCCCGCTCAGAATAACCCCGGCTTTTTTGTACTCATATCCCCTCCGGTAGAGACGCTCAAGCGCAAGCGTTGCCGCCTTGAGCAGAAGCAGGGTATCGTTTGAGGGTGCCGGAAGCGAGAGCGTCTCGGTTCCCCAGTACCGCTTCTCCTTTGGGGCAAACGGGCTGGTACAGGCAAAAACCGTAACCAGCGAAGCTCTTGATTCTTCCCGGCGGAGCTTGAACGCACATTTGGAAGCAAAATGCACCACGGCATGCTGAAGCTCCTCCTTTGCAATCACGGGCGTACCGAACGAACGGGATGTACAGATCGACTGCTTTGGTGGCCGCACCAGTTCGAGCGGCAGGCATGAGCGGCCATTCAGCTCCTCCTGCACCCTTGCCCCGGTAATATGGAGGTTTCGGCGGACCCAGGGCGCAGGCGCAGCGGCAAAATCCAACGCGGTATGAATCCGGTGCCGGTGCAGGAGCGCGCCGTAACGCCTCCCGATTCCCCATATATGCTCAACTGCCATGCCGGAGAGGGCATCGCGGATCCCGGCATCCGTTCTCAAAAGAGAGACCCCGCCGAGAGATGCGTTTTTCTTGGCCATACGGCTTGCCGCCTTGGCAAGGGTTTTGGTGGCACCAATACCGATACTGACGGGAATGCCGGTATGCTTCTCCACGGTCTGCCGGATTTGACGGGCATAGCGGTCAAGATCAAAACGGCCGAAACCGCTGAGGTCAAGAAAACACTCATCGATGGAGTAGATCTCAATATCGGGAGCAAAATCGGCAAGCGTCCGCATCACCCGTGCGGAAAGATCACCGTAAAGCGGAAAGTTGGCCGAGTAGAGGGCTACACGGTGCTGCTGAAGCAGCTCCCGGCACTTGAATGCCGGTTCACCCATACCGAGACCGATAGCCTTGGCCTCTTCCGACCGGGAGATAAAACAGCCATCGTTGTTGGAGAGCACCACAACCGGACGACCCCTCAATCCGGGGTTGAACAGCCGCTCGCACGACACATAGAAGTTGTTGCAGTCAATCAGGGCAAACATGACGCTCTACCTGGCCTTGTGGATGATATAGGTTACAACACCCCATACCAGAAAATCATTCTCCTCCGTGATCCGGATCGGAGTGAACTCCTCGTTGGCCGGCATCAGGAGAAGCCCGTCAGCATGCTGCATAATCCGCTTGACCGTAAACTCACCGTCCAGAAAACAGATGGCAATATCGCCATCCTTCGGGTCCAGTGATTTGTCGATCACCAGAATATCTCCTTCCAGAATCCCGGCATCAATCATGGAGGAACCCTTTACCCTGGCATAAAAGGTGGCGGCCGGATGGCGGACAAGAGCCTTGTTGAGATCAAGGCTGAGCTCCATATAATCATCAGCCGGAGAGGGAAACCCGGCTGAGACCCCGGTTTCGGCAAACGGAAGCCGCAGTTCGGTCGAAAGATCCGGCGAGTAAAAGTCAATCACACGACTCTGATATATTCTGGTCAGTTTCATAGGTATTCATCCATTCTGACGGTAATGGTGATCAGGTGAAATCAAAAAGAGCCGCCCGCAAGTACAAGCAAACAAATATATAACGTATACAAAAAGCGTGCATATATCCTGCCGTACGGCAACCGGAACATCCTCTTTGTCTCTGGGTAAACATAAACAGAATCAACTGCATTTCCCCCTGATTTCTGAACACCTTTACTTCGGTCAAAAAAATTTGCTACTCCATTGAGAGTGTTCCTGTGATTTTTTTTGGGAGTGAGCTAAAGCATTGTGTAACTTGACGCATTCAGAAAAGTGGCACCGCTGATCATAACCTGGAAGGAGAGATCAATGGTATTTTCCAGAGGGAAACAAAACCCGGTTTCACAAGCTACAGCGACCCCCATGAGATTACACAGAACCATCATAACATGAGTTTTTTCAGCAACCTGTTCAGGGATATCGCTATTGATCTTGGAACAGCAAATACATTGATATATATACGCAACGAGGGCGTTGTGTTAAATGAGCCGTCAATAGTTGCCCGCGAACGCAATTCAGGAAAGGTTGTTGCCATCGGCAATGAAGCTCTTCTCATGCATGAAAGAACCCATCCCGGCATCATCACCATCCGGCCTCTGGCCAATGGGGTTATTGCCGACTATGAAGCAACGGAGGAGCTGATAAAGGGTTTGATCAAAAAAACAAGGAGCCGCTTCTCGCTGGGTATCCGCCGAATGGTTATCGGCATTCCGTCAGGAATCACCGAGGTTGAAAAAAGAGCCGTACATGATGCCGCCGAGCATATAGGAGCCAAAGAGATCTATCTGGTATCGGAACCGATAGCCGCTGCCATCGGCATTGGACTTGAGTTCAATGAGGCAAGAGGAAACATGATTGTCGATATCGGTGGCGGCACAACAGATATCGCCGTTATTTCACTTGGAGGTATTGCATCCGGAGAGTCTCTGCGGGTTGCCGGAACTGATATAACAAACTCGATTATCCGGCACTTCCGGAAGACATACAACATGTCCATCGGTGAACGTACCGTTGAAGAGATAAAAATGCAGATCGGCTCGGCCTACAAGCTCGACACAGAAATGACCATGACCGTAAAGGCGGTCAACATCAAATCCGGGCTTCCCGAAGCAATGAAAGTCGATTCAGTAACCATCAGGGAGGCCATTGCCACCCCGATCGGCCAGATCATTACATCGATAAAAAAAACCCTTGAGATGCTGGTCGTAAAACCGGAACTCTCGGTGGACATTCTTGATCGCGGCATTTTCCTTGCTGGAGGAGGAGCTCTCATCAAGGGTATTGACAAGAAAATCTACGAAGAGACCAAACTTGCCGTCCATATCACCGATGATCCCCTGACCGCTGTAGCAAGGGGAACTGGTGAAATCCTTGAAAATATCGAAAAATACCGACCGGTACTCCATTCGAGCAAACGCTATGCGCTGAGAATCCCGGGATAAGGCAAGCCTCCTCTCCTGAGCCATTTTTTCACAAGGCATTCATTTCCGCAATTACCGCATACAACAACAAAAGCCGCATCACTGCGGCTTTTGTTGTTGTGTCGAAAAGGCTGGTCTTACTATTCGTCAACCTTGATCCTCATGGAGAAGAAGGAACGGTGAACAAAAATCAGCGAAAGGGCAAAGAAGATTGCTGCCAGGGTCAGCGCCAGCTGCGGAGGCAGTTCAATGGCGAGTTCGATGGCAAGCAGACCGAACAGTGTGGTGAACTTGATGATCGGGTTCAGGGCAACCGAAGAGGTGTCCTTGAACGGATCGCCGACCGTATCACCGACAATCGAGGCATCATGCAGTTCGGTGCCTTTGGCGTTGAGCTCGGTTTCAACAAGCTTCTTGGCATTGTCCCAGGCGCCACCGGCATTGGCCATAAAGATAGCCTGGTAGAGACCAAAGAGAGCAATGGAGATCAGGTAACCGATAAAGAAGAAGGAGTCAAGACAGGCAAAGGCCAGTGTTGTAAAGAATACGGTCAGAAAGATGTTAAGCATACCTTTCTGCGCAAACTTCGTGCAGATCTCCACAACCTTCTTGCTGTCCTCAATTGAAGCCTTTTCTGCGCCACTATCCAGCTTGATGTTCTGCTTGATGAATTCAACCGCATAGTAGGCTCCGGTAGTTACCGCATTGATGGATGCACCGGTAAACCAGTAGATCACCGCACCGCCCATCATGAGGCCGAGCAGGAACGGAGGAGAGAGAATGGAGAG
The DNA here is from genome assembly GCF_000168715.1 of Chlorobium ferrooxidans DSM 13031. Lineage (GTDB taxonomy): Bacteria > Bacteroidota > Chlorobiia > Chlorobiales > Chlorobiaceae > Chlorobium > Chlorobium ferrooxidans. The sequence continues at coordinate 4,883 of NZ_AASE01000004.1, read as the reverse complement.
CTTCGCAATGGAGCTGACATCGGCAAGACCGTTGGTAAGGATCATGATAATCGAGAAAATCATGGTCGTTGAACCCACTACAGCCGTACCGATAAGCACCGGCTTGGCCGTTGCCTTGAAGGTATTGCCTGCGCCGTCGTTGGCTTCAAGGTAGCGTTTTGCATTGGTAAAGTCAGGCTGGAAGCCGAACTCGCTCTCAATCTCTTTTGCCGAAACGTTTTCGATCAGAGAAAGCTCATAGACCGACTGTGCGTTATCGGTAACCGGACCGTAGGAGTCAACAGCAATGGTCACTGGACCCATGCTCAGGAAGCCGAACGCCACAAGTCCAAAAGCAAAGACGGAAGGAGCAAGCATGATAACATTGTCAAGCCCGACCGTAAGGATTCCCTGTGCGGCAATCAGCTCAGGCGTCAGACCCAGAGTCGTGATTCCAAGCGTGCTGAGGCCATAGGCACCTGCCATAAGACCCACAATGGCAAGACCCATCCAGTAGGCACTGAAGTTACCGGCAACAAGACCGGAGAGAATGTTTAAAGCGGCTCCGCCCTCTTTGGTGCACTGCACAACGTTGCGTACATGGGCACACTCGGTTGAGGTAAAGCGGTTGACCAGTTCAGGAATAAGAGCACCGGCAATTGTTCCGCAGGTGATAATCGAAGCAAGCTTCCACCACATGGTACCGTCACCAAGCGTGCGGATCAGGTAGTACGAAGCGATATAGGTAAGCACGATCGAAACAATAGAGGTAAGCCAGACAAGCGTGATGAGCGGTTTCTCGAAGTTCATCTCGTCAGCATTGCTGTACTTCATCTTGGCATAGGCCGCATTGACCCAGTAGGATACGGCACTGGCCAGAATCATGACAAGGCGCATGGCAAAAATCCATACAAGCAGCATGATCTGGATTTCAGGAGCCTTGATAGCGAGCAGGATAAAGGAGATCAGGGCAACACCGGTAACACCGTAGGTTTCAAAACCGTCAGCCGTAGGTCCGACCGAGTCACCGGCATTGTCACCGGCATTGTCACCGGCACAGTCGGCAATAACGCCGGGGTTACGGGCATCATCCTCCTTGATCTTGAAAACAATCTTCATGAGGTCGGAACCGATGTCGGCAATCTTGGTAAAGATACCGCCGGCAATACGGAGCACTGAAGCGCCGAGAGACTCACCGATAGCAAAGCCGATAAAGCATGGTCCGGCAAAGTCAGCAGGCACAAAGAGAAGGATGCAGAGCATAACGAAAAGCTCGATGCTGATAAGCAGCATACCGATACTCATGCCGGCTCTGAGCGGAATGGCATAGGTCGGAAAGGGTTTTCCGCCAAGACTTGCAAATGCGGTTCTTGAGTTGGCAAAGGTGTTGATCCTCATGCCGAACCAGGCAACCGTATAGCTTCCGAGGATACCGATAAGACTTGCCGCAAGAATGGAAATAACCTTTATGGTTTCCAGATTACGAAGCCAGCCGAAGTAAGCAACAATAATTGCGCCGATGAGAACCCAGAGAACAAGAATAAACTTGCCCTGCGTTATCAGGTAGGTTTTACAGGTAGCATAGATCAGCTCACTGATCTCCTTCATGGCACTGTGAACAGGCAGATTGCGGATGCCCATATACTGTACCACACCAAAGAGCATGCCGAACAGGCAGATGGCAAGCCCCCATAATAAAAGCGTGTCTCCGGGTATGCCACCCAGAAATGATACCGAATGGAGATCCGGCAATACCAGATCAGCCTCGCTTGCATGCGCAACCTGCGACTGCAGCAAAAGCCCGAGACCTCCCAGAACCGATCCGGCTCTGGCCAACCATGTTACGTTCAAAGGTTTTTTCATTGCACTGTTTTTCACTGTTATTCTTGATTCAAAGAAAGAATGTTCTCAGCAAAATCATGTCAACTCGATAACGGCCTGTCAAAAACAGGATTACGTAAATTGCAACTTTTTTCATGAATCTCAATACCTTTTCGCAGAACTTCTTAGCTCTTCACCGCTATTTTTGATCTTCCCGAATTCTCTCCGTTTCCGGCTCAAAAAATGATCGGTTATTACAGATTCTGCCCGGCCTCTCTTATATTCATTCCGTCGGCAATTGGCATATTGTCCAATTGTAAACCAAAATCATTTACCGATTTACGCTTCTTCGCCATGAAACTTGTTGCCGGTCTTGGAAATCCTGAATCCCGCTACACAGGAACCCGCCATAATATCGGCTTTGAAGCTGTGGAAAAAATCGCTGATTTTTTTCAGGAAGGATTCTCTGCCGGTAAAGGCAAATACCTTGCGGCTAAAATCCGGCATGAAAAAGAGCAGGTCATCCTTATCAAACCGATGACCTACATGAATCTCTCCGGCCACGCGGTTGTCGCTGCCATGAATTTCTATAAAATCGCAGCGAGCGACATCCTGGTGATCTGTGATGATCTGAATCTCCCGGCAGGATCAATACGCCTTCGGTCCAAAGGATCAGCGGGTGGACAGAATGGCCTGAAACATATTATCGAATCTCTTGGAAGTGATGAGTTTGCACGTCTGCGAATAGGCATCAAACCTCAGGATCAGCCTCTGGGCTCTTTTTCGTCGTTCGTGCTTGGAAAATTCAGTGAAGAGGAGCGTTCGGTTATGGCGGGTGTGCTTCCGGTATGCCGGGATGCCGCGCTTGATTTCGCCGTGAACGGTATCAATCATGCCATGAACCACTTCAACAAGCCGGCACTATAGCTCCTTCAGGAGGAGGCACATTGAAGCACCGCCGGTTGAGGCAGAATACCCGAAGATATTTTTTTCAAAAACAGTATCGCCCGGCTGTTGAACTCGGCCGGTTGATCGACATTGCAGACATGACCGGAATTACCGATCACCTCAAGCCATGAATTGGTGTGTCGCGTAATGATGTAGCGTACAGCGGGCAGAAACATGTGATCCTCATCGCCCATCAGGTAGAGCGTCGGAATTCCGGTATCCTTCTCCTCAAAATATTTCAGGAGCGGCGTTATTTCATTGGTCAGCCTGAACCAGCGCATGAACTCTTTCTGCGCCACCTTTTTGGCTTCATTGACAAAGAGAAGCCTCGACTTTTTATGGCGCGGGCTCGGCATGATGATCCATGCAAAAAAACGATAGAGCCACATATAGGGCACTACCCGCTTGAACATATTGCCGAGGGCAACCAGTACCCTTGCCCGGATATTGAGCCGGAGAATTGCCCCACCCAAAACCATTGAGGTTACGCGCTCCGGAGCTATTTCACTGAGATTGCGGATAAGAATGGTGCCGAGCGAGATACCGATGAAGTGGGCTTTACGGATATTGAGCGAGTCGAGCACTTCGATGATGTCACGGGTGATATCCTCAAAATCATAATGGCGCTCCTCCTTGTGAGGCAGCATCCCTTTCGACCTGCCGTGACCCCGAAGGTCAACCAGCAGGACATTGAAATAGCGTATAAACTCCTTGATCTGCAAGAACCATATCGAAGAACTCCCGCCGGCTCCGTGGACAAACACCACCCATGATGCATCGGGATCATCCAACTCGTATGTCTTGTAATGAAGCATGGAGAAACCGTGTTAAAACATTGCCGCCTCGAAAGAAACAGAACAAGGGTACCCGTTTAAAAGTTACACTCCGCTCCGCATGACACGAACAAACTCAAACAGAGCTATCCCTGATGCCACAGCTACGTTAAGCGAATGCTTGGTACCGTACTGCGGAATCTCGAGAACCTCATCACAGAGCTCAAGCAGCTCGTTTTCAAGGCCGTCAACCTCATTACCCACAACAAGGCAGAGCGGAAAATCACCGGGAGTGAGCGCACTGTAGGGACGGCTTCCTTCCGTAATCTCAAGACCGCAGATCTTCACTCCTGCACGTTTCAATGCCGAAAGCGCCACAAGCGGATCGGCATGATACTCCCAGGCAACACTATCCTGGGCTCCAAGTGCGGTTTTATCAATCTCTTTTCTCGGCGGTGTCGCTGTATAACCCGAAAGAATCATCTTTTCAATTCCGGCGGCATCAGCTGTGCGGAACATTGAGCCGACATTCCACATACTGCGGATATTGTGCAGCATCAGATAAATCGGGTGTTTCGGGGCTCCGGCATACTCCTCCGGGCTCATACGGTTCATTTCCGGACCATGCAGCTTTCTGAACCCTTGCATGCTCAAATCGAACGGAGTTTTTCGATTAACGCACGGTTTTCATCAACAAGACCGACATTGAATCTCAGGCAGTTTTTCATCATCGGATAGCCGGAAACATTTCTTACCAGAATGCCCTCCTTCTGAAGCGCCTGAAAAACGGTACCGGCATCCGGAACCCGGATGATCAGAAAATTGGTATCACTCTCAAGCGTTTCAACGCCCTCAATGGAGAGAAGCTCGCTGTAAAGTCTGGCCCGTTCATGAAGAATATAGGATACGGCATCCGTGACCAGTGAGTAGTTCGAAAGCACACGCTCGATGGTGATCTCCTGAAGCCTGCCGGAAGCAAAGGGGATTTTCGGTTTTGCAAGCTCAGCCATCAGGGCCGGGTTGGCGATCGCAAAACCAATCCGTATCCCTGCAAGAGCAAGAGCTTTGGACATGGTGCGCAGCACCACAACATTGGGCAGCTCATCAATCAGTTCAAGAGCGGAACGCTGACGGGAAAACTCGATATAGGCCTCATCAACAAGGACAATGGCGTCACATGATTCCGCAATCAGGCGGATATCGTCCAGAGCGAGTGATTTGGAGGTAGGATTGTTTGGTGTAGAGAGCACAATAAAATGAACAGCCTCATCCCGGGCCGTCCGGATAATAGCCTCCGTGTCAAAATCCAGACCGGGCTGCATCGGCACCTTGACAATCCCGGACGCAAGAGCAGGGCGATTT
>NZ_AASE01000005.1 GCF_000168715.1 Chlorobium ferrooxidans DSM 13031 | reverse complement strand
TGGCGCATCCGTCGTCGTGTCGTACGTCTTCGTCACGCCCGGCGTTCGTCACCGTCGGCGTCAGCGTCGCCGCATTGATCGTCACGCTGTTCACTCCCGCGCTGTACCCCGTCAGGCTCGGCAACGCATAGTTACTCGCCAGACCCGTTCCGTCAAGCAGCGTTATCGCACTGATATACTTGTTCGTCGTCGATACATGCGCGTCACTGGCTGTCGAGCCGCTATAGCCCAGCGTCTGGCCGCTCAACAGGCCGCCTATCGTTACCGACCCACTCAGACCCGTCGTCCCGCTATACGTCTTCACCCCACTCAGCGTTACCGACTTCGCCGTTATCGTCGCCGACACATCCTTGCTCGTCGCGTCCAGCACGTAGTCACTCGCCGCTGAACTGTTCGTGCCCGTTATGCTCCCTATCGACAGACCGCTTACCGTTACCTTGTTGGCTCCGACGACATTCGCACTGTTATAGGCGCTTCCACTGTTGCTCAACGTCGCTGACGTGTCTCCGCTCACCAGACCGCTGTAGCTGTACGTCGCCGTAAACCCGCCTGGCGCATCCGTCGTCGTGTCGTACGTCTTCGTCACGCCCGCGTTCGTCACCGTCGGCGTCAGCGTCGCCGCATTGATCGTCACGCTGTTCACTCCCGCGCTGTACCCCGTCAGGCTCGGCAACGCATAGTTACTCGCCAGACCCGTTCCGTCAAGCAGCGTTATCGCACTGATATACTTGTTCGTCGTCGATACATGCGCGTCACTGGCTGTCGAGCCGCTATAGTTCAGCGTCTGGCCGCTCAACAGGCCGCCTATCGTTACCGACCCACTCAGACCCGTCGTCCCGCTATAGGTCTTCACCCCACTCAGCGTTACCGACTTCGCCGTTATCACCGCCGACACATCCTTGCTCGTCGCGTCCAGCACGTAGTCACTCGCCGCTGAACTGTTCGTGCCCGTTATGCTCCCTATCGACAGGCCGCTTACCGTTACCTTGTTGGCTCCGACGACATTCGCACTGTTATAGGCGCTTCCACTGTTGCTCAACGTCGCTGACGTGTCACCGCTCACCAGACCGCTGTAGCTGTACGTCGCCGTAAACCCGCCTGGCGCATCCGTCGTCGTGTCGTACGTCTTCGTCACGCCCGCGTTCGTCACCGTCGGCGTCAGCGTCGCCGCATTGATCGTCACGCTGTTCACTCCCGCGCTGTACCCCGTCAGGCTCGGCAACGCATAGTTACTCGCCAGACCCGTTCCGTCAAGCAGCGTTATCGCACTGATATACTTGTTCGTCGTCGATACATGCGCGTCACTTGCTGTCGAGCCGCTATAGCCCAGCGTCTGGCCGCTCAACAGGCCGCCTATCGTTACCGACCCACTCAGACCCGTCGTCCCGCTATACGTCTTCACCCCACTCAGCGTTACCGACTTCGCCGTTATCGTCGCCGACACATCCTTGCTCGTCGCGTCCAGCACGTAGTCACTCGCCGCTGAACTGTTCGTGCCCGTTATGCTCCCTATCGACAGACCGCTTACCGTTACCTTGTTGGCTCCGACGACATTCGCACTGTTATAGGCGCTTCCACTGTTGCTCAACGTCGCTGACGTGTCACCGCTCACCAGACCGCTGTAGCTGTACGTCGCCGTAAACCCGCCTGGCGCATCCGTCGTCGTGTCGTACGTCTTCGTCACGCCCGCGTTCGTCACCGTCGGCGTCAGCGTCGCCGCATTGATCGTCACGCTGTTCACTCCCGCGCTGTACCCCGTCAGGCTCGGCAACGCATAGTTACTCGCAAGACCCGTTCCGTCAAGCAGCGTTATCGCACTGATATACTTGTTCGTCGTCGATACATGCGCGTCACTTGCTGTCGAGCCGCTATAGCCCAGCGTCTGGCCGCTCAACAGGCCGCCTATCGTTACCGACCCACTCAGACCCGTCGTCCCGCTATACGTCTTCACCCCACTCAGCGTTACCGACTTCGCCGTTATCGTCGCCGACACATCCTTGCTCGTCGCGTCCAGCACGTAGTCACTCGCCGCTGAACTGTTCGTGCCCGTTATGCTCCCTATCGACAGACCGCTTACCGTTACCTTGTTGGCTCCGACGACATTCGCACTGTTATAGGCGCTTCCACTGTTGCTCAACGTCGCTGACGTGTCACCGCTCACCAGACCGCTGTAGCTGTACGTCGCCGTAAACCCGCCTGGCGCATCCGTCGTCGTGTCGTACGTCTTCGTCACGCCCGCGTTCGTCACCGTCGGCGTCAGCGTCGCCGCATTGATCGTCACGCTGTTCACTCCCGCGCTGTACCCCGTCAGGCTCGGCAACGCATAGTTACTCGCCAGACCCGTTCCGTCAAGCAGCGTTATCGCACTGATATACTTGTTCGTCGTCGATACATGCGCGTCACTGGCTGTCGAGCCGCTATAGCCCAGCGTCTGGCCGCTCAACAGGCCGCCTATCGTTACCGACCCACTCAGACCCGTCGTCCCGCTATACGTCTTCACCCCACTCAGCGTTACCGACTTCGCCGTTATCGTCGCCGACACATCCTTGCTCGTCGCGTCCAGCACGTAGTCACTCGCCGCTGAACTGTTCGTGCCCGTTATGCTCCCTATCGACAGGCCGCTTACCGTTACCTTGTTGGCTCCGACGACATTCGCACTGTTATAGGCGCTTCCACTGTTGCTCAACGTCGCTGACGTGTCACCGCTCACCAGACCGCTGTAGCTGTACGTCGCCGTAAACCCGCCTGGCGCATCCGTCGTCGTGTCGTACGTCTTCGTCACGCCCGCGTTCGTCACCGTCGGCGTCAGCGTCGCCGCATTGATCGTCACGCTGTTCACTCCCGCGCTGTACCCCGTCAGGCTCGGCAACGCATAGTTACTCGCCAGACCCGTTCCGTCAAGCAGCGTTATCGCACTGATATACTTGTTCGTCGTCGATACATGCGCGTCACTTGCTGTCGAGCCGCTATAGCCCAGCGTCTGGCCGCTCAACAGGCCGCCTATCGTTACCGACCCACTCAGACCCGTCGTGCCGCTATACGTCTTCACCCCACTCAGCGTTACCGACTTCGCCGTTATTGTCGCCGACACATCCTTGCTCGTCGCGTCCAGCACGTAGTCACTCGCCGCTGAACTGTTCGTGCCCGTTATGCTCCCTATCGACAGGCCGCTTACCGTTACCTTGTTGGCTCCGACGACATTCGCACTGTTATAGGCGCTTCCACTGTTGCTCAACGTCGCTGACGTGTCACCGCTCACCAGACCGCTGTAGCTGTACGTCGCCGTAAACCCGCCTGGCGCATCCGTCGTCGTGTCGTACGTCTTCGTCACGCCCGCGTTCGTCACCGTCGGCGTCAGCGTCGCCGCATTGATCGTCACGCTGTTCACTCCCGCGCTGTACCCCGTCAGGCTCGGCAACGCATAGTTACTCGCCAGACCCGTTCCGTCAAGCAGCGTTATCGCACTGATATACTTGTTCGTCGTCGATACATGCGCGTCACTGGCTGTCGAGCCGCTATAGCCCAGCGTCTGGCCGCTCAACAGGCCGCCTATCGTTACCGACCCACTCAGACCCGTCGTCCCGCTATAGGTCTTCACCCCACTCAGCGTTACCGACTTCGCCGTTATTGTCGCCGACACATCCTTGCTCGTCGCGTCCAGCACGTAGTCACTCGCCGCTGAACTGTTCGTGCCCGTTATGCTCCCTATCGACAGGCCGCTTACCGTTACCTTGTTGGCTCCGACGACATTCGCACTGTTATAGGCGCTTCCACTGTTGCTCAACGTCGCTGACGTGTCACCGCTCACCAGACCGCTGTAGCTGTACGTCGCCGTAAACCCGCCTGGCGCATCCGTCGTCGTGTCGTACGTCTTCGTCACGCCCGCGTTCGTCACCGTCGGCGTCAGCGTCGCCGCATTGATCGTCACGCTGTTCACTCCCGCGCTGTACCCCGTCAGGCTCGGCAACGCATAGTTACTCGCCAGACCCGTTCCGTCAAGCAGCGTTATCGCACTGATATACTTGTTCGTCGTCGATACATGCGCGTCACTGGCTGTCGAGCCGCTATAGCCCAGCGTCTGGCCGCTCAACAGGCCGCCTATCGTTACCGACCCACTCAGACCCGTCGTCCCGCTATAGGTCTTCACCCCACTCAGCGTTACCGACTTCGCCGTTATCGTCGCCGACACATCCTTGCTCGTCGCGTCCAGCACGTAGTCACTCGCCGCTGAACTGTTCGTGCCCGTTATGCTCCCTATCGACAGACCGCTTACCGTTACCTTGTTGGCTCCGACGACATTCGCACTGTTATAGGCGCTTCCACTGTTGCTCAACGTCGCTGACGTGTCACCGCTCACCAGACCGCTGTAGCTGTACGTCGCCGTAAACCCGCCTGGCGCATCCGTCGTCGTGTCGTACGTCTTCGTCACGCCCGCGTTCGTCACCGTCGGCGTCAGCGTCGCCGCATTGATCGTCACGCTGTTCACTCCCGCGCTGTACCCCGTCAGGCTCGGCAACGCATAGTTACTCGCCAGACCCGTTCCGTCAAGCAGCGTTATCGCACTGATATACTTGTTCGTCGTCGATACATGCGCGTCACTGGCTGTCGAGCCGCTATAGCCCAGCGTCTGGCCGCTCAACAGGCCGCCTATCGTTACCGACCCACTCAGACCCGTCGTCCCGCTATACGTCTTCACCCCACTCAGCGTTACCGACTTCGCCGTTATTGTCGCCGACACATCCTTGCTCGTCGCGTCCAGCACGTAGTCACTCGCCGCTGAACTGTTCGTGCCCGTTATGCTCCCTATCGACAGACCGCTTACCGTTACCTTGTTGGCTCCGACGACATTCGCACTGTTATAGGCGCTTCCACTGTTGCTCAACGTCGCTGACGTGTCACCGCTCACCAGACCGCTGTAGCTGTACGTCGCCGTAAACCCGCCTGGCGCATCCGTCGTCGTGTCGTACGTCTTCGTCACGCCCGCGTTCGTCACCGTCGGCGTCAGCGTTGCCGCATTGATCGTCACGCTGTTCACTCCCGCGCTGTACCCCGTCAGGCTCGGCAACGCATAGTTACTCGCAAGACCCGTTCCGTCAAGCAGCGTTATCGCACTGATATACTTGTTCGTCGTCGATACATGCGCGTCACTTGCTGTCGAGCCGCTATAGCCCAGCGTCTGGCCGCTCAACAGGCCGCCTATCGTTACCGACCCACTCAGACCCGTCGTCCCGCTATACGTCTTCACCCCACTCAGCGTTACCGACTTCGCCGTTATCGTCGCCGACACATCCTTGCTCGTCGCGTCCAGCACGTAGTCACTCGCCGCTGAACTGTTCGTGCCCGTTATGCTCCCTATCGACAGGCCGCTTACCGTTACCTTGTTGGCTCCGACGACATTCGCACTGTTATAGGCGCTTCCACTGTTGCTCAACGTCGCTGACGTGTCACCGCTCACCAGACCGCTGTAGCTGTACGTCGCCGTAAACCCGCCTGGCGCATCCGTCGTCGTGTCGTACGTCTTCGTCACGCCCGCGTTCGTCACCGTCGGCGTCAGCGTCGCCGCATTGATCGTCACGCTGTTCACTCCCGCGCTGTACCCCGTCAGGCTCGGCAACGCATAGTTACTCGCCAGACCCGTTCCGTCAAGCAGCGTTATCGCACTGATATACTTGTTCGTCGTCGATACATGCGCGTCACTGGCTGTCGAGCCGCTATAGCCCAGCGTCTGGCCGCTCAACAGGCCGCCTATCGTTACCGACCCACTCAGACCCGTCGTGCCGCTATACGTCTTCACCCCACTCAGCGTTACCGACTTCGCCGTTATCGTCGCCGACACATCCTTGCTCGTCGCGTCCAGCACGTAGTCACTCGCCGCTGAACTGTTCGTGCCCGTTATGCTCCCTATCGACAGACCGCTTACCGTTACCTTGTTGGCTCCGACGACATTCGCACTGTTATAGGCGCTTCCACTGTTGCTCAACGTCGCTGACGTGTCACCGCTCACCAGACCGCTGTAGCTGTACGTCGCCGTAAACCCGCCTGGCGCATCCGTCGTCGTGTCGTACGTCTTCGTCACGCCCGCGTTCGTCACCGTCGGCGTCAGCGTCGCCGCATTGATCGTCACGCTGTTCACTCCCGCGCTGTACCCCGTCAGGCTCGGCAACGCATAGTTACTCGCCAGACCCGTTCCGTCAAGCAGCGTTATCGCACTGATATACTTGTTCGTCGTCGATACATGCGCGTCACTGGCTGTCGAGCCGCTATAGCCCAGCGTCTGGCCGCTCAACAGGCCGCCTATCGTTACCGACCCACTCAGACCCGTCGTCCCGCTATACGTCTTCACCCCACTCAGCGTTACCGACTTCGCCGTTATCGTCGCCGACACATCCTTGCTCGTCGCGTCCAGCACGTAGTCACTCGCCGCTGAACTGTTCGTGCCCGTTATGCTCCCTATCGACAGACCGCTTACCGTTACCTTGTTGGCTCCGACGACATTCGCACTGTTATAGGCGCTTCCACTGTTGCTCAACGTCGCTGACGTGTCACCGCTCACCAGACCGCTGTAGCTGTACGTCGCCGTAAACCCGCCTGGCGCATCCGTCGTCGTGTCGTACGTCTTCGTCACGCCCGCGTTCGTCACCGTCGGCGTCAGCGTCGCCGCATTGATCGTCACGCTGTTCACTCCCGCGCTGTACCCCGTCAGGCTCGGCAACGCATAGTTACTCGCCAGACCCGTTCCGTCAAGCAGCGTTATCGCACTGATATACTTGTTCGTCGTCGATACATGCGCGTCACTGGCTGTCGAGCCGCTATAGCCCAGCGTCTGGCCGCTCAACAGGCCGCCTATCGTTACCGACCCACTCAGACCCGTCGTCCCGCTATACGTCTTCACCCCACTCAGCGTTACCGACTTCGCCGTTATCGTCGCCGACACATCCTTGCTCGTCGCGTCCAGCACGTAGTCACTCGCCGCTGAACTGTTCGTGCCCGTTATGCTCCCTATCGACAGACCGCTTACCGTTACCTTGTTGGCTCCGACGACATTCGCACTGTTATAGGCGCTTCCACTGTTGCTCAACGTCGCTGACGTGTCACCGCTCACCAGACCGCTGTAGCTGTACGTCGCCGTAAACCCGCCTGGCGCATCCGTCGTCGTGTCGTACGTCTTCGTCACGCCCGCGTTCGTCACCGTCGGCGTCAGCGTCGCCGCATTGATCGTCACGCTGTTCACTCCCGCGCTGTACCCCGTCAGGCTCGGCAACGCATAGTTACTCGCAAGACCCGTTCCGTCAAGCAGCGTTATCGCACTGATATACTTGTTCGTCGTCGATACATGCGCGTCACTGGCTGTCGAGCCGCTATAGCCCAGCGTCTGGCCGCTCAACAGGCCGCCTATCGTTACCGACCCACTCAGACCCGTCGTCCCGCTATACGTCTTCACCCCACTCAGCGTTACCGACTTCGCCGTTATCGTCGCCGACACATCCTTGCTCGTCGCGTCCAGCACGTAGTCACTCGCCGCTGAACTGTTCGTGCCCGTTATGCTCCCTATCGACAGACCGCTTACCGTTACCTTGTTGGCTCCGACGACATTCGCACTGTTATAGGCGCTTCCACTGTTGCTCAACGTCGCTGACGTGTCACCGCTCACCAGACCGCTGTAGCTGTACGTCGCCGTAAACCCGCCTGGCGCATCCGTCGTCGTGTCGTACGTCTTCGTCACGCCCGCGTTCGTCACCGTCGGCGTCAGCGTCGCCGCATTGATCGTCACGCTGTTCACTCCCGCGCTGTACCCCGTCAGGCTCGGCAACGCATAATTACTCGCAAGACCCGTTCCGTCAAGCAGCGTTATCGCACTGATATACTTGTTCGTCGTCGATACATGCGCGTCACTGGCTGTCGAGCCGCTATAGCCCAGCGTCTGGCCGCTCAACAGGCCGCCTATCGTTACCGACCCACTCAGACCCGTCGTCCCGCTATACGTCTTCACCCCACTCAGCGTTACCGACTTCGCCGTTATTGTCGCCGACACATCCTTGCTCGTCGCGTCCAGCACGTAGTCACTCGCCGCTGAACTGTTCGTGCCCGTTATGCTCCCTATCGACAGACCGCTTACCGTTACCTTGTTGGCTCCGACGACATTCGCACTGTTATAGGCGCTTCCACTGTTGCTCAACGTCGCTGACGTGTCACCGCTCACCAGACCGCTGTAGCTGTACGTCGCCGTAAACCCGCCTGGCGCATCCGTCGTCGTGTCGTACGTCTTCGTCACGCCCGCGTTCGTCACCGTCGGCGTCAGCGTCGCCGCATTGATCGTCACGCTGTTCACTCCCGCGCTGTACCCCGTCAGGCTCGGCAACGCATAGTTACTCGCCAGACCCGTTCCGTCAAGCAGCGTTATCGCACTGATATACTTGTTCGTCGTCGATACATGCGCGTCACTGGCTGTCGAGCCGCTATAGCCCAGCGTCTGGCCGCTCAACAGGCCGCCTATCGTTACCGACCCACTCAGACCCGTCGTGCCGCTATACGTCTTCACCCCACTCAGCGTTACCGACTTCGCCGTTATTGTCGCCGACACATCCTTGCTCGTCGCGTCCAGCACGTAGTCACTCGCCGCTGAACTGTTCGTGCCCGTTATGCTCCCTATCGACAGACCGCTTACCGTTACCTTGTTGGCTCCGACGACATTCGCACTGTTATAGGCGCTTCCACTGTTGCTCAACGTCGCTGACGTGTCACCGCTCACCAGACCGCTGTAGCTGTACGTCGCCGTAAACCCGCCTGGCGCATCCGTCGTCGTGTCGTACGTCTTCGTCACGCCCGCGTTCGTCACCGTCGGCGTCAGCGTCGCCGCATTGATCGTCACGCTGTTCACTCCCGCGCTGTACCCCGTCAGGCTCGGCAACGCATAGTTACTCGCCAGACCCGTTCCGTCAAGCAGCGTTATCGCACTGATATACTTGTTCGTCGTCGATACATGCGCGTCACTTGCTGTCGAGCCGCTATAGCCCAGCGTCTGGCCGCTCAACAGGCCGCCTATCGTTACCGACCCACTCAGACCCGTCGTGCCGCTATACGTCTTCACCCCACTCAGCGTTACCGACTTCGCCGTTATTGTCGCCGACACATCCTTGCTCGTCGCGTCCAGCACGTAGTCACTCGCCGCTGAACTGTTCGTGCCCGTTATGCTCCCTATCGACAGGCCGCTTACCGTTACCTTGTTGGCTCCGACGACATTCGCACTGTTATAGGCGCTTCCACTGTTGCTCAACGTCGCTGACGTGTCACCGCTCACCAGACCGCTGTAGCTGTACGTCGCCGTAAACCCGCCTGGCGCATCCGTCGTCGTGTCGTACGTCTTCGTCACGCCCGCGTTCGTCACCGTCGGCGTCAGCGTCGCCGCATTGATCGTCACGCTGTTCACTCCCGCGCTGTACCCCGTCAGGCTCGGCAACGCATAGTTACTCGCAAGACCCGTTCCGTCAAGCAGCGTTATCGCACTGATATACTTGTTCGTCGTCGATACATGCGCGTCACTGGCTGTCGAGCCGCTATAGCCCAGCGTCTGGCCGCTCAACAGGCCGCCTATCGTTACCGACCCACTCAGACCCGTCGTGCCGCTATACGTCTTCACCCCACTCAGCGTTACCGACTTCGCCGTTATCGTCGCCGACACATCCTTGCTCGTCGCGTCCAGCACGTAGTCACTCGCCGCTGAACTGTTCGTGCCCGTTATGCTCCCTATCGACAGGCCGCTTACCGTTACCTTGTTGGCTCCGACGACATTCGCACTGTTATAGGCGCTTCCACTGTTGCTCAACGTCGCTGACGTGTCTCCGCTCACCAGACCGCTGTAGCTGTACGTCGCCGTAAACCCGCCTGGCGCATCCGTCGTCGTGTCGTACGTCTTCGTCACGCCCGCGTTCGTCACCGTCGGCGTCAGCGTCGCCGCATTGATCGTCACGCTGTTCACTCCCGCGCTGTACCCCGTCAGGCTCGGCAACGCATAGTTACTCGCCAGACCCGTTCCGTCAAGCAGCGTTATCGCACTGATATACTTGTTCGTCGTCGATACATGCGCGTCACTGGCTGTCGAGCCGCTATAGTTCAGCGTCTGGCCGCTCAACAGGCCGCCTATCGTTACCGACCCACTCAGACCCGTCGTCCCGCTATAGGTCTTCACCCCACTCAGCGTTACCGACTTCGCCGTTATCGTCGCCGACACATCCTTGCTCGTCGCGTCCAGCACGTAGTCACTCGCCGCTGAACTGTTCGTGCCCGTTATGCTCCCTATCGACAGGCCGCTTACCGTTACCTTGTTGGCTCCGACGACATTCGCACTGTTATAGGCGCTTCCACTGTTGCTCAACGTCGCTGACGTGTCACCGCTCACCAGACCGCTGTAGCTGTACGTCGCCGTAAACCCGCCTGGCGCATCCGTCGTCGTGTCGTACGTCTTCGTCACGCCCGCGTTCGTCACCGTCGGCGTCAGCGTCGCCGCATTGATCGTCACGCTGTTCACTCCCGCGCTGTACCCCGTCAGGCTCGGCAACGCATAGTTACTCGCCAGACCCGTTCCGTCAAGCAGCGTTATCGCACTGATATACTTGTTCGTCGTCGATACATGCGCGTCACTGGCTGTCGAGCCGCTATAGTTCAGCGTCTGGCCGCTCAACAGGCCGCCTATCGTTACCGACCCACTCAGACCCGTCGTCCCGCTATAGGTCTTCACCCCACTCAGCGTTACCGACTTCGCCGTTATCGTCGCCGACACATCCTTGCTCGTCGCGTCCAGCACGTAGTCACTCGCCGCTGAACTGTTCGTGCCCGTTATGCTCCCTATCGACAGGCCGCTTACCGTTACCTTGTTGGCTCCGACGACATTCGCACTGTTATAGGCGCTTCCACTGTTGCTCAACGTCGCTGACGTGTCACCGCTCACCAGACCGCTGTAGCTGTACGTCGCCGTAAACCCGCCTGGCGCATCCGTCGTCGTGTCGTACGTCTTCGTCACGCCCGCGTTCGTCACCGTCGGCGTCAGCGTTGCCGCATTGATCGTCACGCTGTTCACTCCCGCGCTGTACCCCGTCAGGCTCGGCAACGCATAGTTACTCGCAAGACCCGTTCCGTCAAGCAGCGTTATCGCACTGATATACTTGTTCGTCGTCGATACATGCGCGTCACTGGCTGTCGAGCCGCTATAGCCCAGCGTCTGGCCGCTCAACAGGCCGCCTATCGTTACCGACCCACTCAGACCCGTCGTCCCGCTATACGTCTTCACCCCACTCAGCGTTACCGACTTCGCCGTTATCGTCGCCGACACATCCTTGCTCGTCGCGTCCAGCACGTAGTCACTCGCCGCTGAACTGTTCGTGCCCGTTATGCTCCCTATCGACAGGCCGCTTACCGTTACCTTGTTGGCTCCGACGACATTCGCACTGTTATAGGCGCTTCCACTGTTGCTCAACGTCGCTGACGTGTCTCCGCTCACCAGACCGCTGTAGCTGTACGTCGCCGTAAACCCGCCTGGCGCATCCGTCGTCGTGTCGTACGTCTTCGTCACGCCCGCGTTCGTCACCGTCGGCGTCAGCGTCGCCGCATTGATCGTCACGCTGTTCACTCCCGCGCTGTACCCCGTCAGGCTCGGCAACGCATAGTTACTCGCCAGACCCGTTCCGTCAAGCAGCGTTATCGCACTGATATACTTGTTCGTCGTCGATACATGCGCGTCACTGGCTGTCGAGCCGCTATAGTTCAGCGTCTGGCCGCTCAACAGGCCGCCTATCGTTACCGACCCACTCAGACCCGTCGTCCCGCTATAGGTCTTCACCCCACTCAGCGTTACCGACTTCGCCGTTATCGTCGCCGACACATCCTTGCTCGTCGCGTCCAGCACGTAGTCACTCGCCGCTGAACTGTTCGTGCCCGTTATGCTCCCTATCGACAGGCCGCTTACCGTTACCTTGTTGGCTCCGACGACATTCGCACTGTTATAGGCGCTTCCACTGTTGCTCAACGTCGCTGACGTGTCACCGCTCACCAGACCGCTGTAGCTGTACGTCGCCGTAAACCCGCCTGGCGCATCCGTCGTCGTGTCGTACGTCTTCGTCACGCCCGCGTTCGTCACCGTCGGCGTCAGCGTCGCCGCATTGATCGTCACGCTGTTCACTCCCGCGCTGTACCCCGTCAGGCTCGGCAACGCATAGTTACTCGCAAGACCCGTTCCGTCAAGCAGCGTTATCGCACTGATATACTTGTTCGTCGTCGATACATGCGCGTCACTGGCTGTCGAGCCGCTATAGCCCAGCGTCTGGCCGCTCAACAGGCCGCCTATCGTTACCGACCCACTCAGACCCGTCGTGCCGCTATACGTCTTCACCCCACTCAGCGTTACCGACTTCGCCGTTATCGTCGCCGACACATCCTTGCTCGTCGCGTCCAGCACGTAGTCACTCGCCGCTGAACTGTTCGTGCCCGTTATGCTCCCTATCGACAGGCCGCTTACCGTTACCTTGTTGGCTCCGACGACATTCGCACTGTTATAGGCGCTTCCACTGTTGCTCAACGTCGCTGACGTGTCACCGCTCACCAGACCGCTGTAGCTGTACGTCGCCGTAAACCCGCCTGGCGCATCCGTCGTCGTGTCGTACGTCTTCGTCACGCCCGCGTTCGTCACCGTCGGCGTCAGCGTCGCCGCATTGATCGTCACGCTGTTCACTCCCGCGCTGTACCCCGTCAGGCTCGGCAACGCATAGTTACTCGCAAGACCCGTTCCGTCAAGCAGCGTTATCGCACTGATATACTTGTTCGTCGTCGATACATGCGCGTCACTGGCTGTCGAGCCGCTATAGCCCAGCGTCTGGCCGCTCAACAGGCCGCCTATCGTTACCGACCCACTCAGACCCGTCGTCCCGCTATAGGTCTTCACCCCACTCAGCGTTACCGACTTCGCCGTTATTGTCGCCGACACATCCTTGCTCGTCGCGTCCAGCACGTAGTCACTCGCCGCTGAACTGTTCGTGCCCGTTATGCTCCCTATCGACAGGCCGCTTACCGTTACCTTGTTGGCTCCGACGACATTCGCACTGTTATAGGCGCTTCCACTGTTGCTCAACGTCGCTGACGTGTCACCGCTCACCAGACCGCTGTAGCTGTACGTCGCCGTAAACCCGCCTGGCGCATCCGTCGTCGTGTCGTACGTCTTCGTCACGCCCGCGTTCGTCACCGTCGGCGTCAGCGTCGCCGCATTGATCGTCACGCTGTTCACTCCCGCGCTGTACCCCGTCAGGCTCGGCAACGCATAGTTACTCGCCAGACCCGTTCCGTCAAGCAGCGTTATCGCACTGATATACTTGTTCGTCGTCGATACATGCGCGTCACTGGCTGTCGAGCCGCTATAGCCCAGCGTCTGGCCGCTCAACAGGCCGCCTATCGTTACCGACCCACTCAGACCCGTCGTCCCGCTATAGGTCTTCACCCCACTCAGCGTTACCGACTTCGCCGTTATTGTCGCCGACACATCCTTGCTCGTCGCGTCCAGCACGTAGTCACTCGCCGCTGAACTGTTCGTGCCCGTTATGCTCCCTATCGACAGACCGCTTACCGTTACCTTGTTGGCTCCGACGACATTCGCACTGTTATAGGCGCTTCCACTGTTGCTCAACGTCGCTGACGTGTCACCGCTCACCAGACCGCTGTAGCTGTACGTCGCCGTAAACCCGCCTGGCGCATCCGTCGTCGTGTCGTACGTCTTCGTCACGCCCGCGTTCGTCACCGTCGGCGTCAGCGTCGCCGCATTGATCGTCACGCTGTTCACTCCCGCGCTGTACCCCGTCAGGCTCGGCAACGCATAGTTACTCGCCAGACCCGTTCCGTCAAGCAGCGTTATCGCACTGATATACTTGTTCGTCGTCGATACATGCGCGTCACTGGCTGTCGAGCCGCTATAGCCCAGCGTCTGGCCGCTCAACAGGCCGCCTATCGTTACCGACCCACTCAGACCCGTCGTGCCGCTATAGGTCTTCACCCCACTCAGCGTTACCGACTTCGCCGTTATCGTCGCCGACACATCCTTGCTCGTCGCGTCCAGCACGTAGTCACTCGCCGCTGAACTGTTCGTGCCCGTTATGCTCCCTATCGACAGACCGCTTACCGTTACCTTGTTGGCTCCGACGACATTCGCACTGTTATAGGCGCTTCCACTGTTGCTCAACGTCGCTGACGTGTCACCGCTCACCAGACCGCTGTAGCTGTACGTCGCCGTAAACCCGCCTGGCGCATCCGTCGTCGTGTCGTACGTCTTCGTCACGCCCGCGTTCGTCACCGTCGGCGTCAGCGTCGCCGCATTGATCGTCACGCTGTTCACTCCCGCGCTGTACCCCGTCAGGCTCGGCAACGCATAGTTACTCGCAAGACCCGTTCCGTCAAGCAGCGTTATCGCACTGATATACTTGTTCGTCGTCGATACATGCGCGTCACTGGCTGTCGAGCCGCTATAGCCCAGCGTCTGGCCGCTCAACAGGCCGCCTATCGTTACCGACCCACTCAGACCCGTCGTCCCGCTATACGTCTTCACCCCACTCAGCGTTACCGACTTCGCCGTTATTGTCGCCGACACATCCTTGCTCGTCGCGTCCAGCACGTAGTCACTCGCCGCTGAACTGTTCGTGCCCGTTATGCTCCCTATCGACAGACCGCTTACCGTTACCTTGTTGGCTCCGACGACATTCGCACTGTTATAGGCGCTTCCACTGTTGCTCAACGTCGCTGACGTGTCACCGCTCACCAGACCGCTGTAGCTGTACGTCGCCGTAAACCCGCCTGGCGCATCCGTCGTCGTGTCGTACGTCTTCGTCACGCCCGCGTTCGTCACCGTCGGCGTCAGCGTCGCCGCATTGATCGTCACGCTGTTCACTCCCGCGCTGTACCCCGTCAGGCTCGGCAACGCATAGTTACTCGCCAGACCCGTTCCGTCAAGCAGCGTTATCGCACTGATATACTTGTTCGTCGTCGATACATGCGCGTCACTGGCTGTCGAGCCGCTATAGCCCAGCGTCTGGCCGCTCAACAGGCCGCCTATCGTTACCGACCCACTCAGACCCGTCGTCCCGCTATACGTCTTCACCCCACTCAGCGTTACCGACTTCGCCGTTATCGTCGCCGACACATCCTTGCTCGTCGCGTCCAGCACGTAGTCACTCGCCGCTGAACTGTTCGTGCCCGTTATGCTCCCTATCGACAGACCGCTTACCGTTACCTTGTTGGCTCCGACGACATTCGCACTGTTATAGGCGCTTCCACTGTTGCTCAACGTCGCTGACGTGTCACCGCTCACCAGACCGCTGTAGCTGTACGTCGCCGTAAACCCGCCTGGCGCATCCGTCGTCGTGTCGTACGTCTTCGTCACGCCCGCGTTCGTCACCGTCGGCGTCAGCGTCGCCGCATTGATCGTCACGCTGTTCACTCCCGCGCTGTACCCCGTCAGGCTCGGCAACGCATAGTTACTCGCAAGACCCGTTCCGTCAAGCAGCGTTATCGCACTGATATACTTGTTCGTCGTCGATACATGCGCGTCACTGGCTGTCGAGCCGCTATAGCCCAGCGTCTGGCCGCTCAACAGGCCGCCTATCGTTACCGACCCACTCAGACCCGTCGTCCCGCTATACGTCTTCACCCCACTCAGCGTTACCGACTTCGCCGTTATTGTCGCCGACACATCCTTGCTCGTCGCGTCCAGCACGTAGTCACTCGCCGCTGAACTGTTCGTGCCCGTTATGCTCCCTATCGACAGACCGCTTACCGTTACCTTGTTGGCTCCGACGACATTCGCACTGTTATAGGCGCTTCCACTGTTGCTCAACGTCGCTGACGTGTCACCGCTCACCAGACCGCTGTAGCTGTACGTCGCCGTAAACCCGCCTGGCGCATCCGTCGTCGTGTCGTACGTCTTCGTCACGCCCGCGTTCGTCACCGTCGGCGTCAGCGTCGCCGCATTGATCGTCACGCTGTTCACTCCCGCGCTGTACCCCGTCAGGCTCGGCAACGCATAGTTACTCGCCAGACCCGTTCCGTCAAGCAGCGTTATCGCACTGATATACTTGTTCGTCGTCGATACATGCGCGTCACTGGCTGTCGAGCCGCTATAGCCCAGCGTCTGGCCGCTCAACAGGCCGCCTATCGTTACCGACCCACTCAGACCCGTCGTCCCGCTATACGTCTTCACCCCACTCAGCGTTACCGACTTCGGGTCAATCGTAAGCGTACCGTTGGCAAATTGCAGGTTATACCCTAATCCATTGGAAAGTCCACTCGGTGTAATCACGTAAGGCCCGGCATTTACTGCTGCCTGGGAAGTACCGCTATATGAGACTATACCGGTAAGAATGGTATTGGTGTCACTATTCTTGAAACCCGTAGACGTAACACTATATCCGCCGCTATAAATTGACGTGTCGTACGTCTTGGATTTATCCTCAGCCGTTATCGTAACCGTAGGTTGCTCGCGGTAGATGGCATATATACCGGAAGCACCAAGTGCCGTTGTAAAACCATCAGCTGATTCGTCACTATTGTAGCGGAAATTGCCTGAAGAGACAAGAGCTGTCAATGCTCCACTGTTATATGTGCTACTTGCTACACTTCCGGTATAAAGCTTGGTTAACCCGGTTGTCGTAATGGTCTGAGCACCGGAAAAAGTGATATTACCGCCTGTACCCGTACCTCCGCGCGATGCGTTGCTGTCAGCATTCAGCGTTATATTTCCTGCACCGGCAGAAAGATTGCCAGAGACCGTTAAGTTGCCGGTCACAGTAGATACATCTATTGTGCCGGATGCCGAGATACCGGAGAGGGTCAGCGCGTTGGCATCAATGAGCGAAACGGTATCTGCATCTGTAACAGTAACGGTGGAAAAGTCATTCAAAACATTGCTGAAATCAATATCTCCTGTGCCGTTGGCCGCTAACGAAAGCGAACCAGCGGTAGCGGTCACCTTTCCGTTTACTCCAGTCGAAGTAATACTACCGTTTGATGTCGTTGTCAGTATTGTGCCTGCTCCAGCACCGAAAGTGGTTGCACCGCTGTATGACTGTGATCCGGTTGTTGTTACCGAACCACCGTTAATTGCGAGTGTTGTAGCTGCATCACCGGAGAATGATGCCAATGGCGTTGAATTTCCAATCGCGCCGCCGAAAGTGACGCTGCCTGAACCGCTTACTGCTAATGAAAATCCTCCGTTTACAGCTCCACTCAACAAGAGCGAAGTTCCGCTGTTCGATACAATAGCGCTGGCACTGCCGAGGGTAATGAGACCGCTGTAGGTTGCCGCTGTCACGGAGCTGTTGGTCAGCGCTCCCGCTGTGCCTCCGACACCCAGACCGTTGAGCGTCAGCGCTTCGGCTGTTCCAAGCGTGAACCCATTCAGGTCAAGGGTTGCGCCACTCGAAACCGTTGTTGCGCCTCCTGTAGTACCAAGCGGGGTGTTCGTTGCTCCGCCCGCAGCTCCAAGCTTCAGGGTTCCTTCACTTACGGTGGTTAGCCCGGTATAGGTACTGTTGCCAGAAATCGTCCAGGTTCCGGTACCTACCTTGGTCAGTGACCCGCTTGTGGTGCCAAGGATACTGGCAAGAGAGCTGCCTGTATTGCTGCCTCCAAGGGTCAGTCCGAAGGTCGCACCTGTTATCGTACCTGCATTGGAGAGGATAAGATTGCCGTTGTTCGCAACGATACTGCTGGCACTGCCAAGGGTGATGAGACCGCTGTAGGTCGCTGCTGACGCTGAGCTGTTGGTCAGCGCTCCCGCTGTGCCTCCGACACCCAGACCGTTGAGCGTCAGCGCTTCGGCTGTTCCAAGCGTGAACCCGTTCAGGTCAAGGGTTGCGCCACTCGAAACTGTTGTTGCGCCTCCTGTAGTACCAAGCGGGGTGTTCGTTGCTCCGCCCGCAGCTCCAAGCTTCAGGGTTCCTTCACTTACGGTGGTCAGACCGGTATAGCTACTGCTTCCGGAGATAGTCCATGTTCCGGTACCGATCTTGGTCAGCGTACCGGTAGTGGTGCCAAGGATACTGGCAAGAGAGCTGCCTGTATTGCTGCCTCCAAGGGTCAGTCCGAAGGTCGCACCTGTTATCGTCCCTGCATTGGAGAGGATAAGATTGCCGTTGTTCGCAACGATACTGCTGGCACTGCCAAGGGTGATGAGACCGCTGTAGGTCGCTGCTGACGCTGAGCTGTTGGTCAGCGCTCCCGCTGTGCCTCCGACACCCAGACCGTTGATCGTCAGCGCTTCAGCTGTTCCAAGCGTGAACCCGTTCAGGTCAAGGGTTGCGCCACTCGAAACTGTTGTTGCGCCTCCTGTAGTACCAAGCGGGGTGTTCGTTGCTCCGCCCGCAGCTCCGAGCTTCAGGGTTCCTTCACTTACGGTGGTCAGACCGGTATAGCTACTGCTTCCGGTGAGCGTCAGTGTGCCGGTGCCCGCCTTCACAAGCATGCCTCCCGCTCCGGTAATCACTCCGTCGTAGGTTGAAGAGGTATTGCTCACGTCACCAATAGTCAGGGCAAAGGCTCCACCGATAGTCGTCCCCCCCGATCCCGTCATCGAATCGATCGTCTTGGCTGCGGCAATGGTGAACAGCCCTCCGTTCGACACTCCGGAGCTCAGGGCTATGGTTCCTGTCGCATTGAGTGCCAGCGTACCGCCGCTGATCGTTGTCAGACCGGTGTAGGTATTAACTCCACCAAGTGTCCAGGTGCCTGTACCTTCCTTGGTCAGTGTCCCGCTTGTGGTGCCAAGGATACTGGCAAGAGAGCTACCTGTATTGCTGCCTCCAAGGGTCAATCCGAAGGTCGCACCTGTTATCGTACCTGCATTGGAGAGGATAAGATTGCCGTTGTTCGCAACGATACTGCTGGCACTGCCAAGGGTGATGAGACCGCTGTAGGTCGCTGCTGACGCTGAGCTGTTGGTCAGCGCTCCCGCTGTGCCTCCGACACCCAGACCGTTGATCGTCAGCGCTTCAGCTGTTCCAAGCGTGAACCCGTTCAGGTCAAGGGTTGCGCCACTCGAAACTGTTGTTGCGCCTCCTGTAGTACCAAGCGGGGTGTTCGTTGCTCCGCCCGCAGCTCCGAGCTTCAGGGTTCCTTCACTTACGGTGGTCAGACCGGTATAGCTACTGCTTCCGGTGAGCGTCAGTGTGCCGGTGCCCGCCTTCACAAGCATGCCTCCCGCTCCGGTAATCACTCCGTCGTAGGTTGAAGAGGTATTGCTCACGTCACCAATAGTCAGGGCAAAGGCTCCACCGATAGTCGTCCCCCCCGATCCCGTCATCGAATCGATCGTCTTGGCTGCGGCAATGGTGAACAGCCCTCCGTTCGACACTCCGGAGCTCAGGGCTATGGTTCCTGTCGCATTGAGTGCCAGCGTACCGCCGCTGATCGTTGTCAGACCGGTGTAGGTATTAACTCCACCAAGTGTCCAGGTGCCTGTACCTTCCTTGGTCAGTGTCCCGCTTGTGGTGCCAAGGATACTGGCAAGAGAGCTACCTGTATTGCTGCCTCCAAGGGTCAATCCGAAGGTCGCACCTGTTATCGTACCTGCATTGGAGAGGATAAGATTGCCGTTGTTCGCAACGATACTGCTGGCACTGCCAAGGGTGATGAGACCGCTGTAGGTCGCCGCTGACGCTGAGCTGTTGGTCAGCGCTCCCGCTGTGCCTCCGACACCCAGACCGTTGAGCGTCAGCGCTTCAGCTGTTCCAAGCGTGAACCCGTTCAGGTCAAGGGTTGCGCCACTCGAAACTGTTGTTGCGCCTCCTGTAGTACCGAGCGGAGTGTTTGTTGCTCCGCCCGCAGCTCCGAGCTTCAGGGTTCCTTCACTTACGGTGGTCAGACCGGTATAGGTACTGCTTCCGGAGATAGTCCATGTTCCGGAACCGATCTTGGTCAGCGTACCGGTAGTGGTGCCAAGGATACTGGCAAGAGAGCTTCCTGTCGCTGTACCGTCAAGCGTCAAGCCGAAGGTATTTCCCGTAATCGTACCTGCATTGGAGAGAATGATATCACCACTGTTCGCAACAATAGTGCTGGCACTGCCGAGGGTAATGAGACCGCTATAGGTCACCGCTGAAGCTGAGCTGTTAGTGAGCGCTCCTGCGGTATTATTAACACCCAATCCATTGATCGTCAGTGCTTCGGCTGTACCGAGCGTGAACCCGTTCAGGTCGAGGGTTGCGCCACTCGAAACCGTTGTAGCTCCTCCTATAGTACCGAGCGGAGTGTTCGTTGCTCCACCCGCAGCTCCAAGCTTCAGGGTTCCGGCACTTACGGTGGTAAGGCCGGTATAGGTGTTCGCGCCAGAGAGCGTCACCGTGCCTGCTGTTGTCTTGGTCAAGGAAACAGCTCCTGCCAGAATCGCACTGATCGTACCGTTGGAGACCGAGTAACTGGTTCCGGTCAACACACCTGTCGAACCGGTTATACTTCCGTCTGTCAGCGTTACTGCCCCTACAGTATCGGAAAAAGCACCGAGACTCAAGGTACCACCGCTGTTAACAGTCACTGCTCCACTCGAAAGAGCATCGGTTACGCCATAAGCCAGTGTACCACCACTCACCGTGGTTAATCCGGTATAGGTGTTCAATCCCGAGAGCGTCCATGTTCCGCTCTCCACCTTGGTCAGCGTTCCTGTCGTGTTGCCGATTATGCTTGCAATAGAGCTGCCTGTTGCGGTGCCGCCAAGCGTCAAGCCGAAGGTTGCTCCCGATATTGTGCCGGTATTGGAGAGTACAATATTTCCGTTCTGCGCATCGATACTGCTTGCACTCCCGAGCGTGATAAGACCGCTGTAGGTCGCCGCTGTCACGGAGCTGTTGGTCAGGGCTCCTGCGGTATTACCGACACCCAATCCATTGAGAGTAAGCGCTTCTGCTGTAGCGAGCGAAAAGCCGTTCAGGTCGAGGGTTGCGCCACTCGAAACCGTTGTTGCACCTCCTGTGGTACCAAGCGGCGTGTTTGCTCCGCTTCCTGCAGCTCCGAGCTTCAGGGTTCCGGCACTCACCGTGGTTAGACCGGTATAGGTACTGTTGCCAGAAATCGTCCATGTTCCGGTACCGATCTTGGTCAATGTACCGGTAGTTGTGCCGATGATGCTGGCAAGAGAGCTTCCGGTCGCGGTACCGTCAAGCGTCAAGCCGAAGGTATTTCCCGTAATGGTGCCGGCATTGGAGAGAATGATATCACCACTGTTTGAGACAATGCTGCTGGCAGCAGCAAGGGTGATGAGACCACTGTAGGTCGCTGCTGACGCTGAGCTGTTGGTCAGCGCTCCCGCTCCACCGACACCCGTTCCTCTCAGCGTCAATGCTTCTGCCGCACCAAGCGTGAACCCGTTCAGGTCAAGGGTTGCGCCAGCGATAATGCTGGTCGTACCACCTGTCGTTCCCAGCGGAGTATTCGTTGCCGTACCCGCAGCTCCGAGCTTCAGGGTTCCGGCACTTACCGTAGTTAGACCGGTATAGGTACTGTTGCCCGAAATCGTCCATGTTCCGGTACCGATCTTGATCAATGTACCGGTAGTAGTGCCGATAATGCTGGCAAGAGAGCTTCCGGTATTGGTACCGCCAAGTGTAAGTCCGAAGGTTGCACCCGTTATCGTACCCGCATTGGTGATAACGATATCGCCGTAATTGGCAACAATGCTGCTGGCACTGCCGAGTGTGAGCAGGCCGCTGTAGGTTGCTGCGGTCGCAGAGCTGTTGATCAGTGCCCCGCCGCTTGAGATACCCGTTCCTCTCAACGTCAATGCTTCTGACGTGCCCAGTGTGAAACCGTTCAGATCGAGTACCGCACCCGAGGTTATGCTTGTAGCACCACCGGTGGTGCCGAGCGGGGTATTCGTAGCATCACCTGCAGCTCCAAGCTTCAGTATGCCGGCAGCAATGGTGGTGAGGCCGGTGTAGGTGTTCGCACCCGACAAAAGCAGTGTACCCGCACCCGATTTGGTCAGGGCTACCGCTCCGCCGAGAACAGCCGATACATTCGTGGTGCCGTAACTGTTGTTGATCGCATAGCTGGAGCCGCTCAACACTCCGGAACTACCCGTAATTGTCCCGTTTGTAAGGGTAACGGCTCCGACAGTGTCGCTATATGTGCCAAGATCAAGTACAGCCGCCATACCGTTAATCGTCACGGCTCCGGTTGAGATAGCATTGGTTACGCCATAAGCAAGCGTGCCATCTGCTATGGTGGTCGTTCCTGTATATTGATTCGTACTCAAAAGCGTCAGGGTGCCTGCTCCCGACTTGGTGAGACCTGCTGTACCGGTTGCTTGCGCTGTGCTCAGCGAAAGGTTTCCAACAGTAAAGATTTTCGCCTCCACGGCGCCGAACGCAAGCAGATCAGGCGTCGTAAAACCTGTTATGGTGTTGGCTGCTCCGGATGCGGAAAATATTGATCCCGATGAAATGGTCAGGGTTTTGGCCGGAGCGGATGAGCCGATCGTATAGGTTGAGCCTCCGGTCAGAAGCAGGGAGTTGATCGTATAGCTCGCATTGGGTGATGCACTTGATGCGATCTTCAGATTAACACCGGTCGCCGCCGCAACCGCATACTCATTGGTCAGGTCAAGCGGCCTGATTCCGGTGGTGTTGGCGGCGTTGCTTGCCGGGTTGATGTTATAGGTGACAAAACCCATTCCCGATCCCGCGGCATTGGTATCGCCTGTCGCATAAGGTACGACCGGTTTGATAACCTGGCTGGTATTTCCGCCAACAAGACCAAGACCTGCCGGTGTGGTAACCATGATATTGGTCGCTCCGGCTCCGGCTGTAGCACCAAGATTTGTTCCACGAAAGAGTACGGTTGCTCCGGCAGTTCGGGCGACACTCGGAAAGGTCAATGTGGTAGAACCGCCTGTGCCCGAATTGAGCGTGATGGTCGATGCTCCGGAAGAGAGCGTCAGGGCTCCGGTCGATTCACTGGCATTGGTTGCTGCAATATTCGTTCCGTTAAAAACAAACTCTCCGCCATTGAGCGTCAACGCTGCGGTATTGCTGATTCTATTGGTGTTATTCGTTGCTGCATTATCAAGCGTCAGACGACCTCCCGTATTGACGGTAAACGCAGAATTAGCTACCGTTCCACCGCCGCTGAGGGTGATTCCCCCTTCGTTGATGGTGGTTGCTCCGGTATAGGTGTTCGCACCCGTAAGCGTCCATGTTCCGCTGTCCACCTTGGTCAGCGTTCCTGTAGTGGTGCCGATGATGCTGGCAAGAGAGCTGCCTGTAGCGGTGCCGCCAAGCGTCAATGCGAAAGTGGCTCCCGATATCGTACCGGTATTGGAGAGTACAATATTTCCGTTCTGCGCAACGATACTGCTTGCACTGCCGAGCGTAACAAGGCCGCTGTAGGTTGCCGCTGTCCCGGAGCTGTTGGCCAGGGCTCCCGCTATGCCTCCAACCCCCAATCCATTGAGTGTCAGCGCTTCAGCTGTAGCAAGAGTAAACCCGTTCAGGTCAAGGGTTGCGCCACTCGAAACCGTTGTTGCCGCTCCTGTTGTGCCAAGCGGCGTGTTTGCTCCGCTTCCTGCAGCACCAAGCTTGAGCGTTCCGACGCTGACGGTAGTCACTCCCGTATAGGTATTAGCCCCCGAAAGTGTCAGGGTACCGGTGCCTGTTTTTGTAACGGCTCCGGTACCGGTGACGATCGGGTCAGCTATCGTTACATTGCCAGA
The DNA here is from genome assembly GCF_000168715.1 of Chlorobium ferrooxidans DSM 13031. Taxonomy (GTDB): domain Bacteria; phylum Bacteroidota; class Chlorobiia; order Chlorobiales; family Chlorobiaceae; genus Chlorobium; species Chlorobium ferrooxidans. The sequence continues at coordinate 111,959 of NZ_AASE01000005.1, read as the reverse complement.
ACCGGCGCCTACTGTCAGGGTTCTGTTTGTTCCCGTGATTCCATTACCTGAAGCCACATCAAGGGTAAGCGTCCCGCTGTCGGAACTTATCTGGGTATTTCCTGCAAGAGTGATCGCACCGGCATAGCTGTTATCTCCGTTGATATTTCGGAGCGCACCGCCTGCTGCAATGCCAGTGCCGGTGAGACTGAGCGCTTCTGCTGCAATCGTAATGCCACCTGCAAGCTCGAGAGCGGCCCCGGTGGAGACCGTCGTACCTCCGGCAGTCGTGCCCAAGGCTGTGTTGTTTGACGCCCTGAGCACACCAGCACCGATATTGGTCGCACCTGTGTAGGAGTTCGCACCCGAGAGCGTCAGTGTACCGGTGCCTGCTTTGGTGAGAATGCCTCCCGTTCCGGAAATAGCTCCGGCATAGGTTGAAGAGGTGTTGCTCACGTCACCAATGGTCAATGCAAAGGCTCCACCGATAGTTGTGCTTCCCGATCCCGTCATCGAATCGATCGTCTTGGCTGCGGCTATCGTGAACACACCCTCATTCGAAACGCCGGAACTCAAGGCGATGGTGCCCGTTGCATTAAGCGCAAGTATGCCTCCGCTGATCGTTGTCGCTCCGGTGTAGGTATTAACTGCCCCCAGCGTCAGCGTCCCGGCTCCCGACTTAACAAGAGTGGTCTTGCTGATGATGCCGCTGTAGGTGCCTGTGCCGCTTCCGACATTGAAGGTGGTGGTGCCCGTGCCGCTGAGAGCTCCGGTTCCGCTGATAGAACCGCCATTGGCGTTCATCGTAAAATCAAGGGTCCCGGAGGAATTACCGATATCCGCATTTACAGCTATACTCCCGTCTGCCGTCAGCGTCAGCGTACGTGTTCCTGCTGCCGTACCCGTCAAGATAGCGCTGCTGACAGTGATATTTCCGGCTTCAGCACCACCACCGGTTGTGGTCACCGTAACATTGGTTCCCGCATCAAGACGGGCGGTTATGTCGGAATTGAGAATGGTGGAACCGGTTGCCCCGGGAGTCCAGATATCAGGATTGGCGCCGCCCCATGTGCCGTTCGCACTCGCAGTTGTAATGGTTACGTCATATGGATCGAAGAGCCAAAGTCCGGCGGATCCACTGATCGCAGCTGCTCCGCCCCTTGAACCTGCGGTATCAAGCCAGTGACCGGAAGTCTCGATTCTTCCGCCGTCACCACTGCTGGCTCCGCCCTTCGCTTCAAAGGTGCCGTAAGCACGGGTGACGGAGTTCGGGTTGGTCACGTCAGACCATGCCACAACCGTACCCCCATTACCGGTATCGATGGCACTCGCTTCAAGCAGGGCTCCCTCTTCAACGATGGTTCCGGTCGCCTGACGAACCGACGGGTCACTGTTCTGCCAGCTTCCGCCAACCAGCACCTCTCCTCCTCCGGTTGCGCCCGAAGCGGTAAGGTGTGCGCCATCCTTCACCAGAACACGGTCACCCGTGGCTATAACCGAACCGCCCTTTCCGTCAGTGGAGGATGCATCAACCCTGCCGGCGACCGTCGTCATGCCTCCATCAGCATCAAGGATGATCCGGCCATCTTTCGCCTGCAGGCTCCGGGCCTCAATGATTCCGCTGTTGTTGACGACTGAACGGGCCAACGTATTTGCTGCTTTTGCCGTCATGATCACCATGCCGCCATCACCCCTGATCACTCCCTTGTTCTCGGCCAGAGCGTCAACAGCTCCTTCATCCACCGTAAGAGTGATAAGCCCGTCCCCCTGGAAATCAAGGGAGACCTGATTGCCAGCGGCCAGCGCCACGCTTCCGCCAGGAGCCGTAATAGTGCCCTCGTTGGTTACCTTGGGGGCAATCAGCGCCACCACTCCACCCGGCATAGCCGTAAGAGCGCCCTGATTGAGTATTGCTCCGGCTGCGCCGCTGTTGCTGAATTTGTTTCTGCCGGCAATGAAGTCGCTGTCAAGCATATTGAGCGACGATGCCACCAGACCGCCGACATCTACACGCGCTGTAGTGCCAAAGATGATGCCCGAGGGGTTAAGGAGGAATACCCGGCCGTTGGCCGAGAGCGAACCCATGATCTGCGTAGGGTTCTGGTCGGTTATCCGGTTAAGAGCTGCCGATGAACTGTTAGGCTGGTTAAAACGCACTCCGGCATTGGCTCCGATATTGAAGCTCTGCCAGTTGGCAATCATCTGCGGTGTTGACTGGTTCACGGTCAACTGAGTACCGCTGGTGGTAATGCTTCCGCCTCCGGAGGTGATCACACCGCCGGACGGCAGCGCTCCGGGATCAAGGGCATAGGCCCGCTCTCCGGATGCAAACAGCGCGAGCAGAACCGCAAGGCTTTTGAGCCTTGATTTGGGTACACCGCCATTGGTCTTGACCTTCTCGGAAACGACTATCCACCGCTCCTTCGATTTCGACCAGATGATATTAAAAATCCTGTTCACGTGCGGTAATGATCGCCAGTCATCCTATAAAAACATGCATTTAACTATGAATTCGATATGCTTGAGAACATGATCTTTGAGTTCATGAGCAAAAAAACCTCATCACTCATACTCCCCGATTTAACCCGTAAAACCGGATCATTTATGACCATATTTACACTGCAAATACTGTACCAATGAGCACAATAACAGAAACGACTCACTATCCGCAATTAATCGACCATATTATACGCATAAAACAATGCGCTTTTTAAAAAAACCCGAAGAACACGAAAAAGTGTCTCAACTTGAGACGCACCCAATAAAAACAACCTATTATGAGACAGAACAAGAAATTCGCCTGTTCATTCTCTACAGGCATTTGCTATCGTGAAATTCTCTTTTCATTCCATACGCAACAATAGTTCCTCCAGTGAGAAAACATCAAAAAAACATTTATTTAACTATTTTATTTACAGTTAGAATTATGAAAGAATTTAAAGTGGAATCATGGCCGGATACAATACTGAAATATTTCAAGAAGTTTCCACTCTTATGCAGCTGAACATTTTGTTGTTAAATATGTATCACTTTTGTCTCATATTGTTCTTGTCAAACAAAAGTCTGTACATGCAAAAATGAGGGTCAAGGAATTTTATCAGGAGAGCTCATCACCTCTGATAAAGTGACAGAATATAACATTTAACAGGATTTTTTCGTAAGGCGGGATGAATGCGGATGGATGATCCGTTTATCATGAGCTGGAGAGATCCATTATCCAGCTCCTCTTTTTATCCTGTATCCTGATTTTGATCCTGAAAGAGTTGTCAGGCTTGCTGATGATCCTGAAAGAACGACTGGAAGAATCATATTTGAGCCATGAAGGAAGCGGCGAGCCATTATCAAGCGTAACCTTCTCATTTCCCGATCCCCTGGAAAGGCCTTTCATAACATTATCAGGAAGCGGGATCGCCGCATTTGCGGTTTGACGAACCTGTTTTCCTCCAATGAAAACAGTAATCATTCCGGTAAATGGTGCCGGAGTGTCGTTTGCGGATGACAATCCCGAAAGAGGAAGACTTGCCTGACTGATATCCGATGTTGAACTCTCTCCACTCATTGCCGCATTTACGGTTTCGTTACTGCTGCCGGCAGTCAAAACTTCACCCCCGTTCATCTCCGAAAGCGCTCCTGTCGGAGTATCAACAGTGGCAACACCCACTCCTCCTGATGATGAGGCTGAAGCAACCGTTCCCGATACAATCAAATTCTGGATCGGGCTTGCAGGAAAGAGCATGGATACTCCTGACGGAACGATGCTGAAACCGCTTGTCGGGAGAAAGATGACCGGAACAACTGTGGTCTGCGATGAGCCTTCAACCCTAAGCTGACCGTCAACATAGCTGATAGTGTAGTTGTCCGGTGAGAAGGTGCCTCCCGCAGCATCAGAAGCCACGATTGAGTAGGGGCTGCCTGCAACCGATGCTGAGGCTGCCGTTCCCGCGCTCTTCAGCGTTACGCTCCCTATTGTCTCGCTGTTCTTCAGTGTGCTGTTCGTAAAACGGGTTAACGAAGGAACCTCGCCGTACTTTTTCGTTACATCAGTTGCCGTCACCGTCAGGTTGGCTTTCGTAATGTCCGCATTCGCGCTTTGCTGGGAGGTTAGCGCATAGTTTCCGGCATCTGCTCCTCCATAGCTGCTGCTCAGCGTGACCGTCTTGCCGGTCGCTACATTCTTGTCTCCGAACATGCCGCTCGAAGAGAGCGTCAATATATCTCCGGATACCAGACCCGTCTTTGTCAGAGTGCTCGTTACCAAAGTCGCCGCTGTCGTGCCGTCATACTCCTTGTTCGACGCTGTTATACCGCTTATCGTCAATGCCTTCTGTGCGACCGTCAGTGTACCGGTTGAATAGGAGAGCGCATAGCCGATCAGGCTGGTTGCTCCCGACGGTGTCAGGGTGTGCGAACCGGCAACATAGTTTCCTGAGGTAGAGGTTGTGCCGCCAACACCAATACCAACTCCGGACAAGATCTGTCCATCGGTATCGCCATTTGCTTCACCACTCAGTGTGTAGGTCAGCGAGGGTGCCGTTCCATAGGTTTTACTTTCATTGTCAGCCTTAACGGTAACCGTCGGCTGCTCGCGGTAGATAGCGTTTTTACCCGATGAGAGTGCCGTAGTGTAATTCGATGCCGACTCATCGCTGTTGTAACGGAAACGGCCTGTACCCGTCCCGACAAGTGCACTCAAACCGGTACTTCCGGAGATACTTCCGGTATAGAAGGATGCAATACCTCCTGCTCCGACGGTTATCGACGGAGTGCCGGAGAGAATGATATTGCCTCCGGTTGCCGTTCCTGCAAGCGCAGATTTCCCTGCGTTCAGCCTGATGGCTGTGGCCGAACCGTCAGTCGTGGAGAGATTACCGGTAACCGTCAGGTCGCCGCTCAGAGTCGAAACATCAACCGTTCCGTATGCATTTATGCCGGAGAGTGTCAGCGCGTTGGCATCTATAAGCGAAACAGCCCGGGCACTGGTCACTGCAACCGTTGAAAAGTCATTCGCCGTGTTGGTGAAAACGATATCGCCGCTGGTTCCGGCATCAAGAGTAAGCGTGCCTGCCGTACCTGTCACAACCCCGCTTGCCGTAAAGTTCCCGCTCGAAACAATAGTGCTCGAACTGCCAAGGATAATCGAACCGCTATAGAGCACCGGGGAAGTGGAACTGTTGGCCAGTGCTCCCGCCGTACCTCCGACACCTGTTCCGTTGATCGTCACGGATTCAGCGGTACCGAGTGTAAATCCGTTCAGGTCGAGCGTGGCTCCGTTTAAAACAACCGTTCCGGCATCTGTCGTGCCGAGCGGGGTGTTGGTTGCACCACCCGCAGATCCGAGCTTCAGTGTTCCGGCACTGACCGTGGTAAGACCGGTGTAGGAATTTGCTCCCGAGAGCGTCAGCGTGCCACTGCCCGATTTGGTCAACGTCCCTCCGTTACTGCTCAGGAGAGTGGCGAGAGTAACATCCTGACCATTGGTATCAATACTATAAGCCTGGCTTGCAGCGCTGCTGAAACGTGATGAATAATCAGTTGTATTGCCAGAGCTGAACTGCAGAGCCCCTCCATCAAAGCTGATGCTTCCAGACGACCCTATAGCTCCGGACGATCCAAGAGAGAGCGTTCCGCCTGACAAGGTTGTACCTCCACTGTAGGTATTCGCTCCTGAGAGGGTTACTGTTCCTGTACCTGTTTTGGTCAAAAGAACTGCTCCAGCCAGTTTCGCACTGACCGTTCCATCTGAAACCGTATATCCTGTACCGCTCAATACTCCGGTTGTGCCGGTTATGGCGCCATTGGTGAGGGTTACTGCGCCAACCGTATCACTATATCCCCCGATATCAAGGACTGCTCCGCTTCCGTTGACCGTCACCCCTCCGCTTGCAAGCGCATTGGTTATTCCATACGCCAGCGTACCGCCGCTGATGGTGGTCAGGCCTGTAAAGAGGTTTGCTCCCGACAGCGTCAGCGTGCCTGCTCCCGATTTGGTCAAGGCTCCGGTGGTATTGGCTCCTATGCCGCTAATCGTCAGGTTATTGGCGGTAACATCAATCGTTGATGAAGTGCCTGTCGTCAGGGTAAAAGCGCGATTGGTAGACGCCGTTGATCCAGTATATTGCAGGGTTCCGCCGCCAAGAACCAGATTGGCAGCGACATTGGTTGCGGCTCCGAGATTTCCTGCAACACCACCATTACCTATTGTTCCGACACTCAGCACTCCTGCATTGATTGTCGTCACGCCTGTATAGGTGTTTGCTCCAGAGAGTGTCACGGTACCGCTACCGGTTTTTGTCAAAGGAACTGTACCTGCCAGTTTCGCACTGACCGCACCATTCGACACCGTAAACCCTGATGTACTCGTCAAGGTAGCTGTACCGGTACCGGTTATACTGCCATCAGTCAACGTTACGGCACCAACGCTGTCAGAATACGTATCGAGATTCAACGTTCCACCGCCACTTACCGTCACGCCTCCGGTTGAAAGCGCATTTGCCACACCATAAGCCAGTGTGCCACCACTGATGGTGGTTAAACCAGTAAAGAGATTTGCCGCCCCAAGTGTCAGCGTGCCTGCTCCCGATTTGGTCAAGGCTCCGGTGGTATTGGCTCCTATGCCGGTAATCGTCAGGTTATTGGCGGTAACATCAATCGATGATGAAGTGCCTGTCGTCAGGGTAAAGGCACGATTAGTAGATGCCGTGGCTCCTGTATATTGAAGGGTTCCTCCGCCAAAAACCAGATTGGCAGCGACATTGGTTGCGGCTCCGAGATTTCCTGCAACACCACCATTACCTATTGTTCCGACACTCAGCACTCCTGCATTAATCGTCGTCACACCTGTGTAGGTGTTTACTCCTGACAGCGTCACTGTACCTGTGCCGGTTTTTGTCATGTTGACTGCACCACCAAGAACAGCACTGATAGCACCATTCGACACCGTAAACCCTGATGTACTCGTCAAGGTAGCTGTACCGGTACCGGTTATGCTGCCATCAGTCAACGTAACGGCACCAACACTGTCAGAATACGTATCGAGATTCAACTTTCCGCCGCCGCTTACTGTCACTCCTCCGGTTGAAAGCGCATTGTTTATGCCATAAGCAAGTGTGCCACCGCTGACGGTGGTCAGGCCTGTATAGAGGTTTACACCGGAGAGCGTCAGCGTGCCTGCTCCGGCCTTGGTAATGCCGCCTGTGCCGGAGAGCACTCCACTATAGGTTGACGAGCTGCCCGTCGCATCACCTATCGTCAGGATATTGGCGCCAAGTGTCGTTCCTCCCGCTCCCGTCATCGAGTCTATCGTCTTGGCTCCGGCTATCGTGAAGGTCCCGTCATTCGATACGCCCGAACTCAGGGCTATCGTTCCTGTTGCATTGAGCGAAAGCGTACCAAGGGTGATTGTTGTCTGGCCCGTATAGGTATTGATTCCGCCCAGCGTCAGGGTGCCTGTACCGATCTTCGTTATACCGCCCGTTCCCGACAACACACCGCCGTAGACCGCAGGGCTGCTGTTGTTTCCGCCAATCGTCAGCGTCTCGTCGCCAAGCGTCACATTGCCGCCCGTTGTACCGCCGCCGGTCAGTGATCCGATCTGCGTATTGAAGTCCGTGATATCAAGCACAACTCCCGCCGTATTGGAGAGTGTTACCGCCGAATTATTTCCGAAGGCTCCGCTCGTATTGGCTACCGAGGCCACTCCCGCTTTCAGAGTACCGCCGCTCACGCTCGTCGCTCCACTGTAACTGTTCGCTCCCGAGAGCGTCAAAGTGCCTGCTCCCGACTTGGTCAGGGTTCCTGCTCCTCCAAGAATTGCAGAGATATTCACCGTACCTGAAGCATTATTGATGACGTAGCTGCTGCCGGTCAATACTCCGGTTGTCCCGCTTATGGAACCATTGGTCAGGGTTACTGCTCCTACCGTGTCACTGTATCCACCAATATCAAGAACCGCTCCGCTTCCGTTGACTGTCACTGCTCCGCTTGCAAGCGCATTGGTTATGCCGTAGGCAAGTGTGCCGCCGCTGACGGTGGTCAGGCCTGTATAGAGGTTTACACCGGAGAGCGTCAGCGTACCTGTTCCGGCCTTGGTGATGCCGCCTGTGCCGGAGAGCACTCCACTGTAGGTTGACGAGCTGCCTGTCGCATCACCTATCGTCAGGATATTGGCTCCAAGTGTCGTTCCTCCCGCTCCCGTCATCGAGTCTATCGTCTTGGCTCCGGCTATCGTGACGGTCCCGTCATTCGATACGCCCGAACTCAGGGCTATCGTTCCTGTTGCATTGAGCGAAAGCGTACCAAGGGTGATTGTTGTCTGGCCCGTATAGGTATTGATTCCGCCCAGCGTCAGCGTTCCTGTTCCGATCTTCGTTATGCCTCCAATTCCCGACAACACACCGCCGTAGACCGCAGGGCTGCTGTTGTTTCCGCCAATCGTCAGCGTCTCGTCGCCAAGCGTCACATTGCCGCCCGTTGTACCGCCGCCGGTCAGAGAGCCGATCTGCGTGTCATTGCCCGTGATATCAAGCACAACTCCCGCAATATTGGAGAGTGTTATGGCTGAGTTATTTCCGAATGCTCCGCTCGTATTGGCTACCGAGGCTACTCCCGCTTTCAGAGTGCCGCCGCTCACGCTCGTCGCTCCGGTGTAACTGTTCGCTCCCGACAGCGTCAGCGTGCCTGCTCCGGCCTTGGTGATGCCGCCTGTACCGGAGAGCACTCCAGAGTAGGTTGACGAGCTGCCCGTCGCATCGCCTATCGTCAGGATATTGGCTCCAAGCGTTGTTCCTCCTGTTCCCGTCATCGAGTCTATCGTCTTGGCTCCGGCTATCGTGAAGGTCCCGTCATTGGACACTCCCGAACTCGGGGCTATCGTTCCCGTTGCATTAAGTGAGAGCATACCCTCGCTGATTGTTGTCTGGCCCGTATAGGTATTGATTCCGCCCAGCGTCAGCGTTCCTGTTCCGATCTTCGTTATGCCTCCCGTTCCCGACAACACGCCGCCGTAGACCGCCGGACTGCTGTCGTTTCCTCCAATCGTCAGCGTTGCTCCGCCAAGCGTCACATTGCCGCCCGTTGTGCCGCCGCCGGTCAGTGAACCGATCTGCGTGTCATAGCCCGTGATATCAAGCGCAACTCCCGCCGTATTGGAGAGTGTTATGGCCGAGTTATTTCCGAAGGTTCCGCTTGTACTGGCTACCGAGGCCACTCCCGCCTTCAGGGTGCCGCCGCTCACGCTCGTTGCTCCGGTGTAACTGTTCGCTCCCGAGAGTGTCAGCGTGCCTGCTCCGGCCTTCGTCAATGTTCCACTGCCGGATATCACACCGCCATAAGCAATCGCATTCGAACGGTTGAAGAGGAGTGCTCCATTATTCACCAATAATCCGCTATCGAACAAAGATCCGGTTGTACTTCCGGCTCCGATCGAGAGCGTACCAAGGGTGATTGTTGTCTGACCCGTATAGGTATTGATTCCGCCCAGCGTCAGGGTGCCTGTTCCGATCTTCGTGATACCGCCCGTTCCCGACAACACACCGCCGTAGACCGCAGGGCTGCTGTTGTTTCCGCCAATCGTCAGCGTTGCGCCGCCAAGCGTCACATTGCCGCCCGTTGTGCCGCCGCCGGTCAGTGAACCGATCTGCGTATTGAAGTCCGTAATATCAAGCACAACTCCCGCAATATTGGAGAGTGTTATGGCCGAGTTATTTCCGAATGCTCCGCTCGTATTGGCTACCGAGACTACTCCCGCCTTCAGGGTGCCGCCGCTTAAGCTCGTCGCTCCGGTGTAGACATTCGCTCCCGACAGCGTCAGCGTGCCTGCTCCCGACTTGGTCAGGGTTCCTGCTCCTCCGAGAATTGCCGAGATGTTCACCGTACCGGAAGCATTATTGATAACATAGCTGCTGCCGCTCAATACTCCGGTGGAGCCGGTTATTGTGCCATTGGTCAGGGTTACTGCGCCAACCGTATCACTATATCCCCCGATATCAAGAACCGCTCCGCTTCCGTTGACCGTCACCCCTCCGCTTGCAAGCGCATTGGTTATGCCGTACGCCAGCGTACCTGCACTTACTGTCGTGATACCGGTATAGGTGTTCACGCCCGAGAGCGTCAGCGTACCTGCTCCCGATTTCGTCAGGCCACCGGTCCCGGTAACGATAGGATCAGCTATCGTGACATTTCCTCCACCGGCAACTACGGTCAGGGTTCTATTTGTCCCCGTTATGCCATTGCCCGAAACCACATCAAGGGTGAGTGACCCGCTGTCGGAGTTGATCTGGGTATCTCCTGCAAGTGTTACAGCCCCTGCATAGCTGTTCTCTCCACTGATGTTTTGGAGAGCACCTCCGGACGAGATTCCTGTTCCGTTCAAACTCAGCGCTTCTGCACCGATCACAATACCGCCGGAAAGTTCAAGCGCAGCCCCGGAGGTTACGGTTGTACCTGCAGCAGTTGTGCCCAGCGCAGTCGCATTTGATGCACGGAGAGCTCCGGCACTGATGGTGGTCACTCCCGCATAGCTGTTCGCTCCTGTGAGTGTCCATCTGCCGGTTCCGGCTTTGATTACTGAGCCTGTAGTGGTACCGATTATGCTCGCAAGAGTACTGCCTGTAGCGGTGCCGCCAAGCGTCAAACCGAACGTCGCTCCGGTTATCTCACCGGGATTGGTCAGATTTATACTGCCGTTGTTTGCCACAATGCTGCTCGCTCCGGCAAGCGTAATTAATCCGCTGTAGGTTGCGGCTATGGCGGAGCTGTTCTTCAATGCTCCTCCGGCAGATATACCTGTCCCGTTAAGCGTCAGCTCTTCCGCAGTGCCAAGGGTATATCCGTTCAGGTCGAGCGTTGCTCCGCTTGCTACAACCGTTCTTCCTGCCGTTGTCCCTAGCGGTGTATTGGTGCCATCTCCTCCCCCTCCAAGCTTGAGCGTTCCGACGCTGATGGTGGTCACGCCCTCATAGGTGTTCGCACCTGAAAGCGTCAGGGTGCCTGCTCCATCCTTTGTCAATGTGCTGCTTGTGGTTGTTCCTGTTATCTGATTGGCAACAGTAACATTCCCGGCTCCGCCAAATGTCGATCCGGAAGTTCCGGCAGTAATGGAATCAAGCGTGAGCGTACCGCTGTCGGAGTTGATACGGGCTGCTGCCGCAAGCGTGATGGCTCCGGTATAGCTGTTATCGCCACTGATGTTACGGAGCGCACCACCCGAAGAGATCCCTGTACCGCTCAAACCCAGCGATTCTCCGACAATCACAATACTGCCTTCAAGCTCAAGAGCTGCCCCTGAAGCAACAGTCGTACCCGCATCAGTTGTCCCCAATGCTGTCGCATGGGAAGCCCTCAGGGCACCACCACTGATTGTCGTCAATCCCGAATAGCTGTTTGCTCCGGAAAGCGTAAGCCTTCCTGTTCCTGATTTTGTCAGGGATCCCGCTCCGCCAAGAATAGCAGATATTGTTGCTGTACCGGTGGTAGAATTATTGATACTGTAGCTGCTGCCGATCAATACCCCTGTGGTACCCGTTATCGAGCCATTGGTGAGGGTAACCACTCCAACCGTATCACTATAGCTGCCCAAATCGAGGACGGCTCCGGCACCATTAACCGTTACGGCCCCGCCCGCCAATGCGTCGCTTATGCCATACGCCAGTTTGCCGCCGCTGATTGTGGTTAACCCGGTATAACTGTTTAATCCAGAGAGATTCAGGGTACCTGCTCCCGATTTGGTCAGGGCTACCGCTCCGCCGAGAACAGCCGATACATTCGTGGTGCCGTAACTGTTGTTGATCGCATAGCTGGAGCCGCTCAACACTCCGGAACTACCCGTAATTGTCCCGTTTGTAAGGGTAACGGCTCCGACAGTGTCGCTATATGTGCCAAGATCAAGTACAGCAGCCCTGCCGTTAACCGTCACAGCTCCGGTTGAGATAGCATTGGTTACGCCATAAGCAAGCGTGCCATCTGCTATGGTGGTCGTTCCCGTATATTGATTCGTACTCAAAAGCGTCAGGGTGCCTGCTCCCGACTTGGTGAGACCTGCTGTACCGGTTGCTTGCGCTGTGCTCAGCGAAAGGTTTCCAACAGTAAAGATTTTCGCCTCCACGGCGCCGAACGCAAGCAGATCAGGCGTCGTAAAACCTGTTATGGTGTTGGCTGCTCCGGATGCGGAAAATATTGATCCCGATGAAATGGTCAGGGTTTTGGCCGGAGCGGATGAGCCGATCGTATAGGTTGAGCCTCCGGTCAGAAGCAGGGAGTTGATCGTATAGCTCGCATTGGGTGATGCACTTGATGCGATCTTCAGATTAACACCGGTCGCCGCCGCAACCGCATACTCATTGGTCAGGTCAAGCGGCCTGATGCCGGTGGTGTTGGCGGCGTTGCTGGCCGGATCGATGTTGTAGGTGACAAAACCCATTCCCGATCCCGCGGCATTGGTATCTCCAGTTGCATAAGGTACGATCGGTTTGATAACCTGGCTGCTGTTTCCTCCAACAAGGCCAAGACCTGCCGGTGTGGTAACCATGATATTGGTCGCTCCGGCACCGGCTGTAGCACCAAGATTTGTTCCACGAAAGAGTACGGTCGCTCCGGCAGTTCGGGCGACACTTGCAAAAGTCAAAATGGTAGAACCGCCTGATCCCTGGGAGAGTAAATCGGGGTTGAGTGTAACAGTTGATGAACCGGAAGTGAGAGTCAGGGCACCGATCGATTCACTGGCATTCGTACTTTTGGATCCAGCAAATACCAGTTCACCGCCATTGAGCGTCAACGCCTTTGAATCGCCAAAACGGTCAGCATTATTCGTGTCCGTGTTATCAAGCGTCAGGCGGCCGCCTGTGTTGATTGTAAACGCAGAACCGGTCGCGGTACCAGCCCCGGTGAGTATGACTCCTCCATCGTTGATAGTGGTCGCTCCGGTATAGGTGTTCGCACCCGTAAGCGTCCATATTCCGGTGCCTGCTTTGGTCAGCGTTCCTGTCCCGGTACCGATAATACTGGCAATAGAGCTGCCTGTAGCTGAACCGTCAAGCGTCAATCCAAAAGTTGCGCCCCCTATCGTACCGGTATTGGAGAGAATGATATTTCCGCTCTGCGCAACAATAGTGCTGGCAGCACCGAGAGTGATGAGACCGCTGTAGGTTGCCGCTGTCCCTGAGCTGTTGGTCAGGGCTCCCGCTGTGCCTCCTACACCCGTTCCTCTCAGCGTCAATCCTTCAGCCGTACCGAGTGTAAAACCGTTCAGGTCGAGTGTCGCGCCTGCGGTAATACTTGTTGCTCCAGCGGTTGTACCGAGCGGGGTATTGGTGCCGTCACCTGTCGCACCAAGCTTGAGCGTTCCGGCGCCAACAGTAGTCAGTCCCGTATAGGTATTAGCCCCGGAAAGTGTCAGCGTGCCTGTACCATCCTTTGTTAGCGTACTCGTTGTTCCGGTTATCTGACCGGGAACCGTAACACTCCCTGCTCCTCCAAATGTCGACCCCAAAGCTCCTGCAGAAATAGAACCGAGCGTAAGCGTACCGCTATCGGAGTTGATCCGGGCTGCAGCAGCAAGCGTAATCGCTCCGGTATAGCTGTTGTCACTACTGATATTGCGGAGCGCTCCGCCCGAAGAGATGCCTGTCCCGTTAAGGCTCAGTGTTTCCGAGTCGATCACAATACCTCCGGCAAGCTCAAGAGCGGCCCCTGAAGCCACGGTTGTGCCCGTTGCGGTTGTGCCAAGAGCTGTTGCATTAATTGCCCGCAGAGCACCTGCACTGATCGTTGTCGTTCCGGTATAGCTGTTTGCTCCCGAGAGCACAAGTGTGCCTGCCCCCGATTTGACAAGAGTTGTCTTGCTGATAACGCCGCTGTAGGTGCCGCTGCCGCTACCGACATTGAAGGTGGTAGTGCCCAAGCCGCTGAGAACTCCGGTTCCGCTGATTGAACCTCCATTGGCGTTCATCGTCAGATTCAGCGTACCGGTGGTGTTACCTATGGCGGCATTTACAGCTATACTCCCGTCTGCCGTCAGCGTCAGTGTCCGGGTTCCGGCTGTCGTACCTGTAGAGATCGCGCTCTCAACTGTAATATTTCCGGCTTCCGAGCCCGCACCGGAGGTTGTGGTTGTAACGGTAACATTGGTACCCGCATCAAGACGGGAGGTTATGTCGGAATTGAGAATGGTGGAACCGGTTGCTCCCGGTGTCCAGATATCAGGATTGGCGCCGCCCCATGTGCCGTTCGCACTCGCAGTTGTAATGGTTACGTTATACGGATCGAAGAGCCAGAGTCCGGCAGCGCCCCTGATTGCGGATGCTCCGCCCTTTGACCCAGCAGTGTCAAGCCAGTGACCGGAGGTCTCGATTCTTCCACCGTCACCACCGTTTACTCCGCCCTTCGCTTCAAAGGTGCCGTGAGCGCGCGTAACGGAGTTCGGGTTGGTCACGTCAGACCATGCCACAACCGTGCCGCCATTACCGGTATCGATGGCACTCGCTTCAAGCAGGGCTCCCTGCTCAACGATGGTGCCGCTCGCCTGACGAACCGAACTGTCGCTGTTCTGCCAGCTTCCGCCAACCAGCACCTCTCCTCCGCCGGTTGCGCCCGAAGCGGTAAGGTGTGCGCCATCCTTCACCAGAACACGGTCACCCGTGGCTATAACCGAACCTCCATTGCCGTCAGGCGAAGATGCATCAACCCTGCCTGCGACCGTCGTCATGCCGCCCTCGGCATCAAGAATGATCCGGCCCGCTCTCGATTGCAGACTCGCAGTCTCAATAATTCCGCTGTTGTTCACCACCGACTGAACCAGAGCATTGGCCGCTTTTGCCGTCATGATCACACGGCCGCCATCGGCCTTGATCAACCCCTTATTTTCAGCCAGAGCGTCAACCGCGCCCTGATCCACCGTAAGGGTGATGAGCCCGTCACCATAAAAATCAAGGGAGACCTGATTGCCAGCGGCCAGCGCCACGCTTCCGCCAGGAGCCGTAATAGTGCCCTCGTTGGTCACTTTGGGTGCGATAAGCGCCACCACACCACCCGGCATGGCAGTTATGTTTCCCTGGTTAAGAACCTTCCCGGCTGTCCCGCTGTTGCTGAGTCTGTATCTGCCGGAAAGGAAGTCGCTGTCGAGCATATTGAGTGACGATGCCACCAGACCGCCGACATCTACCCGCGCTGAGGTGCCGAAGATGATACCCGAGGGGTTAAGAAGGAATACCCGGCCGTTGGCCGAGAGCGAGCCCATGATCTGGGTGGGGTTCTGGTCGCTGATGCGGTTAAGAGCTGCCGATGAACTGTTGGGCTGGTTAAAACGCACTCCGGCATTGGCTCCGATGTTGAAGCTTTGCCAGTTGGCAATCATCTGCGGTGTTGATTGATCAACCGTCATCCGGTTGCTGCTCGTGGTGATGCTTCCTCCACCGTAGGTGATCACACCGCCGGACGGAAGGGCTCCTGGATCAAGGCCGTAGGCCATCTGGCCTGAAGCAAACAGCGCGATGAGAACCGCAAGGCTTTTCAGCCTCGATTTCGGAACACCTCCATTGGTCTTGACCTTCTCGGAAACGACTATCCACCGCTCCTTCGTCTTCGACCAGATGATATTAAAAATTCTGTTCACGTGCGGGTGTAATCGGCTTTCATGAATTAAAACAACCCTCTGCCTGCGACCCATTAATAGAAACAAGGCTTTATTATATAAAGTGCCTTCACTCAAGAACGCACTCATAAAATATTCAGCAAATATCACGCCATTCCGACTTACTCAAACAGGAGAGAAATCTCTATATCACTATCATTCAATCTGTTGCGCAGGTTATGTCGTTTAACCGGATATCCTCATGCTCGATGGAATACCTTTGGTGACTCAAAATGAGACAACCCGTACGAGAATGAGCATAGAGTGATACGTTTTCCGATATTTGGAGAATCGGACAAAAGGGGTTCGGAAATAGTTCAGAGCAGGTATTATTGTCCCGATAGCAGTAGAGGGCAGGGGAAAAGCCGACAAGAATAAATAATCTTATTTATCTGTTTTTTTGTACATAAACGCCTGTACTACACAGTCTGTCCCTGATAGTTCTTCGATAGGTTACCGACAGATAGTATGCGTATACACCGGAATGGATAGTTCTCATATTTGTCTCACTATTGTCTCATGTACCGCTCAAAAAGCTCCTGATTTACCAAACAGCAAACCTTTAGCCAATCAATCAACTGAAACAGGCGGGTTGCTCTCAATGATTGCGCTATGTCGCCTGATAACAGAAGCGTCTACTTCAGACGAAGGGAGAGGCCGCTGCAAAGCAGCCATGCCTCGGTGGCAATATTGGCGGCCTTCTGGTTTATGATCCCGGCTAAATCCCGAAACTGTCGGGACATGGCATTATCGGGTACGATACCCATACCGACCTCATTGGACACAAGAATAATATCGCAGGGGGGCTTGCTGAGAGCATCAAAAAAAAGAGCGATCTGCTCATCAATCGCATGTTGATCGACAAGATGGTGCATCAGATTTGCCGTCCACACCGTCAGGCAGTCAAGCAGCACCAGATCGATTCCTTCCGTCAGATTCTGTAATGCACGCTGGGGAAAAAGCGGCTCCTCTATCGTCATAAACCGGTTCGACCGCTCCTCCTGATGTTTGCCGATACGACGCTGCATCTCTTCATCAAAGGGTTCAGCTGTCGCAACGAAAACCCTGTTCCGGTATCCGTTTGCCAGTTGCAGGGCAAAGGTACTTTTGCCGCTTCTCGCCCCGCCAGTTACATATATGACCTTATGCATCATTAAAAGATAGAGTTACCCCTAAACGGGAAAGTGTTCATGTACTGGATTTATTGCTCGCAATATCCACCACCCAGCTCCGGGATTGATCCTGGACCCGAACCTTGATATGGAAGGTTTCACTCGGAGCATTTAAGATCTTGAAGGTGCGGGTTCCCGAATTGTAGCTTATCCATGAAGGCAGCTGGGAACCGTTGAGCAAGGTAACCCGCTCACCGCCAACACCCTGTGTAAGACCGGTTTTAATCTCATCCGGAAGAGGAATGACCGCATTTGCTGTTTGACGAACCAGCTTTCCGCCAAGAAAAACATTGATCACTCCGGTAAACGGTTTCTGCATCTCACTTCCGGAAGATGATCCGGTAACAGGAAGAGTTGCCTGGCTGATATCCGAAGTTATGCCCCCTCCGGTTGTCATTGCTACGGTGCTGCTGACATCACCACTCTTCATATCAGACAGGTTATCAAGGTTCATAACCGGGGCGAACTCGATTGAACTGCCGACCGGAGCGACTGCCTGTGTATTGGTAATGGTTAAGGGCGCAACCGTTATTGATGCACTTGAAGCCGGAGCCGTCGTAGTTATTGGATTTGGGGGCATCAGGCTTGACAGTGTTGTGCCTGCGGGCGATGCGGGAGTTGTCGTAATAATCGGCAGAACTGTCTCTGATGTGGTTTTACTTTCTGTATCTGTCACGGGTGCTTCACTGATATCAGCCGTCAGACCACTCTGCTGCTGCAGGTTGTAGTTTGCTGCATCCGCTCCGCTTATGGTGCTGCCTGTCACCGTCACACTCTTTCCGGTACCAACATTCCTGTCTGCAAAGGTTCCTGCCGGAGTACCGCCGAGCGTCACCACATCGCTGCCAAGCGGAGTCACCTTCGCTGTGCCCCTCAGCGTTGCCGTGGTCGTTGCATCATAAACCTTGTTCGATGCCGTCAGGCCGCTCACCGTCAGGTTCGCGCGGCTGATTTCAGCACTCAGAGCGCTCTGCTGCAACAGGTTGTAGTTTGCTGCATCCGCTCCGCTTATGGTGCTGCCTGTCACCGTCACTTCTTTTCCGGTTCCAATATTCTTGTCTGCAAAGGCTCCTGTTGGTGTGCCGCCAAGCGTCACCACATCGCTGCCAAGTGGAGTTACCCTCGCTGTGCCCGTCAGCGTTGCCGTAGTCGTTGCATCATAGACCTTGTTCGATGCACTCAGGCCGCTCACCGTCAGATTAGCCCGGCTGATTTCGGCATTCAGAGCGCTCTGCTGAAGCAGGTTGTAGTTTGCTGCATCCGCTCCGCTTATGGTGCTGCCTGTCACCGTCACTGTTTTTCCGGTTCCAACATTCTTGTCTGCAAAGGCTCCTGTTGGTGTGCCGCCAAGCGTCACCACATCGCTGCCAATCGGAGTTACCCTCGCTGTTCCTGTCAGCGTTGCCGTGGTCGTTGCATCATAGACCTTGTTCGATGCACTCAGGCCACTCACCGTCAGGTTCGCACGGCTGATCGCATAGTTTTCCGTGGCCGTCGTGAAGTCACCTCCCCAGCTGTAGTTCGCGGAATCCGTTCCTGTTATGCCGCTTGCTTTCTGCTTGTAACTGCCGACTTTTGTGTTGCCGCTTGTACTCAACGATGCATTTACCAGCGTTCGCGTCACATCAAGCACATCTCCGGTGATCCTGTTATCCATCACCGCACCATATACAAGCGAGTTTCCGTAGGTCGAACTTCCGTCGCCGATCGCCGTTACCTGGAGCTGCTTCTGATCGACCGTCAGTGTTTTTGAAACATAGGAGATGCCATATCCAAGCAGACTGGTCAATCCGGACTGACCGATGGTATGAGTACCTGCTGTATATTTGCCGGATGAAGAGGTGGAACCGGATACGCTTAATCCGCCTGATAACGCCTGTGCTTTCGTATCACTGTTTTGTTCTCCACTGATGGTGTAGTCGAGAGTTGGTGCAGTGCCATAGGTAATCGTTTCATTGGCAGCCGTAACGGTGACTGTCGGCTTCTCACGGTAGATGGCGTTCTTGCCCGCAGCAAGAACAGTCGTATAATTCGATGCCGATTCATCGCTGTTGTAGCGGAAACGGCCTGTTCCCGTTCCGATGAATGCGCTCAAACCGGTACTTCCGGAGATGCTTCCTGTATAGAAGGATGCGACACCTCCTGCTCCGACCGTTATCGACGGCGAACCAGTGACGATAATGTTGCCTCCCGTATCAGTCCCGACCGATGCACCTGCCGTCGCAGATTTTCCGGCGTTCAGCCTGATTGCCGTTGCCGAGCCATCCGTCGTGGAGAGATTGCCCGTCAGTGTCAAATCTCCACTCTGGGTCGACACATCAACAGTTCCTGATGCTGCAATACCGGAAACCGTCAGGTCGTCTTTATCAACGAGCGAAACGGCATCTGCATCCGTCACCGTAACGATGGAAAAGTCATTCAAAACATTGCTGAAATCAATATCTCCGGTACCGTTGGCAGCTAACGAAAGCGAACCCGCGGTAGCCGTCATCTTTCCGTTTGCTCCTGTCGAGGTAATACTACCGTTTGATGTTGTTGTCAGTGCTGTGCCTGCTGCTCTTCCGAAAGTGGTATCACCATTATAGGTCTGATTTCCTGTCGTTGTTATTGATGCACCATTAATGACAAGTGTTGTAGCTGCATCACCGGTGAACGATGCCAATGACGTGGAGTTTCCAATCGTACCGCCAAGCGTCACACTGCCTGATCCGTTGATACCGAGCGCATATCCGCCATTGATGGTGCCACTCAAAGTAAGTGCGGTGCCAGTGTTCGATACAATACGGCTTCCACTGGCGAGCGATATAAGGCCGCTATAGGTCGATGCTGTTATGGAGCTGTTGGTCAGAGCTCCTGCTGTGCCACCGACACCAAGGCCGTTCAGTGTCAGCGCTTCATCTCCTATCGATATGCCGTTCAGATCCAGCGTCGCGGTATTTGATACCGTCACCCCGCCTGCTGTTGTGCCCAGCGCCGAAACATGACCGAGTTTCAACGTGCCTACGCTTACCGTCACCGCTCCAGTGTAATCACTCGTCGTACCTGACAGGGTCAACGTTCCGTTACCACTCTTCGTCAAGCTTCCGGCGCCACTTATTTTTCCACTGTACGTAAAGTCATCCGAACGATTGAACACTACTGCTCCCGAATTGCTCAACGTTCCGGTGTCGGATATCGAGCCGCTCGCTCCACCTGCTCCTATCGACAGCGTTCCCGTGCTTACTGTCGTACCGCCTGTGTATGTGTTCGTGCCCGACAGCGTCAACGTTCCTGCTCCGCTCTTCGTCAATCCGAAACTGCTGCCTCCATCGGTTATCACGCCGCCATACGTCAGTGTTGTGCCAGTCGCCGTATCAAGCGTTCCTGCACCCGTCAATGTGATACCACGGAGTGTGTTAAGGGTAAAGCTGTTTCTTGTCGCAAGTGTTCCAGCGTTGATTTTCAGGCTGTTTGACGTCAATAAACCCGGTGCATTTCCAAGGTTCCGATCTTCCCCTATCGAGAGCACTCCACCGCTTACCGTCGTGCCGCCATCATAGGTGTTCGTGCCCGACAGCGTCAACGTTCCTGCTCCGCTCTTCGTCAATCCGAAACTTCCATCTCCATCGGTTATCACTCCGCCTGCTGTCAGCGTCTTCGTTTCTGCAACATTCAGTGTCGAACTTCCCGTCAGCGTTACGCCTCGTGTGCCAAGATTGAGATTTTCCGTTGCCGACAGCGTCGTACTTCCTGCCATCGTCAAGCTCCCCGCTGTGCCAAGCGCCTGTGCATTACTTGCAATGAGCGTTCCGGCGCTTATCGTCGTGCCGCCGTCATAGGTGTTCGTGCCCGACAGCGTCAGCGTTCCGGATCCACTCTTCGTCAATCCGAAACTTCCATCTCCATCGGTTATCACTCCGCCTGCTGTCAGCGTCTTTGTTTCTGCAACATTCAGTGTCGAACTTCCCGTCAGCGTTACGCCTCGTGTGCCAAGATTGAGATTTTCCGTTGCTGACAGCGTCGTACTTCCTGCCATCGTCAAGGTACCGGCTGTGCCAAGCGCCTGCGCATTACTTGCAATGAGCGTTCCCGTGCTTATCGTCGTGCCGCCGTCATAGGTGTTCGTGCCCGACAGCGTCAAGGTGCCTGTCCCCGATTTGGTCAGTGTGCCGGTTCCGCTGACAATACCCGAAAGTGTTTGAGCTGAACTGCTGTTGACAACAAACGCTCCACTGTTAAGGATATTACTGGCGTAGCTGCCTGATCCCAGGGTGCCGCTGCCATCCAGCTTCAGCGTTCCTGCTGTGATAGTAGTCGATCCGGAATAGGTATTTGTTCCTGACAGAGACCAGGTACCGCTCCCCTCCTTGCTCAGACTGCCTGCACCGGTTCCGATAATGCCTGCCAGACTGCTCGCACTGCCGGTGCCGCCAAGCGTCAAGCCAAATCCTGCACCGGTGATCGTACCGGTATTGGAGAGTATAATACTGCCGTTCGAAACAATAGTGCTTGAACTGCCCAGCGTGATCAACCCGCCGTAGGTTGCTGCTGTCCCTGAGCTGTTGATCAGCGCTCCCGCACCTCCGACTCCGGTGCCGTTGAGTGTCAGGGCTTCGGATGAAGATAGTGTAAAGCCATTAAGGTCAAGTGTTGCTCCGGCCAGAACCACCGTTCCTCCACCCATGTTACCCAATGGTGTCGAAGAAACAGATGAGCCTTGCGTGCCAAGCTTCATTGTCCCTTCACTGATCGTCGTCAAGCCTGAGTAGTTGTTTGAACCTGACATTGTCAATGTGCCGCTGCCGAGTTTGGTCAATCCTCCGGTAGAAATGGAACTGCCTGAGTTACCTGTCACGGTCAGGTTTGTCCCGGCATTTGTTACGGCAATTGAGGAGATCGTTCCATTCGTTATGGTAAAACTACGATTCGTTGAAGCCGTCGTGCCTGTGTATTGCAGCGTGCCCCCACCAAGTTGAAGTAAAGTTGCACTTGAACCTGCAGCTCCAAGATTTCCTGCTTCACCACCATCGCCGATTGTTCCGACACTCAGGGTACCCTGATTGATCCGAACCCCTCCGGTAAAGGTGTTCTGGCCGCCAAGGGTCAGCGTTCCGGTGCCGGTCTTGGTTATACCACCACCGGAAATCACTCCCTCATAAGCCGTGTCGGAGTTGTCACCACCAATAGTGAGCAGCACACCGCTACCGATCGTCACATTCCCACCATTTGAACCGCCACCGGCAAGAGAACCTATCTGAAGTGTATTGTTAACACTCAACGAAACGTTTGCGGTGTTTGACAGGGTTACGGCAGAGTTCGTACCCAAAGCTGACGCATTGGATGCCTGCAACGTACCACCGCTTATCGTCGTTGCTCCGGTATAGGTGTTACTGCCAGAAAGGGTCAAGGTACCGGCCCCAACCTTGGTGAGCGATCTTCCTGTTCCGGAAATCACGCCACTCAGGGTGAGGGTTCCTGCTCCCCCAACAGTCGGAGTGTTCGCACCCAGTGATATAGCACCTGAAAGTGAGGCTCCGCCGGTACCGGTAAGCGCTCCTGCGCCACCGACGCCTGTTCCGTCAAGGGTCAAACCTTCTGCGCCGATCGCAACATTATTGATGTCGAGGGTTGCCCCGGCACGCACAATGGTGCCTGCCGCTGTCGTACCCAATGCTACAGCTTTAGAGGCCCGCAAAGTCCCTTCGCTTATTGTCGTTTCACCGGTGTATGTGTTGTTACCCGCACCTGAAAGAATCAAGGTACCGGCCCCAACCTTGGTGAGGGTTCTTCCGGTTCCGGAAATCACGCCACTCAGGGTAAGGATCCCGGCTCCCCCTATAGTCGGGGTTGATGTTCCCAGTGATATGGCGCCTGAGAGTGACGCCGTACCGGTACCGGTAAGCGCTCCTGCGCCGCCGACCCCAGTACCGTCAAGGGTCAAACCCTCTGCAAGGATCGCAACATTATTAATGTCGAGGGTTGCCCCGGCAAGCACGGTAGTACCAGCAGCCGTCGTACCCAATGCCGAAGCATGGGATGCTCTGAGTGTTCCTGAACTGACAGTGATTGTTTGAGCATAGCTTGAGTTAGCTCCCGACAGTAGCAATGTGCCGGTTCCGACCTTGGTAAGCGTGCCTGTACCGGAAACCACCCCGCTGAGCGTAAGAACTCCGCTGCCGCCTATCGTCGGCGTCGAAGTATCCATCACCACGTTTCCAGACAATGAGGCTGTACCGGAACCCGTAAGTGCTCCCGCACCAAGTACACCGATACCCCTGAGAGTCAACACCTCATCCCCGATCGCCACATCATTGATATCAAGTGTTGCACCTGAAATCACGGTCGTACCGGCAGCAGTTGAACCCATCGCTGTTGCATGAGCTGCCTGCAAAGTCCCTGCATTGATGGTTGTCGCTCCGGTATAGGTGTTCGCTCCGGAGAGTGTCACTGTTCCGACTCCGGACTTGGTCAGTGTTCCCGATCCGGTCAGAATGGCGGAGATTGTCGCTGTTCCATACAGATTATCAATGGTGAATGCCGTGCCGTTGAGCGTGCCCGTACCCGATATGGTACCATTATTCAGCGTAACCGCTCCAACAGTATGAGCTATTGTGCCGATATCCAATACAGCTCCACGCCCGTTAACTGTCACCGCTGTATTGGGAAGAGCAGCTCCAAGCGCCAGCCTGCCGGCATTGAGTGTGGTCGTACCGGAATAGGTACTGACACTCGAAAGGGTAAATGTACCTGAACCCGATTTGGTCAGACCTGCACTTCCTGAAGCAACAGCATTACTGAGTGTCAGATCACCGACTGAGAATATTTTACCTTCAGCGCCGAACGTCAGTAAGTCAGGGGTAGTGGTTCCTGTAATGATATTTGCGACTCCGGATGCAGAAAAAATCGAACCGGATGAAATGGTCAGCGTTTTGGCTCCTCCTCCGGAACCGATTGTATAGGTGGAGCCTCCGGTCAGAAGCAGGGAGTTGATGGTATAACTCGCATTGGGTGATGCACTTGATGCGATTTTCAGATTAACACCGTCAGTCGCAGTAGTTGCATACTCAGTTGCAACCAGCGGCCTTATTCCAAAAGTATTGGTAGTATTGCCACCAGAATTCCAGTTATATGTCACAAAGTCAGTGCCTGCGCCTCCTGGGTTACTATCGCCTATTGCATAAGGAACTATCGCTCTTGTAGTCTGACCTGCATTTGAACCGGAAAGAGTCAATCCCGATGCATCTGTGAAGATGAGATTGGTATTCCCTGCTGCGGCTGCAGCGGCACCAAGGTTTGTTCCACGAAAGAGCACCGTTGCACCGGCAATTCTGGAGATACTGCCAAAAGTTAACGAAGTACCACCCCCTGTACCGGAGTTGAGGGTAACGGTTGAAGCTCCGGAGGAGAGCGTCAGGGAAAGAATCGTTTCGTCGACCGCTATCGAGTTGCTGCCCTTGTAGAGTAGTTCCCCGCCTGCAAGCGTAATCGGTTTATTATTGTGAATTCGGTCAATATTCGTTCCTGACTCCGTATTGTCAAGTGTCAGGCGTGCGCCGGTATTAACCGTTATAGCCGTATTCTGCGCTGAAAATATTTGTCCATTACCACTGAGAATAATCTCCCCGTCATTGATGCTGGTTATATCCGCATAAATGTTGCCACCCGTCAATCTCCAGATTCCGCTTCCCTCCTTGGTCAGTGTCCCGCTGTTACCGGTTCCGATGATGCTTGCCAGAGTGCTCCCTGCAGATGTGCCGCCAAGGGTCAGACCGTATCCCGGTCCGGAGGAGACGGTAATCGTTCCGGTATTTGAGAGAATAATATCACCACTGTTCGAAACAATGCTGCTTGCACTTCCGAGTGTGACGAGGCCGCTGTAGGTTGCCGATGTCGCAGAGCTGTTCGACAAAGCCCCGCCACCCGAAATACCCGTTCCGTTGAGTGTAAGAGCTTCAGATATGCCAAGCGTGTAACCGCTCAAGTCAAGGGTCGCACCGGCAGTAATGGTTGTCCCGCCAGCTACGGTGCCAAGTGGTGTATTCGTCGCATCGCCTGCTGCTCCAAGCTTCAAGGTTCCGGCACTCACCGTGGTAAGGCCTGTATAGGTATTCTCTCCAGATAATGTCAGCGTGCCTGTTCCGGCCTTTGTGATACCGCCCCCCGCCCCGGAAATCACTCCCGAGTATGATGCTGAGGTATTGCTTGCATCACCAATCGTCAGGGTGTTCGCTCCAAGGGCTGTACCCCCCGATCCTGTCATCGAATCGATCGTCTTGGCTGCGGCAATAGTGAACTGCCCTCCGTTCGACACTCCGGAGCTCAAGTCTATCGTGCCCGTTGCATTGAGCGACAGGGTTCCTCCACTGATCGTTGTCAGACCGGTATAGGTATTGATGCCCCCAAGGGTCCAGGTGCCGGCACCCGCCTTGGTCAGCGTCCCGGCTCCTGTACCGATGATGCTGGCAAGAGAACTGCCTGTATTGCTGCCTCCAAGGGTCAGTCCGAAAGTCGCACCTGTTATCGTACCTGCATTGGAGAGGATAAGATTGCCGTTGTTCGCAACAATACTGCTCGCACTTCCCAGCGTGATCAGACCGCTGTAGGTTGCCGCTGTCCCGGAGCTGTTGGTCAGGGCTCCCGCTGTGCCCCCGACACCCGTTCCATTAAGCGTCAGTGCTTCAGCCGTAGCGAGCGAGAAGCCGTTCAGGTCGAGGGTTGCTCCTTCTGCAACAACTGTTCTGTTTCCGGTTGTACCAAGCGGCGTATTTGCTCCGCTTCCCGCAGATCCAAGCCTCAGGGTTCCTTCACTGATGGTTGTCAGTCCGGCGAAGGTACTGTTACCGGAGAGCGTCCATGTTCCGGAACCTGTCTTGGTAACACCTCCGGTAGAATTCCCTATTATGCTTGAAATAGAGCTGCCTGAAGCTGTACCCCCAAGCGTCAAAGTGCGTGTCCCACCCGTTATCGTACCGGAATTGGAGATAATGATATCACCGTTGCTGGAAAAAATGCTGCTGGCACTGCCGAGGGTGATCAGACCACTGTATGTTGCCGCTGACCCGGAGCTGTTGGTCAGGGCTCCCGCTGTGCCCCCGACACCCGTTCCATTAAGCGTCAATCCTTCAGCCGTACCGAGTGTAAAACCGTTCAGGTCAAGGGTTGCGCCGGAGATGATGCTTGTTGCTCCATCAATGGTACCGAGCGGTGTATTCGTTGCATCGCCTGCAGCTCCGAGCTTCAAGGTTCCGGCACTGACAGTAGTCACTCCGGTGTAGTTGTTCACTCCGGAGAGTGTCAGCGTACCCGAACCCGATTTGGTCAGAGTTCCTCCACTGCTGCTCAGTACACTGGCGAGGGTGACATCCTGACCGTTGGTATCAACCTTGTATGACTGGCTTGCTTCATTGCTAAACCGACCAGAGTAATCGGTTGTATTGCTTGCGGTATACTGGAGTGTACCGCCACTAAAAGTAATGGCACCTGTACTGCCGATAGCACCTGAAGAGCCAAGGGAGAGTGTCCCCGATGTCAGCGTTGTCCCGCCGCTGTAGGTATTCGTACCCATGAGCAGCAGCACGCCTGTACCAGCCTTGTTGATTCCTCCACTGCCGGAGATCACCCCGTTGTATGCTGACGAACTGTTGGTCCCGTCGCCAATCGTGAGGATATAACTACCAAGGGTGGTTGCCCCCCCGCCAGAGATTGAATCGATTGTTTTGTCGGCGGCTATGGTGAACGTTCCATTGTTCGAGACGTGGGAACTGTTCGCTATCTTGCCGGTTGCATCCAATTCCAGCGTGCCGGCGCTGATCGTTGTCTGACCTGTATAGGAGTTATCTGCACCAAGCGTCAGCGTTCCTGGACCCGATTTGACAAGAGTTGTCTTGCTGATGATGCCGCTGTATGTGCCACTGCTACTGCCGACATTGAAGGTGGTCGTACCTGTGCCGCTGATAGCGCCGTTACCACTGATCGAACCGCCATTGGCGTTCAGTGTCAGATCAAGGGTGCCTGTGGTATTACCGATGGCTGCATTGACCACAATGCTCCCGTCTGCCGTCAGCGTCAGTGTCCTGGTTCCGGTTTCCGTACCTGTCGAAATGGCACTATCTACAGTAATGTTTCCGGTACCGCTTCCAATTTCGCCTGGCCCGCCAGAATTTGCCGTATCAATGGTAACACTGGTACCCGAATTCAGTGAAGTAACAATTGTTGTCGCTGCGGTTGCATCGATTGTATAGTTGTAGGGATCAATCAACCAGATACCGCCTGATCCATGAGGGGAACCCGCGTCAATGTGAGAAGAGGTGATCTCTACCTGATGCCCTGAGGTCTCCATCCTGCCGCCGTCACCACCGTTTGCTCCGCCCTTCGCCTCAAAGGTGCCGTATGCCCGGGTGAAGGAGTTCGGATTGGTCACGTCCGACCACGCTACCACGGTGCCGCCATTGCCGGTGTCGATGGCACTCGCTTCAAGCAGGGCTCCCTGCTCAACAATGGTGCCGGTCGCCTGACGAACCTGCGGGTCGCTGTTCTGCCAGCTTCCACCAACAAGCACCTCTCCTCCGCCGGTTGCGCCTGAGGCGGTGAGGTGTGCTCCATCCTTCACCAGAACACGATCTCCCGTAGCAATCACCGACCCACCCTTTCCGTCGGGTGAGGATGCATCCACTTTGCCGGCTATCATTGTCATGCCGCCCTCGGCGTCAAGAATAATCCTGCCGCCTCTCGCCTGCAGGCTTCTTGCCTCAATAATTCCGCTGTTGTTCACCACCGACTGAACCAGGGCATCGGCCGCTTTGGCCGTCATGATCACCCGGCCTCCATCAGCCTTGATCAATCCCTTGTTCTCAGCGAGGGCGTCAACCGCACCCTGATCCACCGTAAGGGTGATGAGTCCGTCTCCATGGAAATCAAGGGAGACCTGATTGCCACCGGCCAGGGCCACGCTTCCTCCTGGGGCCGAAACGCTCCCCTCGTTGGTTACTTTGGGTGCGATCAGCGCCACCACGCCGCCTGGCATCGCCGTTATAGTTCCCTGATTGATAACATGACCGGCACTGCCGCTGTTGCTGAATCTGTACCTGCCGGAAAGGAAGTCGCTGTCAAGCATATTGAGCGACGATGCCACCAGCCCGCCGACATCTACCCTCGCTGTGCTGCCGAAGATGATACCCGAGGGATTGAGCAGGAATACCCGGCCGTTGGCCGAGAGCGAACCCATGATCTGTGTGGGGTTCTGGTCGGTGATACGGTTGAGAACTGCTGAAGAGCTGTTGGGCTGGTTGAAACGCACTCCGGCATCGGCTCCGATGTTGAAGCTCTGCCAGTTCGCAATCATCTGCGGTGTTGACTGGTTAACGGTCAACTGAGTGCCGCTGGTGGTAATGGTTCCCTCCCCGGAGGTGATCACACCGCCCGAAGGGAGGGAGCCGGGATCAAGGGCATAGGCCCGCTCTGCGGAGGCAAACAGCGCGATGAGAACCGCAAGACTTTTAAGCCTTGATTTGGGCACACCGCCACTGGTCTTGACCTTCTCGGAAACGACTATCCACCGCTCCTTCGATTTCGACCAGATGATGTTGAAAACCCTGTTCACTGTCGGTTATCTCGATGCAACCTTACACAACATGTTATAACCTCTTCTGTTTTATTCAGCGTTGCGCTCCCTGAACCTTTCGCTCCACAAGAGCATCAACGTTGCGCAGGGAGAGCAGATGCGCATGAATCAGCGCCAGTGCGCCGCTGCGGAACAATTTTGTTACTTCGCTATCTGAAAGCTGTGCAAGCTTCTCCTCATCAACCACAAGCAGGCCATTGAGTGCAATAGGGCTCCCTTCTGTTGGAGTAGCCTGCAGATCAACCGCTCTGATCAATCCGTATTCGGCAAGCTGGGCGCCGAACTGCCGAGCCCGATCCATCTGAAGAAGATAGTCCTGAAGAAAAGCCTGGATTTCAAGCATTTTCGGTGCAGGCTCTCCATCCTCAAAAAGCGGAAGGCCGCCTTCCAGATTGAAGCCGTCAAAATCCTCGTCAAAACAGACGGTGGTCTGCCCCTCCGTACCGTCCGTGGTAATGAACGGGTAACGTCTGATGTATGCCGGTATATAGTGGCCTTGCCAGGCACCTTCATCATCCACAAAAAGGTTTTCATTCTCCTCAAGCCCCAAAAGTGCGACAGGAAGAATGACATTGTCGGAGGTATTGCTGAAAATAATCGGATAGAAACGTCCGGCATCAAAAAATTCTGCCGTTGCAAGCAAAACAGTCCGGGCTGATGCGGCATACCGGTATCCTTCCGGACTCGGGCTCACGGTCAATGATGCATGCGCCTCCCTGTTAAGCGGAATCGGACGACTGTAAAACAGTGGCAGATTCTCAAGGGGTATATTTTTTTCCATTTTTATTGTTGGTTTATCTGGTTAACAGCTGCTCTTGTGTACAATCTGTCTGCTGCTTTTCACGACCAAAGAGGTCAATGAGTGGTTCAGCTCTGCTTACTTGTTAAAATTAAAGGCTTAAAAGAATAAAATATGGATAGCGAAAAGAAATACTGCAACTTTGCGTCTCACGAGCTAACGCGCTTTGCTAAAAGGAGAAGAGTGCCATAAGCCACATCCGACTCTTGTCACTCCTGCCGTCCGCGTTATTTCCGGCAACGCTTCTTCCTGGATTATCTCCGATCACCCATGCCCAGCTTCCTCGCAGAGTCAATCTCCCGTCAATAGCGTAACTGATACCGAATCCGGCTCCACGAAGCCAGTAACTGTTCAGATTGGTCGCTGTAGCCGGAATCTCCACCTCATGCTTCTGGAGTCTGATATGTCCGGCATCATAGAACCCGCTGAACTGAAGACTTCCCCACCCCTTCGGGACTGCAGGTGAATATCGGATCTCAGCATTCAGCAGCTCGCCTTCATCACCTGAAGCCTCACTGATGGGATAGGCCCGAACACCGTTTGGCCCTCCAAGGGAGAATTTTTCGCTGCTGTCAAGCAGGTCATCGGCTCTCTGGCCACTCACAGAAACATTGAGATTGATCTTCTCTGTCAAACGCTGCTGGCGCATAACGGTAACATTCAAACGGGCATAACGGCCTTCGCTCCTGTTTGACGCGGCGGCGGCAGCTTGCTGGTTGGCTTCATGCACTGTTCCGGCAGTCACTGCTATATTCAGGCTGCTGTATCCTCCGCCTAAAATCGTATCGTAATGGTCTGCGTTGGTCGTAAAGAGCACACTGTTTACCCGCTTGTGATGGAGTTCAATTTCGTATTGACTGTCGATAAGTGACTTGTTGCTGTACGAGATGCTCGTTATGATATTTCCCGCCCTGCTCCGGCGCATCGGATAACTCAAACCAGCGTCAATACTGCTGCTCTTACCACCATATTGAAGGATCAGGAGATCACTTCCAAGCTCGTAGTTCATAGCGGTGTAGGCGAGATTTCCCTTGAGTCCGTCATAACCAATGGGAAAGAGATAGCCGACACGTCCCTGACGCAGTCGTTCTCCCTCTGTCAGCAGTAAGGTTACCTGGTCACCGCAGCAGAAAGGGTCATTAAAAGTGAACATGGAGTTGGCTCTCCACTCACCGGTGTAGAGGTTGCCCTGGTTATCACTCCAGATTGATCCTGAAAACACAGGACCTTCAGCTACTGCAAGCTCAACTCCACTGGTGCCGGTCATGGTACCTGGAGCAAGGGAGGCGCGGGCTGAGATACCCGGCAGATCGCTGATGAGCAGCACCGAACGCTCAAGCGCACGCTCATTGATCGGCTTGCCTTCCTCCAGAGCGCTCTTGACAAAGCCTCGAAGTTTTTTATCGGATATTCTTACCTCTTTGTCGCGGTTTATGGTAAGGTTTCCGTCACTTTTACCCGGAGTAACGGCAATTTCAATAGTACCCATGGTGACATCCTGTTTGGGCAGATATGCCCGCGCAAGAAACCACCCCTTCTGCTTGAGATACGCTGTAACCTTCTCCGCCTCCCCTGACAGCTCAGCGAATGAGAGATTTTTGCCGACAGCTCCCGCAACAACTGCCTGAAGCTCGGCTTCACTTGCAAGACCCTCATAACCCGAAAAAACAAAAGCCTTAACACTGACACGCAGGGTACTTTCATCCGAAGGGAGCGCTTCCTTTACCGGAGCGGAAAAAGGCAATTGAGGAAGGTTCTGCATCTGATTCTGTTGATCGCGCAAAATACTTCCGGCATCGGGAATGGGATTTGCAAAAAGAGGAACTGAAGATAAGAGCAGCGATATTGAACCTATGGCAATGGCGACTGCGCGACACAATACGTGCTTATCGTAATGAAGATTATATCGTTCCGATAATTTCATCACAAAAGATCCTCCGGTTTTTGTTCAAACAGAACATTGTAATAACGTCAGCTTGACGAGATGGTGTCAGGGCAAACCGCCACCGAAAACACACCATTTATCAGCGAATTAAAATCACTTTTAACTTCTAAATTTATGTGCAAATAGCGGGCCACTCAAATTATCAGAGAGAAACCATCACCGGCAAGCCCGAAATTCGCGGCCTACAGGCCGGGCCATCACTATTTCAGCACTTCTCCATCCCCCCGGGAGTGTCTCGACAGCAATAACTGTCTCAATATGAGGCATATTGCGACACAAATCAAGACACGTACAGGCATCAGCCCAAGGGATCAAAAGAAGATATTCTCCCTATTTTTCCCTGCCAGCCAACGAAACAACAAAAGCAAAAGTCCACCAGCATAAACCATATCTTACTTATCTATAGTTACTTAAAAATATTTCCAACAGGGATTTCACAGAAAACACCGTGAACACTTCAACAGTGCAGATCACTCGGGAAAATAAGCGTATTTGTCTCATACCTGTCTCATATTCGTCTCATGTATTCCGGATAAGAAGAGGGTTACCCGTGCATTACAATCGGGCATGAACGGTGAAGTGACCGTAAACAGGATGGCAAAAATAATAACGGGTAAAACGCAGAAAAGCGGAATCAGGGTTGATTCCGCTTTTCTGCGTTTTCAGAAGGCTTACTTCGCTTTCAGAATTGAACATCTCAACTCTTGACAACGAAGCGGCTTATTTTTTTTCCGGCACTTCGCGCTCTTCTTTTACTGCATAGTTAATCAGGTAATCGTAGAGTCTGATAAGACGTGAGTTCTGATTGTTCTGATCAATCCAGTGCCCGATCATACCGATTGTACGGGCAAGGACGAAGAAGCCGTTCAGTGAGTACTCCGGGAAATCAAGGTCAACAAGAATACAGCCGATGGTACCATCAACGTTGAGGATAAGATTATCCTTTTTAGCGGTGGTAACCTTCTCCACTTCGAGCGCATAGTCAAGACATGGAGTGTGCAGGGTTGTATGGTTTTTAACGTAGTCAACCAGATACTTAACCCTTTTGTCCGGATTCTTGAGGCTCTTAACCCTGTGGCCGATACCTGGAACCGGACCGACATTCTGCTTCATCCAGGAGAGGAAGCCGGAAATATCGTTGGGATACTCCTTGACGCCATACTTGAAATATTTACCGGCATTGGTCACGGCTCCGCCGAATCGGGGGCCGATCATGGTCATACCGGCCGATACAGCCTGAGGAAGATCAATTCCGGCACATGCGGCAATAATGGAACCGAATGCTCCGGAGACCGCCGGGCCGTGGTCGGCAGAGATCATGATGATACGCTTGATGATCTCCGACTCCTCTTTGGAGGGAAGTTTCTTGTTCCAGAGAAGACCGATAACATCCTCAATACCATACCCTTTCTCACAGAGTTCGGAAGCGGCATAACCGACATAACGGGGCTCTTCTCCACGATCATCGGAGATGGTGGTACGAATAAGCGGCTCAACGATAACCTCACCCTGCTTCATGACCTCCTGAACACTTGGAGGAAGTGCCGGAAGAAGTTTTTCATCGAGTTCCGGTTCCGGCTTGATCGCTCCGCTTGCAAGCAGCTCCTGATAGACCTGCTTGATGGCTTTGCTGAGTCCGCCGAACGTATCCGGCACAACAGCGCCGGCATCACGAAGTGCGTTCATTTTGGAGCGTGCAGAGCCAAGACCCTTCTTGCCCTCCTTGGCTCCTGCATGACCGAATTTCATACCCTGGGGAAGCACCTCCTGACAGGTTCCGCCGATTGCGGCAATAACCTTGATGCGGCGCACTTCAGCTCCGAGCCAATCTGCAGCCTCCTCTTCAAGCGTACCGCCGACTTCGCCGACAATAACAACCGCCTTGGTTTCTGGATCATTTTCAAACATCTCAAGGTAGGTGACAAAGTCCGTTCCCGGATAGGAGTCACCGCCGATTGCAACGGCTGTTGTGACACCGTTACCGTTCTGGGCGCAGAGCCACATCGCCTCGTTGGAGAGTCCGCCCGACTTTGTAATAACGCCGAAAGAACCAGAGCGATAGAGGTTACAAAGTTTCAGGTTTTTGTACTCGCCACCGATAACTCCGAGACGGCACTCGCCGGCAGAAAGGATACCGATTGAGGATGGGCCGTTGAAAATCTTGCCCGTCTCAAGCGCATACTTGCGCAGCCGTTTGGCATCTTTTTCCGGCACGCCTTCCGTGATCATGGAGACAAGCTTGATCCCTTTTGCATCAAGAGCCTCCTTGGCTGACTGATAAGCTCTCGATGAGCCGATATAGATCAGTGCTGTATTGATTTGAGGGTTTTCCTCAAGCGCCTGTTCAAGCGATGAATAGACGGTAACGTTATTGAGCTCACCACCGCGATATATCTCTTTCTGCTGGCCCTCTTCAGGCGGGTAGACAAAAGCCTGGACTGTCAAAGGCCGGTTGATCAGAAAGTCGAACTGGGCCATACGCCTGGCGGCATTCAATCCGGCAACACCGCCTATGATGACCGCTCGTGTTTCCTTATTTGCTAAAATGCTCACGATTCTTTCCGGTTAATAATTAGAAGTTTCTCTTTAGGCTTTCCTGCGGAAAGCACACCTTATGAATTCAGGGCAAGATCGACGATATCGGTCATCGGCATGCTGCGGTCGTAGACATGGATATCAAATCCCTCTTCCTGCAGCTTTTTGATGGCGGCAAGTCCCTGATTTTCATTCGGTCCGCCACGACGCACCCAGATTTTCACATTCTCAAGGTATCCTTTCGATTTGCTCTCACGGAACCCGTTGATGATACCGCTGAAGGTCGCCTTGACATCAGTGAAATTGGCAATTGCGCCGCCGACAATAATATGCTTGATATTCGGAAGCCTGCAGATAGTTTCAGTCAGAGCCTCTACTGCCCAGTCCGGCGGATCACCGGAGTATTCGGCATAATTGGCAATAGTGCCTCCTCTGGCCACAACTGCGTCGGAATAGAAAACCGAAGCGCCGCCACCGGCTGTCAGAAGGGCAACATCACCACCGGGAACCTCGACCAGCTTTACCGAGCCCTTGATACGGGCATCAATATCCATGATCTGCTGCTCGGCTTCAGTAAAGGGCCTGCCGATTTCAGAAACCGGCTTGAAATCCCAGTCAGCATGACGGAAACGGGCATCCCAGTCAACGTTCATGACCGCATCAAGAGCAGCAAAGCGCATATCACTTTTGCGAATGACCAGCGGATTGATCTCGATTGACTGCGAATCTTCATTATCAAAACAGAGAATAAGACGTGAAGCGATTTTTGCAACACGCTCGGCAACCTCTCCGGTAAAACCGGCCTGATGGGCAACTTCAGTAATCTCTTCGATAGTCGGGTTCTCATCAAGGGGAATGAAGAGTCGCTTGACAGTATCCCAGTTATCTTCGATGTCCACACCGCCCTTGTTGGAAAGGAGCAGCTCTGCTCCATCACGGTTACCTGCAATTGAGAGATAGTACTCTTCATCATGATCAAGCATTTCAGCAACAATGACCTGACGGATAACCGAAGTACCGATTTCACGGCCAATCATCTCCTGTGCTGCTTCAAGGGCCTGTTCAAGGTTGAGCCCAAGCTTTACCAGTCCAAGCTTGAACCTCCCGCCGATTGCTTCATGAGCTTTAACAACGAGTTTTGATTCTCTCAGCCATTTATTAGCTTCCCCAAGTTGGGCAAGGCGGTTGGGGTCCATGATCACAACATAATTTGGCACAGGAATGCCCCATTTGTTGAATAGTTTCATGGCTGGCCCTTCAAGTATCTTAGCCATACTTATCGGTATTTGTATGTTAATGGGTAGAAATACAGAAAATGCGCAAGATTAAAAGTTAACTATATTTTTTTTCGATCCAATAGACCCGGGACTTTTTTTACCTGAAATTCATTGAAACATTCAGCTTTATGAACGATTTATCACTCTGGTGGCAGAATCTTCCGGCACAGATGAACCCTGTGCTCTTCTCTTCGGGAAGTTTTGCCGTCCGCTGGTATGGCATGATGTATGTCATCGCCTTCGCAATAGTCTATCTGCTTACCCGATATCGTCTTGCAAGTGAAAAGCTTCCTTTCGACCGTTCCTTTGTCGGCGATGCCCTCACCTGGGCTATGGGAGGTGTTGTTTTAGGCGGACGACTGGGCTATATCCTGTTCTACGGGATGGACTCCTTTCTCTCAGATCCGCTCGGCACCGTAATCCCGTGGATTCCTGCACCCGGCGGATGCCGATTCACGGGCGTCACCGGGATGTCCTATCATGGAGGTGTGATCGGGGTTGTTCTTGCTCTCCTGCTTTTCAGCCGTTCACAGAAAACCGGTTTTTTCAAAACCTTTGATCTGCTCATTCCCGCTGTTCCGCTCGGCTACACCTTCGGGCGCATCGGAAACTTCATCAACGGAGAACTCTACGGACGGGTGACTGATGCCGCAGTGGGGATGTATTTCCCGCTTGCACCAACCTATGAACTGCGCCATCCATCACAGCTCTATGAAGCATTTTTTGAAGGCATCGTACTGTTTATCATACTCTGGCTGCTTCGAAAAAAATCTCCGTTTCCGGGGTTTCTCTCGGCCATCTATCTGTTCGGATATGGATTTTTCCGGTTTTTTATCGAATACTTCCGGGAGCCGGATGCACAGCTCGGCTTTGTACTCTTTAATTTTTCCATGGGACAGGTACTCTGCTTTTTCATGATGATTGCCGGTATCACCATCTATCTTGTCCAAAGAGAGGCTGCTGTGCGTTCAGCGGGGGGTCAGTAAGACCTCTTCCCCGCTTCCGAAACAACGGCGCCGGACTATGAGCATCACCACGACGGAGGTTACCGCCGTTGAACCCACCAGCATCAGCATAACAACAATCTGGTAGCGAATTGCAATAAGCGGGTCGGTTCCTGCCAGGATCTGGCCCGACATCATTCCGGGAATAAAAACAAGTCCGACCCCCATCATGGCATTGATGGATGGAATCATGCCTGCCCGGATCGCTTTTCTGAAAATATCATCGCTTGCTTCACGGTAATCTGCTCCAAGAGCGAGTTTCATCTCAACAAGCTCTCTCTCCTCACGAAGATCCCTGAACAGCCGTTCAAGAGCAATAGCCAGCGCCGACATGGAGTTTCCGATCACCATCCCTCCGGCAGGAATAAAATACCTTGGATCCCACCATGGGGTTATACCGACAATCAGCCCCGAAACAAAGAGTGCTGTCGCAAAATAGCTGATGAACATGGTCAGAAATGTCGGGATGATATAGGCGATCTGCGTCTCCTTCACCCGGCCCTTTACAATAAACAACGCAGAGACAACCATAACCACAAACACCGAAATCACCAGCCACAGGCTGGAGGATTTCAGGATAAACGTCAGCACATAGCCCATAAGAAAGAGCTGCGAAAAGGTACGGATGGTGCCTATGGTGATATCGCGGTTCAAACCGAGATGATAGATGAATGAACTTGCCTGGGCTATAAGGATAAAGAGCAGTGCCAGAAGCAGTTGAGCGGTCGAAATGTCAACAATCCGGTTCATGGCAGTAAATGGAGACGGTGTTGTTCAAGCATATAGTTCAGAGGTTGAACTTTTTCCGGTTTGTAGTCAGTGTGGGTGACCGTAATCAGGGTTTTCCCCTCCTCAACATTCAGATGCTCCATAAGGGCAAAGACCATTGAGGCGCTCTCCCGGTCAAGTGCGGAGGTCGGCTCATCAAGCAGCAGAAGAAGCGGCTCCTGCAACAGGGCTCTCATAATCGCCAGCCGCTGTTTCTGCCCCACAGAGAGTTTCAGCGCTGATTGATCGGGAGTTACCTCTTCGAGATAGAACTTCCGGAGCATTGCTCTCAGCTCATCACGGCGGGGAGGGGATTTGGATGCATTTGCAGCAAACGAAAAGGGCAAAAGCAGATTCTCCTCGACTGAAGCGTCAATCATCTGCGGAATCTGGGCCACATAGCTGATCAGGCTCCGGAGCTTTGCCGGGGCAACCGAGCTGATATCGCTCCCCTGAAAGAGAATAGTGCCTCCATCAGGACGGTTCAATCGGCAGATAAGACGCAGCAGTGTTGATTTTCCTGTTCCGGAAGCCCCCTTGACCAGAATAAAATCACCAGTCCGAACCGTGAGATCAAGAGCGTCAAAAACAGGGGATTGAGAGCCCTCATAACCAAAAGAGAGCTTCCTGATTTCAAGCAGTGGATTCATTGTTGCTGTCGGAAATCTGCAATTTGGCTCAATAGACACACCCCATTCATGAATTATGCAACCACATCAGCCGGTTTACGCAAAAAGAGGTAACCGGTGATCGCGATAAGCAGAGCTGATAACGCCCAGATAATGAGGCTGAACCGTGAACCGCCATCGAACATATTGATAATGCCGAAGAGAAAAAAGATGACCGCAGCCCCGATTTTGATGATGTGTTCCGGAAGCCGTGTCCCGAGCATTTTTCCTATTATAATAGCGAGACCATCGGAAATAACCATTCCGATCGTGGATCCGAGCCAGACAGGAATAAAGGGATTCGTGGAAGCAAGCGTAATGGTGGAGAGCATGGTTTTGTCACCGAGCTCCGCCATGAAAAATGTAGAGAACACCAGCCAGAAGGGGTTAATACCCGTTTTGCAGCTCTTCTCATCATCATCGAGCGTATCGCCTTTGAGGGTCCAGAAGCCGAATACGATAAAAGCAATTCCGGCAAGAAATTTAATCCAGTCAACCGGCAGACTCCCGCCAATAAACCAGCCGATTCCAGCGGAAAAAACATGAACGGCAAGAGTCGCCCAGAAAATACCCCAGAGCACCACACCGGTCTTATAGCAGGTTGCCAGAGTCAGGGCAACAAGCTGGGTTTTATCGCCAAGCTCGGCCAGAAAGATCATAACAAGCGAAAGCCAGAACGCGTCCATTTGAACTATACTATCGGTTACCGGTTACCAACACAACGCTTCCTCACCAGGCAATGCTGTTGTGCTCTCTGTATAAAAGAAAAAACAAGTATAGGGCAATCTGTGAGGAACTACAAGTTTTAAGCGCGCGCTCCGAATTTTCATACCATTATTTCCTGATCCTCCACTTGCCTGATAGTGGACAAACGGATAAATTCAGCTTACTATTTTCTCTGCGCGATGAATTATCCTGAAATTATCCGTTAACAATCTGCGAAACCGCATAGTCATCAACCCCTATCAGTCAACAATATGCCAGAAATAAGGACAGCTTCGGCGAGCGATATTGCGGCATGCACAACACTGCTTGGGCTCCTCTTCAGCCAGGAGAAAGAGTTTGCGCCCGACAGCGAAGCGCAGTCGAGAGGGCTCGCCATGATCATAGAAAATCCCGGCATGGGCCGGATATTTGTCTGTGAAATTGATGGAGAGATTCAGGCTATGGTACTGCTGCTCTTTACCGTCAGCACCTTTCTCGGCAAAAAAGTCGCACTCCTTGAGGATATGATTGTTGCCCCGGCATGGCGCACAAGGGGCATCGGATCCCTCCTCGTCGAACATGCCATCGGGTTTGCCCGAAAGGAGGGATTCGGGCGCATTACGCTACTGACCGACAGCGATAACGAACATGCGCAACAATTCTACCGATCAAAAGGGTTTTCCCGGTCAGAAATGGTCGTATTCAGAAAAGTGCTTGCGGGTGAAACATCCATAAAGTCAGGTGAAACTGATACCTGGATGTGCCGGGAGTGCGGCTGGCTCTATGATCCGAAAGAGGGCGACAGTGAAAACAACATCAAAAAAGGAACCTCGTTTGAACGGCTCTTTTCCGATTGGTGCTGCCCTGTCTGTTTTGCCTCCAAATCGGATTTTGATCTGTTTTCATGAACGCCCCTGCCCGGTCGTACGGAAAATTCCATCACATCCCGACCACAATAATTACCGGATTCCTTGGTGCAGGAAAAACAACCGCAATCAACCATCTGCTCAATCATAAGCCATCTAAAGAGCGCTGGGCGGTGCTTGTCAACGAGTTCGGCCAGGTCGGTGTTGATGCCTCCCTTCTCTCCCCCCGGAGAGAGGTCTCCATCCGGGAAATTTCCGGCGGGTGTCTCTGCTGTACGGCAGGGGCCTCTTTTGAAGCTGCACTGAATCGCCTTATCCGTGACACCAGCCCCCAAAGAATACTTATTGAACCAACAGGGATAGGTCACCCGCTGAAAATCATCCGCACCCTTTGCTCCGGCTACTTCCAGGAGGTGCTTGACCTGAAAGCAACCATCTGTCTTGTTGATGCCCGAAAACTTGGTGATGTACGCTACCGAGAACACCCCTCGTTCCAGGATCAGCTCAACCTTGCCGATCTGCTGATTGCAAGCAAGGCTGACTGTTACACCGCACGTGACAGGACGGCATTCCTGAATCTCGCCGCATCCGCTGAACCGCCCAAAGCAATGGTCGCTGAAATTTCGTTCGGCCAGCTCGATCCCCTGCTGCTCGATTACCCGCGAAATAGGTCCCGTTCAGCCGGGTTCCCCGATGCCCATACCAGAAAAAACGAACCGTCAGCTTCAGCCGTCAGCCAAAACAAAGAACCGGAAACAGCGGAGCCGGTTCGCCCTGACTCATGGACTCTTCATGAAGGTTCGGGATCGGGCTATTCGACAGGGAGCTGGCTGATCGGTAGCGGTTACCGTTTCCGCCAAACCGCCCTTGCCGCCCTCCTCAACACGCTTCCTTTTGAACGCGTTAAAGGGGTCATGCAGTGCCGGGACGGATGGATGAGCATCAATGGCGGTGAAGGTCAGTTCACCCTGTCATCCGGCGCTCCCCTCAACAGCTCCCGCCTTGAAATCATGGACCCGGCACCGCTCCACACCGACGAAATTGACCGCCAGCTTCGCGATACACTCTGCCTGAGTGGAGATGAAAGAGGAGATTTTGAATGCTGAATTTTGGATTGATGCAGGGGCAAACCTGCGTGTCTGCCCTGCTGAACAGCGGGTGCCGGTTTTCTCTTAGTCGCTGTTGTCCTTGCTGTCCCTGAAGTCCTTTCAGGGCGCCCTTGGCGCCCATCAGTTGGTCTTCAAATCAAGCGAATGACTCGTCGCAATCATCGCAGCCTTGCGTGCAGGATAAAGGCTTACGGCAATACAGAGCAGAATCGCCAGGATGGCAACCGCAATAAAATCATTGAGCTGCATACTGACCGGGTAGGCATCAATGATAAAGGCACTTCTTGAGGGGAGTTTTACAATACCGAAAAGCTCCTGAAGGGTGCAGATGCTCCAGGCAATGCATGCCCCGGCAGCAGTTCCGATCACGCCGGTCATGGCACCCTGAATAATAAATATTGCCATGAACTGCGGTTTTTCGAGCCCCAGACATCGCAGGTAGAAGAGCTCCCGCTGTTTGTCAATGGCGGTCATGGCAAGCGCTCCGGTCAGACTGAGTGAGGCCACAAGGATGATGAGCATCAGCACTCCGAAACTCACCCACTTTTCAAGCTTCATGACCGCAAAAACAGAGCTGTATTTCTCATCAAGGCTCCTGATTCTGCAATTCGTTTTAACAGGGCTGCGAGCCAGCCACGATCTCAGGCTTCTGATAAACGTTTCGTTTGAAACCCCCTCCCCTGCCCTGATATCAACTCCTGAACAGAGTCCGTTGCCAAGCAGCAGAACTCTCTGTGCGAACCGCTCAGAGGTGAGCACATAGCGGTCGTCAAATATTTTCTGCAGGGAAAAAAGTGACGATACGGTGGCTTCCGGAATAGTGAGTACCGGCATCATGTAGGGCTGCGAAAGTGATTCAAGTCCGAAAGAGATCAACTCGGGGCTGAAAATCTTCACCTGACTGAATGCATAGAGATCGGTACGGTAGGCCAGAAGCTCACCAACCGCAATCGTCTCACCGGAAAAGAACGGGTTGGCTGCATGGGTCTGACTGACAAGACGGCGATGTGCTTTATCGCTGAGACCCTTGATGATCACCAGTTCACTTTTATCACGGGTAGCCATAATTGCCTCTCCTTCTGCAAACCGTTCAGCAGAACCGACACCCTCAACAGCCCTTATGGAGTTGAGCAGTGAGTCAGAAACAGCAAAAGATCGTCCCTTGAGTGGAACAAGCTGAGCCGGACTGTCGATGGTAATAAAGAGATCACGCGCAAGTTTTTGAAATCCGTTCAGAACACTCATGACCACAAGCAGGGTGCTGACGCCGATGACAATACCGGCAAGGCTGATTGCCGAAATGACATTGATAATTCTGAACCGTTTGCGGGCAAAGCTGAAGCGGCGCGCTATCCATAATCCAGTTTTCATACAAGCATCAATATCAATAAAATTTATGGTTTCCTGTTGCTTGTCGTGAGCGGTTTGAGAGCAAGGCAACACAGTATCCCATCAGGTGCTCAGAGCTGTACCCGGTTTCAGTGACGCCGCAATCCGGGCAGGAATAAAGGCAAAGAGAAGCGTCAGTATCATGACCGCAATAGAGACCGCCGCATAATCAAAAGGATCAATCAGGAGAGGAACATACTTGATAAAATAGCTTTTCTCCGGAAGGGTGATGAGATGAAAGCGGAGCTCGAAAAGCGAAAGGGAGAGCGCAAGGATATTGCCTGCCGCAATCCCGGAGAGCGCAATGAGAAATGCCTGTGACATAAAGAGACGGCTGATTTTGGCCGGTTCGAGGCCAAGAGCACTGAGCATCCCGATCTCCCTTGTTTTTTCAATAATCAGAACAAGCAGGGTGGAGATGATGTTGAAAACCGCCACGATGGTGATGGTGACAATCAGCATCGGCATGATGTTTTTCTGGAGCTTCAGCCATTCAAAAAGATTTGAATATCGCTGAAAAACCGTATAGCCGTAAAACGGGAGTCCGAGCGTGGCAACTATCTCCTTAACCGTATCGGGAAGTTTGTTGAAATGCTCCACATTGGCATCATAACCGCTGATCATCAACGGATTGAAGCGCGCCTGCATCTGCTTCAGATCGGTAATGACCACAAAATCATCAAAACCCTCCTGGAGGCCCGTATCGTAAATACCCCGTATAACGCCAATTTCCAGATCAAGTGATGAGAGGAGGTCAACAACGCTTTTGTTGCCCGTAATGAGTCTGGCCCCTGTCGAGTCACGGCCAAGTCCGACAAGCATAACTTTTTGTCCGACAGTGAGACCAAGATGTTCTGCCAGCGGCTCACCTGCATAGAGCTCTATTGCCTCACTTTCAGCCGTCATAGCAGGGCTTCCCTCCTTGAGAAACCGGGTCAGAAAGATCGTTCGCTGCTCAGGAGTGACACCCTTTACAACGACCGGCTTGCTTCCGTAGGTATCGCCGGTGCTGCCTCTCCGGCTCCTGAGTACAAAACTTTTTTCAAGAAAGGGTGCGGCAGATGTCACATCGGGGTGTTGGGTGATACGCAGAAGATCCTGGCGCCGCTCCTGAAAAAGACGATCATCAGGATATCGGATCTGCAAATGGGCGCTAAAACTGATCAGTTTCTGCTCAACGCTGCCGGCAAAGCCCTTGACAATGGAGAGGGTAAGAATCAGGGCGGCCGTTCCAACCGCAATACCGATCACCGCGACCATGATGATAAAGGTCGGTCTGGAAGCTGAACGCTGTTTGAAGGCAAACCTTCTTGCAATATAGAGCTGCGGCTTCATCCCTCTGTGGTTGAGTCGGCATTCATGGAGGCAAAGGTAACTACATTATTTCTTCCGCAAGATTTTGCCTTATAGAGTGCCCGGTCGGCATTGTTGATAAGGGTATACCAGTCAGCCGCGTCCCCAGGAAATGTTGCAATTCCTATACTGACCGTAAGCTGCCCTTCCGGCTGATGCTGTTCATGGGGAAATGGTTCGATACTGATAAGTTTTCTAAGACGTTCGGCAATCTCGCGTGCGGTATCGGAATCTGTTTTGGGAAAGAGCACGGCAAACTCCTCTCCTCCGAAGCGTGAGGGTACATCGGTGGCCCGGCATTGACTGCTGATGAGTTCTGCAAGAATTTCCAGCACATGATCACCGGCAATATGACCGTGAGCATCATTGTATCGCTTGAAATGATCAATATCTATCATGGCAAGCGATACCTTGCTCTCAAGGCTTTTTGCCCGCTCAACCTCCGTAATAAGACGGTCCTTGAAATGACGGTAGTTGTAGAGATTTGTTTTTTCATCACGGATATGCAGTTCATCAAGCTTTTTGTTTTTTGCCTCGATGTCACCGCAAAAGCTCATGATCGACTCGGTAATCTGGGTGATATCACTTGATGGTTCGGTTTCCGTAAGCTCCTTTTTCATCTCTTCGGCTGTATCGTGTATACTTTCCGGAATATTACGATTGATCAGCTTCAGTTGTGAGGCCAGTTGAGCAAGAGGAATGAGGGTCTGACGATAGTTGTTATGCAGCAGCCAGCCGGCCGTGATACTGAGCGTGAGCAGGATGGCAAGAATAAAAAAAAGAAAGAAGTGATTGATGTCAACAAGTTTGTCGGCTGCACCCCTTGTCTCCAGATCGACTTTCTGAATGGTGTTGTCAAGCTCAAAGCGAAAGAGTTCAAGATTTTCGAGGGCAAGCAGTGCGGGGCTGTTCTGTCGGGCCGCGTGAAGTACGGGAAGCGAGTTCAATCCGGCGTCCTTCATCTCAACAGCAAGCTTGTCGTACATGAAAAGCAGCACTCCTGCCGGCTCTTCCGGCTTTCCGGGAAGCTCTTCGATATTGGATAAATTGGCTCCAGGGTGGTGACGGTTGAACTCAAATTCAATGAGTTTGCCCCTGAACGCGATGAGATCAAGATAACAAGCCTGTTTTTTTTCAACATTCTCATGCAGATTACTCTGCATGACAAGCAATCCTACGGTTCCGGCAAGAACAAGCAGGATACTGATGATTCCGGTAACAACAATAGCCTTCAGGGTGGCAAATTTTTTGACTGCAGATACTTCCGTCATACGGGCACCTCTATAACTTGTCGTGAGCGGTTTGTGTGCGAGGCGGAAGGAGCGCTGAAACCGGAATGTACACGGAGTACTTGAGGATTTCGAGCACCGCCCAAAGAAGCAATTGAATCGCGGAATAAAGTAATAGAGATGCCCATACCGTTATTTAAGAATAATAGTCCTCTCAAGCAGCTTGAAGGGAACAAGAGCGCTCCGTTCAAATACGGTCTGGCCACTGCTGGAGAGCCAGGAGCCGAACCCCGTTGCAAGTACGTTACCGGGATAATATACATAGTAAACAGTCGTAACAAGAGGGTAGCTGCCGTCGAAGATATTTTGACGGGTTGGAAGGAATGCTTTTCCGCCTGCACGTTCAGAAACAAGAGGAACCACCCTGACAAGGTTACGCTCCGCATCGGAAATCGTCCCGGCATTGAGTGCTGACCGAAACAGCACACCAACGGCACTCCTGTCGGCACCAACCCTCCTGATCAGTTCACCGTCACTTCTGCATGCCCAGGCACGGAGATCCTCTCTCTTTTTCCCGATTTTCCCGGCTAAGAGAGTCTCAAGACGATAATCATCCGCCCTGATAAGCGGGGTTGTTTCACTCCCCTTCCGTGAAAACATAACCGACAGCTCCTTCAGCGAAAGAGTGGCAACCCGATTATTGCTGTTGACGATGCAGACGAGTGCGTCCCGCCCGACAGGTTCACGCC
Source organism: Chlorobium ferrooxidans DSM 13031 (assembly GCF_000168715.1). GTDB lineage: Bacteria > Bacteroidota > Chlorobiia > Chlorobiales > Chlorobiaceae > Chlorobium > Chlorobium ferrooxidans. The sequence goes on along the minus strand of NZ_AASE01000005.1, from coordinate 67,191 downwards.
GCAGCGGACGGTTGAGTGATGCGACAAGCGAATCCTCTTGCGGCTGAAGCTCACCACTGATCAGGGCTGCCCCGGCTTTATGATCAAGGAGAGACATCAGGGTCTTTCCGGAAGCGGCCGGAACAATGGTGATCCGGGAGTCCGGATAGTGCCGGCTGAACACCTCTCCCTGAATATCGGCAACACCCTGAAGCTGGCGGTCAACGGAGACAATCAATACGCCACTCCGGGCGGTTTCAGCAGCAGACCGCTCCCGGCAGCCGCCCAGCATGAGCAGTACTAAGAGCAGCGAAAGTGGCGGGAGAAGCTGTTTATATGCTTTTGTGACTCGTTTTTTATTCATTGCTATTCATTTTCGGATGTCCGGATGAGAGCAGAACGGGTAAAATAACCTTTAAAATAAATAAAATAAAGATGTTGACATAAAGTTCAGCACGGCTGTTTCACTCATGGAAAAAAATATTTTCACGCTTGATAATCGGGTAAAAAAGGTTAATATTTCCGCATTAATGGATATTTATTCATCGCCGGTAATTTTCACTGATCCCCTGTTAACCGAATACTCCCTACATAATGCCACAGTTGTCGGATAGTGCAAAAAAACATACCGTGTCGGTAATCGGAGCATCCGGCTATTCCGGTGCTGAACTGACCCGGCTGCTGCTTCATCATCCAAACGTCGAGCTGCAAGAGCTGTATGCTTTTTCGCAGGCAGGAAAACAGGTTACCGACCTCTACCCTTCACTCTCCTGCAACAAAAGCTACCTGCCCTACAGCGGTCAAATGGAGAGCGACATCTACTTTCTTGCACTTCCCCACGGTGAAGCGCTTGCCCACGTTCCGGCACTCCTGAGAGCCGGAAAAACCGTCATTGACCTCTCCGGTGATTTCAGGCTGAAAAACACACTGGAACATGAACAGTTTTACAAGCAGAAAAAATCCCCGGATGCCGTCATGACCTATGGTCTGCCTGAACTCTTCAAAGATCAGATAGTGAAGGGGAACTCGATCAGCAATCCCGGATGTTTTGCCACAAGCATCATTCTGGGTCTTGCACCACTCTTTCTTGGAGGCAGCACTCCTATACCGCTCAGTGCGGTCAACTGCACCTCCGTTTCCGGCATTTCCGGAGCAGGAAGAAGCAGCAAAACAGAGCTCTCCTACTCGGAAATGAGTGAAAACGTCAGGGCATACAAGGTCGGAGTCCATCAGCACACCCCGGAGATCATGCAGGCACTCGGCAGCTCCGCCACCACGCCCTCTTTTGACTTTACCTTTACGCCAATGATCGGCTCTCTGGTCAGGGGAATATACAGTATCCTGAATATCCGGCTTGAACGTCCTGAAAAAATTGAAACACTGAACGGTATCTACCAGAGCTTTTACCGGAACGCCCCGTTTGTGCGGGTGAGGGAGAGCATGACGGAGGTGCGCCATGTCGCTTATACCAATTATTGCGATATCCATATTGCGCAGGCAACCCGGTCCGGTTCCGTGGTCATAGTTACGGCCATTGACAATCTCCTGAAAGGCGCCGCCGGGCAGGCTGTACAAAACATGAATATCATGCTCGGTCTTGATGAAACGACCGGCCTCTTATTATAACTCTTTAACTCTTTCAGACAGCTGTGCAGAAACGTCAAAAAGCACTTCAGATAGTTCACAAACTCTCGGCATCAACATCCTGGCCGGAATCGGTTACCCCGATGCCGGGAGAGATGGCGGGTGGGGTCGGATTCTGGCCGGAAGGCTTCTCTTCAGGTGCGGTTTGTGCCGGAATAAAATACGACCGCAACGACATGATACTGCTCGCCGCTGATGCACCCGCAAATGCTGCGGCGGTCTTCACGACGAATCTCTGCTGCGCTGCACCGGTAACGCTCTGCAGAACACACCTGAAGCAGGCATCATCATCCATTCGCGCTATTGTCTGCAACAGCGGCAATGCCAACGCAGCCACAGGCGAACAGGGGATGCAGGATGCCCGGGCCATGGCCGGAGCGGTTGCGGCTGAACTTGCCGTCAAGCCTGAAGAGGTACTTGTAGCCTCCACAGGGGTTATCGGCCAGCTCCTTCCGATGGAGAGGGTTCTTTGCGGCATTTCCGATCTATCCTCAAAACTCGATCGAAATTCCGGCATTGCGGCTGCGGAGGCAATCATGACCACCGATACCTTCCCGAAATTTTTCTCTCTTGACGTGAAGGTTTCAGGCGGCACGCTCCGGCTCAGCGGCATAGCCAAGGGCTCCGGCATGATCGCCCCGAACATGGCTACCATGCTTGCGTTTCTCTGTACTGATGCCGCCATTTCGCCCTCACTCCTGCAGCATGCACTCGAAGGAGCAAACCGGAAAAGTTTCAACGCCATTACCGTTGACGGCGACACCAGCACCAACGACATGGCGGCAATTCTTGCGAGCGGTACCGGCCCTGAAATCAGGGCGGAAAGCCGCGATTACGAGCTCTTCTCTGAGGCACTTGAAGCACTGATGACCTTTCTTGCCAAGCTCATTGTCATTGACGGCGAGGGGGCAACAAAATTTGTGGAAATAACGGTTACTGGCGCTACGGACAACCACGACGCCGAACTTGCCGCAAGAACCGTTGCCGAATCGAGTCTGGTTAAAACCGCCATTCACGGCGAAGATGCCAACTGGGGAAGAATCATTGCCGCAGCAGGACGCTCGGGGGCATGCTTCAACCAGGATGATCTTGAACTCTCTTTCGACAGCCTGACGGTGCTGAAACCGGGATTCATCGCTGATTTTTCAGAGGAGGAGGCTTCTGCAATCATGGCAAAGGACGCCTTCACCATAACCCTGCGGCTCGGAGACGGACCGGGGCATGCAACCATGTGGAGCTGTGATTTGAGCAAAGAGTATGTCGATATAAACGGCAGCTACAGAAGCTGACAATACGTTAACCTTTAACAGCAATTGTCCTTGATGGAGAACCTACAGAACAGCGAGCCGAAATCGCCAAGAAAAGCCCCGAAAGCCGCTATAGGCCAGGTACTTATTGAAGCTCTGCCCTATATCCGGCAGTTTGAAGGCAAGACCTTTGTGATTAAATACGGCGGATCTGCCATGAAGGATGCCTCTTTGAAGAACAGTGTGGCACAGAATGTCACCCTGCTCCGCAAGGTCGGCATCAATATTGTACTGGTGCATGGCGGAGGTGACGCAATCACGAAAACCGCAGAAAAACTCGGACACAACTCCCGTTTTCTGCATGGCCGGAGGGTAACCGACAGGGAGATGATCTCGGTTATTCAGATGACGCTTGCCGGAAAGGTCAATCAGGATATTGTTCAGCTCCTCAGCCAGCACGGCGGCAAGGCCGTCGGAGTCAGCGGTCTGGATGCCGACACCATCAAGGCGGTCCCCCATCAGAATGCCGATACCCTCGGGCTTGTCGGAGAGGTTGTGCATATCAATACCGACTATATCGATCTGCTCTGCCATGCCGGACTCATCCCGGTCATTGCACCGATCGGCTTCGATGATACGGGCAACATCTACAATATCAATGCTGATGATGCCGCCAGCAGTATAGCCATTGCTCTCAAGGCTGAAAAGCTGATCTACGTCAGCGATGTGGAGGGAATTCATGTAGGCGAGAGAATTCTGAAAACCATTTGCAAAACAGAAGCGGCCGATTTTATTGAACAGGGTATCATATCCGGCGGCATGATTCCGAAAGTGCTCTCGGCATTCAAGACACTTGACTCAGGAGTTGGAAAAATCCATCTCATTGACGGAAAATCAACCCATTCGCTCCTGCTTGAAATATTCACCCATGAAGGGGTCGGCACCCAGTTTATTGCCGATCAGGAGAGTGATCAATCCTTAAACAGCCAATCCCGATGACTTTTGTAAAAAACAATAACGTGCCAGCCAAACGAGATTTCCTCGGATTTGCACCGCTTGATGCATCCCGGATTATCGAGCTGTTCGACTACTCGCTCTTCATCAAGAAAAAGAGAGCTGAAAAGCCATCCGTTTCAGGTTTCCAGCCGCTGCGCGACAAGACGGTTGCCATGATCTTCAACAAGCCCTCCCTGAGAACCAGGGTCTCCTTTGAGCTTGGCATTCATGAACTTGGCGGGTATGCCATAAATCTCGACGGCCGTTCAATCGGTGTTGGATCGCGGGAGTCCGTTGAGGATATTGCACTCCTGCTCTCACGCTACAACGACGCCATCGTTGCGCGCCTGCACGAGCACAGCATCATTGAGGAGATGGCCGAGCACGCCTCGATTCCGGTTATCAATGCCCTGACCGACCTCTCCCACCCCTGCCAGATTCTGGCCGATGCCTTTACCCTTTATGAGAAGGGGCTCTGGAATGACGGCATAAAGGTTGTCTTTGTCGGAGACGGCAACAATGTCGCCAACTCATGGATTGAGCTGGCCGGTCTCCTCCCCTTTCATTTTGTGCTCACCTGCCCTGAAGGGTACCTTCCCGATCAGGGAATTCTTGAAACGGCAAGAGCAAAGGGAATCAGCAAAATTGAAATCATGCATGACCCGAACGAGGCGGCAGCCAACGCCGATGTGCTCTATACCGATGTCTGGACAAGCATGGGCCAGGAGGAGGAGGCCAAAGAGCGCCTGAAGATATTCAGCCCCTATCAGATCAACAGCTCACTGCTCAGCAGAGCAAAACCAGCCGCGGTCGTCATGCACTGCATGCCGGCTCACCGTGGTCAGGAGATCAGTGCTGAGGTGATGGACGGACCGCACTCCATTATTATTGATGAAGCTGAAAACCGGCTTCATGTGCAGAAAGCGCTTCTCGTAAAACTGCTCAACCATGAAGAGTACAGAAAATTTCATCTGACCCACCGGCTGCTCAATGCCGCAAAAAAAATCAAGGCATGAAGGAGCTTAAGGAATGAACAAACATGCCAGACAGATGAAAATCATGGAGATTCTGCAGCAGCATCAGGTTGGAAATCAGCATGAGCTGCTCGAACTGCTCCACAACAGCGGAATGGCTGTTGCCCAGGCAACCCTTTCGCGAGACTGCGCCGAACTGGGCCTTGTGCGTTCACGCACAAACAGCGGTTACCGGATGGCACTGCCGGATGATAACGCCGGACGCATTATCAAGGGGCTGGTCGGAGTTGAGGTGCTTGCCGTAAAAGCCAATGAAACAGCCATCATCATCAGAACCCTGCCGGGCAGGGCGCACGGGGTAGGCTCCTATCTCGATCAGCTTAAAAACCCGCTCATCATCGGCACCATTGCCGGAGATGATACGGTTCTCGTTATTCCTGCTTCCGTAGAGAATATTTCGGAAGTGATCGCCTATATTCAAAACAACCTTTTCAAACACTGATAACACAACAACTGATATGAGCAAGGAAAAAATTGCAATAGCCTACTCGGGCGGACTCGATACCTCCGTCATGATCAAATGGCTGAAAGACAAATACGATGCCGAAATCGTGGCCGTAACCGGCAACCTCGGCCAGACCAAAGAGATCGAGGGCCTTGAGAGCAAGGCATTGTCGACAGGTGCATCAAAATTCCAGTTTGTTGACCTCCGCAAGGAGTTTGTCGAAGAGTACATCTGGCGCGCACTCAAGGCCGGTGCACTCTATGAGGATGTCTACCCGCTTGCCACGGCTCTTGGACGCCCGCTGCTTGCCAAAGCCCTCGTGGATGCCGCGCTTGCTGAAGATTGCACCATGCTGGCTCACGGTTGCACCGGTAAAGGCAACGATCAGGTCCGCTTTGAAGTAACCTTCGCCTCTCTTGCGCCGCACCTCAAGGTGCTTGCTCCGCTTCGTGAATGGGAGTTCACCTCACGGGAGGCTGAGATCGCCTATGCCCTTGAGCACAACATTCCGGTATCGGCCACCAAGAAAAGCCCCTACTCGATTGACGAGAACATCTGGGGTATCAGTATCGAATGCGGAGTGCTTGAAAATCCGATGGTTGCTCCTCCCGAGGATGCCTATCAGATCACCACGTCACCTGAAAAAGCGCCCGATACTCCAACTGTTGTGGAGATTGAGTTCGAAAAAGGTATTCCGGTTTCGCTTGACGGCAAAAAAATGAGCGGCCTGGACCTCATCATCCGCCTGAACGAGATCGGCGCAAAGAACGGTGTCGGACGGCTTGATATGATCGAGAACCGTGTGGTCGGTATCAAATCAAGAGAGATCTACGAAGCTCCGGCAGCCACAATCCTCCACTTTGCCCATCGCGAACTGGAGAGACTGACACTCGAAAAATCGGTCTTCCAGTACAAGAAGAACATCAGCCAGGACTATGCCAACCTGATCTACAACGGCACCTGGTTCTCACCGATGAGAAAGGCGCTTGATGCTTTCGTCAACGAAACACAGCACCCGGTAACCGGACTTGTGCGCCTGAAACTCTACAAGGGCGGCGTCACCCTTCTCGGCAGGAACTCGCCATACTCGCTCTACAACGAAGAGCTGGCCACCTATACTGAAGCCGACACCTTCAACCACAAGGCTGCCGCAGGCTTTATCCATCTCTACGGGCTTGGACTGAAAACCTTCAGTGAAGTCAATCCCGGCTATTGATCCCCGGCCATCAGCAAAAACGCGCAGGCACACCAATGCGCCTGCGCGTTAACTGATTGTTCCCCAAACCGATACAGAGAGATTTCTGCACTCCCCCTGCATTTACTGCCATGGAAAAGTGTAAACCACGTCTGAAAGAGCAACAACTTTTTGCCATTGCTCTTTGTTCGTTAATAATCACTATATTGTTACCCGATCCGGTGTATTAACAAAGAAACAGCAATCAGCTATATTTCATCGCAGACACAAGGTTTAAGTTATTAATAGCCACGATTACGACACTGCGCCAGCCTTCAGGAGTTAAATATGAGCATTACCTCAAAGGCGTTTATCAAGTATCCGCAAACACAAAAGAAGCAAGATACCTCAAAAGCACAACAGGTATGGGATACTTGCATGGTAACCATAAAAGAAAAAACAGACCCACTGGAGTTCAAAACATGGTTCTCCCCGATCAAACCATTAAGCTTCTCCGGACACGAACTGACAATTGAGGTACCGAGCCAATTTTTCTATGATTGGATTGCTAAAAACTACTCATCCGTATTAAAAGCGGTTATCAATGATGTAATCAGCCCGAATTCAAGATTGATCTATTCTATCTCCAAAGATAAATCACAAGGTGGGACGGTTACGACTGGAATTTCCGATGAAGCCGATACTTTGATTGCAATCGCACAAACGTCATTTGTCATGGCTGCAGGGAAGGCTGTTGAAGAAAATGATAGACTTGGCATTACTACGCATGGCTCAATCTGCGGTCAATTGCTTGTTCGCGAACACTCCAAACAATAAACTCACTCAACATACGCTAATCCAGCACACATATGGCAAAGTGGATGTGGATTATCGCTGGTCCGAATGGTGCCGGTAAATCCGGTTTTGCTGAAACCTTTCTCAAGAACCTTGGCGATCATGGCCTTGTTAAACTCAACGCTGATGAACGGACGCTCGAACTTCGAAAACAGTTTCCAGACGACCCACCAAACCACCTCAATCTGAAAGCCGCCATTGCAGTTGGTGCCGAAGTTGATAACTGCATATAAGCCGGACAAAGTTTTGTCGTTGAAACGGTGTTATCAACGGGCAAATACAGGGATGACGTGACCAAAGCAAAGGCCCGTGGCTTCAAATTCGGACTAATTTATATATCACTTTATCCCCCGGAATTGTCACCGCTGCGTGTCAGCGAACGCGTCGAAAAAGGAGGACATTCCGTAGATGCAGCAAAAGCAATTGAACGTCACAGGACGTCCCATGAACAATTACGCTGGTTTGCTCCACAAGCCGATCTTTTTATGGTGTTCGACAACAGCAGTTGCGAAGGCAAACCCGTTCTGCTTGCTTCAAGAAAAAATGGAGAGCCATTGAATTATCTTGCGCCCGGTATAAATCCGTCGGTTGACCTTGCTTTGGCTGACAGTTTTAAATGATCGTACAATGTCATAAATAAAGCGTCCAGACCAATTCAGGCTTTCTTTACAAATTCCGACTTCAACTCCATCGCGCCAAAGCCATCAATTTTACAGTCAATGTTGTGGTCACCCTCGATGAGACGGATGTTCTTCACCTTCGTGCCGCCCTTGATCGGCGATGAAGAGCCCTTGACCTTGAGATCCTTGATCACCGTAACCGTGTCGCCATCCTGCAAAACGGTACCATTCGCATCCTTCCAGACACGCACCTTCTCATCAGCAGCACCGGACAAAGCCGTCCATTCATGGGCACACTCAGGGCAGGTCAACAGTCCCCCGACCTCATAGGTATATTCAGAGTTACATTTCGGGCAGTTAGGCAAGTCACTCATGATGCTCCTGTTTCAAGATTTAACAGCAAAAACTTTTGCGACATAATAAGAATTTTCAACAAAAGGGTTCCCGAAAACATCACACCATACCAATCATTTTTCATAAACCAGACACTCCGCTCTCCCTTCTCTTCCGTCCGGAAAAGTGTACGGCGCGATAACCGTAAAACAGCAAAAATCGAGAGCTATGCGTTTTGCCTCTTTTTTCTCGATGCTCCGATAGCGTCAGCCATGAGCATGGCCTGAAGGACTTTTTCGGGGGTGATGCTGCCCGCTTCGTGATGAATGAATTCAGCGGGTGCACAGGCTTTTACTGCGGCAGGCATCAATCGTTCACGGTCGAAATCACGAAGACCGATATCGGCAAGGGTGGTTGGAAGGCCTACCTCCTCACAAAAAGCGTAGACCTGCTCCGATACATCCGGCGAGGCATCAGTGAGCTGAAGGCCTGCAAGCAAACCGAAAGCCACCTTCTCCCCGTGGTAAAAGGCGTGTGTTTCAGCCAGTGCCGTAAGACCGTTGTGAATGGAGTGGGCACTTGCAAGACCGCCACTCTCAAAACCGACTCCACTGAGCAGAATATTGGCCTCCACAATATGCTCCAGAGCTGGTGTTATGATGTGCTGCTTGGCAGCTATTCTTGCGCTCGGGCCATATTGAATAAGCGTATCATAACAGAGCCTTGCGAGGCTGAGCCCGGTCAGGGTGCTGAGGCCGCCGCACTCGTTTGATGATTGTGTCCTGCTGCATGAGTTTGCCTCGAACCAGGTCGCCAGTGCATCGCCCATACCGGCAACAAGAAAACGAACGGGTGCTTTTGCAATAATTTCGGTATCCACCAGCACGGCTGCCGGATTGGATTTCTGATAGCAGGCCGATTCATACACCCCCTCTTCAGTGTAGATAACGGCACAACCGCTGCACGGCGCGTCAGTGGAGGCGATGGTCGGCACAATAATAACCGGAATCCCCGCCCGGTCAGCAGCAATTTTCGCCGTATCAATTGTTTTGCCGCCTCCCATGCCGACAAGCACATCCGCCCTGTTCTCCGCAATAAGTGCAGCCACCCTCGACAGCTCCTTTTCACTGCACTCCCCGCCGAATCGTTCTGCTTGCAGCGAACTGCCCTTCAGATCGAGCCCGCTCTCAGGAAGAACGGCAGTATAAACAGAAGGAGAAGCAAGAATCATCCCCCTGTTGCCAAAGAGCCTGACAAGAGCCGGCAACTCTCCGAGAGCCCCTGCGCCCTGGATATACTTGCCCGGAAACAAAGCCTTCTGCAGCATAGGAGATCTCCTTCAGATAATCGCGTTGTCAAACCATATCAGAAAATATAACCAGAGAATAGCGTTTATCACCCCTTTTTATGCATGCACCGCTCTGTTTACCTGATTCAGGAATCATAGTCAAACCTCAATGCATAAAGGATTTGTTGTCAGTCGGGACGGAGAGTAGTTGGTTGAGGAATTCAAGGATCTCCCGCAAGCGGACTTGATCTGAAAAGCTCAATCTGGAATCCGTTTTGTTTGGTGAACTCTATACACCTCTACGCGATCATGACTTTTTCAGACAAGCGACTGTTGACGATGAAGCAGGAACAACCGTATGGCCGAATAGAGCAGACTTTGCCCCTGTCTTGCACAACGCATGGGATGAACACATCAAGGCCTTTGCAACCCAGATGCGCAAAGTCAAACATTCGTTTGGTCAATAATCAGCTATTCACTTTTGCCTCGCTAACGCAAGTGTACGAAATCATGAACGTCACTCCCCACATGCTCCGGCGAAATCATTTCTAAGCTGCCTGTCCGGCAGTGAACTCGTTGAACACGGTATAGTTATGGGTATCGCTTTTCTAAGCTGCCTGTCCGGCAGTGAACACAAGTACCCGGCCAGACCCCTTGAACTTTGCATTCTAAGCTGCCTGTCCGGCAGTGAACATGGCATCACCGAAGCAGCTTCGGATGCTTGATTTCTAAGCTGCCTGTCCGGCAGTGAACAACCCGCGCCCCGCCACTCTCCGACACTTTCCTTTCTAAGCTGCCTGTCCGGCAGTGAACGCTTTCTTGAAGGCTTTTGCAATATCTTCACATTTCTAAGCTGCCTGTCCGGCAGTGAACGTTACGTCGCCATCGGGGACCGGGAAGTCTACTTTCTAAGCTGCCTGTCCGGCAGTGAACCTTCTCATACATCAAATACTTCTAATCCTCATTTTCTAAGCTGCCTGTCCGGCAGTGAACCGAATGTGGTTTCTCCAATCCAGCTAGCCTGGTTTCTAAGCTGCCTGTCCGGCAGTGAACTTGTCGGGATGGCAAGCGAATTGATCGGCGGATTTCTAAGCTGCCTGTCCGGCAGTGAACAATTCCGCGGTTGACATGGTTGACCCGAAACCTTTCTAAGCTGCCTGTCCGGCAGTGAACCAGGGACGCCGCGAAGCTGCCCAGGCCTTGTCTTTCTAAGCTGCCTGTCCGGCAGTGAACACAAAGATGACCGGTACCCGTGCGATGCTTTCTTTCTAAGCTGCCTGTCCGGCAGTGAACTTGATGGATAAGATTGTGACGGGTTTGACGTCTTTCTAAGCTGCCTGTCCGGCAGTGAACTTCTTGCTAACCCAAAAATAGCAGGAATAATCTTTCTAAGCTGCCTGTCCGGCAGTGAACCTCGTTCGTTACAGACGATCCGTCTTTCGACCTTTCTAAGCTGCCTGTCCGGCAGTGAACACAAGGATGATGCCGATTGTGCAGCCGTTGATTTTCTAAGCTGCCTGTCCGGCAGTGAACCTCGGCTGTAAACTTGAATACTCTCGACAATGTTTCTAAGCTGCCTGTCCGGCAGTGAACATACAAAAGCTGTAAATGATGCTCAAATACTTATTTCTAAGCTGCCTGTCCGGCAGTGAACTCACTGCATTCGAGCATATAGTCGTAGTATCGTTTCTAAGCTGCCTGTCCGGCAGTGAACAAGTCATTGAATCAGTTACGTCCAAGAAACTTTTTCTAAGCTGCCTGTCCGGCAGTGAACGTTTTAGCTACACCTAAGGCTTTGGCGAGCTCTTTCTAAGCTGCCTGTCCGGCAGTGAACGAAAACGCTTTGACTGGTGATGCTCCGCGCTGTTTCTAAGCTGCCTGTCCGGCAGTGAACGCACAGCCCTCTCAACACTGCCACGCATCAAATTTCTAAGCTGCCTGTCCGGCAGTGAACTAACTGATCAACAATTTTACAAAAATCAAAATTTTCTAAGCTGCCTGTCCGGCAGTGAACCCAATCCCGGCATTGTTTCCGCCAAAAGTATATTTCTAAGCTGCCTGTCCGGCAGTGAACAACAATAACTGCATCGGTTCCATAACTGTGGATTTCTAAGCTGCCTGTCCGGCAGTGAACAATCAATGATGAAAAACCCCTTGAAATTGTATTTTCTAAGCTGCCTGTCCGGCAGTGAACTTTCAGTCAACTCAAGTTCCTGCATCATCGGTTTTCTAAGCTGCCTGTCCGGCAGTGAACATCATACCGTTAAAATCCATCTGCCGGAGAATTTTCTAAGCTGCCTGTCCGGCAGTGAACTCACTCCCATGTTTAAAGGTTCCATCCTCAGCTTTCTAAGCTGCCTGTCCGGCAGTGAACGACAGAGTACAAGCGGATTGCGACGCCTGCCATTTCTAAGCTGCCTGTCCGGCAGTGAACGACCTCATCAAACGCCGCCTTTATCTCGTCAATTTCTAAGCTGCCTGTCCGGCAGTGAACATACCATTTGCTGAGCAAGCGTGGCATAAAGTTTTCTAAGCTGCCTGTCCGGCAGTGAACTAGTAGTGAAATGGTTTCCGGAGTATCTCAGATTTCTAAGCTGCCTGTCCGGCAGTGAACGCACTGGCAGGGGTGAGACCGGCCTTTTTAAATTTCTAAGCTGCCTGTCCGGCAGTGAACTTGGCAATCAATCGCAATAAGCGACCCATTCTTTTCTAAGCTGCCTGTCCGGCAGTGAACTCAGGGCAAGTCTACAAGGCTGAATTGCACTGTTTCTAAGCTGCCTGTCCGGCAGTGAACTTCGAGTAGTTTGGCCTCGTCGGATATACGTTTTTCTAAGCTGCCTGTCCGGCAGTGAACATAATCTCAACTCAAAACGAATGGGCGAGGCATTTCTAAGCTGCCTGTCCGGCAGTGAACACTTGGCTGTTTTCAGCACCTCTTTTGTCTGATTTCTAAGCTGCCTGTCCGGCAGTGAACAATCTCATCCGTCGTCTCGCGCTCGACCTCCGTTTCTAAGCTGCCTGTCCGGCAGTGAACGGTCTGATTCGCCACCGAATACCGCATCAACCTTTCTAAGCTGCCTGTCCGGCAGTGAACTTATAAATCAGGAGCGCAGCAACCGCGATTCCTTTCTAAGCTGCCTGTCCGGCAGTGAACAAAAACCCATTCAGATTTTGATAACAATTATCTTTCTAAGCTGCCTGTCCGGCAGTGAACAGTTGCGCGGATCGCTTGAGACTTACGGCAACTTTCTAAGCTGCCTGTCCGGCAGTGAACGAGTCTGGAAAGATGTTCAGCGCTCGTTCTGATTTCTAAGCTGCCTGTCCGGCAGTGAACTTGTTGTAAGATAGGTTTTAGCCCCACTGATCTTTCTAAGCTGCCTGTCCGGCAGTGAACTGAAGATCCTCATGGAGATTGAGCAGCTATCGTTTCTAAGCTGCCTGTCCGGCAGTGAACGTCGCCAGTGCCGACCGCACTCTCAACGAACCTTTCTAAGCTGCCTGTCCGGCAGTGAACCCGGAGTGTCCGGATTGCTGTCGGGGGTTAATTTTCTAAGCTGCCTGTCCGGCAGTGAACTGCTGATGAAGCACTCCCCGGAGACACTTTCATTTCTAAGCTGCCTGTCCGGCAGTGAACTTCATGAACTTCACCAGTTGTGTAATCAATAATTTCTAAGCTGCCTGTCCGGCAGTGAACCCAGCCAAGCCTCCTGTCGTTTCTTCGGTGTCTTTCTAAGCTGCCTGTCCGGCAGTGAACGCCAAGTGATGGCATTAACTTCTGGATCAGGATTTCTAAGCTGCCTGTCCGGCAGTGAACAGATGTTCCCTGAGCATAGATTTCGTTATTCATTTCTAAGCTGCCTGTCCGGCAGTGAACTATTTCACTTCTGCCTTACCTTGGCCTCAAAATTTCTAAGCTGCCTGTCCGGCAGTGAACCTATAAGACCAGGTACACTGTAGACAGGCATTTTTCTAAGCTGCCTGTCCGGCAGTGAACTTAATTCACTCAGCGCAGGGTGCATTGTTCCTTTTCTAAGCTGCCTGTCCGGCAGTGAACCGTCCAGTGCCCGCCCGGAAACCGTTTATGCATTTCTAAGCTGCCTGTCCGGCAGTGAACCCAGGTTCTCACAAGCCGCCATTTCAGTAGCTTTTCTAAGCTGCCTGTCCGGCAGTGAACAGACCGGAAGCTATGAGCGAGCTCAATCTCCGTTTCTAAGCTGCCTGTCCGGCAGTGAACTCCGACAACCCATTAACCCCCGACAGCAATCCTTTCTAAGCTGCCTGTCCGGCAGTGAACACCGGGCAAGTCGTGGCCGGTTACGGGACAAATTTCTAAGCTGCCTGTCCGGCAGTGAACTGGAGGTGTAGACATTACATCGGCGGCATGGTTTTCTAAGCTGCCTGTCCGGCAGTGAACATGTGACTCGAACATCGTTACTTGCAGATTTTTTTCTAAGCTGCCTGTCCGGCAGTGAACCGGGACGGCAAGGAGAGTAACCGGGATCTTGCTTTCTAAGCTGCCTGTCCGGCAGTGAACACGGCTCAGGCGCAGGTGGATGCTCTGGTTGGTTTCTAAGCTGCCTGTCCGGCAGTGAACTCCACTTGTGCCATATCTACCCGCATCATATATTTCTAAGCTGCCTGTCCGGCAGTGAACTGAGGTTGTAGCACAAGAGCCCGCGAGTTTCCTTTCTAAGCTGCCTGTCCGGCAGTGAACGATTACGGGATGCTTGGTGTGCCATTCCGAAATTTCTAAGCTGCCTGTCCGGCAGTGAACGATTTATGGTTTTGTGTGCCCGTTGAGATCAATTTCTAAGCTGCCTGTCCGGCAGTGAACAACCCGCGATTGAGATAGAACTTTTTTGTAGGTTTCTAAGCTGCCTGTCCGGCAGTGAACAGCGTAAACGCAATGTCCGTTCCGGCCTTCCATTTCTAAGCTGCCTGTCCGGCAGTGAACCAGAGGTGTGTACGAGGCCACCGACTTTGGTATTTCTAAGCTGCCTGTCCGGCAGTGAACTGGGACAACTTCCAGAAATTCATGGGCGAACATTTCTAAGCTGCCTGTCCGGCAGTGAACTCGTTGAACACGGTATAGTTATGGGTATCGCTTTTCTAAGCTGCCTGTCCGGCAGTGAACCAGCAAGCAGATGCAGCAGTAAGAGCTACACATTTCTAAGCTGCCTGTCCGGCAGTGAACCCTATATGTTTCTGACCAGCTTGCCGCATTATTTTCTAAGCTGCCTGTCCGGCAGTGAACGTCTTTTTGCTGCACCTCCTATTGCAGCAGCGTTTCTAAGCTGCCTGTCCGGCAGTGAACCCGCCTGCAACTCAACATCGGTAAACGTCGGATTTCTAAGCTGCCTGTCCGGCAGTGAACGGTGGGCGTTGACTAATGGTAACCGGTACCTTTTTCTAAGCTGCCTGTCCGGCAGTGAACTGCCTCTCGGCACTTCTGCTAAATCATTACTATTTCTAAGCTGCCTGTCCGGCAGTGAACACCAGGGCGAAGCTTATAAAAAAGTTTACGGTTTTCTAAGCTGCCTGTCCGGCAGTGAACTCGAGGATGCGATCAAGAAGGCCTTGTGCAACTTTCTAAGCTGCCTGTCCGGCAGTGAACCCGGAAAAGGAGCAGCTCAGTTTTGTCGTCAATTTCTAAGCTGCCTGTCCGGCAGTGAACCCTATATGTTTCTGACAAGCTTGCCACACTATTTTCTAAGCTGCCTGTCCGGCAGTGAACTTATTTGCTTATGAGTTCAGAGGCCAGGCCGATTTCTAAGCTGCCTGTCCGGCAGTGAACTGTTGATGTGCCGGTGAATGATGTTGCCGAGTTTTCTAAGCTGCCTGTCCGGCAGTGAACGCAGTTCGAGGTAGATGGTCAGCCGGTCGAAATTTCTAAGCTGCCTGTCCGGCAGTGAACTTGAGGTTGTAGCACAAGAGCCCGCGAGTTTCCTTTCTAAGCTGCCTGTCCGGCAGTGAACGAATCCGCATTGCAAGAGTTCCGGGTATCGACTTTCTAAGCTGCCTGTCCGGCAGTGAACGGATACCGGCGCTTACAGTGTGCGTGTACAGCTTTCTAAGCTGCCTGTCCGGCAGTGAACAATAATTATGGAGCATCGATCCTTGAGGCGGTTTTTCTAAGCTGCCTGTCCGGCAGTGAACTTGAATTTATCGAACCATCCAGCAGCAATCCCATTTCTAAGCTGCCTGTCCGGCAGTGAACTCACTGCATTCGAGCATATAGTCGTAGTATCTTTTCTAAGCTGCCTGTCCGGCAGTGAACTTTTGATCCGTTTGCGCCGACACTTGCTCTCATTTCTAAGCTGCCTGTCCGGCAGTGAACCAGTTCTACCCGCAAAACCCCCGTATCAAACGTTTCTAAGCTGCCTGTCCGGCAGTGAACGCATAATCATTTTGGTTAAATCGTGGATAAAATTTCTAAGCTGCCTGTCCGGCAGTGAACATAGAATCTGCCAGAGTTGAAGCATTGATACATTTCTAAGCTGCCTGTCCGGCAGTGAACTAAATCAGCCTCTTCTGCCCGGACAACCTTGATTTCTAAGCTGCCTGTCCGGCAGTGAACGTAACGATGTTCGATTAACGTTAAGTTTCCCGGTTTCTAAGCTGCCTGTCCGGCAGTGAACAGCATATTCGGGACGTTTGTAGAAGACTTCTCCTTTCTAAGCTGCCTGTCCGGCAGTGAACGGAATTCATCAAGGTCTAGCGATCCATTGAGATTTCTAAGCTGCCTGTCCGGCAGTGAACGCTTATAACGATTTGCGTATTACTGTGCCTTGTTTTCTAAGCTGCCTGTCCGGCAGTGAACATGATCCGGCAACCAGCCTGTCCATATCCCTTTTTCTAAGCTGCCTGTCCGGCAGTGAACGACCATCCGTAAAATCGAAGAGGAAATCCTCGTTTCTAAGCTGCCTGTCCGGCAGTGAACTGTTGAGGCTGTTTCGGTAAGCAAGTCGGTCGTTTCTAAGCTGCCTGTCCGGCAGTGAACTTTTGAAGATGATCAAATCGGAGCGGGGACTTTTTCTAAGCTGCCTGTCCGGCAGTGAACGCTGAGCGGCGGTTCGGGGATACCGTTGTTCCTTTCTAAGCTGCCTGTCCGGCAGTGAACTACAAATATTTTCAAATAAACCATTCTCCAAAAAGAGTTTATCTGGTTATTTAAGCGAAACACCCTTTTTGGAGAATGATCTTTTTACCCTGATCTATTAACGAGCAACAGGATGCCGATAAAAAAAGGGTTAAAACATCGGGACGGTTGCCCCATTGCTTAAAGCATAGGCATTAAATGTGCCAGTCACAGGATTTTCCGCTATCTGCTGATCAATAAATAACCGAAAAGATTGTCCAGTGCTGTCACTTTTCAATGTCACATAAGGCAGGGTTAATTGTTTCTGAATAGAATCCGGAATATGGGTCAGTGCATCTTCATCAGAAAGTTGATGACGCTTGATTTGTCGTCGCCTTATTCGCTCCGCACTGCTTTTACATTGTATCCGCTTCACCGAAACATGCCTGACTCTCGTTGGCACCTCTTGAACATCACCCACACGCAGATGATCCAGAAGTGCTGCCAATGAAAGATTGTTTATCAAATATTTTATATGAACTTCCCTGCCATGCAATCTTAATCGCTCTCCGAGTCGGTTTCTCTTATTGTCGAAGTCAGGAAAACTCACACCAATATCGGTGCTGCCCGTCTGAACCAGAGCCTTGTGCAACTTGTTGTAAAGGAGATTCATAATGATGCTTGCAGGAAACTCCGGGTCAGGGAGAATCCGAAACTCTATATAATGACTCATATTTTCACTCCTTTTCGCTTTCGCCGAACACTCCGCCTCTTATCAGCGTTGCCATCACGAAATGCTGGGCTCCCTCTTCAGCGGGGGCTTTGTCGCGAGTTGCCCAGGCATCAAGTAAAGAATAGAAATCAGCTTTTTCTTTAGGTTGACGGTATGCTTTCCCAACAGTAGTGACAGAGCCATATGGTTCGACAGCAATAGGTCCTACACTATCTGGGTCGTTTGCGTTAGGATACCAAGTATCAATGGTACGCAAAGCATTACCGATTTTCTGGGAGTGCATGGCTGCAATATCTGCTATCGCATAGAGCGTTTTGCTCTTTTGGCCTTTGCCGGAACTCCCCTTATCTAAAATTAATTCCTGGCTTGGGTAAACTTCCTGACCATCTCCGATGCGAACAAAAGCCACGACATCCAATAACACATAACCATCACCCCCAAGCCCTGATTCAATTACGGTGCTTAAATCTTTTATGGCTTCATTGGACACCGGGGGAACGTCAAAATTACGCAATCCGAATTTCAAGGCATCGAAATCCCATGTTTTCGCATTCTCACCATCTCGGTTACTAACCAACACCTCAATAGCCTCTGCACCCAAACGATTGCGCCATAGAAACCGGCCATTGGCAAGATTGTAGGCATAGCGCAGTGAAAGTTCGCCAAATCCTTTTTCCTGCACATAACCCTGAACAATCTGGCTCAGTTTTTCTCTGTATGCTGAATTATTACAAGCTGAAGGAGTGCCAGCACCACCTAAAACCCGCAGGGTAAAGCGAACCTTCAGGGTATCACAATCATTTGGTAACGTTGCCACGTCCACACGCTGAAGATTCGGATTTTCAATGGCAGCATCAAGTTTTGCTGGATCGGAATCTTTAGCTTTAAGCCGATTAGAGATAGTACCGCGCACTGCTTTTTCACGAATTGTTATTGGTGGCCATTTGTGGGAATCAGATCGCTCTGCCCATTTTCCGGCAAAAAACAAGGCATCCGAAGGATCAAGTTTACGTTCAAAAGCCAATACTGAAGCGGTTTTAATGTCAGCCATGGTTCACCTTCTTTAAATTATTGCGGTTATAAAAAATTATTGTTACGAACAAATGCAGCGGTAAAGGCCTTTTTCCACATCAGCCTCATGCTTCCAGAAAATCTTTCCGGCATCGGTTAAGCGATGCGGGCTGATCCATTGCCCCAGAGAAAAGATGCATTCAACAAAGGAAAATGGAGTTTCAGTGTCACGAGCATTAAGAACCTCCCCCGCACCATAACATGTTGAAATAGAGCGGTATCCAACTGGAATAGGAACAATCCAACCAGGTTTTTTACGTACTTGCCATTCAACAACATCTGCATCGGGCTCCGTACTGATCGGTTCATAGTTGAGACTGGAAAAATCAAGCAACGCATCGAGAGATGTTGCTTCAGGATCGAGTGTTTGCAATTCTGTGGTACGTTCGCTCAGCAGATCTTCTCTGCTGGTCAGTAAAAAGCCCGGCAATAAACGACGAAGTTCAGCTTTAAGCGCATCCCCGATAACATCCCAATCGCTCAACCGAACCTTCGACTTTTTCGTAAATGGAGACAAGATGCTTCCTCCTGCAAGTCGTAACCCTTGCGCAGTCTTTAATATCTCCTCCGCCATTTCTTCTTTTTGGGATAGATTCAGATTGTTTGAATAATTTTCACTCTTAACCTGAATTAACAAACTTATGGTAATATGCGCTCGACCTTCCTCAGCAAAAGAAGGTGACTCCCCTTTCTCGTTGAGCGGATTACGGGTTAAGCGGAAAACTTTATCACCACGATCAGGCGAATATATCTGTGGTTCAAAACGATGGCAGATTACAGCCACACCACTAAAACCCAGATCCGTGTATCGTGGTTTTAGTTTACGCTCCAGGGAGTGTACAAAGCCAAGGATGGCTGACATGGCAGGAAACCCCCAGGTCAACGGGCTGGAAATACAGTTCGCGTTTTGAACCCGCAACCAGGGCAATACCAATAACGCATCAGGATTCTGGTTCATAGAGCTTTCTCCGGTGTGAGCCATGCCAGCTCTTTTTGTAAAAGTTTTTTCCATTCCTGTCGCTCATCATCGCCAAATCGGAGATAATCAGTTTGCAAGGTTGCATTCAGCCAGTTGGCAAACTCATAGATTATCTGCTGTTCCCAACCTGTTGCTTCCCTTTGCTGTTGCCATTCGTCATCAGTTCGTTCTGGATCCAACCAGAACAACTGTGCCTTTTCAAGCAGACACTCAGGCTTTGTTGACCAACCTGGAGGTAAGCCTTGAACCTCCGAGGAGTACTGTAGTAACTCGTCTATAATTTTTCCAACTAATTCCACTCTTGTTTGACGCATCTCAGCATTACTCTCGCGATCTTGTACCTTTACCAAAAAGTTCTTGAGTTCATGGGTAAGACGCTTTACCCTGCCTGCAAATATTTTCGGGAATACAGATTCAACTCCAAGGGGCGGACGAACTGCCGAAGAGTGCCATATGGGTGGAAGTGATGGCAGCAAAAAAGCCTGCCCTCTGCGCTCACTGTTTAACTGAGAAATATTTTGTGGCTTGGTTCCGCCAAAATTCTGAACAGCCAGATTCGGATAGTCGCGATAACCATGTGGATGATATCTGCTCTCCCGCTTTGCTTTGCGTGCCTCTTTGGTTTCATCATCAAAGCGGGTTTGAACCTTCAGGTAAACCTCATGTGCCAAAGCGGACGGAAATAAGGGGGCCAACAGATGATATTTACCATCACCTACCGGGAAGTAAAGCTGTTTTGCTAAGGTATGTGTGGTTGGTAGTATTTTAGGACTCCTGATAGCACTAAACTCTTGGAACCACCTCTCTTTTTTCTCATCTGAAGCAGGCAATGCTGCACGTAAAGCTTCATCGTTACGAAAAATCCGGGACAGAATAGTCTCCCCGTTATCACTCAAACTCAGTTGTAAAAACTTGTATACATCCAATGCTGCGGCATTACCAACGACATCATTAGCCGGATGCTCTAAGCATGCTGTAGATACACAAAATGAATCTCTCTCTTCCATTGCTGCATACAGAGAACTCCCCTTTGCATCAGGATTTTGATATTTGATGGCATGAGTCACGAGTGTTATTTGCCTTACACGTTTCGCTGCATCGTCAAGCCATACTTCGAGCTGATAGCTTTCAATCAGGGATTGCTTTTTTCCCTCATATTTATCTTTGAGTTTTTCAAGCTCCTCATCAAGGATGATCGTCGCGCTTTTTTTATGTTCCTCCTTTTGTAGCTCATCGAGTTTTTTATCAAGTCGTTCCTGCAGAAAATTGTGCATCAAATCCTTTAAAGCCGCCGCCTCGGTCATAACAGAGTTGTTTTGTTCCATTTCATTCGGTCATTTAAGAGTTCTTGATTGCGTCTTCTTCTCTCGGTCACGTTATTTCTTCAGCAAAATCTGCGAAATCCCAGGACATGATGGTACTGCCATCCTTGCTCAGCACCTCTTTTTGGCAGATCCACCCACCCAAAGCGAAGTGCGCATGTTCTACGGTCAATTGACAAGCGTTCAGCCAAAGTGTTTACCATTGTCAGGTAATCCGATTCTATAAAAGGGTTTATGCGCTCACCTTTTACCAGCTCCATGCGTGGAAACAGTCCATCAGTAGCCTTTGGAATAGCCCCTTCCAGATCATAAAAACAAGCGACTTCCTCATATTCATCAAGGAGCAGCCCGAACCGTTGTCTACCCAGCGGATCATTTCTGAATGGTGTTGCCCTTTGCCACTCACCGGCCAAAACCGCCTGAGATTCCCACCATATATTGACCGGAACATCAAAAACATTATCCTGACCAAGCATCAATGCTTGTAATCTTGCATGTTCAAGATCAGCCAGATTATCTTTCGGCAAAAGGGTTTTGCTTGCCATAATTCTCGGTGAAGCATCAATTTCGACGTATTGCTCTGGATTTAAGAGATTTTCAAGATCATGTGTGTTGAGCAAAAAAGATTCCGTCTCAAACCCAGGACGGCAATAAGTCGCCTTGCCCTTTCGGTGTTCAAGGCTTTTAATATTGGTACCCAAAAGATAGATATTTGGCGTAACACAGGGTTCAGGTCTATGGCGCTTAACCCGGCCAGCCAACTGAATGATTGAACGCATTGACGAGGGTTCCACAATAGCCCAATCGTAATCATGATCTCGACCCACTTCTGCTACCGGCGTTGCCAAAACCACAATAAGAAGATTGTCTTCACTGGTTGCGTCAATCATTGTTCGCAGCAATGGATCCTGAAAAATCTTCTCGGGCTCTTTGCGATCAAGCAAACGGTCAAGGCTTGATTCAATATTTGAACGAACCAACAAGGGGTGATGGGAATGATAACAGCAGAGCCTGATCTGGTGATTTTGCTCGGCACCAAGAGAAAAAAGAGTTTGGGCAATGTCAATGAGAGGATCAATATTGGCCAGCCGTATCAATCCAAAACTTACCTTCTTTTGTGTCTGAGGGTCAACACTGTGATGATCCTTATGTAACTGGTGCAACAGGGTATAAAGCTGCTTGGCGACATCTGCCCGTATACTATTCTGTTGCTTGTTATCGCTTGTTAACGGCACGATGATCGCTCGCCGCCGGACTGGCGCTGTACTCAATTTTTTAAGACGTGAGGCAACAAACTTGTCATGTGTTTGACGAAAACTCGAAGATTCATGATGACAACTGGATATAGCGCTGTTTTTATGTTCATCGAACCATGCACAGCAGATATTAACTGGCAGCCCGGGAATACCTCTTGCTTTTTGAAATTCAGCTCGCCCGGCACTGTATGCCTTAAACAAGCCTTCAACCAAAGAGGGAGGAAGTGTTGCCGATGAGAGAAGGATTTTGCAACCCAGCAAACCAGCCCAATGTACCAGTCGGGTCAAGGCTGGTAGATCAGCTATATCAAAATCATCCGGTTCATCCAAAACCAGATCTGACGTCAATAAGCGCAGCATCGGGGCAATCTGCCCTCCCCCTTTTGTCGCTTCGGTTGCTCCGATAAGATGATCGATCGTACAGGTAAGAATAGGTGCGGCAATCAAGGACTGAGCAGAAGGCGTGGTTTGGATCCAGCGTTTCAGAGGGCCAATATCCAAAGCGCCATCAAAATGAACATAATTATAGCTATCCGGTAACAGCAATTCAGCCGATTCTGAACCAGTTGCCTGACTCTGAATTTCCTGCTTTGTATCTGATTCCAGTGAAAACAACGTCTTAACGGCTGAGGAGCCAACCATAACCGCCAAGTCATCAGATTCTAATCCAAGTCGTGTTCGATATGCTTCGCCCGTTTGCAAGGTTAACGTCCGTAAACCCAAAGCAATAGTAAATCTGGCACCGATTAGCGGATCTGCCAGGCCATACATGATTCTGGCGTTGGCAAACGTTTTACCGCTGCCCGTAGAAGCCATATTAATACCAAAAAAGCCATTAGTAACTGCCTGTCCACGTATTGAACAGGCAAGGTCATAGGCATTATCCTGCCAAAGATATCGTTCATCAATTGAGCGTTGTTTAAACCCTTTGTGTCGAGCAATCCGTGGCAAAGATCGCTCAAGCATTGGCAGCAGTTGCACAACCCTCCTGGCATTATTTTCCACGCCAAGCAAATGCTCATCAAGTCGCTGTTTACATTTACCAGTGTCACGGTCAGTATTGGCGAAGAGCGGAAACCCGACATCACCGAGTTCAGGTTGTTCAGGCAAACTGGAATAGTAATGATCAGCCAGCATCAGTCCCAACCGAGCAAGATGCAATGAGTAGATATTGTCCAGCCAGTTTGCAGAAAGCAGACCGGGCTGTTTTAATGCTGAATCAGCCAGATATCGGGCACGTATTTGCCACTGAACGCTGTTAATCGGCAGTTTGTTAAATGCCCAAAAAGGGCTCTTCTCCTGTTTACTCGCTTCAGTACGAGACGCGTTCCACTCCGGACCTAATTGCCCCAGTAAAGAGTTAAGCCGCTTTGGATTGAACTGAGGTTTTTGCAACCGGCCATCCAATTGTTGCCACTGTTGTTTTGGCAGTTGATGATGGGTTACAATAAGCCAGGCTATTGCTTGAGCCAACGGCGGCAACGTTGTAAACGGACTAACTGGGGCATTGTCTTCCAAGCCATCCTTAACCAGTGCGTTAAAAAAAGTATTCGGTTCTTTGCCGGACTTACCCTTCCCAAGGTCAGCCAAACAGGTTAACCAAGCGATATCTTTTGCACGATTATCATCAGCAAAACCAATGATCGCTTTGGTGACAAATGCCTGAAATAGACGCAATGAAACCCACTCATGGCGGTAAGCGTCAGCAAGAGGCTTTTTACTGGTAAGCTTTTTCTGGAAACCTTGATTTGCTTTGCCGAAATCATGAAAAAGTGCGCTGATTGACGCCAAAATCTTGATATCCTGTATGGTATGCCAGTCATTTTCATCTTTTTTTCGTAACACATCACGCTCTGTACTGTTTGTAGGAACCATACCACGCTCATTAAACTGAGAGGCATTCCCAACAATCCAAACCAAATCTGTGCGATCCCGACCCCGAATCCAGTGACATGCAATTGCGCTGTTTCTCCTTGCCGTACGTTTCAGTAATTTTTTTACGGTATTGAGGCCTTCCATCGTGATGTGTGTTTGCCATGTACGGCTGCCAAACCGCTCGGCAAACTGGTCAAGAATCCTGCGAGTTTCAGGTAGGGCATTTTTAGAGCATTCCGATACGAACAAAACATTCATTTTGCTCCCCCGGTAGTTAAAGCGATCTCCTTTAAAGAATCAATTATAAAATCAAGAGCATCATGTTTGACGAAACTCCTGATGCATGCCTGACGAAAGTCACTTTCATCGTCACCACGTACCGCAGAAATAAAAGCCAACGGCAAAACCAGCGAGTCTTTTACAAGATCCGCAGCATCAAAAACAAGACCTCCCCTACGTGTTTTACCATGTAATACCGCTAAACCATGTGGCAAACCTAATACCCAAGTACCTGTAGCGCCCAAACCATATGCCAGATAATTACCATGATCGAGAAACCTGTTCGCTGGATCAGAGCCTTGGCCTCTCTTTGATCGCACGAAGCCACCATAACTGACTGCTCTGGCGGCAAACCTGAAAAGCAGTTTACTCAGACGCGCCTCCATGGTAAGCAACTGCGTGGTATCTTGCGCTAAAGGCAGATCGTCACAAAATTTATCAAGGGTATATTTCAACTCTGCGTGATCAATTAAAAAGCCATCAGCACTCAACTCTTGGTGAAACCAGTGAGAACGTATAAAGTTCAAGCGTTTCAGTTGCAAGGCTTTTGCTGCCTCAAGGCGTAGCGAGTCATCGAACCAAAACTTAACCCAGGATTGCAGGTATTCTGTGGGGCGATACTCGCTCTGAGGCGAAAACCACGATACTTCAAAATCAAATTCATTAGCGCTGAATAATGGGGTCCCGCCACCACCACAAAACCCTACCAAAACTCCTGCTTTAGCTAAGCCACGCATAGCCGCCTGCGTAATTGAAGTACCCGTACCCAAAAGTATCGTCGTAGTATTAGCAATGGGAATATTCCAGTATAGAGAGTCTTTACCAGCATCGGTTAAGTATTCAACTCGACCACCATTCGTTAGTACACGACAATGTTCCAGGTAATAAATATTTGCCCGTTTGGAATGCAATATTGTTTTAAGGTCCGATGGGGAAATATCCTGCATATGCTTATCACCTTATTTATAAGCTGGTACAATGCTATCAAGTCGTATAAGAGTGATCGTCGTGAATCAATGATGCAGGCAACAGGCATTATGAAACGAATGCTCGCAACTCCGTCTGCCGACACTTCTTATTTACAAAATATTCACACCAAGCACAAGAAAGAGCTTGCGTTACAGCTTTCTGAAGGGGGGAAAACAACAATTAAAATCTGATGACCGAATTCCGGGACGACATTCATTCCTGTCAGAAACCAATGCGCCGCATTGTCTGGACATATGAACCGGCTTCACTCTGTAATGCCAGGGCACTCCCTCATATGCTCCATCCTGTGAATTTTGTGCGTTATATCATTATTTTATCCGGATCGACCATATAGCCACGTCAAAAGACATTCATCACTCTTCTCTTTCATGACGGAATCCCTCGAAATCTTTGAACCTGCGCATATCGGCGGCATAGCCCTTCGCAACCGTTTTATCCGTTCGGCGACGCCCGAGGGTATGGGCAACCAAAAATGAGGGGACGGTATTCATCGGTAACAGTTACATAACACAAACCGCATTGCACAGAGATGCCTCCCTTCAGTTCGGCATGACACCTTGAGGAGATATTGCATTCTGAATGCCGGATTTTGAATGGTACAATAGAAGAAGAGTAAACGATCAGGTTACTGTACCCAGTTCTCTATCTGCAGAGCAGGAACACGGATAAACTCTTTGATGTTGTTGGTAACCAGAATCAGGCCTTCGCTGCGGGCGTGAGCGGCGATATGAAGATCATTAACCCCGATTGTCTGACCGGTTTTTGCAAGGGTTGCACGTATAGCACCATAATGCCATGATGCATTAGGGCCATATGGCAAAACCTCAAGCCTGCTACAAAAATCTTCAATCACCGAAAGATTCGCACTCACATTGCTGCTCTTTTCCGCACCATAACAGAGTTCGGACAATGTAATTGCCGAGATGGCCATTCGCTCTGCGTTTCTGTTGAACACCTCCAATACTTCGATTGGACGACGCTTAAGAGTATACATGACAATATTGGTATCAAGAAGATAGCGCAGCATTACAATGCTTCCCGTTCTGATTGTTCCTGATCGTCACGTTCCTCCATAAAATCATCCGTCACCTTTTGCGTGCCCAGGAAAAAACTCTCCCACGACTGGCCGGCAGGAGCTATTATCCGTTCATTGCCTTTTACCCTGATCGTTACCTTTTTAACATTTTCCGGTAACCGGACATCAACAGGTAATCGGACTGCCTGAGAGCGATTATTGATAAATACGGTAGTTGTAGTCATTTTTGCCTCATGAGTCAATGGATATACTCAGAGTATATAGCAAATAATCACCACAAAGGCAATCGTCATTCAAACGAGTTCGGAGCTCCAGGTTATGTTGCATCCGGAGCCGCGGAGCATGGCTGCGACGCTGCAGTACTTCTCCATGGAGGGCCACATTCCGGGACAACATTCATTCCTGTCAGAAACCAGTGCACTCACTCATATGCTCCATCCTGTGAATGTTGCGGGATATATCATTATTTTATCCAGATTGAACAAACTGCCGTTTCAAATACAGTAATCACTCTTCTCTTTCATGACGGAATCTCCCGGAATCTTTGAACCTGCGCATATCGGCGGCATAGCCCTTCGCAACCGTTTTATCCGTTCGGCGACGCATGAGGGCATGGCCGATGCTGAGGGTGCTCCGCTGGAGTCGCTTGAAAAGCTCTACCTCCGCCTCGCACGGGGCGGCGCCGGCGCGATTGTGACCGGATATGCGGGTGTAAATCCGCAGGGCAGGTGCAGTTTCCCCGGAATGCTGATGATGCATAGCGATGCGCTGGTGCCCGCTTACCGGAAGCTCGTTAATGCGGTGCATCACGAGGGGGTGCCGATAATCATACAGCTTGCCCACTGCGGCGCTCAGACCCGTTCGGCGGTAACCGGTATGAAAACGGTTGCTCCCTCGCCGGTACGGGACCGATATTTCAGCGAGGAGGTTCCTATGGAGCTGACAGAGGATGGCATCAGGGAGATCATCGATGCATTTATTAATGCTGCTGTGAGAGCGCAGACCGCAGGTTTCGACGGGGTGCAGTTGCATCTGGCGCACGGGTATCTGCTCGCGCAGTTCCTCTCCGGCTACACCAACCGACGGAGGGACCGCTGGGGCGGCTCTCCTGAGAACCGCTTCAGGATCGTTTCGGAGATTATGGCGGGCATCCGCCAAAAACTCGGAAATTATCCGGTACTGGCAAAAATGAACGGGTACGACGGTATGCCCGGCGGGATGCGATCGGAAGAGGCTGTAAAGGTCGCCATGATGCTTGAGGCATCCGGATGTTCTGCCGTGGAGATCTCTTCAGGTACGATTGGCGAAGGACTGGCGGTCATGCGCGGCCCCCGGATACCCGCCGAAGCGCTCTTCGCTGCCAATTTCAAGCTGACTGCCCTGCCAAAGCTGCTGAGACCTGTGATTGCCCGAATCCTGCCGATGATAAGTCCTGCGAGCCCGAAACCATACCGCTCCTACAACCTCGACGTTGCCTCCACCATCAGAAAGGGTGTTTCGATCCCGGTCATTACTGTCGGTGGCATTCACACACTGGAAGATGCCTCAAAGGCTATTGCGGATGGAGCCACCGATTTCGTCTCGATGTCACGCCCTTTCATCAATGATCCCTCCATCGCGAAAAAGTTTGAGGATGGAAGCCGGAATGCCTCGCGATGCACCATGTGCAACTATTGCGCAATCATGATCGAAAAAGAGCCGCTCCGCTGCTGGAACGGCCGGATACCCCAGAGGGTGTAACTTCAAACAGACTTCAGGGTTTTCGCTACAGGCTTTTTCACCGCGGTTTTTTGGGGCACATTGGCGGTTTTGGAAGGTTTATCACCGGTGATCTCGCCTGACGGTGGCAGCGTCAAAAGCACAACATCAAGGGCCGTTTCAAGCTTTGCAATGGTTTCAAGCGTGAGGTTTTCCCTGCCTTTAACAATTTTATTAACCTGCTGGGGTGAAACGCCGATTTTTTCGGCAAGCTCTTTCTGTGAGATGTTTTTTGCGCGCAACGTTCTCAAAATCCGCAGAGCTATAGCCTGTGAATGTTTTAACCACGCCCTGTTTTCAACTCGCCACTCTGCATCTTTCAACCAACCGGAGAGTTCTTTTGAGGCTATGGCTGCAATTTTTTCATGAATGTTGTCAACGGCCATAATTGATAGTTATTATGTTTTCAGGTATTCAAAATCATCTTTATCCAAAAGCCCCTGATCAAATAAAAAATTCTTGACAAGATCAAGCTTGCAGAGTTCTTGTTGGGTATGTTCCCGCTCTTCCATCAACTTTGTAAGTTTTATCGCGCCACCGGTAATGACAAACAGGTCAGAAGCAATACGAACTGCATATAAACGAAGCCAAGGGCTCTTTTTGTACTTCGCCTTGCTCTTCTGCATACTCACAAGATGTGTTTCGTGACTGTTCAGTGGTTGGAAAAGCGTCTGCAAACTGAAAGGATCTCTGAATGAACGTGCTGCAAGGTACAGCAAATAATCCTCAAGAGATTCAGCGTCGTTAATGGTTTTTTCAACTGCTGCGTCAACAGATTGGTACCGGTAGTAACCTTTTGAAAGATCTTCCGGATTGTCCTGAAAAAACCTTTCAAGGTACTCGACGTCACTCCACAGATCGAATATCCGGTGGTATTCGTCTGCTGATTCCCCATCATATTTAACCGCAAATAATCTTGGGTTTTCTTTTGGAAATATAGGAATCAGCTCCATCACAATCAACCTATAAGTTTATTTTCTGGATTTTATCGAGCAATCGGGTTCTGATGTCTCTAATATCGTTGGCTATCGCAATGAAGTGCCAACGACCAAATCCGTACTTTTCATGCACGGCACTAACTGATACTTATTATTTACATATTTTTTACATCACGCACAAAAAAACAGCTTGCATTACAGGCTTCTGGCCCTTAACGTTTATTCAAATGAGGGGACGGTATTCATCGGTAACAGTTACATAACACTAACCGCATTGCACAGAGATGCCTCCTTGCAGTTCGGCATGACACCTTGAGGAGATATTGAATGCTGAATGCCGGATTTTGAGTAAATTTGCTATCAATCACACGCTATCTGAATTGCCCTGCGACCTGCCCCGTCAGGAAGCAAATTTTCCGTTGTGTAACAACAATCCTGACCGTGAGGGTTAAAATCCGGCTCACTCAATACGTCGTTATAGCGCCAGGTGAACGTGTGGCCTTTTCACGCTGTGTGCTACCGCAAATTCAATTGCCTTCCGATTATCTTGATTATGAAACGATTTCATGCAACACTAAAGTTGAACTTTAATATTGCATGAAATGTTTGCATGTCAGCTCTTGGCTACCCTGCAGAACAGGGCTACACAATATCCTGTTGTTACGCTTACCGGTCCAAGGCAATCAGGTAAAACGACTCTTTGCAGAACAGCTTTTCCTGAAACACCTTACCGTAATCTGGAACGACCCGATATTCGTAATTTTGCACAGCATGATCCGGCAGGATTTTTGGTAAAGTTTCCGGATGGCGCCATTCTTGATAAAGCGCAGCGTGTGCCTGAATTACTTTCATGGACCTGGTACGTGCCGATGAACACAAAACCGCTGGCGAATTCATACTGACCGGAAGCCATCAATTTGAACTGAACCGCCAGATCAGCCAGTCACTTGCAGGAAGATCCGCACTGCTGAAGCTTCTGCCGTTATCAATTGCAGAACTCTGCGACGCAGGACACCTCTCCCCGGCTGCTATTACAGGACTCATTGCAACGACATCAGGATTTTATATTTTATGCGGAAGAACGCAGATAACCGCAAACCCATGCAAAACATAATGAACGTCATAGCGATCAACGGCAGTCCGAAACAGGATGGCAACACCTTTCATGCGCTTGCCGGTGTCGGCAGCGAGTTGCAGAAAAACGGCATCGGGTTTGAAATTATCCATGTCGGCAACAAGCCGGTCAGAGGGTGCATGGCCTGCGGGGCATGTGCCAGAAATCGGGATGAGAAGTGCAGCATCACCTCGGATCCGCTGAATGAATGGATCCAGCAGATCAAAAACGCTGACGGAATTATTCTCGGTTCACCGGTCTATTTTGCCGGTGTCGCCGGAACCATGAAATGTTTTCTCGACAGGGTATTCTATGTTGCAGCATGCAATGGCGGTCTCTTTCGTCAGAAAGTAGCTGCATCGGTAGTAGCGGTTCGGCGTACGGGCGGCTCGTCAACATTTGACTGCCTCAACCACTATCTCACCTTTGCGGAGATGATTCAGGCAACATCAAACTACTGGAACATCACCCACGGAAGGACACCGGGAGAGGTATTACAGGATGGTGAGGGTGTGCAGATTATGGAGGTGCTCGGTCGCAATATGGCGTGGCTGCTCAGGATGCGTGAAGCAACAAAAAACACGCTTCCGGGGCCGGAACCGGTCAGCAAAATTATGACCAGCTTCATCAGGTAGAAGAGGGCGTGCGTCATTCATCCACTATGCAATCATGACAAAAGTAAACACCCCAGGAGAGGAACACTCTGGCTGTTCGGATTGCGGGCTCCTGAACTGCTATCGGCAGGATCGCCGATTTCCGGATTTCTGCCCCACCGAAGCTGTCGGGAGTGAAGAGCTTGACTCGGTAACCGGGCAGTACCGGGGAGAAACACTTGATGCCAGAATAGCACGCGCCTCCGCCGAGGTTGAAGGCACTTACTACGGCAAGCTGACCCGTGTTGAAGAGATTATTGCCTTTGCCAACCGGATCGGGGCAAAAAAGATCGGCCTTGCAACATGCATAGGCTTATCGGAGGAGTCACGGATTTTTGCCAGGGTACTTACAATCAACGATCTCGAACCCTACTCGGTCATCTGCAAGGTTGGCTCTGTCGATAAAAGCGAAATAGGGATCGGCGAGAATCTGAAAATTCAGAAGGGATCGCATGAATCACTTTGCAATCCGATCCTGCAGGCGAAGCTGCTGAATCAGGAGCAAACAGAGCTGAATGTGATCATCGGTCTCTGTGTCGGCCATGACTCACTGTTTATGAAGTATTCCGACGCTCCCGTTACCACACTGATCACCAAGGATCGGTTGCTCGGACACAACCCGGCGGCAGCGCTCTATACCAGCGGATTTTACTATAAACGCCTTTTTACCGCAGGGCGCAAATTATAAGCCTAGCGTTGCCATGCGATCTCATGATCAGGCAATAGCGGCTACTCCCCCCTTTCTGGAGCATTGTAACGCTTCCGGGCAATTTCTCCACTCTTTTCTCTCATGGAAGAGATGAACAAAGCAACTTTTGCCGTCAGCTCGGGTTGCTTTGTTCATGCTTTCAAAATCAATCCATAGCGGTTGTCAGGAGTGTCCGCCAGCAACAATGCGAAGCATCTTCACATTCAGAATAACAAAGCGAACCAGCTGCCAGAGCAGGTTTTTCCTCCAGTAGAGGGTGCTTGCTGACGGTACCGGAGGATAGGCTTCGTCGTAATAGGCTTTGACTTTATTGGTACCCATGGCTTTTGAGGTTTTAAGATTATTATAAAAGAAAACCGTTATTCAGGAATCAGCCACCAGAAGGGATAGCCCTTTGCCTTATGGAAGAACAGATAGTGCAGGATTACTTTTATCCAATGTCCTGCCAGACCCGCCTCTCCAACCGAGTAGTTCATGTCGCGTCCCCACTCAGGGTACTTTTCCCAGTCAGGCACAACCGGAAAGAGGGTCATTGAAGCGCCAAGTCCATCAAACGAACCAAATCCTGCCGATACAATACAGGCAGCACCCATTTTGCTCATTGAGGCTTTATGGCGATGCTCTGTTGCGCCCTGAATCTTTTCGGCAATATTAAGCGCCACAATTTTTCCCATAACACCGGAAGGCATTCCTGTGCGTGGCGGCGTCGGAAAAATCTGCCGTCCATTCGGGCTTGTCATAGGTTTCGAAATCGGATGCGGAGGGGCAAAGGCAATTCCCGGAGCATAGATATTTTTAAACAGAGGGTTCTGATATATTGATGGCCAATCCTCTGCTTTCCAATCCTCAAACGCTTTCGCCGTATAATTGGCATCAACCTTCATAAACTTGTTCGGAGCGAACATCTGGTCGGTAATGTCAGTACCTGCCTTGTCGAATGCGGTCAGCCCGACACCTGAAAATGAGGGAATAAGCATCGCAAAATCAAACTCCTGTATCCGCTCTTCACCTGCAAGCGTTTCATAATATGCCTTGCCGGGCTCAACCTTGTAGACTCCGGCACGCCGTACCCAGTTGATGCCGTACTCGGCCATGATGGATTCCGTAAAGATCTTGGTCGGGGTTGAGTAGCCGCCTCTGTTAATAAATGCGCCTCCCATGCCAAAATCGCCCAGTTCATACTCATTGGACAACCAGGTGATTTGAGCCATCTCGGTGAGCCCGCGCTTTTTAATTTCATAGGCCACATTCAGGATATATTCAAAAGCCGCGCCCTGGCATGTTGCCATAGCATGGCCGGTGCCGATCAGGATACGCTGCTTCTGCCCCGCCTGCATCTTTTTGAATATCTCCTGCAGGTTCTCCCATGCGTGAGCTGCATGGCTGTAAGTACAAACCGAAAAGCTGTTTTTATCAGGTCCAAGCCCCTCTGTAGCCTCAAAATTCAGCTTTGGCCCGGTTGCATTGACCAGGTAATCATAGTCAACTTTTTCGATCTCTCCGTTTCGCACTCCATCGGTATACTCAATCGTCACATACCCCTTCTCTGTTTCTCCGTCGCCTTCAGGATGGATCTCCACCGCTTTGGCCTGTTTAAGGATAATGCCCCAGCGGTTATAAACTTTTTTCAGTTCAAAGCGGACATCATCAATCGTCATCTGACCCACACCTACCCAGATATTTGAGGGTATCCACTGATAGTAGCTGTTCGGGGTAACAACGACAACTTCATGATGTTTGCCAAGTTTCTTTTTAAGAAACGAGGCTGCGGTATGCCCAGCCACACCGGCTCCTAAAACCACAACTTTTGCCATAGTGATGTAATGTTTTCAAAGATTCTGAATGAAGCTTCAATCATGCCTGATTGAGCAGGTTAATTACTCAACTGCCGGAAGGTCATTTGAACGCGTGACCGGGTACAACACCAACCGCCTTAAGGATTTTGGCCAGGGGGCAGAAGCCTGTAAATGCCGCCTGAAATAGGTTTGCCCCCACAAAACCGGTGAACCAGAGCCAGTTCTGGTTGTGATAGATGGAGAGCAAAACAGATGCAAGAATGAAAACCCCCGCAATGGCGAAGACAAGCCTGTCGATATTCATGGAAAGAGGTAGTTAATGGTTAGGTAAAACGAATGTTAATTCCCTGTATATGCTTACTTCCCTGACTCGCTGGCACTGTGCCGTGCGATAAGCCCTGCACGTTATCAGAGCCAGAGCTTGGAGAGTTTATAGTAGTGACCCCAGCTTTTTTTCAGCCAGTGTCCAACAACCGGCATAGGAATGAAGAGCTCTCTTTTGCTGTTTTTGTAGACAAATCCGGCGCCGTCCCCCATATCCATCACGCAGAGAATATTCAAATGCTCCTGATACCCTCTCATCTCTTCCTTCCTCCCGAAATGCTCTACTGAAGCATTAACGGCGGCATTGTGTGCCATTAATTCAGCCAGATGCCCCTGCTTTGCTTTCCACTCCGGACCTTCAAGAGCTGCTGCATCACCGACTGCATACCATCCCCTGACCCCCTCAATGCGGCAGTAATCGTCGATGCGAATGAACCCTGCACTGTTTTGGGGCAGGTTTGATCTCCTGACGGTCTCATGCCCGTCACTGGCTGGAATAAACATGCAGAGGTCGCTTTTCAGCCTGCTCTGATCCTCAAACACAATACCATCCGCTTCAAAACGGCTGATTTTTTTCCCGTAACGGGTGGTAAAATTGTCAGCTTCAAACATGGCCGCCATTGCCGAAAACGCCCTCTTGCCCATTCGTGCGCCCGGCTCGGCCATGGGAGCAAAGAAGGTCATCTCAAACCGCTCTCTGATACCGAGTTTTGTAAGGTGATGATGCAGGTTAAAAAAGAGCTCAAATCCCGGACCGCCACGAACTGCGCTTGGATCGTTTGGATTGCCGCCAAATCCGAATGCAATGCTGCCGCTTCCCCGTTCGATCAGCGCTTCAATCTTTGCTTTGAGCACCAGTGAATCTTCCGGCTTGCCGCAAATTGACGTGGTATGCTCAATGCCATCGTGTTTCATTTTGGATGCGCCAAGAGCGATCACAACAAAAGCCGCCGAATCACGAACACCTGTTTTTTCAAGAGTGACGGTTTTCCGTTCGCTATCGAGAGCAATGACCTTGTCAATGGTGAGCGAAAACCCGTGCTTTCTGGCCAGTTTTGATAACGGAATCCCGATATCCCTGAACTGTGCTCCTCCTGTTGGTATCCAGATCGCCAATGGATAGATAAAGAGATAGTCCCGCTCGGAAACCAGCTCAACAGCAACACCCTGTTTACGAAGTGCGATGGCAGCAGCAACTCCGCCAATGCCTCCACCCAGAATCAGCACCTTATGCATTGATACGCTCTTTTTATGCAATGAACGTTACCGAGTAACCGCTGTCACGACAAATTCAGGTGGCTCCATAATGTGCCTTTTTACCGCACAGAGATTGGCTGCACTGATAACGGCATCCCTGTATTTCTCAGGGAAATCTTCAGGCAGTTCAATGGCGATTTCGATTTTCCCTATACCGCGTCCCGACTCTTTGACAACATGAGTCTGAACAATCCGGATCTTATCAGTGGCTATACCCCTGCTCTGGCAGAAGGATAAAACGAATATCCCGGCACAGGTGCCGATTGAGGCAAGAAAAAGGGAAAAAGGCTCGGGTGCGGAACCCTCTCCGCCGGCATATTCAGCCTGATCGGTGTGAATGGTAAACCCGTTAAACTCGGCATCAACCTTTTTGCCGCCGCCGAATGTTACAATCATTTCGCTTTTCATGATAGAGTAGAATGTGGTTGCAATAAAAACGCTCTGATTTAGTGAGGAACTAATGGAGAGCAAACAGTTAATGGCTAACGGCACCTATCCTCTGATAGTCAACCACATGTGGAAGTCGTCAGTGTAAACCGTCGACTTCCATTCGTTCATGTGGCCACCCCGAAAACCGTGCTTACAATCCGGATCGCATGGTAGTAATCCGGTGGACAACGGCGCTCCTGCAACCGTCCGGTGAGTCGCTTATACAGTTTTCTCAACATTCATAAGAAACGCCCGTGCAGGGAAATCCTTCTCGACAGCTATCGGATTCTTTTCGAGCTCAAGCATGATTGCATCAGCCTTCTCGTCATCCAGAATGGCAAAGCAGAGTGATGAATAGGCTCCGGGCATGGCATCGGTCGGCCACCAGGAGTGCTGTTCGGCACCATGGCTTTCGCAGTTGCACCCCATAATATCAAAGCTGCTGAACATCATCACCTGATGTTCCTTGAAGAGAGCCCGCACTTTCGGGCGGCTCTCCTCGTGTCCCATAACGGCAAGAAATTTCATTTACTTTTATTCTTTACAGTTACTGTAGACTTCTTTTCCGCCATATAGTAGACAAGCGGCACAACAACAAGCGTCAGGATGGTTGAAAGCACACCACCCCAGATCAGCGAGATGGCCAGACCCTGGAAAATCGGATCAAAAAGCATGACAACCGAACCGATAACCACGGCTCCGGAGGTCAGAATGATAGGCCGGGTTCTTACCGCAGCTGACTCAATAACCGCCTGTTTGAGATCAGCTCCCTCCGCTCTGCGGATCTGAATGAAATCAATGAGCAGTACCGAGTTTCTCACCATAATGCCGGCAAGCGCAATCATGCCGATCATGCTTGTAGCGGTAAAGAATGCACCATGCAGCCAGTGGCCCGGAATAATACCTACAAGGCTCAACGGTATGGCAATCATCATGATCAGCGGCGTCTTGAAGGACTGGAACCAGCCGATAATCAGCAGATAGATGATGACCAGCACGACGGCAAACGCCGTACCGAGATCCCTGAAGACCTCAAAGGTAATCTGCCACTCTCCGTCCCACTTCATCGACAGTTTATCATCCGACACACCCGATCCCGTGTAGAGCGGACTGATGGAGTAGCCGCCGGGAAGCTTGAGCTTCGCTATCTTTTTATCCATATCAAGCATCGCATAGACCGGGCTCTCGGTCGCACCGGCAACATCGGCGGTCACATAGACAACCCTGCGCAGATCCTTGCGATAGATACTCTTGTCCTGAATTTTCTCTTGAACCGTTACCAGCTCTGAAAGCGGAATCATCTGACCGGCACGCAGACGGGTTGTCAGGGTTCCCATACCCTGCGACTGCACAAATATCCCCGAGAGATCCTGCAGGGAGGTTCTTCCTGACTGCGGAAGCCTTACCTGAATGGCAACCGGATCAAGCTGCTTGTCGGTATGCAGCACCCCGACGTCCATTCCCGCCAGCGACATACGCAGCGTCTGTGCGATCTGTTCGGCACTGACACCGCGGAACGCTGCACGCTCCTTGTTTACCACCAGGTTATAGACCTTCTGGTCCTCTTCAACCAGGAAGTCCACATCAACAACACCGGGAGTCTCTTCAAAGACCTGCTTCACCTGTTTTGCCAGTGCTATCTGCTGCTCCTGTGACGGGCCGTAAATTTCAGCCACAAGGGTCGAGAGCACAGGAGGTCCTGGAGGAATCTCGACAATCTTGGCGTTGCCGTTATAGCGAAGGGCAATCTTCTGGACATCAGCCCTGACCCGTTTGGCTATATCATGGCTCTGGGCCTTGCGATCTCCCTTATGGACAAGGTTAACCTGGATGTCAGCCATGTTTGCCTTCTGGCGAAGGTAGTAGTGACGGACAAGACCGTTGAAATTGATCGGCGCATTGGTTCCGACATAGTACTGGTAGCTCTCTACCTCCGGAACCGTTTTCAGGTAGGATGCTACCTCCTTGGCAACTCTTGCAGTCTGCTCAAGCGAGGTTCCGTCAGGCATATCGATAACCACCTGAAACTCGTTCTTGTTGTCAAACGGAAGCATCTTCATCTGTACAGCCTTCAGCGGCACCAGAGCAATGGCTCCGACCAGCATCAGACCAACCACACCGAAAGCGAGCCATCTCTTGAAACTGCTCTCGATAAAGGGGGAGAGGATGTTGTTGAAGAGCTTGTAGTAACCTGTTTTGGTAATATCGTACTCTTCATGATGACCCTCTTCGGTTTTCAGAAGACGATAGGAGAGCCATGGGGTAGCGATAAGGGCTACGAGCAGCGAGAAGATCATGGCCAGCGAAGCTCCGATCGGCATAGGACTCATATAGGGGCCCATGAGGCCTGAAACAAAGACCATCGGAAGCACGGCGGCAATAACCGTAAAGGTCGCCAGAATGGTCGGGTTGCCGACCTCATTGATGGCGGTAATGGCTGCCTGCAGCTTCGGCTGCCGCTTCATGGCGAAGTGGCGGTGAATGTTCTCGGCAATGATGATCGAGTCATCAACAACGATACCGGTAACAAAAATCAGCGCAAAGAGGGTTACCCTGTTGAGCGAATAATCAAGCAGGTAGTAGATCAGAAGCGTAAGGGCAAAGGTGATCGGCACTGAAGCGAGCACCACAAGTGCGCCCCGCCATCCAAGGAAAAAGCCGACAACAATCGTAACCGCCACAACCGCCATGAGCAGGTGCTCAAGAAGGGTGAACACCTTTTCGGAAGCCGTTGCGCCATAGTTGCGTGTTTCAGTCACCGTTATACCTGAAGGAATAACCGTCTTTCTGAGCCCTTCGACCCTCGACATAACCTTGTCGGCAAGTACCGAGGCATCTCCGCCTTTGCGCTTGGCTACGGTAAGCGTCACTGCAGGATACTCTCCGGAAACCGAGCCTTTCGGGGCTGCCGCTGCCCAACCGAAAAAGTTATAGTTATTGACCTCTTCAGGGCCGTCAACAATGGTGGCTACATCACGCAGATAGACCGGAGCGGATCCGTAGATTCCTACAACAATATTGGAGACCTCTTCAGCGCTTTCAAGAAATTTCCCCGACCGGACAACAAGCTCCTCGTTCATCTGCTTGAAATCACCGGAGGTCATCTGGCTGTTGCCCTGCTGAATCTGGCGGGCAATCTGCATCGGACTGACATTGAATTGCTGAAGTTTGGCTTTGTTGAGCTCAATCTTCACCTGGCGCTTCAATCCGCCCTTTATCTCCACATCACCGATATTGCTTATTTTTTTCAGTTCATCAGCCACCGTTACTGCACTCTGACGAAGCTCATAGGGACTCTTCGTCTTGCTCCAGAAGGTGAGATTAAGCACCGGAACATCGTCGATAGAGACCTTTTTCATGAGCGGGAACTGGACACCGGGAGGCATCTTGTCCATATTTTTCATCAGGGTAGACCAGAGCTTTACCATACTGCGCTCGGCATCTTCGCCAACCTTGTAGCGAACCGTCACCAGAGCAAAGTCGGGCATTGAGGTGGAGTAGACATAATCGACTCCGGGAATTTCGGTCAGCGTCCTCTCAATCGGCTTTGCCACACGGGCTTCAACCTCTGCAGGCGCTGCACCGGGATAGGGTATATAGAGATCAACCATCGGCACCACAATCTGAGGCTCCTCTTCACGCGGCGTCATAAACGTCGCCATAATGCCAACCAGAAGCGATGCCACCATCAGTAGCGGCGTTATTTTTGAATTGATAAACTGTTTTGCAAGTTTACCGGCAATACCTTCATTCATTTGCTCTCTGCCTCCTCAGTCTTTTTCGGACTCTTTATTACAGTTACTCCTTCACCAAGCTCCGGGTTATACTCTCCCACCACAAGCTCTCCCTTATCTACTCCCCCGAGGACAACAACATCGCCTTTTACGATGCGTCCAATCCTGATCCAGCGGCGGGTGATCCGCTGATCGTTGCCAACAACAAGAACACCTGCAAGCTCTCCATTACGGAAAACCGAAGAGGCCGGTACAAGCAGCACCTCACGCCCTCCCGCCTCCCCGCTGGTTCGCACAGGTACAAGCGTTCCGACCGCAACCGGTGCGGGCTCCCGTTCTTTTACTGCATGAGTCCCGGCTTGATTGCCGCACCCCGACACAAGCAGGGCAATGGCAACCGGAAGCAGAAACCGCATCGCTCTTTTATTCGTACTCCTCATATTGATTGCTGTTTAGTTTCCCCTGTAGTATGCCAGCTCGCTTTTGGCCATGCAGTAATCGAATTTCGCCTGGTTCAGCCTCATTTTGGCGTAGGTATGGGCCTGTTCGCGCATCAGGAGTTCAAAGGTCATGGCCATACCGGTCTTGAACTGTGAACTGATATAATCAAGACTTACCCTGGCCTCTTCGAGCGATTTCTGGGCAACGGCGATTCTGGCTCTCGATGTTTTCAGTGAGCGCATCGACTTTTCAACTTCAGCAATACTGCCGCTCTTTGCCGCTTCATAGTTATACATCGCCTCCCGCTCCTGTGCTTTCGCCTCCTGAATACGACCTGCGGTTGCCATACCGTCAAAAATGTTCCACTGCATATTCATACCGAGCGCCCAGCTGGAACCGCCACTGAAAATATTATCGCTATGCAGGTTGGTCTGAAGGAATGCATTCAAACGGGGACGCTTCGAAGCCCGGATCATCTCCTCCTGCAAGCGTGCCACCTGCTGATAGGTTTCGTAAGCCTTGAGATCGGAACGGTTTTCGGAAACCGCTTTATCACTGCCCGAAGGAAGAACCCTGTCAATAACAAGATCACCGGTAGGAACAATTGTCACTCCGGAATCAAGGCGCAGCATCACCTTCAGCGCATCCGTTGCATTTTTGATCTCATCATGCATCATCATTTTCTGCTCAAGCAGCTCGGAGAGGCGCACATCAGTGGAGAGCTTGTCTGATTTGGGCAGTAAACCGGCACTGAACCCCCTGGCGGCCTCATTGCTGTGCGCCTGCATGGTCCGGATCGACTGCTCAATGGCATCAATATTCTTGCGGGCAAGAATAAGACCGTAGTAGACTCTGGTAACCTGAAGTCCGATAGACTCCTCTGTTCGGGCGGTCATATGCTCCTGGGCAGTTTTGGCTGTAAAAGCCATCTTTCTGCCAATTGCCGCATCGGCATTGTAAACCGGCTGC
Source organism: Chlorobium ferrooxidans DSM 13031 (assembly GCF_000168715.1). Classification (GTDB taxonomy): domain Bacteria; phylum Bacteroidota; class Chlorobiia; order Chlorobiales; family Chlorobiaceae; genus Chlorobium; species Chlorobium ferrooxidans. The sequence continues at coordinate 26,835 of NZ_AASE01000005.1, read as the reverse complement.
ATGACCTGAATGGAGGTATTGAAGTCGTTGATGACATCGGCATTGTTGAGCTTGGCCGGATCAAAATCAGATTGCTGCACAATATTCTGCTGAAGCTTCAGAACCAGCGCAGCGCCGGGATCGTTGGTGACAACAAAAGTCTCCGACAAGGTTACTTTCGGCAGATATGACTGACGGCTCTGAACAATTCTTGCCTCAGCCTGGTCAACCTTGCTGCGTGCGGCTTTGATGGTGTAATTGTTTTCACGAGCCATCGTAAGGGCTTCGGATAAAGAGAGTTTCATTGTCTTATCGCCTGCTGCTGCCAGTTGCGGAGAGCCGAGAGCGCCCGCAACACAACAAGCGATCAACGCCTTGTAGACCTTCATGATGATTACTGTTTTGAAATAAGTTTTAAAATCTGTTCTACACTCTCCGAATCACCTTGACTCATACACCCCTTGAGGTTACGGTGAAGGACCAGCGAAAAGGTATTGTCAAGAGCTGCCTTGGCGGCCTGGAACTGCGTGATGATCTGACTGCACTCCTCTTCGCGTTCAATCATCCTTGTCAATCCCTCAATCTGACCGGCAACCCTTCTCAGTCTCATAATCACATCTTTCATAGAATCCGTGGTTGCAACCATGATAGTATACGTTTATTTTTAATATACCCATACCCCGTACTGGTATATTACACAAAAATGTCTATCATATGCAAGAGATTTTATTTCAATCAAAGCCGACTGAATAGTTCGATACCGTTGACAGACAGAACGTTCTTTCGATTCCCTTGTTGACTTTTAAAAACAAAGTCTTTTATCAGAACGTTTCCATAAGCTATCCAAACCAGAAAACACAAAACCAGCAAAAAAACAGATGATGAAAAACAGTCAGGAAATCAGCCCCGCTAAAGCTCTTGCCTTGATTAAAAAAGGCGCACTGCTTGTCGATGTCCGTGAGCCGAAGGAGGTTTCAAAAAAATCTTTTGACGTTTCCAATGTCTTACAGATTCCCTTGCGCGAGCTGAAAACGAGGTTTCAGGAGATACCTGTTGACCGCAAGGTCGTGATCGCATGTCATGTAGGAAATCGCGGCATGGTAGCGACCCGTTTTCTGGTGAACAACGGCTACTCCAGAGTGGTTAATATGCAGCATGGAATTGCCGGTTGGGAAAAAGAGGGGCTTCCGGTCAAAAAAGAGCTGAAACCGGCAACCGGGTCATGGTTCAGGAAGCTTTTCAGCAGGATGTCATAACAGCGGTGAAGCGGGATAACCTCATGAGAAAATGGATGTGGTTTATCTCAAACATATCGGTCTGAACACATCAATGGAACTCTTTTTCCCCTGATTTTATTATTTTCAGGCAGTTTCATTCCCATTTTCAACCTGGTACCCTTATGAGCAAGAATAAAGAACTACTCTGGCAGAGCCGATTTTCAGAACCCTTTGACCGGGGCGCTCTCCTCTTCTCTTCCTCGGTTCATGTCGACAAGAAGCTCTATCGTGAGGATATCAGAGGCTCCGTTGCCCATGTCACCATGCTTGCTGAAGAGGGTATCGTCAGTGATAGAGATGCTGCACAGATCATTGCCGGACTCGGCGAAATTGAAGTGGAGCTGAGCAGCGGTTCACTGGTTCCGGAGTGGGAAGATGAGGATATCCATACGGTTATTGAAAACCGGCTCAAGGAGAAAATTGGGGCAGTAGCCGGCAAACTCCACTCGGGAAGAAGCCGTAACGACCAGGTCGCAACCGATACCCGTCTCTACATGCGCCGCCAGATTGAGGAGCTTCAGGGTGCCATCAGCGGACTTTTGAAGGTACTTGTCGAAAAGGCGGAAACCCATCGCGACACCATCATATTCGGCTATACTCACCTGCAGCGGGCCCAACCCATATCTGCAGGACATTACTACCTTGCTTATTTCAACATGTTTCTCCGTGACCGTGACCGACTCGGTGACCTGATGAAACGGGTGAATATCTCTCCACTCGGTGCAGCGGCTTTTGCCGGCAGCACCCTGCCGCTCAACGTAAAGCGCAGTGCCGAGCTTCTTGGCTTTGACGATCTCTTTGCAAACAGCATTGATGCCGTCAGCGATCGCGATACGGTCATCGAGTTCATCTCCGCCTGCTCGGTCATCATGATGCACCTCTCCCGGTTTGCCGAAGATCTGATTCTCTGGAGCTCGTACGAGTTCGGCTATCTTGAGATCAGCGATGCCTTTGCAACCGGCTCCTCCATTATGCCGCAAAAGAAAAATGCCGATATCGCCGAACTGGTCAGAGGTAAAACCGGCCGGGTCTATGGCAATCTCATGGCAATGCTGACCATCATGAAGGGACTGCCGCTCTCCTATAACCGCGACATGCAGGAGGACAAACAGCCGCTATTCGACAGTGCCGAAACAACGCTCGGCAGTGTTGAAATTTTTGCCCGGCTGCTTGAGCATACCCGCCTCAAGGAGGAGAAGCTGGCCAAACTCACCAATGAGGATCTCAGCCTTGCCACTGAAATCGCAGAATACCTTGTCCGCAAGCAGGTTCCTTTCCGTGACGCTCACCGCATCACCGGGAAAATCGTCACCTGGAGCATTGCCTCCGGCGTCACCCTGCCGAATATCCCGGTTGAACAATTCAGGGAGTTCTCCGAGGCAATTGATGAGGATATCTATCCGGCGCTTAAAGCTGATGCAAGTGTGAATTCCAAAAAATCACATGGAAGCTGTTCATTTAACTCGGTGGCCAAGCAGATCGTTGAGGCCAGAAAAAAGCTTTAAGCAGAAACCGCCCGGATATAAAAAAACACCGACTGTTCAGGTGAGCATCTCCCCGTTCCAGAGAGATGCACCACACCCGCCGGTAATGAATTGTATGTTTTACTGAAACACGCAACGCAACTTAGACGGAGAGAGCTCTATGGTTCAGTCAGCAGAAAACAGAGGTCCGGGAATGGGATGGCTGCCGGACTATCCCGATTTCAGGGACTACACGGCCGAGCATAATAAAGTCTCAACAGACCTCAAGCAATTGGGTCAGAAAAACTCCGTCAAGAGCATGCTTTCACAGGTCGGTGTAGCAAAACCTGCTCCCGCTCTTGCTTCTTCCTCAGATTTGCGGCCATGGTGTTCACCTGTTGAAAACCAGCTTACCATTGGTTCCTGCACGGCACACGCCGGCATTGGAATCGTCGAGTATTTTGAACGTCGGGCCTTTGGCAAGCATACCGATGCCTCCAGGCTTTTCCTCTACAAGACCACTCGAAACCTGCTCCGATGGCGTGGAGATTCCGGGGCTTTTATCCGCTCTACCATGGGCGCACTGGTCCTTTTCGGTGTGCCGCCGGAAGAGTACTACCCCTATGTTGTTGCTGATTTCGATAAAGAGCCCTCAGCGTTCTGCTACGCCTATGCCCAGAGTTTTCAGGCAATAAGCTACTACCGAATGGACGCTCCCGGAATCGGGGAAAAAGAGCTGCTGAAAACGATCAAATCAAATCTTTCGGCCGGTCTCCCCTCAATGTTCGGCTTCACGGTATTCAGCTCTGTTGTACAGGCAGCAAAATCCGGAATGATACCGTTTCCTGCAGCCGGTGAAAAAGTTGTCGGAGGCCATGCCGTTGTTGCGGTCGGCTATGATGACTCCATCAGGATTAAAAACAGCTCCATCGAAGCAAAAGAGACAAAAGGAGCCCTGCTGATCAGAAACTCCTGGGGCAGCGGCTGGGGTATGGAGGGGTACGGCTGGCTCCCCTATGAGTATGTGCTGAAAGGGGTGGCTATTGACTGGTGGTCGCTTTTGAAAAACGAGTGGATCGACACGGGCATCTTCAAGGCATAGGGGTGCCCGTAAGTGAAAAACAGGACGACCTGAACCTCCTCCTATAGTAAATCTGATGTTCAACGCTATGAATGGTAACTGGAACAGCACTGAAAAATTCAATACCGAAGCTTCAATGTGGGATAGTGATCCCCGCCGAAGGGGGCTGGCCGGAGCCGTTGCAGAGGCAATCATCGCAAGATGTTCTCCCGTAAAAACCATGCAGGCCCTTGAAGCCGGATGCGGAACCGGGCTTGTTTCCATGGCAATAGCCCCACTCGTCAAACAGTTGACTGCCATCGACACCTCACAGGAGATGCTGCATGTTCTTCAGGAAAAAATCCGTTCGCTCGGCCTCCTGAATGTTGAGACCGCCCTGCTCGACCTCTCCTCCCCTTCTGCATCGGTTGAGCGGCAACAATCATTCGACCTGATCTACAGCAGCATGACGCTCCACCATATCAGAGATACTGCCGGTTTTCTCCGCCGTATCGCGACGCTGCTTGCTCCGGGCGGCTCCATTGCCATTGCCGATCTTGAGCGTGAGGACGGCCACTTTCATGACGACCCGAACGAAGAGGTTCATCACGGGTTTGATCGCACTGAACTGACGGCCATGATGGAAGCTGCGGGTTTACAAGGCATTTCGTTCAACACGATTTACACCATGAACAAGAAAAGCAGTGAGGGAAAAACAACAGCGTATCCCGTATTTCTCTGCACAGCAACAAAAGGATAAAAGGTAAAACTCCATCCCGGCATCACGCTCCATAAACAGAAAACAACCTATGTTCAAGGCGGTTATATTCGATCTCGACGGCACCCTCCTCGACACCCTCGCGGATCTGCTCACAACACTCAACTCGGTGCTTGCCCGGCACAACTACCCCACCCACTCAATCGACGAGTGTCGCTATCTGGTCGGCCACGGCATGAGAGAGCTGGTCAGAAAGGCACTGCCTGAAGGTGTCGCCACCGTGGATATTATTGACCGACTGCTACCCGAATTTATGGAAGAGTATACACTCAACTGGAACATCAATTCACGACCATATCCCGGCATAGCCGAAATGCTTGACTCCCTGAAAAAGAGGGGAATAAAAACAGCGATTCTTTCAAACAAGGCTGATCAATTCACCCTGCTTTGTGCGGAGGAACTTCTCGGGAACTGGAAGTTTGATGTGGTGATGGGTCAGCGAAACGGCATACCCTCAAAACCGGACCCGACAAGCGCCCTTTCTGTCGCAGCAGAACTCGGTGCCGAGCCCTCAGAGATCCTCTACGTCGGCGACAGCGGCATCGACATGCAGACCGCCACAAGAGCCGGATTTTACCCTCTCGGCGTCCTCTGGGGCTTCCGTCCCGAAAGCGAACTGCTCGAGTTCGGCGCCAAAAGTCTTGCCGCCCACCCGGACGATATCATCACCCTGATTGAAAAGTGACTGGAAGCAGTGGGAGGCGTTCAGGGCACCGCTATTATTTGTCGTGAGCAGTTAGAGAGCGAGGCGAACGGAGCGAAGAAACCGGAATGTACATGCAGTACATGAGGATTTCGAGCACCGCCCAACGAAGCTATCGAATTGCGGAACAGATTAATAGCGGTCTCCCTCAGGCGAGCAGGTGGAGTCGGGAGAAGACATAGTCAAGCGAGTCCTCGTTCAGGACAACCCGTGAAAAACCGGTCGAACCAAGCTCAACGGGGCGGTTATCGCGATCACTGGTAAATCTCCGGCTCTGTTTGCCGTTGTACCAGTAGACCAGTCTGATCTTGCTCCCTTCGATTTCAAGCGCAGTGATGCCCCGTTTTCCGATAGCACAACCGGAGTTGAAGACACTGGGAATGGTGAGGTTATTGTAGAGGCCACTCCGGAGACCTATTTTTTTACCCTCCTTGTAACAGGCTGCAAGCTCTGTTTTCAGGGCTGCAATTTTTCTTTCGATAGTCGCGCGGGTTTCACTCCCGGCTGTCGAGTAGGCCCGGCAGAGCTCTTCAATACGAAAGTTCAGAAAATCCACTTTCGAGAGCGATTCAAAGAGGGGACGATGGGTATGGCCGATGATAGAGACAATCTTGGCCTGGTTTGAAAACTCGTAGATTGACTTCTCTATGGCAAACCTCCGGCGGCTGTTGTAGGCGCTTGAAAAATTCCGTATACCCACAGGTTTGGCTATATAGCGAAGGAAAAAGATGATTGAGCGGCTGACAATCGGGTAGGTCTCCCAAAAGAGTACCGAAGCCTGATGGCCGTGAAAGAGCAGGAGTGTTTCATCGCCGTAATGAAATTTCAGCGATTCAATCATCGATGAAGCAAGCGGGTAATCAGGCTCCTCAATCAGACCCGAATCATGGTTTCCGTAGATTTTCCAGAAAAACCCGTTTTGCTGAAACTTCAGAAAGAGATCGTACAACGCACTCCACTCTGAAACGATGCTGTCAAGAGGAAACTTCAGCAGCTCCTCGATATCACCGTTAAGCACCAGATTATATTTTTCGGGCAGATAGTAGCTCTCAAGCATGGTCCTGACAAGTTCGGCATTTCGGCGAAACTCGTCACGCCTGCCACCATTGCCCATATGCAAGTCACTCAGTATAAGCACCCTTGATGATGGATCAAGAGTTACCGGCGTTGCTTTCTTGAGAAGCCGGTCAAGGTGGGGATGTTTTTTATCATGAATACTCATAGTATTACAGGCAGATCCTTGCGGCGCGAAACTGAACACTTCACCCGCCGGCCAACCCGACGCTCTCCTTCATACGGTTCCGAAAGAGGGATGATGCTGATGGCTATCCCCCTGTTATTATTGTTTGAAATTTACTAACCATTCCCGTTAAAACACTTACTATTGATATAGTTATTTTTTTTTACCCTCGCAACCGGCCCCGTCGGATCGGGTAGTGTCACCCCCCGGTCGGGAACTGAAGCGTATCCATAAAATTGAAGCAACACGAAAAAACGGGTTGCTTGTTCTTCATTACAGATTTCCATCATGATCTCTCCTGATCGATTCCGCAAAATCCGGCACATGCTGCTTCATCGGCAGCCGGACCTGACCGTTGTCATGGACAATGTCAACAAGGCACACAACCTCTCGGCCATTATCAGGAGCTGCGATACGGTCGGTATCGGTGAGCTTCATGCGGTTTCATACCGTAAATCGATCTATACAGAGCAGGATGCGGCGGCAGGGGCAAGCAAATGGACTACCCTCCACCTCTACCATGAGATGGCAACGGTGTATAAAAAGCTCTCCGACCAGAATATGCAGATCCTTGTTGCATCCAGCAGTGCCGGGTGCATGGACTTCAGAAACATCGACTATACGATGCCGACCGCCCTTGTTGTCGGTGCCGAATGGGACGGGATTTCCGAAGCTGCACTTCATGGTGCGGACCAGACGATTGCAATTCCCATGTTCGGGATGGTGGAATCCCTCAATGTCTCGGTAGCCACAGCTCTTATTCTTTTTGAAGCCCAGCGTCAGAGAAGCGCAAAAGGGATGTATGACTCCTTGCAGATGGAACCCGGATTATTCCACCAGACTCTTTTTGAACTGGCATATCCGCGTCTGAGCCGTGAACTCCGGCAGGAAGGGACGCCGTATCCCCGGCTTGATGAAGAGGGCAGAATTTGCTGATCATGATTAAATAACTGTATCTCCATGAAACACACCGGTACCAGTATCATCTTCCATAACAGCAAGCAACAGGTTCTGCTCATGCTCCGCGATAACATCCCCACCATTCCCTACCCCGGAATGTGGGATCTGCCCGGTGGTCATGTAGAGCCGGGTGAAACTCCTGCTGAGTGCATTGCAAGGGAGATGATGGAAGAGATTGAGATCAATGTTGAGGGGTGTACACTCTTTCGCTCCTATGATTTTTCAGACCGGACAGAGTATGTATTCCTGAAACAGGCTGAACTGAACATTGAGGAAATTGTGCTGCATGAAGGAGAGATGCTCCGGTGGTTCAGCCGAAGTGACGTTGAAAATACCGAACTTGCCTACGGCTTCAACCTGGTGGTTTCGGACTTTTTCGCCGCATTAAACCCTTGACTCAAGAGCGAAATCACCTGAATAATCCCTTGCGCAAAAACCATTTGAGGAGTTCAATGACAGGCACAACCGTCGCGGCCGAAGAGATCACAATGAGCCAGTCTTCGCCGGTGAGCAGGAAGGTGCCGAAGGGTTTGCGGAGTACCGGAATGAAAATGATGGCAGCAAGCATCACCAGCTCCCAGAGGATGGCGATGTTGAGCCATTTGTTGGCGAAGGGACGATGCAGGATCGATTTTGTTTCGGAACGGAAGTTATAGGCCTTGAAAAACTGGATCAGGACAAGGGAGACAAAGGTCATGGTCATGGCCTCCTGAAGCGATCGACCGGAAGCCATCGCCCACTGAAAGAGCGAGATATTGACTATGGTTGACCAGATACCGCCCGTGAGCATCAGGGCAAGCACCGGGCGGGTAAATATCCCCTTTTTGGGATCGGTAGGCCGACGGAGCATGATACCCTCTTCAGCCGGGTCAACGGCAAGAGCAAGGGCCGGCAACCCGTCAGTGGCAAGATTGACATAGAGAATCTGCACGGCGGTAAGGGGGAGAGGAATACCCATCAGGGTGGCAAAAGCCATCAGGCCGAGCTCGCCGATATTGGAGGAGAGCAGATAGGTCAGATACTTCTTGATGTTGTCGTAAATCCCCCGCCCCTCTTCAACGGCGGCAACAATGGAGGCAAAGTTGTCATCGGTGAGCATCATGGCCGATGCCTCCTTTGAAACATCGGTACCGGTAATGCCCATGGAGATGCCGATATCGGCTCTCTTGAGGGCGGGAGCATCGTTCACCCCGTCACCGGTCATGGCCACAACCTCTCCGTTTTTCTGCAAAGCTTCAACAATGCGGAGTTTGTGTTCGGGCGCCACACGCGCAAAGACCGATATCGAACCGGCCGAACGGGAGAGCTCTTCGTCACTCATCCCCTGAAGCATCATGCCGGTCACTACCCTGCCGTCGGCGAGAATCCCGAGTTCACCGGCAATAGCTTCGGCTGTCAGCGGGTGGTCTCCGGTAATCATGACCGGACGGATACCCGCGGCAATACACTGCCGGACGGCTTCAGCAGCTTCAGCTCTCGGTGGATCGATCATGCCTGCAAAACCAAGAAAGGTCATCCCTGTGGCAGCACCATCAAATGCAGCTCCGGGTTTCACAGCAAGAGCAAGCACCCGAAGCGCCTTTCTGCCGAGCCCGTCCGCTTCAAGAAGGAGTGCCGATTTTTTCACCTCATCCAGCTCCTGAACACCTTCAGCGATACGAACATGAGTGCAAAGATCGAGCAGAACCTCCGGCGCCCCCTTGGCAATGGTTTTGACTGAATCGCCGTCCCGATTGGTGGTCATCATCCGTTTGGTTTCAGAAGAGAAGGGCTGCTCATCAAGCCGTTCATGCTCGATCTGAAGCTGATCCTCCTGCAATCCGGCCTTCCGGGCCAGAACAAGCAGTGCGCCTTCGGTCGGATCACCCGCGACCGTCCACCCCCCTTCACTCTCTTTCACCATCCGGGCATCGTTGCAGAGTACGCCAGCTAAAAGCAGCTCATGCAGGCTTTCAGGAAGGGGTTTTCCTCCGGGAACCGTGAAGGAACCTTCCGGATTATAACCCGAACCGCTTACCTCAATGAGGGTACCGGAGGTATAGAGCACCCGTACCGTCATCTCGTCACGGGTGAGGGTACCGGTTTTATCGGAACAGATAACGGTTGTGCTGCCAAGGGTTTCAACCGCGGAGAGGCGGCGCATGAGGGCATGGCGCTTCACCATCCGCTGTACGCCGAGGGCAAGGGAGATGGTGACAACAGCAGGGAGCGCCTCGGGTACAACGGCTACGGCAAGGGCAATGCCGAAAATAAGCATCTCGATAAATGACTGGCCGCGAAAAACACCGAGCGCAACAATCACCAGCACAATAACAAAAGCGGCACGGGCAAGCGCCGAACCGACCTTGTCAAGATTTTTCTGAAGGGGCGTTTTTTCGCTCTCAACCTGCTGCAGCATGGCGGCAATCCTGCCGAACTCGGTCTGCATACCGGTTGAGACCACCACAGCGGTGGCACGCCCGTAACTGATTGAGGTGCCGGCAAAAACCATATTGCGCCGGTCACCGGGGCCTGCAGCTTCAGGGAGAATAGCGGCGGCCTCTTTTTCAGAAGGAAGTGACTCCCCTGTCAGTGAAGCCTCATCGGCACGCAGGTTGAGCGCTTGCAGCAGCCTCGCGTCTGCCGGAACCCGGTCTCCGGCAGCAAGCATCAGGAGATCACCGGGAACCAGATCGACAGCATTGACGGTAACCTCCTTTCCGTCACGTCGAACTCTGGCCAGCGGAGCCGCCATCTGGCGAAGCGCCTCAATGGCTTTCTCTGCCTTGAACTCCTGTATAAAGCCGAGCAGCACGGCAAAAAGAACAATAACAGCAATGGCTACAGCCTCAAGCGTGTGACCGAGAAAGGCGGAGAGAAGTGTTGCAATGAGAAGGGTGATAATCAGCACATTGCGGAACTGATCAAGAAGGAGCTTCCAGGCTCCTGCCCTGCGCTCGGCCTCAATCCGGTTCGGTCCGTATATGCCGAGCCGTGAAACCGCCTCAATGGAGCTGAGCCCCTCGGAAGTTGATGCGAGTTTTTGTTGCGTCTCTTCAGCAGAGAGTGAATGCCAGACCATAACAATCATATTCAGCTCCGGTAAGTGGATCTCATCTGTTTGTTCCGAAACCCGATTACGGCGTCGGGCGGCACCCGATAATAACCGTGGCTGTCACGTTCTGTTAAAACGTCACCCTGGAGGCTTTGGAGGCCTGGTTCAGCATAAGGTCACGCCAACCCGGACCGGATAGTTTTTCGGCCAGTGCAACCACAATATGGAGCGGCTCTATTCCAAGGTCAAGATTCCGGCCAAGCCCCTGCACACAGGAGGGACAGTTGGTCAGAATGATCGTGCTCGCCGTGTGCTCCCTCGTCTCCTGAATGGCATCCCTTTTGCGATGCAGCATGGAATCGGTAATGTCGGGCCGTGAGAGCGAGAGCGTACCGGCCTCCGAACAGCAGTGAGGCACCGGAGTCACTCTGCTGAAACCACCAATTGCTCCAAGGGTCTCTGCAGCCTTGCCGTTAAGAGAGTCATGACAGGGAGCGTGGTAGAGATACTCACCCTGTGCATCAAGTTTCAATCCTTTTTCAATGCCGTAGGCGGCAACATCGATAATTTTGCCGCCAAAGAGCTTGCCGGTTTCAATAGCATCAAGCCCCTCCATACAGGTGCCGCAGGTAACCACACAGGCATCAAAGTCAAGGTAGGAGAACATCTCCCGGATCTGGCTGAAGAGCACGGTGTTGCGAAGTACCATACTCGAATACTGGTCGCTCTTGGCATTGACATGCGCAGGAAAACCGCAGCAGAGGAATGGAGGAGGAAGCACCACCCTTGTGCCGAGCTCAAGCAGAAGATGAATGGCCGCCATCGAGATGGTGGAGTTCAGACGTTCGGAACCGCATCCCGGAAAGTAGAATATATTGCCTTTCACCTCACCCGCCGGTTCAAAAACAAGTACCTGGTCGGGGCCGCACTCAGGAAGAAGGTCACGCAGGGTATCTTCCGGCACAGGAGGCACGGCAGAACGAAGCAGTCTGAGCGGATAGAGTGCCGGAGGGTCATTTTCCGGCTGAAGCGGTGCAGAGAGTCTGTGCGCGGCCCGCTGGGCCATTCCGCCTGCGCGGAGCACCGTTTTACGGAAGAGCGAGTTAAATGCCGGTGAGCGGCTGTTAAGATAGCTCAGGGTCAATTCCGTGACCGGTGAGGAGTGTTTGAAACCCCACTCCGAAAGAATTTCCCGTTCGAGCACCGAAACCTCGCCGGTATCGATATCCACCGGACAGGGTTTGAGGCATTTGTGACAGATCGTGCAGTGATCGGCAATCTCTTCAAGCCATTTCAGCAGATCAAAATCGGTTGTACGCTCGCGCTGGGCGTCAAAAAGCAGCGCTTCGATAAGCGAACCTATCGCCAGATTCTTGTTGCGCGGGTGATAGAACATCCCCCTTGCCGGATAGTAGACGCAGCAGTCGGTCTTGCACTTGCCGCACCGGATACAGTAGTTGACCTTCTTTGAAAGCTCCTCGATCTGTGCCCGTTTGAGAATATGCGCCTCAAGTTCAAGCAGATTGAAGGAGGGGGTAAAAATGTGCTCAAGTGCCTCAAAATCGTCAAGTTTACCGGGGTTCATCATCCCCTTCGGATCAACCTTGAGACGATACGCTCTAAGCTCCTCGACAATAGCCTTGTCAAGGTATTTAAGCTTGGTAACACCGATACCGTGCTCGCCGGAAACAACGCCTCCCAGCGCAACCACTTTTTCCATAACCCGGTCAATCACCTTGTCCGCCCGCTCAAGCATGGGGCGATCGTTGGAGAGAACCGGCACATTGACATGAACATTGCCGTCACCGGCATGCATGTGTGTAGCCAGCACAATACGGCGGTCCCGCACCTGATGGTATGCTCCATCCAGAGCGGATTCAATATCAGGATAGCCCTGTACCAGCTCGCCGAGCTCCCTGCGGAGCTCATCGATGATCGTATGCATGCGCAGGGCTTCAGGCGAAAGTGAACCAATCTTTTCGTCAAACAAACCACAGAGTTCCACTCCTGCCGGAATCTTGGAGGCAAACCGGCTATCATCATCCTTGACCTTCGACGTCGAAAGAATTTCAGCGGCCCGTTTGACAAACCGTCGTTGTGCATACCGCTCTTCGGCAATATTGAGCTCATCGATAAATCGTGAAAATTCCGCAAGCGCTTCAAGGGGAATAACAATGTCCTCGTTGAGCTTGAAGGCATTGGTCCGCCGGGCAATGGCTCCGAGCTTTTTGCGATCCGCCCAGAACCGTACCGCTTCGGCACTGTCCCCGGCTTCAAACATAAGGGTATTGGGATGGTGCTCAAGCAGACTCTCCACCCGCGAAACTCCGCTCTTCACCTCTTCGGGGCTGTTGCCGGCAATATCAATGAGCAGCACTGCTTTGGGAGTCTGTGCTCTCGGGGCCTTGACCTTGTAGTCGATAGCACGGATATACTCATCATCAAAATGCTCAAGGGCAAGCAGAGCTTCGCGATTCTCGGAAAGCAGCGGGAATATTTTCGAGAGCTCAACAATAACCCGGCTGGCTTCATCCATATCAGGCCCGAAGAACTCCAGACAGAGCGTCTTTTTTTCGGGATACCTGGGATAAAGCACAAAAACAGCAGAGGTGATGACTCCATCGGTTCCCTCCTTCTGAAGACCGGGAACACCACCGAGCGCCTTGTTGGTAATATCCTTCCACAACCCTTTTTTACGGATATCGGTACCGAGCAGTTCAATACATTCAAGCTGTGTGCCCGAATCGCTCCACACCTCAAAAGTGACCCGGTCTTCATGCAGAATTTTACGCAGCCGGTGATCGACCCGTTTTACCGTCCAGTTCTCGCCTGAGGGCATGGCCATCCTCCACTCAAGCAGATTGTCGATGCAGGTACCCCAGCGAACAGCCATCTTCCCGCCGGCATTCTCAGCAATGTTGCCGCCCACCGTACAGGACCACTCGCTGGTCGGGTCGGTAGCAAAAACAAGGCCATGCTCATCAGCCTCCTCCATCGCTTTTTCAGTAACCACACCGGCCTCGACCTCAATCACCGAAGCCTCTGCCGACATACCGTTGTCAAGCGTAAAGTCGCGAACCGAAATCCCCCTGATCCGGTTAAGTTTTTCCATATTGATAATCACGCAGCGGGAGCGGAGCGGTACAGCCCCGCCGGTCAGGCCTGTACCGGCCCCCCTGGGGATAATGTTGAGTCCCATACCGGCAATAGCCGTAATCAGCGGAGCAACCTGTGACTCCTCGTCAGGAGTCACAACCGCTGACGGCAGATGAAGTCGCCAGTCCGTGGCATCAGTTGCATGGGCAGCAAGGGAGAAGGGATCAAAAAGCACATTTCCGGGACCGACAACCGCGCCGAGTTCGCGCTTCAGGCGGCGGCGAAGCTCCGGAGTTTTTTTGACAGCCGAACGGAATCGCTCAAGCTGCTCCCGTACTGCGGCAACAATAACCGTCACCCTTGTCTCGCCGTTGGCAGAGCCGGCAATCGTGTCGAGCTCCTGGAATGCCCGTTCAAAAAGCCGCCGGCGACGGGTTGGAGAGTCTACCAGCTCCTGAAAAAGAAAGGGGTTGCGCCGGTGAATAAGAATTTCGCCGATAATGCCCATCATCAACCGTGCAGAGCGCCCGGTCACCCGCCGTTCGCGCAGTTCATCAAGCAGTCGTACAATCTCCGGACCCATAAGAAAGGAGATCGCCTGCCGGTCACCGGCAGAGGTATAGTTGAACGGGATTTCACGCGGGGCAGTTATGGCGGCAATCACTGATTCAGGGCCTGTCATTAAGGTCATGGATAGAAAGAAAAAATGTTCCCCTGCATCGGCTGATCCCGAAACCCGATCATGGTTTCCGGATTTTCTTCCATGCAGATTTCAGGCAGAAAGAGGTGACGCAGCATAACAGGGGTTGAAATCTCAATAAAACCGATAGTTCAATTGATCATCACTCGCGACAATCAACAGCAGTCCCTTAAGGTAATAAACCGCATTCAAAGGTTGAACATTCCGAAAAAAATATCTCCTGGGCAGTTGCAAATGCTCAAGTGGATGAACGGAAACAAAACGCCCGGAACACTTCTCCTGTTCCGGGCGAATAAAGGGCGCATTCTTCGCTATGAAAGCGCTGAACGGTTACGGCTTGCAGCGGGTGGACTTGCCTGCATAATCGATATATCCCCCGCCATTCATTGGCAGCAGATTGAGGCTGCCAATGGGATTTTCGCGGTTAAGCCATTGTATGCAGTCGCTCTTGATCCAGTCGCAGAACTCCCCCTGAAAGCCGCCTTCCGAAGGATAGATATTGATGAACTCCTTCAGCAGGGCATTGACAAAGAGGCTCTCCTCTCCGCATGACTTGTAGGTATCTTTTCCAACACCGGCAGGACAGTTTTTCGCAGAGTCAGCCAGAGCGCACAACTCGCTGTTTTCAGTCAGGTAGCCACTGTGACTGCCGCGAGCAACATTGGCAACCACTGCCCAGGAGTTGCTCCCCTCTGGTGCAAGCTGAGCGAACTGGGTATTGGTGTCACCCGGAGTAGCAGACCATGCGGGAGGGTTGGAGTTTTTACTGTTGAGGCAGGCACAGTCATACTGGCCGACAATCATCAGAATCGGGAGCTTTTTTGCAGCAAGAGCTTCGCGGTATGGCTGCATACCGGGAATCAACGGAGGAAGGATTTTCTGGTCAACCGGTGAAAGCTGCAAAAGTCCTACCGGATTAGCCCTCTCGTGCGGCTGCCATTTTGACATCCGTTCCGTGTATTCCGGTAAAAACTCACGATCAAAAATCACCGGATCGAATAACCGGTATGATTTTCTTCCAAGCTCCTGCAGTGTCTCAAAGCCGCAGGCTGCTGCCTGTGCATGCGCACCGCCTACTGAGTGACCGGCAAAAATCACATTATTACATCCCGGCTTCATGAACCGGTTTTTTTCGGCCGCATTTGGATCAAAAATTTCAAGCCCCCGGTTTTTCTCTTCCTGCCGGAAGAAAAAATCGGTAGCACCATACTTGATGAGATAGGAGGCTGCAGCATAGGCCTCCTGTCCGACTCTCGGATTGCCGCCTATATCAATCCAGGGAACCCCTTCAAACTGCATATGCGAGGTGGTAACAAAGGCCATGGCCCAGTTTTTTTCAACAATTGCCGAGGAGTAATTGTAGTAGGCTGAAGGATTGATACCGAAAAGCGGATTGTCATCAGTGAAGGCACCGATAATTTTTTTTGGATAAAAGAGCAGGTCGTTGCCGATCAGGAAGCCGTGGTTGAACATGACAAGGCCTTCTGCTTTGCGGTTTTCAGGATAAAAAACTTCGATGACCACCTCCATGAACTGGGGGATCTGCCAGTCATACTGTATCCATGCATGGATACGGTCAAAACAGTAGTTATTAATGCGAATCGGCTTCATGACTGATGGTATTCTGGTTGAGGGAAACGATACTTCACGTTTGAAACAGAAACAGGGATTCAGCAGCAAAAAAAAGAGCAATGCGCCGCATCTCATTTACTCTCAATATACGCACTACATAAACATAATCACAAGAAAAAGAGACGTTTTGAAACTCTTAAACGCATAAATAAAGGGCAGATATCAATAAAATATGAGAATTGGCGGTTTTTCCCTGTTCCGGAAGTTTCAGAGTCTCGCGCCTCCGGAAATCTCGATGATCTGACCGGTAATAAATGCAGCATCATCGGAGGCAAGAAAAAGCGCACAGCGGGCAACATCATCCGGTGTTGCAACCCGGCCGAGCGGGTAACGCATTGCACACTCCCTCTTGAGCATCTCCCAGCGTTCCGGCCCGAGAGCCGCAACAAATGCAGGCACCTCGACAAGGGCTGGCGCAAGTGCATTGACGGTTATGCCGTACTGTCCGAGCGACATGGCAAGCGAACGGGTAAAGGCATAGATCCCTCCCTTGGCCGCAGAGTAGGAGAACTGGTTCGGACTGCCACGGTATACGAGCGAACTCATATTCACGATCCGGCCGGAACCCTGACTCTTCATCATGCGGGCGGCCTCCCGGCAGGAGATGATGCAGGACTTCAGGTTCAGGTCAAGATTGGCACTCATCTTCAGATAATCGATTCCGGTAGCATCAGCCGCAGGCTCACAGTCCCCTCCGGCAATGTTGACCACAATATCGATTTTCCCATAGCGTTCCAGAATCCTGCCGTAGAGTTCGCAAATCTCCTCCTCATGCATCATATCGGCCCTCACCGACATCCCGCTTCCCCCGGCAAGTTCAAGAAGAGCAAGTGTTTCATCGCATCCGGCCGTGTTGATGTCGGAGGCAATCACAATGGCTCCTTCAGCGGCAAAACAGAGTGCCGCAGCCCTTCCGATTCCCCCTGCTGCGCCGGTTATGAGCGAAATTTTCCCTGTCAGCCGCATGGGCCCTCCCTTATGCTGCATTACGACGGAACCGTCATGGATTTCCGTTCGGAAGATGGCGCGGCAAAAAGTCTGAATCCCATAAAGCTGGTCATCGACTGTACCGCGCAGTTGATTTTGCCGATAAAGAGATCAAGATCGGTAACCTCATGACTCTCATCAGAGGCCACCTGTACCATAAACTCCAGAAACTGCTGATAGCGAAGCTCCCCTATCTTTGACGAACAGGAGAGGTTTGAGATGCGAAATGCACACAACGGTTCATCTATAACAAGAAGATCACCATGTTTAAGCAGTTGTATCCAGAAATCAAGATCGATGGTATAGGGAACAATCGCGCTGTACCCTCTTGTTTTTTCAATCAGTTCGGCAGGATAAAGTCCGCAGACAGGCTCTCCGATGATGTTGGTCCCCATGCGGACAATTTTGCGGATCACTTCAACAGGATCCTTGCGTCCTGCATCAATAAAATTGAGCTTTTTAATAAGGGTCTTGCTTTCGGGATCAATGATGGTCCTCTGGCTGCTCACAAGACTCACGCCCCTGTTCAGCGGTTCATCAAAGGCAGCAACCTGTTTTTCAAGACAGTGCGGAAAAAGAATGTCGTCACCGCAGAGCAGCTTGACATACCTGCCCCGTACATTGCTGATCGCCTTGTTCCAGTTACCCTCCGGACCGAGGTTCTCCTCATTGCGGTAGAGCCTGATGCGTCTGTCCATGAATGACGATGCAATCTCGTATGAGTCATCGGTAGATTGGTCATCGTAGATCAGGAGCTCAAAATCGGTAAAGGTCTGAGCCAGTACCGAATTGATTGTTTCTCTGATAAAACGTCCATTATTGTACATCGGTATGGCTACCGTGACATATGGCCGGGGTATAAATACCATAGAGCAATATCCTCCAGTTGAACAATCGTTACATGCCGCCGGTATCTGTGCTCCGGGAAGTGAGGCAAACCGGCTGCATGTTATGCCTGCCGGTCGAGTTCCCGGTTGAGATTAATCCTGAGATAGTAGACTGACATTCCGAAAACAAAACCGGCTGCGCCGAGCAGGATGTTGTTTTCGAGAAAAAACGCGAGCAGTACCGCAATTGCCGAGAGCATCATCACCGTAAGCTGTTTAAATGCCCGCTGCATGGTGAGTTGCGAAAGGAGTGAGGAGAGAGCAAGCTCGCTTCGAAGCGTTTCAAGCGAGTTCCGGCGTACAATGGCCGGCAGGACAATGTAGAGTATACCGGTAAATGAAAAGGTGATCCATCCGAGCAGAGCGGCATGGGTATGCGAGTGATAAATCCACATTCGGTCGAGAGGAATCGGGGGTTTGGTGCCGAAATGAATCCCCTTCATGAAGAAGATATTCATGATTCCGAAAGCGCTTGTTGCAAAGAGAAGCGAAAGGCCGCTCAACAGAAAAGCGAGTGCCGGATGGTGAAAGTTCTTTTTGAAAAAGTTATGGAGATAGAGGGCAAAACTTCCGAGAAGCGCCATGACGCCGAGCAGCAGAAGATGGCTGATGAGCATCATTGCCAGATAGGATTCCGCAAGAATAACAATCAGAAAAAAGAGAACGCCACCAACGAAAACATAAAACCAGATACTGAACAACCGCTTGATCAGCTCCTTTTTTGACGAACGGCTCCAGGCATAGGTATAGAGAAAGCCCATCACACTGATACTGAGCGGAAAGGAGGAGCCGAGAAAATATGATGACTGGGTCACAAAAAAAGGAATAATTCCCGAATCGGGAAAGGCCTCTTTAAGACCGAGCGTAAAGAGCCCGAGATTGGCTACAAGCAGAAAAAGAACATCAAAGATATAATATCGAACCGAGACCTCCTTCCAGATTTTTGCCACAGAAAGCGTGGTAAAAATCTCCCGGAGAGGACCCGAAACAACAATGATGAGTAAAAGGCCGGTAAATGCCTTCAAAAGAGGCCAATCCATAAAGAGCGCAAGCGTAATCAGCCCGAGCGAGGAGAGAACAGCAAAGAGATAGCGCAGCTGCTTTTGAGGGTCAACAGCAAGTTCCGGATAGATGGCTGAGGTCAGATACCTGTTGAGCAGCAGTATGGCCGAGTTGCCGAAACCGATAAAGAACAGATAGGGATGCAGCTTCAAAAGAAAGAGATTGCCTGTCCAGGCCCCTGCTGCTCCAATAAAAGCAGCAACCGTGACAACAGTTACGGATACCGAAAGAAAGAGCCTGGCGATAGTGCTCAACTGACCATCAAAATCATTCGGCTTCATTCAGACTCCTGAGTTTAATTTTTTCAATTCCATCACAGCAATGATCGACAGGGCAATCAAGGCCGTATTAAGCGTCAGGGGATTGAACGGCAGGGTAAACATACCGGGTTCAAACAGGGCGACAAAAAGAAGCAGTCCGCTTAAAGTTAGCACATTGAGCCAAAAGACCCAACCTCGCCGGGCAACAAGCAGGAGCACTCCGAAGGCAATTTCAGCAACACCCATCCAGGTAACAGCAAGGCATGCCCATGCATAGACAGGAATAATGTGGCCAAGAAGTTCGGTTTCGCCGCTGCTGCAAAAGAGTAGTTTAGGCACAGCTCCTGATAGATCCAGGAAAAGGAGAGCGCTGCCCGGCAGATCAGAAGAGCAGGAGTCTGGTTTGAAAATAATCTCTTCACTTGACTTGGGGTTTGTGCCGTAAGGCGGAAATCTTCTGAAGCAGCCTGTCAAACCAGACGTAGACAACCGGAATAACAAGCAGCGTGAGAAACATCGAACTGGCAAGTCCGCCGACAAGGGCAACGGCAAGACCTGACTTCCACTCGGAACCCGAGCTGCCCGAGAGTGCAATCGGCAGCAGCCCGAAAATAAGCGTCAGGGTGGTCATGAGAATCGGCCGCAGTCGCTCTTTTGCCGATTCAATGATCGCTTCATGCATCTCCATCCCCTCAAGTCGGAACTTGTTGATGAAATCAACCAGCAGAATGGCATTTTTTCCCACAAGACCGACCAGCATGATGATGCCGAGTATGGTGAATATACTGAGCGATTTACCGGTGATGGCAAGGGCAAAAAGAGCGCCGATAATGGCAAGTGGAATGGAGAACATCACGACCATCGGCCAGGCGTAGGAGTCATAAAGAGCTACCATGATGAGATAGACAAAGATGATGGCAACCATAAATGAGAGCAGCATGGTGGTAAAAGACTCACCCTGCCGTTTCAGGTCCGATTCATAGGCGTGGCTTACCGTAGAGGGCATGATTCCTCGTTTTTTCATATTGCCGAGAACCCGCTCAATATCCTGCCCTACACTGCCTACCGGTCGGCCGATAACCTGGGCCTTTACCCAGACGGCATTGTTACGGTCTTTACGCTGAAGAATGGTATAACCCCGATCCTGCTCGAAGGAGACAAACTGGCCGAGACGAACCATCTCTCCCTGCGGGGTGCGAAAGGTGATCTCGGAAAGCGTTCCGGTATCCTGCCGGTAATACTTGTCAAGAATAACCCTGATATCGTACTCACTCTCCCCTTCGCGGTATTTTCCCGCCTCGTCTCCGGCATAGGCTGTGCGAAGTGCAGCTCCGACATCGGCAATGGAGAGACCGAAAGAGGCCATTTTTTCCCGATCAACGACAACACGCATTTCAGGACTGCCGGGTGATGAGGTCAACTTGACATCAGCAGTTCCGGGAATGGTTTTCACGCTGTCTCTGAGAGCTTCAGCCACACGCGTCACCTGCGCCCTCAAGGGGCCGCTGATAATGACAATAACCGGTGTCTCATTTGCGGTTCCGAAAATACCGATAGGATTGATGCTTGTCTTGAGTCCGGGTATATCTTTCAGGCCGACACGGATTTTCTGCATAATCTCATTGGTTGAACTCGACCGTTCCTCCTTGGAGGAGAGCCTTACATTGAGTTCCGAAATATTGTCGGCGCTCTGGTTGAAAAAGCCTTCAGTCGATGCTCCGACCGTCACCAGAAGCTTCTGCACCTCCGGCATCTGAGAGAGACGGCGCTCAACCATACGGGTCAGGCGATTGGTATCTTCAAGCCTTGTGCCCGGTTCAAGCTCCAGTTTCACTGAAAACTCTCCACGATCGGAGACCGACATGAACTCCCCGCCGATGAGGCCCAGTGCCAGAAGACTGAACGAGGCAAAAAGCAGTGCTATAGAAGAGAGCATAACTTTCAATGGATGTTTCAGACTCCATTGAAGCGTCTTCAGATAGGTTTCGCGCATGCGTTGAAAATTCCGTTCAAAACCGATGGCAAAACGTTCGAGCAGATTTTTACCGGAATATTTTTCAACTTTTGAGAATCTGGAGGCCAGAAGCGGAGTCAGGGTAAAGGAGACAAGCAGACTGACCAGTGTGGAGATCACCATGACAATCGAGAACTCACGCAGGATATTGCCGACAATCCCGCTGACCAGAGAGAGCGGAAGAAACACCACCACATCAACCAGGGTTATGGAGAGTGCTGTAAAGCCGATCTCGTTTCGTCCGGCAAGAGCCGCCTCACGAGGCTCTTCACCCCGTTCAAGATGGCGGTAGATATTTTCAAGCACCACAATCGAGTCATCAACCAGCACCCCGACCACCAGCGAAAGAGAGAGCAGGGTCATAAGGTTCAGGGAGAAGTCGAACAGGTACATACCGATAAAGGTGGTGACAAGCGATGTCGGAATCGAGACCAGCACAATGAGAGAATTTCTGAGACTGTGCAGAAAGAGCAGCATAACGAGTGCGACAAGCAGCACGGCAAGAAAGAGGTCATGCTGCACCGCCGTTACCGCTTCAAGCGTGAAAGTTGACGCATCCTGGGCAATATCAAACGAGAGGTTCCTGTCCTTGTAAAGGGTTTCAAGGCGGGAGAGTGCAACTCTGGTAAGACGGCTTACGTCAACCGTGTTGGCATCACTCTGCTTCATGATAACGATACCGACCGCACTGCGGCCGTTCACCCTTGTCAGTGAGGTGATCTCCTTGAACCCGTCCTCGACTTCCGCCACATCACGCAAATAAACCGTTCCGGCTGTGGCCGAAGAGCGCAGGGCAAGAGCCTGAAGCTCTTCAATAGTGGTAAACTTGCCGGCAAGCCTGACAACAAACTGCTTGTCACGATCATCAATTTTTCCGGTCGGAAAATCAAGATTGGCCTTTCCGACCTCCTTGAGAACATCGGGAACCGTCAGACTGTAACTCTGAAGCTTTTCAAGATCGATATTTACCCTGATCTCCCGCTCACTTCCCCCCAGAAGGTAGACCTGGCCGACGCCGTCAACACTTGAAAGCAAAGGCTTGACATTATCCTTGAGCAGTTGATAAAACTCCGTATCCGGCAGGGATGAGGTTGCCCCGATACGCAGTACCGGCACCTCGTCAAGCGCAAAGCGGGTAATGACCGGAGCCTTTGCCTCTCCGGGAAAGCGGTCGCGAACCTCATTGATCTTGCGCTGTGCATCCTGCAGCGACTTCTCGATATCCGCGGAGTTGGAAAACTCAATGGCAACAATCGAGAGGCCGTCAGACGAAGTCGATGTAATAGAGGAGATTTTTTCAATTGCCGAAACCGCCTCTTCAACCGGCTTTGTCAGCGATGTCTCAACCTCGCCGGGGGAGGCCCCGGGATAGCGGATTGAAACCGTAACAACCGGCGGAGTCATTTTCGGCAACAGCTCATACTGAAGCTGACGGTAGCTGAAAAGGCCGAGAATACCGAGCACACTGAAGAGCACGACAATGAGTGTCGGCCGTTTTATGGAAAGTTCAGTCAGTGTCATTTGCGAGGAGTGGTCTTCTTCCCGGTGATAACCGTCACATCGAATCCGTCGCGCAGCTCATCCTGACCGCTGATCACCACACTGTCACCCTCCTCAAGTCCGCTGACAACCTCTACGCTCTTCTGCAGCTCAAGACCGGCGACAATTTTCCTCAAAAAAGCTTTGCCGTTGCGTACCACAAAAACCTCAGGATTACGGATGCCGGTAAGAAGAGCTGCTCGGGGAACCAGGAGCGCTTCGCGCATGCCGTCGCCACGATAGAGCACCCGGGCAAACATTCCTGAACGGAAACCGGATTTTTCACTGTTCTTCAGCACCACCTCTACCCTGTAGGTGTGATCACGTCCCGCTTTGTCACTTACCGAACCTACTCTGCCGCTGAAACGCTCAGCCGGATAGAGATCGGAGGTTACCGTTAAAGCAACTCCCGGAGTGAACTTGATGATATCGCGTTCAGAGACAAAAACAATGATCTTGACACTCGACAGATCAACCATATGGGCAACCTTCATCCCCTCATGCACCAGCTCACCCTGTTCAACAAAACGCGAACTTACAACGCCTGAAAAAGGGGCCTTGATCCTTGAGTTGCTGAATTTCCGGCTGGCCGCCACAAACTCGGCTTCAGCACCTTCACACTGAAGCTGCACCGCTTCCAGGGCGGAAAGAGCAACCGCACCTTCACGGTAGAGGGTAGTGTATCGCTCAACATTTTTTTTCGCCTGCCTGTAGTTCAGCTCTGCCTGCTTGTGGCGGGCAGAGGCAAGCTCATCATCAATCTGAAAAAGTCCTTCACCGATCTTTTTTTGTGCTCCGGGTTCAGCAGAAACCCTTTTTACCAGTCCCCCCGTTTCCGAAAAAATATCCGCTTCCCTGATTGCTTCAACCGTACCGGTCATGCTCAGGCTGTCTCTGAGAGCCGCTTTGGAAATTCCGGGTTACCGAAACAGGAATACGGTCAAAAAAAAGCTTTGACTCCACTTTTTTGGGCTCACGGCGCTGCATAAATACAAAAAGAGCAAGGAGCAGCAGAAGAAACAGAAAAACAGAAAGCGGCTTGTTTTTCATCAGCCTTCCGGCTGTTGATCGAACATTCTTCATTGTTCAGAATTCATCAGATGGTCATGGGCAAGATCGGCATACGTTTCGTAACGAAAGCTTTACAAGCCCCGTAAATTCAGGAAATACTATCATCTCTTTTGATTTTCAAATAANAAAAAGCGAACTACGGTTCGCTTTTTTTATCACAATCAATCGATAAATCCGCCAGAGGGAAGCCGGAGGAAAAAAGCTTTAACCGGCATCAGCTCAACAGAAATGGGTTGCTATGGAACAGGAGATATCTGCTGCCGCCTTGACATGCTCAATAACGGAAAGGATACCGGTAAGATTGGTGATATTCTGATCATTCACCGATGCCTTTATCTTCGCCACCGCACTATCGTAAAGTGACTGGATCTCATTCATCATCACCAGCGTTTCACTGGCATGCTTTGCATTTCCGCTTACGAAAGCCTCCACGGACTTCTTGATCATTTCTGCGGTAATGTCGCCCATCGGTTTCAGACCGTACTCATCCTTATGCAGCTCCTGCACATTTGCAAACTCTACATATTCGGCTTTATCCGCAATATTGAGTGCTATCTGCGCAATTTTCTCAAGTTCCCTGAGTATCATTCGGGCATCTTTAACCGACTTGATATCCCCTTCACCGAGATTCTGGAATGTCGCGTAGGCTAGAGTAAGATATTCCACTTCAAACTTCCCTTTACGAATATACTCTTCATCAAACTTGAACGCTGATGAGGCAAGCTCAACGTTCTTCTTGGTTGATGCCCGAATGGAGAGCATCAGGTTGTTTTCAACGTTCGAAGAGAGTTTGGTGAGCTTCTGCTTGAGTGATTCAAGCTGCACATAAACGGTACCCTCGGGTTTTGTGGCAAGATTGAACTTGACCGGGTCAATCTTGATGGTAAAAGCGGTCGGGGTTGCTGATGTTTTCGGAGATTCACCGAAAATTTTTCCTAACAGTTTAGCCATAGGGTTCAAGCACCATGCGTTATATTTTTTAAGAAAATCCGAAGTGGCCCTAATTTAGCTGAGATACGGGATTAATTGCAAGAAAAAAACAACATCACGCTCTTTTTACTCTTCCAGCTGATCATAAAACCCCTCCTGATGGCGGACGATTTCACCGGTCACCAGATAGATCACCTCACGGGCAATCATGGTGGCATGATCAGCCATACGCTCAATGTAGCGGGAGATGCTCAATGCAGCCATAAGCTCATCGACCGCTGAGTCAGGACTTTTCATCAACAGGGTAACCCTTTTGAAGACCGTACGGTGCATCACATCAACCTCTTCATCCAGGGCACACACCTGATCAGCCAGACGTCTCTCCTTTGAGATGAAAGCCTGAATGGATTTTTTCACCATTTCACCGGCATGTACTCCCATCTTCTCGAACTCAAACGATTTCAGCATTTCCGGGCTGATTTCCGGCATCCGGTCGATAATGTGAACGGCCAGGTCACCGATACGCTCAAGATCATCATTGATTTTTATAATTGGTGACAGATGGTACGCAAATCTCTGGCCACCGGCTGCTGCAGGGCAAGAAAAGCCAGACAGCGCTCTTCAAGCCGTACCTCGGCTGCATCTATCTCGTCATCGACCAGCCTGATACGTCGGGCACTCTGTTCGTCCTGGTGCTTGACTGCATGCAGAGCATTGAAAAAGTTCTCAAGCACCTTGTCGGAAAGTTGTACGAGAACAAGCGAGAGCTCTTTTATAAGTTCATGAACCGGGCGGTCTGACATAGGAGTGAATAGGTTTCGTTAGCTGAATCTTCCAGTGATATAATCTTCGGTCATCGAGTCCCTGGGATTGGTGAAGAGCTGTGCGGTTGAAGCATGCTCGACCAGCATCCCCTCATAGAAAAACATGGTGTAATCCGAGACCCGTGAAGCCTGCTGCATGTTGTGAGTCACAATCATGATGGTATAGCTGCCCCGCAGCTCCTGGATCAGATCCTCGATCTTCGCCGTAGCTTTCGGATCAAGCGCCGAGGTCGGTTCATCCAGCAGCAGCACTTCAGGCTCAACGGCAAGCGTACGGGCAACACAGAGTCGCTGCTGCTGGCCTCCGCTGAGACCGAGGGCATTCTTGTCGAGCCGGTCGCACACCTCGCTCCAGAGCGCCGCCTTTTTCAGACTCCGCTCTACAATATCAGCCAGCGTTTTTTTGTCATTGACGCCATGCAGACGGGGCCCGTAGGCAATGTTGTCAAAAATGGATTTCGGGAAGGGATTGGGTTTCTGGAAAACCATGCCCACCTTCTTGCGCAACAGCACCTCATCGGTATACTTCCCATAAACATCGTTATTGTCAAAGAGCAGGGCTCCGGTGGTATGACAATTTGGAATCAGGTCGTTCATCCGGTTTATTGAGCGTAAAAAGGTGCTCTTGCCACATCCGCTCGGTCCGATAATGGCCGTCACATATTTTGAGAGAATATCGGCACTGACCTTCTTTACCGCTTCGAACTCCCCGTAATAGATCGAGAACTCTTTGGCAACAATGTGGGGAGTACCTCCTCCGGTTATCTTCTTCCGGGCCGGGGGCAGATAGATCTCCCTGGTGGATTTCTGTGCCGGCACATCGGGTGACGTCACCGTAACATCATCTGTCATGAGCATTATTCTTTAACCTTTTAATTTTTTGGAGATACGTGCTCTCAATACAATCGCCGAGAGATTCAGGAGCAGAACAATACTCACCAGCGCAAGTACCATACCGTACTGGACATGACGGATCTGGGCGGCGGCTTCATGCTCACTGGCAAGGTTGTAGATGTTCCATGAAAGCGCCGGGGTCGGAGAGGAGAAGACATCGGCCAGACCAATCGCGGAACCGACACTGACGGCGGCGGTAAAGATAATCGGGGCGGTCTCTCCTGCTGCACGGCCGAGACTGATCACCCCGCCGGTCAGAATACCGGGGAGCGCTGCCGGAAGAATCACGGTGGCAATGGTGTTCCATTTGGTTGACCCGAGACTGAGCGATGCTTCACGATAGGTTTTCGGAACGGCAAGTATCGCCTCTTCAGCCGCTCGGATAATGGTCGGCAGAATCATGATCGCAAGCGTGAGCGAACCGGCAATAACACTTTTCGATTCG
>NZ_AASE01000006.1 GCF_000168715.1 Chlorobium ferrooxidans DSM 13031 | reverse complement strand
GGCATATATCTGACGGAATTCCAGGGATTGAGCGTAGCGAAAATGGCGGAGCTTCGCGGTGAGTTCAGGAAGGTCGGTGTTGAGTACCGTGTTGTCAAGAATACACTCATTAAGAAAGCGCTGAAGGATCTGGATGGAGCTGACAAGCTTGCCGCCGGTCTGAAAAGCACAACAGCTGTTGCATTCGGATATGATGATCCGCTTGCTCCCGCCAAAGTCATCAGGAAGTTCAGCAAAACCAATGAACTGCTGAAGTTCAAGATGGCAGCCATTGATGGAGTCGTTTTTGGAGCCGATTCGCTTCCAGCGCTCTCTGAAATGCTGACCAAGACGGAAAATGTCGGTCGTGCAGCCGGATTGATCAACAATGTTGTCAGTTCTGTGCCGATCGTTGTTAATGCGATTGCAAGGAACCTCGTATCGGTACTCGATCAGGTTGCCAAGCAGAAGCAGTAACGGTACAACCAAACTATTACGCACTCAAGAAATTATCATAATTGTAAATTAAACAAGAGAGGGGAATAATGTCTATCGAAACACTTGTAGAGGAAATTGGTAAGTTGACGCTCACAGAGGCTTCTGAACTGGTTAAGGCTCTGGAAACAAAGTTTGGCGTAAGTGCAGCTCCTGTCGCTGTGGCCGGTGTTGCTGCTGCCGCTCCTTCTGACGCTCCTGCAAAAGAAGAGCAGACCGAGTTTGACGTTGTGCTGACAGCAGCAGGCGAAAGCAAAATCAATGTTATCAAGGTTGTCCGTGCAATCACCGGTCTTGGACTGAAAGAGGCCAAGGATCTTGTTGACGGTGCACCGAAGACGGTTAAGGAAGCTGTATCGAAAGATGAAGCTGAAAAAATCGCCAAAGAGTTGAAAGACGCCGGCGCATCTGTTGAGTTGAAGTAATCTTTGAAAAGAGTCATTACTACAGCAAGCTCCGTTTCGATCTGAAACGGAGCTTTGTCCGTTTGTATAAGTTCTGTTGAGATGATAGTTCCTGTGATGATACGATTAAGATAAACCGGCTGTTTATGCGACCGGCAGAGTTTCTGTGGAGCTTTGTTCTGACTTAATCTGTAAGTAATTCATGCAATTGATAAAAGCGAGGTGCATGTGAAAGTGGCTGATGCGACAACACCCTGTATTGACTTTTCCAAAATCCAAAGTATAATAGAGCCGCCCGACTTATTAAAAGTTCAGTTAGATTCATTTCATAATTTCCTGCAGGATAGCGTTCCGCTCGCAAAGAGAAAGGATCAGGGCCTTGAAAGGGTTCTTCGCAGCGCTTTTCCTATTACCGATACCAGAGGGCTCTATCTGCTTGAGTATATCTCATACAGTTTTGACAAACCCAAATACACTGTTGAGGATTGTATAGAACGGGGTCTGACCTATGATGTATCGCTGAAAGTCAAGCTCAAGCTCTCCTACAAGGACGAGCCGGATGAGACCGACTGGAAGGAGACGATTCAGCAGGAGGTCTATCTCGGCAGAATCCCCTTTATGACCGAGCGGGGTACCTTTATTGTCAATGGTGCCGAGCGTGTTGTTGTTGCCCAGCTTCACCGCTCTCCGGGTGTGGTATTCAGTGAGGCGGTTCATCCGAACGGTAAAAAAATGTACTCGGCCAAGATCGTGCCTACCAGGGGATCATGGATCGAGTTCCAGACCGATATCAATAATCAGATTTTTGTCTATATCGATCAGAAAAAGAATTTTCTGGTCAGTGCACTGCTTCGTGCGATAGGCTTTACAAGGGACGAGGATATACTTGGTCTCTTTGACCTCGTTGAAGAGGTTCCTCTGAAAGCAGGCAAAAAGGAGCAGCTTGTCGGTCAGTATCTGGCTTCCGATATCGTCGACATGCAGACCGGTGAAGTTGTCAGTGCACGAACGGCGATCACGGAGGAGATCTTCGAGCAGATTCTTGCCGCAGGCTACAAGAGTGTCAAGGTGATGAAGAGCTTTGCCGGCGGTGACAAAGGCAAGGACAAGTCGATCATTATCAATACCATCCTCAATGACAGTTCAGCGACTGAGGAAGAGGCACTTGAAATTGTCTACGAAGAGCTCAGGGCCAATGAGGCGCCTGATATTGATGCTGCAAGAAGCTTCCTTGAGCGAACCTTCTTCAACCAGAAAAAGTATGATCTGGGTGATGTCGGCCGCTACAGGATCAAGAAAAAGCTCGGTCGTGAGTTTGAAGAGCTCGACACCTATCTGGCTGGCAAACCCGAGCTGAAGAAGCTTTCGGATACCATCTACGATAAAATTCTGCAGACCATTCAGTCCTTTTCCGATGAACCTGTCGGTGAGGATATTCTGGTACTGACGCATTATGATATTATCTCGGTTATCTACTACCTCATCAATCTTGTCAACGGCCTGGCCGAAGTTGATGATGTCGATCACCTTGCGAACCGTCGTGTTCGTTCGGTCGGTGAGCAGCTTGCCGCCCAGTTTGTGATCGGACTTGCCCGCATGGGCAAGAATGTCCGTGAAAAGCTTAATTCACGGGACTCCGACAAGATCGCTCCGGCAGACCTGATCAATGCAAGAACCGTTTCAAGCGTTGTATCAAGCTTCTTTGCGACCAGTCAGCTCTCCCAGTTTATGGACCAGACCAATCCTCTGGCTGAAATGACCAACAAGAGAAGGGTTTCAGCACTTGGACCGGGTGGTCTTACCAGAGAGCGTGCAGGCTTCGAGGTTCGTGACGTTCACTATACCCACTACGGAAGGCTCTGCCCGATTGAAACACCTGAAGGTCCCAATATCGGTCTGATCTCTTCGCTTTCGGTCTATGCGGAGATCAATGACAAGGGCTTTATCCAGACCCCCTACCGCGTTGTCGAGAAGGGTCAGGTAACCGGCACGGTGCTGATGCTTTCGGCTGAAGATGAAGAGAACAAGATCACAGTTCCGGTCAGCGTACCGCTTGACGCCAATAACCGGATCGCTCTTGAGACGGTTCAGGCCAGGACAAAGGGTGACTATCCCGTTGTTGCCGCCGAGGATGTCAACTATATGGACGTCTCTCCGGTTCAGATTGTCAGTGCGGCAGCGGCACTTATCCCCTTCCTTGAGCATGATGACGGTAACCGTGCACTGATGGGTGCAAACATGCAGCGCCAGGCGGTTCCGCTCCTCACCTCCGAAGCTCCGGTCGTTGGAACCGGTATGGAGGGCAAGGTTGCACGGGACTCCCGCTCGGTTATTGTTGCCGAGGGTACCGGTGTTGTTGAGGATGTTACGGCTGAATATGTACAGGTACGCTACGATATCAGTGTTGAAAATGATGTGCGCCTCTCGCTTCTTGATCCTGATGAAGGTCTTAAAACCTACAAGCTGATCAAGTTCAAGCGCTCGAACCAGGATACCTGTATCTCCCAGAAGCCGATGGTGCATATCGGCAACCGGGTTGAAAAAGGGTCGGTTCTTGCCGACAGTTCATCAACCGATCACGGTGAGCTGGCTCTTGGCAAAAATGTACTGGTAGCCTTCATGCCATGGCGTGGCTACAACTTTGAGGATGCTATCATTCTGAGTGAAAGGCTTGTCTATGACGATGTCTTTACCTCGATACATGTTCATGAATTTGAGGCTAACGTTCGCGATACCAAGCGTGGTGAAGAGCAGTTTACCCGTGACATCTACAATGTCAGTGAGGATGCGCTCAGAAACCTCGACGAGAACGGTATTGTCCGTCTTGGCGCCGAAGTCAAGGAGCGCGATATCCTGGTCGGAAAAATCACACCGAAAGGCGAGAGCGATCCGACACCGGAAGAGAAGCTGCTTCGTGCGATTTTCGGTGACAAGTCAAGTGATGTCAAGGATGCATCGATGCATGTGCCTGCCGGTATGAAGGGTATTGTCATCAAGACCAAGCTCTTCAGCCGCAAGAAAAAAGTCGGCATGGATGTCAAGGAGAAACTTGAGGCGGTTGACAAGCGATTTGACAGCAGAGAGTTTGACCTGCGCAGGCGCTTTGCCAAATGGCTGAAACAGCATCTTGAAGGCGCTGTATCAGTAGCAGTCAACAGCGACAAGGGTAAGGTTCTCATCGCTGAAGGCTCCGCGTTTGACGATGCGCTGCTTGCAAAATTCAGCAGCATGCCCTTCCTTGAGTCTATCGACTTCACCAGGGGGCTGACCGCTTCCGAAAAAGTGAACGACAATGTTCTGCGTCTTGTCAAGGAGTTCCGCTTCAAGCTGAAGGATCTGAGTGACGAGCGTGAAAACGAAAAATACAAGATCAATGTGGGCGACGAACTTCCTCCGGGAATTGAAGAGCTTGCAAAGGTCTATATCGCCCAGAAAAGAAAGATCCAGGTCGGTGACAAGATGGCCGGACGCCACGGAAACAAGGGCGTTGTCGGTAAAATTCTGCCGATTGAGGATATGCCGTTCATGGCCGATGGCACCCCGGTTGACATTGTGCTCAACCCGCTTGGTGTACCGAGTCGTATGAATATCGGTCAGCTTTATGAAACCTCTCTCGGATGGGCAGCCAAAAAGCTCGGCGTCAAGTTCAAGACTCCGATTTTCAATGGTGCAACCTATGAAGAGGTACAGCAGCAGCTTGAAAAAGCCGGTCTTCCGGCTCACGGAAAGGTCAGTCTGTTTGACGGCCGTACCGGCGAGCGCTTTGATGATGAAGTAACGGTGGGCTACATCTATATGCTTAAACTGAGCCATCTTGTCGATGACAAGATCCATGCCCGTTCAACCGGTCCATACTCGCTCATTACCCAGCAGCCGCTCGGTGGAAAGGCGCAGTTCGGTGGTCAGCGGTTCGGTGAAATGGAGGTCTGGGCTCTTGAGGCATACGGTGCAGCCAATATTCTCAGGGAGATGCTTACGGTCAAATCAGACGATGTGATCGGCCGTAACAAAACCTATGAGGCAATTGTTAAAGGCCAGAACCTGCCAGAGCCGGGTATCCCTGAATCATTCAACGTTCTTATCAGGGAGCTGCAGGGACTTGGTCTTGAGATTCGTATTGACGACAGGGTTCCTTAGTAATG
This sequence comes from Chlorobium ferrooxidans DSM 13031, assembly GCF_000168715.1. GTDB lineage: Bacteria > Bacteroidota > Chlorobiia > Chlorobiales > Chlorobiaceae > Chlorobium > Chlorobium ferrooxidans. Next base: position 128,788 of record NZ_AASE01000006.1, on the reverse strand, counting down.
TGTTTATTTGGCGTGTACATCATTAATGGACGTTAAAAAGAGTCGTTTAACAAGGAATATAGACTATGATTTTTTCACAGGGAGCATCGCCGCTTAAAGGTGATTTTTCAAGGATAAAGTTCAGTATCGCATCACCTGAGAGCATTCTTGCCCACTCAAGGGGTGAGGTACTCAAACCGGAAACAATCAACTACCGTACCTTCAAGCCCGAACGTGACGGCCTGATGTGCGAGAAGATTTTCGGACCTACCAAGGATTGGGAGTGCTACTGCGGCAAATACAAGCGCGTTCGCTATAAAGGGATCATCTGTGATCGCTGCGGCGTTGAAGTCACCACCAAAAGTGTCCGCAGGGAACGCATGGGTCATATCTCCCTTGCGGTGCCTGTTGTGCATACCTGGTTTTTCCGTTCGGTTCCGAGCAAGATCGGCGCACTGCTTGATCTCTCTACCAAGGAGCTGGAGAGGATCATCTACTATGAGGTCTATGTGGTGATCAATCCCGGCGAACCCGGAGAGAAACAGGGGATCAAGAAGCTTGATCGTCTGACCGAAGAGCAGTATTTCCAGATTATCACCGAATATGAAGATAATCAGGATCTTGACGATACCGATCCTGACAAGTTTGTTGCCAAGATGGGCGGAGAGGCAATTCATCTCCTCCTCAGAAATATTGATCTCGACACCACAGCGGTGCATCTGCGCAAGGTGCTCAAGGAGAGCAGCTCCGAGCAGAAACGGGCCGATGCGCTCAAGCGTCTTAAAGTTGTCGAGGCGTTCAGAAAAAGTTACGAACCGCACAAGAAGAGCCGCAAAAAACCGCAGGGGCTTTTCCCTGAGGACGAGTTGCCGGAACCCTATGTCTATGAGGGTAACAAGCCGGAATATATGGTGATGGAGGTTGTCCCCGTCATCCCTCCGGAACTTCGCCCGCTTGTTCCGCTTGAGGGTGGACGGTTTGCCACGTCAGATCTCAACGATCTCTACCGCCGGGTAATCATCCGGAACAACCGACTGAAGAAGCTGATCGATATCCGCGCTCCCGAGGTTATTCTCCGTAATGAAAAGAGAATGCTGCAGGAAGCGGTTGATGCACTCTTTGATAACTCCCGCAAGGCCAACGCTGTAAAAACCGGTGAGTCCAACAGGCCGCTGAAGTCGCTCTCCGATGCCCTGAAGGGCAAGCAGGGCCGCTTCCGCCAGAACCTGCTTGGAAAACGTGTTGACTACTCCGGTCGTTCGGTTATCGTTGTCGGTCCTGAGCTGAAGCTGCATGAGTGCGGTCTGCCGAAAAGTATGGCAATCGAGCTCTTCCAGCCCTTTGTTATCCGCCGTCTTGTTGACCGCGGCATAGCCAAATCGGTCAAATCAGCCAAGAAGCTGATCGATAAAAAGGATCCTATTGTCTGGGATGTGCTTGAAAAGGTCATTGACGGTCGTCCGGTACTGCTCAACAGGGCTCCTACCCTCCACCGTCTCGGTATCCAGGCCTTCCAGCCGGTGCTGATCGAAGGCAAGGCAATCCAGATCCATCCGCTCGTCTGTACGGCATTCAACGCTGACTTTGACGGTGACCAGATGGCTGTGCATATTCCGCTTTCGCAGGAGGCGCAGCTTGAAGCATCACTGCTCATGCTTTCGTCACATAACCTTATTCTGCCGCAGTCCGGAAAACCGGTTACCGTTCCTTCACAGGACATGGTACTCGGCATGTACTATCTGACCAAGTCCCGTCCCGGAGATTTCGGCGAGGGGCAGATATTCTACAGTGCTGAAGATGTGCTGATTGCGCACAATGAAGAGCGCGTAGGGCTGCACGCCCAGATCTTTGTCCAGTACTCCGGCCAGATCGATCAGAAGTTCGATCCGATCCGTGTGCTTGATACCCTTGTTGAACCGAAGACGGAAAAGAATATCTGGCTTAAAGCACAGATTGAAAAGAAGGCCATGCTGCTGACTACCGTCGGCAGGGTTATCTTCAACCGTCATGTACCCGAAGAGATCGGATTTATCAACCGCGTTATCGATAAGAAGGTTGCCAAGGAGCTGATCGGAAGACTGAGCAGCGAAGTCGGTAACGTTGAGACCGCCAAATTCCTTGACAATATCAAGGAGGTCGGTTTCCACTATGCCATGAAGGGCGGTCTCTCGGTCGGTCTTTCCGACGCCATTGTGCCGGATACCAAGGCCAGGCATATCAAAAGTGCGCAGCGTGACAGCACCAAGGTTGTCAAGGAGTACAATCGCGGAACCCTGACGGATAACGAGCGCTACAACCAGATTGTTGACGTCTGGCAGAAAACCTCCAATATCGTTGCCGAGGAGTCCTACCAGAAGCTGAAAAAAGATCGCGAAGGTTTCAATCCGCTCTATATGATGCTTGATTCCGGAGCCCGAGGCTCCAGGGAGCAGGTGCGTCAGCTGACCGGTATGAGAGGTCTTATTGCCCGTCCCCAGAAGTCGATGTCGGGTCAGCCGGGTGAGATCATTGAAAACCCGATTATCTCGAACCTCAAGGAGGGTCTTACGGTTCTTGAGTACTTCATCTCTACGCACGGTGCCCGTAAGGGTCTTTCCGATACATCGCTGAAAACAGCCGATGCCGGTTACCTGACCAGAAGGCTGCACGATGTGGCTCAGGATGTTATTGTTACGATGGAGGATTGCGGAACCACCCGCGGACTCTATGTCCATCGCAATATTGAGGAGGAGACCAGCGGTCAGATCAAGTTCCGTGAGAAGATCAAGGGACGTGTTGCCGCCCGCGATATTGCCGATACCCTCAACAATACGGTGGTTGTCCGCTCCGGAGAGATCATAACGGAGGAGCTGGCCGAGCTGATTCAGGAGACCGCCGGTGTCGAAGAGGCGGAGATCCGTTCGGTTCTCACCTGTGAGGCCAAGATCGGTATCTGTTCCAAGTGCTACGGCACAAACCTTTCGGTACACGAAATTGTAGAGATCGGAGAGGCTGTCGGCGTTATTGCCGCGCAGTCGATCGGTGAACCTGGAACACAGCTTACGCTTCGTACCTTCCACCAGGGTGGTACGGCGCAGGGCGGTATCTCCGAAACCGAGACCAAGGCATTCTATGAAGGCCAGGCTCAGTTCGAGGATATCAAAAGTGTCCAGCACAGCGCAATCAACGAAGATGGCGTTGAGGATATCCGCTCGATTGTTATTCAGAAAAACGGCAAGATCAATATTGCCGATCCTGAAACCGGTAAAATTCTCAAGCGCTACCAGGTTCCGCATGGCGCGCATCTCAACTGTGAAAACGGTTCACTGGTCAAAAAAGATCAGGTGCTCTTCAGCAGCGAACCGAACAGTACGCAGATTATTGCCGAACAGCCTGGATTTATAAAATTTGCCGATATCGAGAAGGGTGTCACCTACAAGGAAGAGGTTGATCCCCAGACCGGTTTTGCCCAGCACACCATTATCAACTGGCGTTCGAAGCTGAGAGCGACAGAGACCAGAGAGCCGCGCCTGCTCATCGTAGATGAAAAAGGCGAGGTTAAAAAGACCTATCCGGTTCCGATCAAGTCCAACCTCTATGTTGAGGATGGCCAGAAGATCGTTCCGGGTGATATCATGGCCAAGGTTCCGAGAAATCTTGATCGTGTCGGCGGCGATATTACCGCCGGTCTGCCGAAGGTTACCGAGCTGTTTGAGGCCCGAATTCCTACCGATCCCGCGATTGTTACTGAAATTGACGGCTATGTCAGTTTCGGTTCCCAGCGCAGAAGCAGCAAGGAGATCAAGGTCAAGAACGACTTTGGTGAAGAGAAGGTATATTATGTACAGGTTGGTAAGCATGTGCTTGCCAATGAAGGTGATGAGGTCAAGGCCGGCGATCCGCTGACCGATGGAGCGGTATCACCACAGGACATTCTGAGGATTCAGGGTCCCAATGCCGTACAGCAGTATCTGGTCAACGAGATCCAGAAGGTCTACCAGATCAATGCCGGTGTTGAGATCAATGACAAGCATCTTGAGGTTATTGTGCGCCAGATGCTTCAGAAGGTACGGGTTGAAGAGCCCGGCGATACCGAGCTGCTGCCCGGTGACCTGATTGACCGGAGTGCCTTTATGGATGCCAATGAAGGTGTTTCCGAAAAGGTCCGCATTACCGAGAAAGGTGATGCTCCGGCCAGAATTCAGGATACCCAGCTCCACAAGATGCGTGACATTGCCAAGCTTAACCGTGAGCTGCGCAAGAACACCAAAACCATGATCGCTTTTGAGCCGGCCCTTCAGGCGACCTCTCATCCGGTTCTGCTTGGTATTACCAGTGCAGCACTACAGACCGAGAGTGTTATTTCGGCCGCATCGTTCCAGGAGACCACCAAGGTTCTGACCGATGCAGCAGTTGCCGGAAAGGTTGACTTCCTTGCCGGACTGAAAGAGAACGTCATTGTCGGCAAGCTTATCCCTGCCGGTACCGGACTGAAAAAGTACAAGGCTATCAAGCTGACCGGAGATGGTCAGGATACTCCGGCAGTTGCTGAGAGTGTTGATGGTGAAGCAGTAACGGCCTCTTCTGAAGTGTAGTCCGGAAGGATTCGAGGCATAGCAATAAAAAAGGGAGATGCGAGTCTCCCTTTTTTATTGTCCGTTTTTTTACTCGCCTACTTCTTTTCGAAGCGGAAGGTGTCCAGAAAGCTGGTATCAAAGTCACCGCTCTGGAAGACCGGAGCGTGCATGACCTGCTTGTGGAACGGTATGGTGGTTTTCACTCCGACAACAATAAACTCGTCAAGCGCGCGGGACATCCTTGCGATGGCTTCATCACGGGTGTGAGCGGTCACGATCAGTTTGGCGATCATGGAGTCGTAGTTGGAGGGGACAACATAGCTTGCATAGGCGTGTGAATCTACCCTGACGCCATGTCCGCCGGGGGTATGAAATACCTGGAGCTGACCGGGAGAGGGGCGGAACATATGCTCCGGATCCTCGGCATTGATGCGGCACTCAATGGAGTGGCCTTTCGGTGTGAATTGTCTGTTCTCGATCGATTCACCGGCAGCAATTTCGATCTGCTCGCGGACAATATCGACATCGTAGCGCTCTTCGGTTACCGGATGTTCAACCTGGATACGGGTATTCATCTCCATGAAGTAGAAGTCGCGGTGTTTGTCGAGCAGAAACTCGATGGTACCGGCACCCTCATAGTTGATTGCCCGTGCCGCAGCTACAGCGGCATCACCCATTTTTTTTCTCAGTGCATCATCAACCGCCGGTGAAGGGGTCTCCTCAATAAGCTTCTGGTGACGGCGCTGGACCGTACAGTCGCGCTCACCGAGATGGATGGTGTTGCCATGCTGGTCGGAGAGAATCTGGATCTCGACGTGGCGGGGATTTTCCAGATACTTCTCGATATAGACACCGCTGTTGCCGAAAGCCTGCTCGGCTTCACTGCGTGCGGTATTGAGGGCTTTTTCAAGCTGGCTCTCCTCGGTCACAACCCTCATGCCCTTTCCGCCGCCACCGGCAGTAGGCTTGATAATGACCGGATAGCCGGTTTTTTTAGCGGTCTCTATTGCCTGTTTCAGATCGGTGACCAGACCGGGGCTTCCGGGAACAACAGGGACACCGGCGGCAATCATGGTTGATTTGGCCGTATTTTTGTCACCCATCTGGTTGATCATTTTGGCCGTAGGACCGATAAACTTGATATTTGCAGAAGCACACACCTCGGCAAAATCGGCATTTTCAGCAAGGAAGCCGTAACCGGGATGAATGGCATCGGCATTGGTCACCTCAGCCGCTGCAATGATCCGGGGAATGTTCAGATAGCTCTCCCGTGAGAGAGCCGGTCCGATACAGACCGCCTCGTCAGCGTATTTGACATGGATTGATTCAGCATCAACTGTTGAGTAAACAGCAACCGTACTGATCCCCATTTCGCGACAGGTCTGCATAATACGCAATGCAATTTCGCCGCGATTTGCTACAAGTATTTTCTTGAACAAGGCTGTTTTTGATCAAAGATTATGGTTTAACCCGGAACAGGGGCTGGTTGTACTCGACAGCCTGTCCGTTTTCAACAAGAATTTCAACAATTGTGCCGGAAACTTCCGCCTCAATTTCGTTCATCAGCTTCATGGCTTCAATAATGCAGAGAACATCTCCTTTTTTAATAGTGTCGTTAACAGCAATAAATGCCGGTGAATCGGGAGAAGGAGATTTATAGTAGGTGCCGACTATCGGTGAGCAGACATCGACAAGGCCGGAGATCGGCTCATTGGTCACTGCTGCAGGTGCCGGAGCTGCCGTCTGAAGAGGAGCTGCGGTTGAAGGAGCCGGTGCGGCAGGTGCGGCGACTGCCGGAGCAGAGGGCTGCACTACTGCTGAAGAAAAACGTCTGAGGGTAACTTTAAAATCCCCCTCCTCAATAATGGTTTCCTGAAGATCCGAGCTATTGACGATCTCAATAAGCTGCCTGATTTCGTTAAGGTTCATGATGATGCTACTTAAGGATTAAACGCTTTTCCTGTTAAATCGATTAAAGACCATTACTTTTTTACTCTTTCAATATACTCGCCGGTGCGGGTGTCGACGCGAATCACGCTGCCGATCTGGATGAACATGGGGACGTTGACCTCTGCTCCGGTCTCCACAATTGCCGGTTTGGTGCCGCTGGTTGCCCGGTCATCTTTTGATGCGGGGCTGGTTTCCGTCACTTCCACTTCAACAAATGTAGGAAGTTCCACACTGAGAATCGCGCCATCATCGGAAAAGACAATTGTTACGGTGATGCCATCTTTCAAAAAACGCGACCCGGAGCCGATGGTGAGCTCAGGAACATTGATCTGGTCAAAAGTGTTGTTGTCCATCATGACATAATCAGTGCCATCCTGATAGAGGTACTGATACTGTTTGCGTTCAGTTACGATCACATCTACGGATTCACTCGCACTGAATCGGAATTCAACGTTGCGTCCTGTTTTCAGGTTTCGCATGTTTGCCTGGTAAAACGCACGGAGGTTTCCCGGTGTACGGTGGACAAGACTCTCTATGCTGTGCGGTTCGCCCTTGAAACGGATTATGGAGCCTTTTGATACGTTACTGATTGAAATCATAAGACGGATAAAATATATCTTGCTTGGTTAGGTTTTTTTAATCAAAAGAGCTTAAATATAACACAGCGCGTGACGAATACAAACCGCCTGCAAAGCAATGGCTTATAAAGCTAAAAAGCCATTGCAAGTTTGTAAGGTACTGTTTAAATTCACGTAATTGGTAACGTTGATAAAAAAGCTGATTATTACCTTAACAATAATAAATATCTCCTATGTCAAAAGCTGAGTTAGTCGAGAAAATTGCCGAGCAGGCCAATCTGACCAAAGTCGATGCCGAGCGTGCCGTCAATGCTTTTATCAATGTTGTAACAGGATCCTTGAAGCAGGGTGATGATGTTACTCTTGTCGGATTCGGAACATTTACAACTGGTGACAGGGCTGAACGGCAGGGCCGTAATCCCCAGACTGGTGCAGCTATTACCATCTCTGCGAAAAAAGTTGTAAAATTCAAGCCGGGTAAAGCTTTGAAGGAAGAGGTCGGCGGTTGATTCTGAAGGTTTTGATTTCTGCTATCTTTTAAAGCCCATCATGAGCCTCCGCTTCCTGATGGGCTTTTTTTATCACTATTACTCTGCCCCATGGCTACTAAAGTTGTCCTTGATTTTGAAAAACCGGTTGTTGAGCTTGAAACCAAACTCAACGAAATGCGTGAGTGTCTCAGAAGCAGTGCGAGGGAACAGGCGCCGTCAGAAACCGGAGTACTCGCTCATGAGATTGAGGCTCTTGAACTGAAAGTTGACGCGCTTCGTCGCTCGATCTACAAAAATCTGACACGCTGGCAGAAGGTGCAACTTGCCCGCCATCCGGAAAGACCATACACGCTCGACTATATCTATACGATGACCAATGGCTTTGTAGAGCTTGCCGGTGACCGCCATTTCAGTGACGACAAGGCAATTGTCGGCGGTTTTGCCCGGATTGAAGATAGTGCGTCAGGTTTTTCCCAGCCGGTCATGATTATCGGTCATCAGAAGGGTCGTGATACCAAGAGCAATGTTTACAGGAATTTCGGTATGGCCCAGCCTGAAGGGTACCGCAAGGCACTGCGGCTGATGAAACTTGCCGAGAAGTTCCGCAAACCGGTCATTACCCTGATCGACACCCCCGGAGCCTTTCCCGGTATCGAGGCCGAGGAGCGGGGGCAGGCGGAGGCAATTGCCCGGAACCTTTTTGAGATGGCGAAGCTGACCGTCCCGGTTATCTGCGTTATTATCGGAGAGGGCGCAAGCGGCGGCGCTATCGGCCTTGGCGTAGGAAATCGTATTCTTATGGCTGAAAACAGCTGGTACTCGGTGATCTCACCTGAAAGCTGCTCCTCCATTCTCTGGCGAAGCTGGAACTACAAGGAGCAGGCGGCTGAAGCCCTGCAGCTGACGGCACCGGATCTTCTGGCACAGGGAATTATCGACCGTATTATTCCCGAACCTGTTGGCGGAGCCCATACCGATCCGGAAGCGATGGCCGCAACCCTGAAGGGTATGCTGATTGAGGAGCTGACCGCTCTTTTAAAGCAGGAACCCGGAGAGCTTGTCAACGACCGGATAGAGAAGTTTGGTGCCATGGGTGAATGGAACGAAGAGTAGAGGCGATCCTGTGTGATCGCCCTTTTTGGCGATATTAATCTTCGTCCTTGCTGTCCCTGAAGTCCTTTTGGTCCTTTGTGATTTAAGAGAAATGAGAAAAGCCGGCTGCTGCCGGCTTTTCTGTTGTCATGCTGTCGAAAGGGTTACTTGATAACGTAGGAGTTGTCACCCTTGAGCAGATCTGCAAGCGTGCCTGCGCCGTTTTTCTGGGCGTCGCGAACCTGCTCGGTGAGAGCATCTTCATAGGTTACACGATCCTCGGCATAGAGCACACCGATCGGACGCGGCAGGGCACCTTCCGAATCCGGATCGGTATCGGCAAAGCGGGCAAGAATGGAAGCCTTGTTGATATCCGTTTCGTCGTGAATCCAGAGGTCGGCAGCTGAGACTCCCCCCTTCTCCAGATCAACCACAACCGGCTTGAAGCCGTCAAGACGGATCCCCTTCTTCTGGTCCTTGCCGAAAAGAAGCGGTTTGTTTTGTTCCAGATAGATGGTGTTCTCAGCCTTGATGTCGGCGTTGGCAAAGGCATCCCAGGCGGCATTGTTGAAAATAGGACAGTTCTGATAGATCTCCACCAGAGAGGTTCCCCTGTGCTGTGCGGCACGCAGGAGAATGGAGCGGAGGAATTTTCCGTCCTTGTCAAACGCTCTTGCAAAGAAGGTTCCGCCGGAACCGATGGCAAGGGAGGCCGGGTTGAAGGGGTGATCGATCACGCCTGCCGGGGAGGTAACGGTTCTCAGCCCGAGTTTTGAAGTCGGAGAGTACTGTCCTTTCGTCAGACCGTAGATCTCGTTGTTGAAGAGAATGACGTTCAGATCGGGGTTTCTTCTCAGGGTATGAATGAAGTGGTTGCCGCCGATCGAGAGCGCATCGCCATCCCCGGTTGCTACCCAGACACTCAGGTCCGGGCGGGCGGCTTTCAGGCCGGTTGCCATCGGCAGGGCTCTTCCGTGAATACCGTGAATACCGTAGGTTGCCATATAGTAGGGCAGACGTGAGGAGCATCCGATACCCGAGACAAAGGCGATGTTTTCAGATGAAACACCAAGTTCAGGCAGTACACTCTTGATCTGCTGCAGCACAGCATGATCACCGCAGCCGGGACACCACTTCGGTTCCTGGTTCGATGCGAAATCCTTTGCTGTAAGCGTTGTTGTTGGATTGATATCGGTCATTATTAAAGCTCCTTTATAAGATCGGTGATTTTAGCCAGAATTTCCATCTCATTGAACGGCAGTCCCTTCACTTTGCTGAAGCCGACAGGCTCAATCAGGAAGGTGTCACGGATAATGTGGACCAGCTGTCCGTTGTTGTTCTCTGGTATCAGCACCTGTTTGTAGTTGCCGAGGATCTCCTTGAGGTTTTTCGGGAAAGGATTGATATAGCGAAGGTGAGCATGTGCAACGCTGTATCCCTTCTCGATTGCCTGATCGACCGCAGTTTTGATAGCGCCGTAGGATGAACCCCATCCAAGCACAAGCAGGTCTCCTTTTTCAGCTCCGTTGTCGAGCGTCTGAAGGGGAATGGTGTCGGCAATACGGGCGATCTTCTCGGCACGGAGTTTGGTCATCAGCTCATGATTGTCCGGGTCGTGCGAAACGTTGCCGGTCTCATTCTGTTTTTCAAGACCGCCGATCCGGTGCTCAAGTCCCTTGGTTCCGGGGATTGCCCATGAACGGACAAGATTCTCATCGCGCTTGTAGGGCAGGTAGGGCGGATCTTCAGGTTTTCTTGGAGCGTGGATGCGTGGTTTGATCTCGGCGAGATTGTCGGGGGACTCAACGGCCCATGGCTCAGAGCTGAGGGCAAGATAGCCGTCGGTAAGGCAGATAACCGGGGTCATATGCTCAACGGCAAGTCTTGCGGCTTCATAGGTGGTATAGAAGCAGTCAACCGGCGAAGAGGCTGCAACAACCGGCAGCGGAGCCTCACCGTGACGGCCGTACATGGCCATGAAGAGGTCGGACTGTTCCGGCTTGGTTGGAAGACCGGTTGAAGGTCCACCGCGCTGCACGTTGATGACAACAAGCGGGATCTCCATGATAACAGCAAGTCCGAGCGCTTCGGTTTTCAGGGCAAGACCGGGACCGGAGGTGTTGGTTGCGGCAAGCGCACCACCGAAAGCGGCGCCGATGCTGCTGCAGATACCGGCAATTTCATCCTCTGCCTGGAAAGTTTTGGCTCCCCACTTTTTCATTTTGGCAAGGTTCTGCAGAATCTCTGTTGCCGGTGTGATCGGGTATGAGCCGAGGAAGAGCTCAAGTCCGGACTTTTTGGCGGCTGCAGCAAGGGCTATGGCTGCGGCTTCATTGCCGGTTACACGGCGGTAGGTGCCATGCTCTTTTTCCGGGGGAATATCGAAGCGGCCGATGTTTGCAAAGATTTCGGTCTCATCGCCGAAGTAGTAGCCGGCTGTTACAGCCTTGATGTTGGCATCGGCAATCAGCGGTTTTTTGCTGAACTTGCTCTTCAGCATCTCAACCGTTCCTTCGTAGGGGAGGTTGTAGAGCCAGTAGAGCAGACCGAGAATAAACATGTTTTTACAGCGGTCAACCTCCCTGCTGGAGAGGCCGCTATCTTTCAGGGCTTCACGGGTAAGCTGCTGAACGGGAACAGGAAAAACGGTGTAGTTGGAGAGAGAGCCATCCTCAAGAGGATTAACTCCTGCGGGATAACCGGCAAGCTTCAGGTTTTTTTCATCAAAACCGTCAGTACCTGCAATGATAATACCTCCCTGGTGAAGGTTTTGCAGGTTTGCCTTGAGAGCAGCCGAGTTCATGGCAATCATGACGTCAAAAAGCGCGCCCGGAGTATAGACAGGCTTGCTGCCGAACTGGAGCTGGAAGCCTGATACGCCGGAGATGGTGCCGGCAGGGGCCCTGATTTCAGAGGGGAAGTTCGGAAAGGTGTTCAATTCCGACCCGCGAACAGCCACTGTGTTGGCGAACTGGGTACCGGTCAACTGCATTCCGTCGCCGGAGTCTCCTGCAAAAAGCACGGAAACACTGGCTTTGGAGGTCACATTGACCGTTTTTGTTGTAGTTTTTGAATCAGTCATGGGCCCTGTTAATTACTTTTCGAAGTTGGTAAATAGCAAAAAAACCCGCACCAATGAGCATCGCTAAAGGGAGCTCATTGAGTTGTTATCTTTGGTGAAATGTATCCCGGAGGGTAAAAAGAAGACAAAAAATTCCCACTACAGTCTTCTGCAATAAAAAATATACGTGACAGAGCGGGTTAAAACAAGCGTTCGGGTGTTTTAATCAGGTTTTTTTTCTATCACGATGTTATTCTCTTTCAGATATTTCTGCCACTCCTGCTCCCGGCGGATCGGGCAATCGGGTGCCAGATCACAGAAATCATGGCGCTGCATCCCGTAGATCTGCTCCATCCAGCAACCGCTGTCACTTTTGGAGACCTCATTGACATGATTGGGATTGGCCCGCATGATCCGCTCCGAAACATCGAGGAGCTCCTTGATATCCTTGCGCTTCTGTTCGTTTTCAACTCCCCAACTCATACGCACTCCTTGTTGTTACTGGCAGGAATTACCGGGCTGTTGATTCCCGAAATTAACAATGGTTTAATATAAATCTTTTTTGAAAAGAAGAGAGCTTTTCGGACTGGTTCAAGGGAGCCCGCAGGTGTGGAGGAGATGAGGAAGGAAATGGACGGAGTGGACGGGGGAATGGTGGACAGAAGTGGACGTTAGTGGACAAGAGGGAAGAGATGTTGAATTCTGAATTCCGGATTTTGGATTAATCTTCTTCATTGTTCCTCCTGAACTCCTTTTGGGCCTTTTTTTTGTCGGGGCCCCAAAAAAGAGTAACTTTGGGGCCGAAAGCGGCAACCGTTCTGCATGCAGCAGTATAACGGCAGGTATTGCAACAAGATTAAATTTTCTATGAATTCCAGGGAAATCAGGCAATCTTTTTTGGATTTTTTTGCTCAAAAAGGTCATACAATCGTTCGTTCAGCACCGGTTATTCCGGCAGATGATCCTACCCTGCTCTTTACCAATGCAGGTATGAACCAGTTCAAGGATGTCTTTCTCGATAAAGGTACCCGCCCCTACAACCGGGCCGCCGATACCCAGAAGTGTATCAGGGCTTCCGGCAAGCACAACGACCTTGAGGATGTCGGTCGCGACACCTACCACCACACCTTTTTCGAGATGCTCGGCAACTGGTCGTTCGGTGACTATTATAAGAAAGAGGCGATAACCTGGGCGTGGGAGCTGATGACCGGCGTTTGGAAACTTCCGGCTGACCGCCTCTATGCAACCGTCTATCAGGATGACGACGAGAGCTTCCAGATATGGAAGGATCATACCTCCATCTCTCCTGAACATATTCTCCGCTTCGGCGACAAGGACAACTTCTGGGAGATGGGTGAAACCGGTCCCTGCGGCCCCTGCTCCGAAATTCATATTGATCTTACCGATGACGCTTCAGGCAAAAGCCTTGTGAACGTCGGCGACTACCGGGTAATCGAGCTCTGGAACCTGGTTTTCATCCAGTACAATCGTCAGAGTGACGGCCGCCTTGAGCCGCTGCCGAACAAACATGTTGACACCGGTATGGGCTTTGAGCGCGTCGCTGCGGTGATGCAGGGGAAATCCTCAAACTACGATACCGACGTTTTCAAACCGCTCTTTGACCGCATTACTGAAATTACCGGAGTGCGGTACGGCGCATCAATGGATGAGCCGCACGATATTGCCATGCGGGTTATTGCCGACCACGCCCGTACCCTCACCTTTGCCCTCTCCGACGGCGCCATGCCCTCCAACGAAGGGCGCGGCTATGTGCTCCGCCGAATTCTCCGGCGTGCACTCCGCTACTCCAAAAATCTCGGCTATAACGAACCGATTCTCCACCAGCTTGTCGGCACGCTTGCCGACTCTATGGGTGACGTTTTCCCCGAGCTGAAGAAACAGCGCGATACGGTGAGCAAAATCATCCGCTCCGAAGAGGAGAGCTTTATTGTTACCCTTGATCGCGGAATCGAGATTTTCAACGATGTGGTTTCGAAAGTCCGCTCTGCAAAAGGAACGGTCATCAAGGGTGTGGATGCCTTCAAGCTCTATGATACCTACGGCTTTCCCTTTGATCTCACCCGCCTTATGGCTTCGGACGAGGGGTTGCAGGTTGACGGCGAGGGGTTTGAGCACTGCATGCAGGAGCAGAAAACCCGTGCACGGGCAGACCGCAAGGAGAAGCATCAGATTGAGGAGGACGGTTCACAGTGGCTCTGGTTCAGCGATCAGCACGCCACTTCTTTTGTTGGCTATGAGCAGCTTGAGCTGCCGGTGCGCATTATTGCCTGCAAGCATGCCAAAGAGAAGCTGCTCATCCTGCTCGACAAAACTCCCTTCTACGCCGAGAGCGGCGGACAGGTTGGCGACCGGGGGTGGATAGAGACCGCCAGCTACCGCCTGCAGGTAACCGACACCGTCAAGGATGGTGACGCCATTGTGCATGTTGTTACCGCAGCCTTTGACAAGATTCTTGACACCGCAGTCAACCCCGCCGATCTCACGATTGATGAGGGGCAGCTCAGTGCGGAGGCTTCGGTTGACCACCATATTCGCCAGGATACCGAGAGGAACCATACTGCCACCCACCTCCTGCATGGAGCGCTGCGCCGCATTCTCGGCCAGCATGTGCAGCAGAAGGGGTCATACGTCAATCCGGAACGGCTTCGCTTTGATTTCAGCCACTTCTCCAAAATGAGCGATGCTGAAATTGCCAGGGTTGAGGCTTCGGTGAACGAAGAGATCCGTCGGGCCGAAGAGGTTCAGAAGCATGCCGATATCCCCTATGATGATGCAATTGCCAAAGGCGCCCTCGCCTTTTTCGGCGACAAGTATGCCGACCTGGTCAGGGTGGTTGAAGTTCCCGGTATCTCGGTTGAGCTCTGCGGTGGAACCCATGTGGATAATATCGGCCGTATCGGTCTTTTCAAGATTGTCAGTGAATCCTCGGTTGCTTCGGGTGTGCGCCGTATCGAGGCGTTGACCGGCAAAAGTGCCGAAAAGCTGCTCTGGCAGGAGTACGCCGAACTCCAGCAGATTCGCCAGCTTCTCAAAGCAAAGGGTGATGAGCCGGTTGCATCAAGGATTGTCGAGTTGATGGATGCCAGAAAAGAGCTTGAGAAGGAGCTGCACGAGATCCGTATCGGCTCCCTGCTCCAATCGCTTTCGGTTGACCTTCAGTCTGCCCCCGAGGTTTCGGGATGCAAGTTGCTCGCAAAGGTTGTTGAAGGGGCGGATGGTGACGCGCTTCGCAGTGCAGGCCTTGCCCTGCGTGAAGCGGTGCCCTGTGCTGCCGGACTTCTCTGCAGCGTGCAGGACGGAAAGGTTTCGCTCGCTGTTTTTGCCTCCGACAAGGCAGTCAAAGAGCTTGGCATTGATGCCGGAAAACTTATTCGTGAAGTCGCCCAGCATGTGCAGGGCGGAGGCGGAGGCAAACCCGAGTTCGCCACCGCCGGAGGAAAGAATCCGGATGGAGTTAACAAGGCGCTCGAAGCTTTCACCACCGCGGTCAAAGCTCAGCTTGGGTAGAGAGCAATATTTATAATCAGGTGCAGCGGTTAATTGTTATGAAAGGTTGGATGTTCAAGCCCCGGAGGGGCGAAATATTGGTAGCGCAGTCCCAACGAAGTTGGGGCTGGGGCAGAATAGCGAACACCACCAAATCCCGACGCAGTCGGGACGGAGTAAATTAATAGCTGTACCCTTATGCGCGTTTTTGACTGTCTCTCAGGTAGCTGCACTCGGCCTTCGTGTGACGGCTGTATCTTCCGGCCTGTCCGTTCACTGCGCATAGCGCTCAAGTCGCGTGCGATCGAGAAAAGTGATGAGACCGCCGACGCTCCGGTCGGGAGTTGGGAGCGCTCTGAACCGGTAACCCCGATTCAGAGGCCAACGCCCCAGAAAGAGGCTTCTTCGAAAAAACGGAAGCGGCTGCTTGCTCCGAGAGAGGAGATAGCCTGGTTTCCCGTCATCAAGCCGGAACTCTGCAACGGCTGCGGCGACTGCAAGGTGCTCTGCAAACCCGGCGTCTTCGAGCTTGGAGAGCCCGACCCCGCTGGCATCCACCGCCCCAAACTGATTGTCGCCCATCCATACAACTGCCTCGTCCTCTGCAACCGCTGCGTCCCGATCTGCACCTCCGGCGCCATTATTCTCCCCCCGAAGGAGGAGTTTGAGAAGTACATAGAGTATATTGATTGACGTAGGGGCGATCCTGCGTGATCGCCCTTCTGAAGAAAAAGAAAGTGGACTGAGTGGACGGGGGAGATGGTGGACAGAAGTGGACGTGTGTGGACAAGAGGAAAAGATTTTTGATTAATCTTCGTCATTGCTGTCCCTGATGTCCTTTTAGTCCTTTTTATTCTCTCCGGGGCAGGGCATGACAGACAGAATAATTCCTCTTTTAGCCCCGGAGGGGCGCAATGCTGGCAGACAGGATAGAACGTGAATAAACCAAAAAAGCGCAGGTTGCTTGTTCCGAGAGAGGAGATTGCGTGGTTTCCGGTGATTGATACGGAGGCGTGTAACGGTTGCGGTGACTGCGAGAGCTTCTGCCGCCCCGGAGTCTTTTCGCCCGGTGAGAAGGTCGGCCCCAAGCGGCCGAAGATGACCGTCTCCAGCCCCTATAACTGCGTTGTGCTCTGTGAACGGTGTGCGCCCAAATGCACCTCGGGAGCCATTACACTCCCTGACTCTGAGGATTTTGAGCGGTTTGTGGAGTACGTGGAAGCGTAACCGAGAGGTCGTCGCGGTCCCTGAATCCCATCAGATAGAGAATGGCGTCAAGTCCGAGTGTTGATATCGCCTGCTTTGCGCTCTCCCGCACAATCGGTTTTGCCCTGAAGGCGATACCGAGCCCCGCCTTGCCAAGCATCGGCAGGTCATTGGCTCCGTCACCGACCGCAATCGTCTGTTCCAATCGAATGTTCTCCTTCTGTGCAATCAGTTCAAGCAGATCCGCCTTGCGCTTGCCGTCAACCACCTGCCCGAGCACCTTCCCCGTCAGTTTGCCCTCGATGATCTCAAGGGTGTTGGCATAGACGTAGTCGATGTTGAGCTTTTTCTGGAGGTAGTGGCCGAAATAGGAGAATCCGCCGGAGAGAATGGCGGTTTTGAACCCCAGGTTGTGCAGGTTGTGAAAGAGCGTTTCCGCCCCTTCGGTGAGCTGGAGCCGTTTGGCTATGGTCTCAAGCACATGCTCGTCAAGCCCGTTCAGCAGTGATACCCTCCGCTGGAGGCTGCCGGTAAAGTCGATCTCCCCGCGCATTGCCTGCTCGGTTATGGCTGCAACCTCTGCTCCTACTCCCGCTTCAATGGCCAGCTCGTCAATCACTTCGGAGGTGATGAGGGTGGAGTCCATATCAAAAACCACAAGGCGGCGGTTGCGGCGGAAGATGTTGTCCTCCTGGAAGGCGATGTCGATACCGAGGCTGTCGGTAATGGCAAGCATCTCTTCGCGGAAGCGGTTTTCGTTCTGCACGGTTCCGCGCATGGAGAACTCCACGCACGCCTTGGTGTGTCGGTCGGCTTCAAGGGGAATACGCCCCGAGAGGCGGTTGATGGTGTCAATATTGAGGCCGTGGGAGGCGATGATGGATGATACCCGTTCAAGGTGTTCGGCGGTAATGCGTCTGGCGAGCAGCGAGAGCAGGTGGCGCGGCTTGCCCTGTTCATGCACCCAGTCGTTGTATTCGATGTCGGTAACGGGGGTAAAGGTGATCTGTATGCCGAGCGTATGAGCGCAGAAGAGCAGATCCTTCAAAACGGGAGAGGATGCGGACTCCTTGGGTACTTCAACCAGCATGCCGAGCGAGAGGTGGTTATGGATAACCGCCTGACCGATATCGAGCACCGGCACTTTGTAGCCGGAGAGGATCGCAGTGATTTTCGACGTCAGACCCGGCTTGTCCTGGCCTGTAATATTGATCAAGAGAAGCTCGCTCATTGTAGCCTGGTAAGGTTATGCGCACCGGTCGCGGTATCAACAAAACATTATATCGCAATACGTTGATACTCTTGCCCGACACTCAGCAAAAACATCAATCAAGATAGTGTTGTTTTCCGAACCTTCAAAAATAGGGGGAGATAGCTGGCGCGCAATTTTAGGGGTGGCATTCCAGGTGCTCCGGTAATATTTTCGAGTGAGGGAGTTATGTGCGCAAAATTTACGTATTTATTGGTATCCCTGCGTTTTTGGCACAGCAGGAGTTTCTGGAATGGTTGCAGAATGTTATCATAAATGCTAACTTTCTGTTCATGGCTTACGATATCGAATATTTCCATCCGAAGATCATGGAGGATATTGCTCGTTGGCCAACGAGCATTCGGGCGGACTATGCCCGTATAATCGAATTATTGCTGGAGTTCGGGCCGAATCTCAGAATGCCTCATTCAAAAGCTATGGGAAATGGTCTGTTCGAACTCAGGGCACGGGGAAAAGATGGCATCGGAAGATCATTCTATTGTTTTGTAAAGGGCAAGCGGATAGTGATTCTTCACGCATTTATCAAAAAGAGAGAGGCTACGCCGAAACAGGAACTGGAAACAGCTCGAAAACGCATGAAAGAGGTTCAACATGGATAATCTGACCTACAAGCCGGTTGCACATGATCACGAGAAGTTTCTTCGTGAAGCAAAAAAAGATGAGGTTTTTCTAAAAGAGTATGAAGCTTTGGCTCCTGCATATGCTTTTGTCAGGGAGCTGCTGCTGGCTCGTCAGCGCTCCGGGCTGACCCAGGAAGCGATTGCCAGCAAAATTGGCACCACAAAGAGCGCAATATCCCGTCTGGAATCGGGGGGTAAACATATCCCCTCCATAACCACGCTGAGAAAATATGCAGAAGCTCTCGGTTGCGAGCTCGAAATTAAGCTCGTCCCGAAAAAACAGAGCACGAGCACCTCCTGAACCTTGCCCCGCCGTGCCTTCCGACCAGTCTGAATCACTCCATCTTTTACTGCCGGGTCACTTCCCCGGTTATTCTTTCGGGCCATTCGGATTTGCCGAAGAATATTTACTGAGTCATGAGCCCACCCAAACTCCCCCCGCAATTATCGTTGTTTTCCGAACCTTCAAAAATAGGGGGGGATGAGCGACAATTGATCTCTTTATCTTGAACTTTTTGTATTTGCGGGAAATACCTATAATATTACAGTAATTAAGGGAGGTGTTATGCTGATGGAACTTTCCTGCTATTTCTGAACCAGGTCGATTAGTCTAAACTTTAAAATTTGTCAGATCAACACGAGAACTCTTATGGATACCAAGGTGACAGAAGAAAAAGCAGAAAAAGAAACGCGCAAAAATAAGCAGCGGTTAAACCAATCTGATGTACCAGCGTATTCACTTGAACACGCACTTCGAGTACCTAGCGCGCTTTTTGAGAATTATGCTTGTAAGTCAACGAAACCTATTGATGTGGCTGCCGCCATGGATCTGCTTCCTACGTCCTCACAATTTAGGATGCTCACTGGTTCAGCAATAGCGTATGGTCTTACAGACGGAGGTGCGCAGTCTCAGGAAATAGGCCTGACGGACTTATCAAAAAAGATTTTGCAGCCGCTGGAAGAAGGGCAGGATCTTGCAGCAAAAAGAGAATCGCTACTAAAGCCTTGAGTGATTGGCGAATTCTTGAACAAGTATGATGGGGCTCCTCTTCCAAAGGATCAAATTGCTCAAAATGTACTTAACAGTATGGGTGTTCCTAACGACAGAGCTTCTGATGTCCTATCCATGATATTGGAAGGAGCGGAAGGGTTGGGTTTAATTACTGAAATAAAAGGCAAGAAATACGTGAATTTAAGCCCGTCAAAGCTGTCATTTAAAGCATCGCTTCCCGTTGTTGATGAAGCTCATTACGAAAATGATGAAGACGATCATATTGAAGAACTGGTTAAGCAAGATCGTGTATCTCCTCAGAATCCCATCCCTGTTACACCAGCACAAAACAATAAAAAAGTGTTTATCACCCATGGCAAAAATAAGACTTTTATCGAGCCAATTAAAAAGCTACTGAGCTTTGGAGAGATGGAGCCTGTTGTCTCAGTCGAAAAACAGTCAGTTTCTCAGCCTGTCCCTGAAAAAGTAATGCATGATATGAGGGAGTGTGGTGCTGCAATCATTCATGTAGAAGATGAGCTTACTCTTCTTGACAAAGATGCCAAAGAGCATGTGATGCTAAACCCAAACGTATTAATAGAAATTGGAGCTGCCATGGCCCTATACAAAAAACGATTTATACTTATCGTAAAAGAAGGTGTTAAGTTACCGAGCAACCTACAAGGCCTGTATGAGGTTCGGTATTCAGGTGAAGCTATGGATGGAGAGGCAACTATAAAACTTCTTGAAGCAATTAACGCAATGAAAGCAGAAAAATAAATTTAACAAGTCCATAATGCTAAACTGTGAAGTATATCGACTATGGTTCGTCAGTTGTAAAAAAACATAACAGCAAAATTATCGCCGAAACCTCTGAAGGTGAAATGGTACTTCACAAATAAAATATTACTAATTGGCGAGTTATGGATAAAAATATCTTGCTGAGTGATTAATGAGGGCTTTGGAAACACTCATACAATGATGATAAGTGGTGGGGCAAGTATGGAAAGCAAAGGGGCTCTGATAAAGGAGAAATAAAAAAAGATTGCCCAACATTCATTGCACTCTAAGGTTTCGGGTCGCTGCTCACTATTTCAACTTATGCCATTGGATCTGTATTCGATTGTTCTCCGATTACTTTGAAAGTTGGGGATGTGATAAATGCAGAACCTGAACTGACAATCGTACCCCCCTCTCACTTTTTTTGTGTTTATCCGAAATATCTGGTTACGAAAATGTATTGCAGGGCAGTTTTCAATGCAGTTCGCAGTCTTGTTGATGGTTTTCAAGGAGCATCTTACAGGGATTGCAACTCAATAATTCGCAGTTTAGGCGGATCAATCTAAATATTGTTAGAATTTATCCCCACAAACACATCTTTCGAAAATTATCCGTTGAGTATTCAATATGCGCAAACAAGTTATAATCGTCGAAAACCATCATGAAGTACTCGATGCCTGGTCTAAAGAAAATAAACAAAATGTTATCACCCTCGATTATCATACTGATTCACACCCTGCTTTTCTGAATTTCTCATATCATCGAGCAATAGCACAAGTAAAAGATACTGATCCTCAGTTTTTAAGCCTAAAAAAACAAATAATAGCTGGAGCTTTTAGTACATACATGACAACCCGAGACATATCCCAAGTCATTACTCAATTAAAACATGACGAGCATATTGATTTTGCAACAACCACTGGAATTATAAATAAGTCTTTCTGTTTGGCAAAATGTGATGGCAATAATGCCGCCATAAATAATAATATTTTTAATATTGACACTAATTCTTCAGCATACGATGATCAGAAAATTATCGAGTACACTCCAACTTGTACTCCAACATGTACACGAGCACCTCATAATGATTATTGCATTATAGATATTGCGAGAGATTCTGTGTCTAATGCAGTTCTAACTGATGCTATCGACAAATTTAACAAAATAGAACCAAATTTACTCAGTCAGTATATTCTTGATATAGACTGCGATTACTTTACCTCTGCTGCTTCACTTTGGGATATAAAATCTCCGGAACTTAAAGTGTTAAAAGAAATAATAGAGGGCGCAACCATTATCACAATCGCAAAGGAATCCAGATGTGTCGAAGCGTGTCGCATTGAGAATGACAATATAACCAGTAAAGAAATATGTAGCTGGTTAAACGATTTGATAAATAGCATTTAAATATCACGCATAAATAAATTATTATAGTAATTCTAACTTTTCGTTGCACCTGACAAACCCAAAGTGAGCGGCTGAAGGCCGTTCACTTTGGGTTTGCAGGTGAACTTTGCGTTAGGGGCCGATTGGCAGTTTCTCGGGCTTTGCGATAAATATTAATGATTATTTGGGACGGGGAATACGGGACATCCTATATTAAAACTACCAAACACAAAGTTTCCCCGTTTACACAATAGCCCCACCGGTGCTGTCTACAGCACAAAATAAAGAGGCTGGTTGCTCACTTCTGTAGAATCTCGTACCTTATCGTTATCTGGTATCCGACATGCTGATGAACGGCTGTCAAGCATCCTTTGTCCAGGTTACGAGATTCGAGTGAGAGTCTCGTAACAACTTCCGGGACGTTGTTTAATAACGATAATAACTCCTTGCCCCTCTTCCCTTCGTTTTCGCGATAACTCCAATCCGTTTAATCCGATAACCGCTTTTTCTCAGTTCGGAGACGTTGAAGACAAAGTCTACTTAAGACCACATTTAAGCCTTCCATCGTTATCCGGTTACCCTGCAATCCATCCTGTGAATGGATGCTAAAATAGATGTAGAATATGAGCCGACAGTTGTTCTTGGCTTTCGTTTTTTTTGAAATAGCGTGAAATATTAATATTATAATAGTGAAAAGTCGATCCAATTTACTGCGGGGTTTGTAGACGGATTACAACTCAATAATCCGCAGCATGTGCAGGATGGATCGGATGCATTTAAACAATGTATACTCCATAACCTTTTGACAATGCCAAATTTCAATCGTAAGGAGTAATGAAAATGAACATCGATAGATTGTCTCAATTTGCACTTGCACTATTCATCACCATTTTTTCCATATCGTCATATGCCAATAGCGAAAGTGAAGTTCTTTTGGGGTTGAATCAAACACCTAAAACTATTGATATACGCGTTGCAACAGGAGGATGCACTCAAAAAGAAGATTTTAAAATCGATGTAAAAAAGGGATTAACAGAAAAGTCCCCTTACTCGATTACGATTTACCGAATTAAAAACGATTACTGCAAAGCTTACCTTCCAGAGGGAGTTCTTCTTTCTTTCACCAAGGAAGAACTGGGTATAAATGGTCTGACGGAATTTATTGTAACGAATAGATTTGGCAACACATCACAACATCTTATTGTTGGCATACAAGAGGATCACAACTTCCTCAAAAAGGTACTCCTTGATGCAACAATACAAGCAATCAACATGGATATCAAGCGTTACAAGGCTTGGATAGAACAGGCTTCAGACAAAGTAAAAAAGGCGGAGTACAAACAGGGACTTGACCGTCTTGTTCAGGAAAAACAGAAATACCAGACCATGAAGCCCATAGACTACGAGTTGCCAAAGAAGATCACGCTTGTAGGACAATACGAAGGTAGACAGATACTATTTAAAGGACAGAGCAAATTAGGGCCTTTTTACAATGTGGTTGCTTCGTCAAGCCCCTTGACAAAAGGGAAGGAGTATTCATTCGAGTTCTACCTCGTATACCCACGGGAATACCAGTTTCCAAGCTACTATGTTTACGTTACAAAGGCGGGAAACGAATAACAGAAGGGGGAATCGGGGAGGGTATATTAAGTTCATGCTTTGAACGGGTTAAAATCGGCAGAATTTGCCGCTCAATTTGAGGAGAATTTCCAAGAATAAGTGTTACAGTAAACGAGCCAAACGCAGTATTTGCCAAAATATAAACACATACACTGTTAGTATAAATGAAAGAATATAAAGGCTCAAGATATAATCATTTTGTTCGCCTGCAAGGTGGTATCTTTGATTATATCGCAGGAAATGCATACTCTGGAAATATTATGCTTGCAGATAATGAATTGATTGACTTATTGCAAAATTGCGACCAAAAAGGGTTGAAATATGTGAGGAAATATAATCGTGATTTATTCGCTTACCTTATTGAGAATGGTTATCTTGTGGATGCGGCGATCAATGAATTGGACCTTGTTAGGATCAAATTTGGTGCCTCAAAGTATTCTAAAAATAATATGCATCTGACTATAGTTCCTACTGATAAATGTAATTTGGGATGTATTTATTGCTACGAGAATAAAAGTGTTGGGAGCCGGATGAGTAAAAATACAATAGAGCGTATAAAGCGTTTTGTTAAGGATGGTATTAATGATCTTTCTTCTTTTGAGGTTACATGGTATGGGGGTGAACCTCTACTCGAAATAGAGGCGATTGAAGAGATGTCAAAATATTTTATTGATCTTGCGAATACTAATAACGTAACATATTCTGCTAATATGATTACTAACGGTACTCTTCTTAGCGAAGAGTTGGTAAATATCTTATTGCGCCTTAAAATTAACTATTTGCAAATTACTGTTGACGGTATTAAAGATATTCATGACTCGAGAAGATTTTACGGATTGAACAATGAGGGTAGTTTTTGTGATATTATTAATGCACTTAAAATCTGTTTAGGTAAAATTAAAGTAGGTATAAGAGTTAATGTAGATAAGACAAATATCACTCGTTATCATGAGTTGATGGATTATTTTTATCAGGAAAAGATAATTGGCCCAAATTGCGAAAATGTAGTGTCTTTAGGTTTGGTGAAAGATTGGACTGGTTCAGTTATGATGAATAAGGATAATATGTTTTCATTTGATGAATTCCGGTTTTGGAGTAGTGATCTTAAGAAAATTCTTTCGCGAAATAATATGGCTCAACATAACTGTGCTGAATTTAATCCGAAAAGCCCATGTGGTGCAGTATCTGTATCTAACTATCTTATAACACCAAGAGGTGATTTAAAGAAATGTTGGATTCATGTGACGGGCAAAGATGGTATAGTTGGTAATTTAAATAAAGGCGTAGATTTGGGGAGATTAGATGCAGTAAAATGGCTATCATATGACCCTACCAGTGATGAGAAATGCTCAGAATGTTCATTATTGCCAATATGTGCAGGGGGATGTCCTTACGACATGATGACGAAACCTGATCGTAAAGAAGAATATTGTAAATATATTGCAAAATATTATGAGGGTGTTTTGGCGGATGCGGTGTTACTAGATAACAAATAAGAGGAGGTCAAAATGGAACACAAAGAAATCAAAAAGGGAGTTAACGTCTCAAAAGGGTATTGCGGAGGCGATGCAAAATTTAGTTGTACTAAAGTATTTCCCTCTGATGCATGTGCAAAGCCTTCTAATTTATCATCATGCAGTTCTGCTGAAAACCTTAAAACAAAAGGAGATATTCCGGGAAAAGCGTGTTGTGGTGGAGGTACACTTCAGGCGGCAACAGTGGGGACAAGTTGTGGTGGTTCCACAAGTCTTTGTAATAACACGGGAGAGACTCTTAAATAATATATGTATAGTTTTCATCTAAATTACAAGGGCTACTTGCCGAAGTGGCCCTTACGAGTGGAATTGGGGACATCCTGTAAGCGCCGAGGAAAACCGGCAAAAAGCAGAGAATGCAAGTTACTCACATGAAAGGCATAGCCAGCCATCATGACCCCGAGTCATGCCTCAATAGCCCGCAATGGAATGGGGAAGCGTTAACAGGGGAAAACGCAGGCACCCTATTGATCTCCAACTCCCATACCGCTGTTCCAAAACCCCAATAACACCATTCAAAACAGTCCGTTAGCCTCTGTTTCAACAACGCGGGGACGTTCGTAACAAACTCTACTTGTGTCGGCATTTCAGCCTTCCACCGCTTCCAATTACCCAACAAACCAACCTGCAAGTCAGGAATGAGACATTAGTAGACATGAACCACCAATCGCCCCCTCCTCTTTTTCTGTCATTTTGTGTTTATAGGAAATATCAATAGCTTTACAGTAATTCAGGAAAGGAGTTACACAGAAAGAAGGTATTTGCTTTTTCTGAATCATCCAGATCACTTGAAACAATGTTAGGTTGCACAAACCGTGATCGAACTGCTACTCCTCCTCGCTGCTGTTTTTGCCATTGGCTTCGCTGCCGGTCATTACTACCGCGTCTATTCGCTGCAGAACCGAGCTGAAGCTAATTTGGCTGCCAGATTGATTGAGAACTTCACCGCGCCGAGCTATCACCTCATGAACAATGTGACACTGAGGCGCAACGATGGGACAAGCCAGGTCGATCACATTCTCATCGCACGTTCTGGCGTTTACGTGATCGAGACGAAGAACTACAAGGGCTGGATATTTGCGAACCCAAGGCACTCCATGTGGACCCAGGTTCTATTCAAGAGCAAGTTCAGGTTCCTGAATCCCGTCCATCAGAATTTTGGTCATGTTCGTGCGGTTCAATCACTCCTCGACTTCTTACCACCCGAGACGATTTCGTCTGCTGTGGTCTTTACGGGTAAGGCTGAGTTCAAGACTGAGTTACCGGTTGGTGTATACTCAACGGCAAGCTTCATCAATCACATACGAAGCCAGGTAACGGAAGTGATGTCGGAGAACCGCATGCAATTCTGCATCGGCAGATTGGAGGCCAACCGCTTGGCCTTGACACAACAAACCGATGTGGAACACCGGCAATATGTTCAGCGCAAGCATGGAGGGGTGTAACCCTGCCTCCGACCGGACGCTATGTTCTTGTTCAACAATTTCCGGGACGTTGTTGAATAACGATAATAACTCCTCGCCCCCACTTTCTCTCATTATCAAGTTAACTCGAATATATTCAATCCGATACCCGCTTTTTCTCAGTTCGGGGACGTTGACGACAATCTCTACTTGTTTCCGCTGATAATCATTCAGTCGCAATCCGTATACCCAAAAAATCATCCGTCAAGGCGTTCTGTAATATTGATCAAGAGAAGCTCGCTCATTGTTGCCTGGTAAGGTTATTCGCCCCGGTCGCGGTATCAACAAAACATTATATCGCAATACGTTGATACTCCTGCCCGACATTCAGCAAAAACATCAATCAAGATAGTGTTGTTTTCCGAACCTTCAAAAATAGGGGGTGTGGAGCGACGGCTTGCGAGCAAGAATCGGGCGCTCACTGAATACATGCGTGTGGTGGCGTAGTTACTTGCTGTTTACTGTCGTGTTTTCTTGATAGCCAAACAATATTTTGCTATTATTTCAGTAATCTATTGTTGTGACGTTAGTAAGCATGCTGGTTGTCATACGTTCAGGCATTCTTATGCAACTCATTTACTCGAAGCTGGGTATGATATTCGAACCATTCAGGAATTAATGGGGCATAAAGATGTCAGTACCACGATGATTTATACGCATGTTTTAAACAAAGGTGGTCATGGAGTAAAAAGTCCTGTTGATATGTTTATTGTCGGTTTAGACGGATCTGTATAAACCAGACTTATAACAAGAGGTGTTTTGTTGTAAATCTTTTTTAAATAGGCTGTTAGTTTTACTGTTTTGAATAAGTCGGAAGTCGTCTTATACAGAAAGAGGCTTCTGCGTTTCTGAATTAGGCAGATCAGTCTAAACATTGTTATGCCGCTTCTGGAGGATTTGCGTATGCCCGGTAAATTTCTCGGTGTTGATGGTCAGTACCACTCTGCTGGCTCATTCCTTGGTACCGATGGGAAGTATCACCCAAAAGGTTCTTTCCTAGGCCAGGATGGGAAATATCACTCTGCGGGTTATTTCTTAGGCCAAGATGGGAAGTACCATCGGAGTGGCGAGTTCGTTGGCCAAGATGGAAAATATCACCCTCAGGGCCAGTTCGTTGGCCAAGACGGTAAATACCATCCACAAGGGTCATTCCTCGGCCAAGATGGAAAGTTCCATCCGCAAGGTTCTTTCCTTGGGCAGGACGGTAAGTACCACCCTCAGGGTTGCTTTCTTGGCCAAGATGGTCGGTATCACTACGCTGGCTCTTTTCTCGGTCAAGACGGGCGGTACCATATTCAAGATGCATTCTTAGGTACCGATGGGCGCTACCACCCTGCCGGTTCATTCATTGGTGCTCATGGCCGTTACGAGGAACCTGAGCACCTCGCAGAAATGGAGCGTCACACCCAAAATGGCGTCAACTGCTAAGTGGCTAACCCAGAAGTCCACATGTACGCTGCGCGATAAAGCCGCGCAGCGCCGGTGGCTTTTACGTTCGGTATTGCAGACCTGAGATCCTATGCTTGATCAAGCAATTGGCATTCTTGGAATTACGTTCGGAGTCATTACGGCTGCCGCGCAGTGTTGGGAGAAAATTTAGGTAGTAGGGGACTCCCTTTAATATTACAACAGGATATTATGAATCGTGCCCATCTAAGCTCAAGCACTATATAACGGTATTCATTTCAATCAGTTCATGCATTGAACGGGTTAACACCGGCAGAATCTGCCGCTCAGTTTGAGGAAAATTTCCAAGAACAAGTGGTCTTATAGATGGGGGCACGTCCTGCCTCGATAACCAGCAATGGAATGGGGAAGCGTTGACAGGGGAAAACACAGGTGTCCTATTGAACTCCAACCTCCATACCGCCTTTCCTAAACCCCAATAACTCCATTCAAAAAAGCCCGTTAGCCTCTATTTCAACAACGATGGGACGTTCATAACAAACTCTACTTGTTTCCCACAGTTCAGCCTTCCACCGCTATTCGTTATGTGTTATCCAGTTGCGTAAGTACCCGGATATTTGGGAGTTCGGTATTTTCTGGTTGTTCAAAACAGTAAATTAAAAGGCATAGAAAGTATCTCCGTTCCCGAAACATCATAGTCGGGATATTAGAGGGAAAAATTGTTGCATTGTTGATTAACGCAGAGGTCCTTCTCGTTGTAGTCTTGCTGGGATATTAATATTTGGAAAAGAGAAAATGTTTAAGCCTCGGTTGAGAGTAAAACTTCATCGCAATGTGATTCGGCGCTTTTCTCTTGCAACGGCGATGACCCTGTATATACTTGCAGCATGGGTTGGTACCCAAGCCGCTGAAATACCCCAAAAAACAGTATACGTATTGCAGTATAACTTGAATGAGGCAGTTAAAACCTTGCAGTGTGCCGGGGTGAAGGATGTAAGCAGTATAGACAAGTATAGTGGCAGTGATAAAGAGTTGGGTGTGCGTTTTTTTAACCAGTTTATCCATGGAAAACTATATCCTCCTGAAAAAGCGGCCTATGTCTCGACTAATCGAAAGGAAGCGCTCTCACTGACAGCAAAGATGAAAACAATAGCCAAAGGTTATCTGGAAAAGGCTATCGCGCAGCACATAAATCTGGAAACGCCTGATTTGCAGATCATTGCATCTGCACCAGAAGCTGATTATGTGGGATCAATTGAGCGAGCGCGACGCTTATTTGATTCGTGTTGGAAGAGGGAACTGAGTTATCGCATCCAAAATCTTAAGAATGATCATGAAACAATACCCATCGATTTGGTATTCGAAGGTTCACAACTTCAAATTGAGCAACCGTCTTTAGTGCATATCCAGCTTAAGGCGAAAAGAGCCATGAGAAGTGAAAAAGGATGCAAAAATATCATCTTTGAAATGCAGTGGAGCTGTCTGAATTCTAACGGGCTTGATGGTGGAAACGCTGGTGCCAGGTCTCGATTATATCTGATAGATGGAGAATCAGCAGTGTATCAGAACGAATATGACTATGCAGGGCTGGTTTGGTTCGAAGTTGATCCCGGTCAATGGCGAATCATTCCTTGGCGGCTGGTCTCCTGGCAACGAGTTCAAAATGATAAAGTTACGGAAACGATAGAACTACAGGCTTTCCTTCCTTCGGTTCGTAGTGGATACGGTACTGTTTCTAACTTGCTTTACAATATCAGCATAAAGAGGTGATGAGATGGAAGAATATAAAAACGGGAAATAGGGTACATCCTGTAAGCGCCGATAAAACTGGTAGAAAGTAGAGTATGCAAGTTACTCACATGAAAGGCATCGCCAACCATCATGACCCCGAGTCATGCCTCAATAGCCAGCAAAGGAAAGGTGAAGCGTTGACAGGGGAAAAAACAGGCGTCCTATTAAGCTCCAACCTCCATACCGCTCTTCCTAAACCCCAATAACTCCATTCAAAACAGTCCGTTATCCGCTATTTCAACGACGAGGGGACGTTCGTAACTAACTATACTTGCGTCGGCAGTTCAGCTTCAGAATTTGCTTCCGGTGGTTATTGATCTCTCCTACCAGTTTCATTCTTAGCGATATCCATACCGTTTCCGTAATTTATTTCTGCTGGCGATGGTTCACGATCTCTTGCGAAAGATCGGTGCCTGATTTCGAAACTCAAGAAATGCGTGGGTGTATGACAGAGCAGGAACTTCTCATGGTTTTGGCCGAAGGTGAAGGCTATCGCATTGAATTCAAGGAGCAGCTCTCCAACCTTGACAAGGAGTTTGTTGGATTTGCTAATGCTTCAGGCGGGTTCATTTTTCTGGGAATCGCAGACGACAAGAGTGTCAAAGGTTTTGATATAACCAATAAAGTCAAGTCGCAGATACAGGATATTGCCCGCAATTGTGATCCGCCCGTACAGATTCTTTTTGAGGAGTTTCAGAACATTTTGATCGTCGAGGTTCGGGAAGGAACGGACAAACCATATCGCTGTACATCTGGTTTCTATAATCGAACCGGCCCCAATGCTCAGAAGATGAATCGGGATGAGATTCTGGAGTTTGTGAAATCCGAAGGCAAGGTCCGCTTCGATGAGTTGATCAAGCGTGATTTTAGTGCTGATGATTTCGATGAAACAAAATTCGATCAATTTTTACGTAAGGCTGGAATTTCCAGGGTTATGGAAACGACTTCCATGCTGAGGAACCTGCACGCGGCAGAAATACAGCAGAGCCAATGCTTCTATTACAACACCGCTGTGCTTTTCTTTTCGAGGAACCTTGCGGATCACTACTTTCATACCTGTGTAACCTGCGCTATATATAAAGGTGTGGACAAGGTGACCGTGCTCGATCGTAAGGATTTTAACCGTGACATTGTCGAAAGCATTGATGAGGCAGTGCTCTATCTCAAGCAGCATCTTAAAGTTCGCTATGAGTTTGACGGATCTCCGGCGCGCAGGGAGATTCCGGAAATTCCTTATGAAGCTCTTCGCGAAGCGATCATCAACGCAGTGATCCATCGGGACTATTTTGAAAAAGGTGCCAATGTCATGATTGAAATTTATGACGACAGGGTGGAGATAACCAGTCCGGGAGGGTTGCCCAAAGGTCTTAAGGTTGAAGATTTTGGCAAGGTGAGCCTGCTACGAAACCCTAACATCGCCAACCTGATGCAGCGGATTGAGTACATAGAAAAGATGGGTACCGGTGTGATGCGAATGCAAAAACTGTTGGCGGAGGCAGGCCTTGAACCCCTGAAATACGAGTTCTCAGGCTTTGTGCGTGCAGTATTTCGTCGTTTTCCGGTTACCGAGCAAGTTACCGAGCAAGTTACCGAGCAAGCTACCGAGCAAGCTACCGAGCAAGTTGGGGGGGAGAAGCTGCACGCCATATTGGATTTTTGTTCTGAAGCCAGAAGCAGAGAAGAGATTCAGGTATTTTTGGGGTTAAAGCACCGAGAACATTTCCGGGCAGAGATTCTGGCACCTTTGCTCAAAGCTGGTTTGCTGGTTCCAACGATACCTGACAAACAGAACAGTCCCAAGCAAAAATATATTACAGTGAGGTCGTTGTGGAATGAGTAAGTACAATAACCCGAAGGTACTCATGGCCTGCTCTGCCGATAGCTAACATAACATTTACAGTTCGATAGCCGTTCAGGGGTGGGATGCAGGACATCCTGTAAGCGCCGATAAAAACTGGTAGAAAGTAGAATATGCAAGTTACTCACATGAAAGGCATAGCCAACCATCATGCCACCGAGTCATGCCTCGATAATTAGCATTGGAATGAGGAAGCGTTGACAGGGGAAAGCGCCGAGTGACCCAAATGATGAGCTTGTGCTTGAATTAGCGGTTGCGACAAGTTTGGTATTCAGGCAATCACCCCGAAAGAGTTTTTGGGGATTTTACGTGAGGAGAAAAAATGAGCGCATTAAGTTTACGTTTACCCAAATCATTACACGAGCAGCTCCGCGAAGTGGCGCAGGAAGAGGGTATATCCATCAATCAGTTTGTTATGCTTGCTGTTGCTGAAAAAGTGGCTTCTCTTTCAGCGGTTGAATATTTGGAAAAGCGGGCGAAAAGCGGCAGCCGCGACAAATTCCTTGAAATATTAAACAAAGTTCCTGACGTGGAACCCGAAGCATTTGACAAGCTGTAACCGCGTTTGACAGAGCTTACATGGGCGGGCGTTGACAACTCAACGTGCCTCAGCATTTCAGTTTTTCTTCCATATCCGGCAGCCGAGCATGTTACCGGGCAAGTCGGGAAGAAGAATCGAGGAATTGGAATAATTCGCTTCGTCTATTTACCAATATCGCGCTCCTCTGGAGCTCTGGATAATCCCGATTTGTCGCGAATGATGCATTGGCCGAGCCTGAACTTGCCGCCGCGCGCAGCCCTCTTTTCAATATTGTCGGAAACATCCATACCTTTAAAGAAGCGGGGATGCGTTACTGATTTCGTTTGGCCCTTGTGCCATAAAAGCTCTATTGATACTACGTCTATGTCTGATCCTGCCACCAATACAGAATACTTGAAACTCTCCGTTTCCGAGCGTATTCAGCTCGTCGAGGATATCTGGGACAGCATTGCTGCTGAGGCTTCAGATGCGTTTGAGTTGTCACAAGCCCAGGTTGATGAGTTACATCGTCGGTTTGCTGCACACCGTGCAGACCCCTCCTCAGCCGTTCGGTGGGAACAGGTTCGATCAAAATTGTTTCAGGGTAGGCCCTGATGCTGGTTTTGCTCCGTCCTGAGGCTGAGCTTTAGCTTCTGGCAGCACTGCTTTTCATGATTAACCGAAATATCTGTACCTTTACAGTACTTCATTGAGACAGAGCGGTAATTCATGCCGCAAGTGTTTACCAAAAAACACATTATCCGATATGAGCACAATCTCTATTGCCGACATTCTTGTGCTTCCGGTTCAGGAGCGCATTCGTCTCGTTGAGCTTATCTGGGATAGCGTTGCAGCCGTGCCTGAAGCGCTGGAGATTTCTCCTTCGCTCAAGGCTGAACTTGACATGCGACTTGCGGAGTTTGAGGCCAATCCGGAAGCTGGCTACTCCTGGGAGCAAGTGAAATCCCATCTTAAAGACGGCTCATGGCGTACCGCCTGAAATTTTCTGCATGAGCGTTACGTGAAACAGGCGAGGCTCAATATTGGTACGAATTGCAGAGCCCCGGCCATGGTAAAGAATTTATTACTGCACTGGAGTTACAGCTAAAACGGCTTGAGCAAGCCCCTTTGCTCTACACTGAGGTCATTACAAATGTTCGCCGTGCTCTCCTTCCCCGCTTTCCTTACGGTTTATTTTATGTGCTGCAGGGTAATGCTGTACATGTTTTGGCAGTTTTACATGACGCACGTAGCACGTCCAGTTGGCCAAAAAAACGCTGACCATCATTATCGATTTTCAAATCAGTTCAACTTCCGGGACCTTGTTCTGTAACCCCAATAACTTCTCGCCCCTTTTCCTCTGATTATCCTGCTAACTCCAATCAATTCAATCTGATGCCTGCTTTTTATCGACGAGGGGTGAGTAGGCCAGAGGAGTTTCACCTTCAGCCTCTCGCAGAACCGGACATGAACCTCCCGGCTCTTGCGGCTCCCATTATGGGGGAAAGTCGAAGCTGCCAACAATTTCAACTTCCGCAATACGCTTTTTGCCTGAGCTTGAAAATGCCTTCTGCGCTGTAGATAATTACGCTTTTAATGTGTATTCTGGAGTTTAACCTTGCAAATCACGGAATGACTATCCATAATTGCGCAGATGATTGCCAGAGATCTACATAACAAGCTTGTCGACACCCTTCAGCATTTTCCGGCAGTAGCGCTGCTTGGCCCTCGCCAGGTGGGAAAAACCACTCTTGCACTTGAAATCGGCCATTCGCGAAATTCACTTTATCTTGATCTGGAATCAGAACAGGACAGAGCAAAAATGGCGCAGCCCGAGTTTTATCTCTCTGACCATCAGGATAAGCTTGTCATCATTGACGAGGTTCATCGTGCTCCAGGTCTTTTTCCTGTTCTTCGGGGTCTTATTGACCGTAGTCGCCGTGCAGGAAGGAAAAACGGGCAATATCTCCTTCTCGGATCGGCCTCCCTTGATCTGCTCAAACAGTCCGGTGAGACTCTGGCCGGTCGTATTGCTTATCTGGAACTTACCCCGTTTACCGTGTTGGAAACGCCTGAATTTCCTTCCGATGAGTTGTGGGTGCGCGGTGGATTTCCCGATAGTCTGCTTGCCGATAGCAGCGCAGAAAGCCTTCGTTGGCGGCAGAACTTTATTCGTACCTACCTTGAACGGGATATTCCCCAGTTTGGGCCGCGCATAGCTGCGGAAACCTTGCGAAGATTCTGGATTATGCTTGCCCATAACCAGAGTGGATTATTGAATTCATCGCAGTTTGCCAGGAATCTTGGTGTTGATGTCAAAACAGTTAACAGTTATATCGACCTGCTGGTTGATCTGCTGCTTGTTCGTCGTCTAACTCCATGGCACAGCAACATTGGCAAGCGTCTGGTCAAGGCTCCAAAAGTTTATGTACGAGACAGTGGACTTCTTCACGCACTTCTCACCATACCAGACAAGGAAGCGCTTCTGTCTCATCCTGTTGTCGGACAAAGCTGGGAGGGATTTGTAATTGAAAATATCCTTGGATCTGTTTCAGACGATGTTCAGGCCTGTTTTTATCGCACAGCCGGAGGTGGAGAGGTTGACCTGTTGCTCTCCTGGCCGAACGGCAACTTGTGGGCCGTTGAAATAAAACGCAGTGTGACGCCAAAGCTGGAGCGAGGGTTTCACTCGGCCTGTACAGATCTCAATCCTTCTCGCAAGTATGTTGTCTATCCTGGAAGCGAACGATATAGAATGGCATTGGATGCAGAGGCAATTTCATTGATTGATATGGTGCGGGAGCTGAATGATATTGGTGAATGACTCGGCGAAGGGACGTTGCCGATAAACTCTACTTGCCTCCTCCGATCAGCATCTGACTGCCTGGTTCAGTATCGATCGCTTCATCACAATCCCGTCTTCAGGAACTACTATTCCGGTTTTCGAGTTGTTCCCCTCAGTGGTCTTCCTGAAAATCTGAACATCTTATATCCGGAACTCCGGACTTGATGGAGTGAGTGGATGAATGTTGAGACCATCCACAAAGATCCGGATCCCTCTCAGGAACTCTTCAATGCAATAGTGAACGTTTCATGGAAACCAGATGGATAACTCCTTGACCGCTCTTCCGGAAAACATTGTTATTTTTGACGGTGTGTGCAATCTGTGCGAATTTTCGGTGAATTTTATTTTTGAGCACGATACCGCCGGGCATTTCTCTTTCACGCCTGCCCAGTCTCCTCTTGGAGCGTCGTTACTCAAGCATTTTGGCATCAATACTTCGCGTCTTGACACCGTCGTTCTTGTCAGGGGTGACCGCGCCTTTACCCGAAGTGCCGCTGCCATTGAAATCGCCTCCAGACTCGATATGCCATGGAATCTGCTCACCCTGTTCCAGGCGGTTCCCGAA
This sequence comes from Chlorobium ferrooxidans DSM 13031, assembly GCF_000168715.1. Classification (GTDB taxonomy): domain Bacteria; phylum Bacteroidota; class Chlorobiia; order Chlorobiales; family Chlorobiaceae; genus Chlorobium; species Chlorobium ferrooxidans. The sequence continues at coordinate 93,717 of NZ_AASE01000006.1, read as the reverse complement.
TTCCTGCGGGATGTGATGTACGATCTGATAGCGCAGAACCGATATCAGCTGTTCGGGAAAAAAGATCAATGCATGTTGCCGTCCGATGAGTTGCGCAGGCGTTTTCTCGAACAACTGCCGGGATAGCCAGCCATCGCAAGCGACATCGACCTCTTCATCGGAAAAGAATAAAAACCATGTCAGACAACACAGCGGGTCGTTTTTTTGCATATCTGAACTGGCTTCTCAATCCATTCCATGGTTTGGAGACGACGGAAGTCTATGATCTGATTGGTACCACTTCTCTTACCGAGCACAGGCTGTATCTGAATCTTGGTTACTGGCGGGATGTGGATACCATCGATGATGCCAGTGAAGCGCTTGCTCTTCTGGTGGCGAAACGGGGCGGCATGGCTGCAGGTGATATAGTGCTGGATTGCGGGTATGGCTTTGGCGATCAGGATATCCTCTGGGCCAGGACTATGAAACCCGAAAAAATCATCGGGCTGAATATCACAAGGTCTCAGGTGGAACGGGCGCGGATGAATGTTGCCGATGCAGGGGTCGGGAGGTCGATAGATTTAAGGGAAGGTTCGGCAACAAAGATGCCGATTGCAAATGAATCCATCGATCTGGTCGTTTCCCTGGAAAGTGCTTTCCACTACAGGAGCCGTGAGGATTTTTTCAAGGAGGCGTATCGGGTGTTGCGACCGGGAGGAAGGCTGGTGACAGCGGACATTGTCCCGACAGAAAACTCCGATAATCTTTTCAGGCGGATGGAGCAATGGATTTCATGGAGGCTTGTAGCCGGCAAATTCAATATTCCGCAGGAAAACTACTATCTGATTCCCTCCTACACCAGTAAGCTCATGAGTACCGGCTTCGTTGCTATCGATATCAAATCAATACGTGACGATGTCTATCAGCCTCTTCATGAGTATCTGTCAAGAGATCAAAAGTTTGTCAGGAAGCTGCCTCCGGTTGCCATGATTCTCGCAAAATCAGCACTGCATCGCTCTGCAGAGAGTGTCTACGCCGGCCTGGACTATATTCTCTCTTATGCTGAAAAGCCGGAGAAATCCGGGTGACATCCTGAATCGATGAAAACAGAGTGAAGACCATAACTTCCGGGACGTTCAACGGTTCGGGGACTATGACGACAAACTCTACTTGCCTCGGCAGTTCAGCATCATAATCCACCAACCAACGAGTGAATTCAGTGGATGCAAGTGGCTGCGGTGTGGATTAAGGTAGATTCGGTAAAATAATCTAATGCCATAAGGGTATATGGAGAATACAGAGATATGAATAATCACCCGAATAATCCATTGCATGGAGTAACTCTTGAAAAAATACTCTGTGATCTTGTCAATCACTACGGCTGGGATGAGCTCTATAAAATGATAGAAATTCGTTGTTTTTATAATGATCCAAGTATCAAGTCAAGCCTGAAATTCTTGCGAAAAACAACTTGGGCCAGAGTAAAAATTGAAGAAATATATATAGACTTGATTGGTCAAGAAAAGAAAGAAATGTGAAGGTAGGCGTTGCGAATTACGTTCCGGCAACTTCCGGGACGTTGTTCTGTAATCACAATAACTCCTCGCTCTTTTCCCCATCTTAACCAGCTAACCTAAATATTTTCAATCCGATACACGCGCTTTAAGCGACGAGGGGACGTTGAAGACAAACTCTACTTGTTTCCGCATTTCGGCCTTTCATCACTCTCAAATTGGGGGACAGGAATAATTCGCCTCATATGTCTACCAATATCCCGCTCCGCTGGAGCTATGGGAACTCCCGATATGTCGTGATTGAGGTATTGGCCAGCCATTAACTGACCGCCGCACCTCTCTCTTTTCCGTATTGTCGGAAATATCCATACCTTTAATGAACCCAGGTATTTTACGACTTCTTTCAAGGCGATTAAAGCATTCCCCCTAAGCTTTGCTTCGTGGAAGAATCGATTGCATAATGCATTAATACTTCGTAGCTCTGCTGCGAGGATTTTTTATTACAACTAACGGGAGGATGATGTATGTCAGTCAACCAGGTGAAGAACGGCGGTCTCCAACGTCTGGTCATGATGTTGTTTTTGTTCATTACGTTTTTTGCCTTTGGAAGTTCAAAGGCGGCGTTTGCCGCTCCTGCTGTTCTTGAAGTCGGAGTAAGCACAAGCCAGACCGATTGGGTGTTTAATCCGCCGCAGCAGAACCCGGAGGTGAAATTCTGGATGCGGGTTCAGAGGCAGGGTAATCTTAGCCGATTTGGCACGTTCGATTACTATTTCAAAGTTCAGGTGCTCCGTCCAGATGGATCGGAGGTATGGAATACCAGGTATGGCTTCAGTGAAGAGGGATATTCGGAACAGGTGTTCAGTCTGCCGATTCTTTTTTACGAACGGAGTGCTGACCGTGCGCATCCCTCATTTGGTACATGGCGGATTCGCGTTGCTATGACAGAGAAAGATTCTGGTAACGAGGTGTCGGCAAAAGAGTATCTATTCAACTTTAGTGACGGCAGAAACAGATGACGCCATAAATATAGGTTCGGGGGCATAGCCATCCGCCATGCCCCCGAGTCATGGCTCGACACTCCCAAGAGTCTGTATATGGGCAATCCCCGATACAGGATATCCCGGCCTCTCTTGACCCCCGAACTCCCCACAATCCGCTAACCGCTCCATACGCATCCCAACTTCTGTCCGCTTCTGGGGCGTTGTTCTGTAACCTCATAACTCCACACTCCTCTGGAGCTTGGAAATCCCGATTTATAGTGACTGAGGTATTGGTCAAGCATGACTTGACCGTAGTGCCCGACTCTTTTGTGTTTACAGGAAATATCGATAGTTTTACAGTATTTTATCGATAGCTAAAACTGATCCGCCTAAACAAACACAAGCGACTATAAGGGTATAAGGAGAACCGAATGCATACATATAACCGTTTGAGTGTGGTCAGGCGAATCGGGACCGGCCTCTCCTTCGTCATTTTTCCGCTTGTCTTCGTCTTTGCCTTTTCGGTTCATCCAGGTTTGCTGCACCCTCGCCTGCTTGGTCCATCGGAGCTTATCCTGAGAGCGCGGGGAGATGGCTTGCTTCAGTTCGCCCATGCCCTGGTGACGCTCAATACGACGCTGCTTATTGTCACCGCGCTGCATTTCATGAAGCTGCTTGATCGCAGTTCCGGCGCATGGGCGGGGTTCATTGGAGGAGCACTGGCGATATTGGGTGCGGTGGCGCTGGCCGCCGACAAGGGAGCATTATGCCTCACCATGAGTGCTCTTGACAAGCTCCCTGATGCAGAGTTCGCGAACATGATGCCCGGTCTGAAGCTCATCTTTTCCAAAAGCGGCTGGTTGGTCCTGCTCTGGGGAATATTGCTGCTGCCGGTCGGGTTTGGGATTCAGGCCATAGCCCTGCTCAGGAGCAGATCCCTTTCGCGTTGGCAGAGCCTTCTCTTTCTGGTCGGAGTGCTCCTGATCGGAACTCCTGACAGCGTTGAAGTCATCAACCTCGCCGCTGCACTCCTGCTGACCATTGCATTTGTTCCCTATGGCATCCAGATCATCCAGAGAGCTTTAAACCCGACACCTGCCGACGAGAATTGACAACTGATTATTCTTGCTCCAGCAGTTCAGTATTCCAGTGCTATTCGGTTATCCGGCATCATGCCAGAAAAAATCCTGGTCATGATGAAAGATACCCCTCGCCTGGGATATCACCATCTTAGGGTAAGGGAGCTGCCGGTCTGAACCGTGTCATTGAAAGTTCACTATGAAAAGTTGCACAAAGATATCAAATTTGGTATATTTTTCGCATGAGATACAATGTTGAAGTGATGTCGCCAGCAGTGGATTTCATAAACTCACTTTCTCCGAAACTACGGGCGAAAGCATTGCGGGCAATTGAACTGCTCAAAGAGTTTGGCTTCAGGCTTGGTGAGCCTCATTCCAAAACACTCGCAGGTACTGATGGGCTTAAAGAGCTTCGGATAAAGGTAGGCTCCGATATCTGCAGGATATTTTACTTCCATCACAAAAACACCCTCTATGTTGCAACATCAGGCTACATCAAAAAAGAGATGAAAACAGATCATGGCGAAATTGAGAGGGCTCAAACATTACGTGAGATTTTTGAAAAGGAGATGTTACAATGAAGACAACAAAATATGAGGATCTGCTTGCAGAGAATCTCAAAGACAAAGAGTTCAAAAAAGAGTATGAAGCTCTTGAAGAGGAGTTCGAAGTTGCCATAGAGATTATCCGTCTCCGATTAACTGCCGGTATGACTCAGAAAGAGCTTGCAAGGAAAGCTCATACATCGCAGGCAGCAATTTCACGGTTGGAATCAGGAAATTACAGAAACGTCAGTCTGGCATTTCTTCGCCGCGTCGGAGCAGTTCTGGGAGTAAAGCCTCACGTAAGTTTTCAGTAGTCAGTTCTATCCGAAACCAGCCTGCGAAGCGTTTACGATGATATTAGTTCAGTATGCTGTCTTTACCCGGTACCCGAGCATGCCAGCTAAGAAAAAAAATTATCACGCAGAAAGTGACCCTGAAAAACAGACAAAGCCTGCTCGAATACAAATGCGAGCAGGCTTTGTCATTTGATATCTTTCCGCATGTCGCTCATGACGTAAACGAACAAATCAGGGTGTAGGACTGGAGAAAGGCTGCCATATCTGGTTTAACGGAAGCTTGTTTTTAAGATGAAGCAGGCATGACCCGTCGGCGCATTAATACCATAGACTCAGGTCAGCCATTTTTTTTTGAAAATCATGAATAAGATTATTATACTCATATAGTACGCCATAAAATTTTGTGTTTGATTGAATAGCTACAGTCAACATTACACACATGAAGTCATCATTCCCGACCACAGCGATACCTTGAACTCTGTTTTGTATCGAGCCTGACCTAGGCTTTGTTGATCATCAGTATCCATTGTTTGTCATCCAGCTATGCAAGTTCCTGATCATTCCGGATACGAGTGTTTTCTGGTTGTCCAAAGCATAAGGTCTGGTGATATAATTTAGATTGAATTCAGCTCAATAAGTGAAAAGGAGAAATTGGAATGACCGATATACATGAGATTGTGCACAATGAAAATAAAAGTGATTTAGAGAATTATAGGGATAGTATCTTGAAGAGATTTCCGAAAATATTTGTGTTGTTAGCTATCGGTTTATTCGTGTTTTCACTCACACAAGATTGTTATTACACTAATGAGCGCGTTCAGTCAGGTCTTTATGGTTGGGAATTATTATTGATTGGCTGGTTTGATATTTTTTATGGCTATTTCGCTTGACTTGCAAATCCGGTTTTATTGATAAGTTGGATTTTTGCAGTAACGAAACAATTTCGCATTGGCTTAATCATTGCAACAGGGTCTATGTTGATTATGTTAAGTTTTCTTTTTCATAAATCAATTGTGATAAGTGAGGCTCCAACGTATTCAAAGATATTTGGATATGGACTTGGGTACTGGTTATGGATTGCTATCGCTGGTTTTTCAATTATTGCCAATTTATGTAGAGTGATGCGACAGTTGAATTATGATTTAAACGTTACGTAAACGAATTTTTGCGTTGAATTCGTTTATGTATTTATAGAAATCGTCAAAATAATTGATTTAATAACCAATCTGAATTAAGGTCGTTTTGTGTGATGGTACTACTGATAAACTTGATGGTAAAAATAGTCAGTTGATTATATAAATGTTAGTATTTATGCCCATGAATATGACTGGTTAGGAATTAATAATGGTGTTTCAACTTCATTATGAGAAAATATTATTCACAAAATTATATTTACTCTTCAATTCCATTTATTTTTTTTGTATGTAGTGTTTTTCTGTATTCGGTTTCATTGTCACAAGATTCCATTTATTTGGAGGGTGGTCAGCAAAATACATCAGGACTTTTCTTGTTATTATTTGGCTGGATTGGACTATTGATTGGGTATTATGCTTGGATTGCCAATCCATTGTTATTGGTTAGCTGGCTATCGTTTTTGTTTAATAGTTACTCAATAGGCTCCATGGCCTCTATTGGATCTGTTGTGTTTATGTTCAGTTTTCTAATGATTAATACAATGCCATCAATTGAAACTTCGATAAAATATCAAATTACTGGGTATGGTCCCGGCTACTGGTTGTGGGTTGCCAGTGCTGTTTGTTCTGTTGCAGCTAATTTGATTGCTTTAGGGAGTTGGTGGCGATGTATAGGGCTAATGAAAAGGGATATAAAGTGATGTTGCTGAGTTTTATAGATATAGGGAAAGACAAAATCCCATATTTCTTTTTTAAGATAATATTGTGCGTTGTGATGGCATTCGTTAGTGTTTCTTTATTATCCTCTTGTAAATTGAAGTTGTTGCCAGTTGAGCGGGACGACTTTTCTGTATTAGGCAAAGATATATTTTCTGACTTTATACGGTATGGTCGGTATGAACGGGGAGATGCAACTCTTGGGAGATCAGTCGGCGTATCCATGATTGATCCGGATAAGATAGCTAGTTTGTCTCGTGTTTATTTTTTAGGAAAAACAAAAAATGAAATAATTGAAATATTTCAGCTAAATGGAGGAGAGTGCTCCGGTTTTAGTGTTCAAGACAATAAGTTGCAATGTAAAATAAGACGCAAATGGAAACTGAAAAATGTGGGCGCGGCATTTGATACTAAGTACTGGCCTGAACCTGCTGTTGTTTTGCTGTATACATTTACATTATCACCAGATTTAAATATAACTGATTTAAATGTTGTGGTTGTTAATGTTACAAAGCCGAAAGTTATTATAGAGAAGCCTGCCAATAATTAAGTTATATACGGAGTTGTGTGTGAATGATATAAATAAAAATGTTTGTATCTTGGAGAATCGGGTAATTCAGAATCCAGATAATGGCAAGCGTGTGATAATGAGCAGTGTCTTATTGCTGTGCAGTGTTATCCTGTTCTTGTTATCATTACTCTTCGATTGTGTCTATTTGGAAGGTGAAAAACCATTAACTCCTGGATGGTCATTACTGATGACAGGATGGCTTGGAATTATTTATGGATATATCTCTTGGTTGGCCAATCCGATAGTGTTTGTTGGTTGGATAGTGCTGTTAAAAAAAGATTTTGAATTAGGTTTGCTATTTTCGATATGCGCTCTTTTAGTTATGTTAAGTGTTCTTTTTTATAAATCAATTATTACCAGTGAGTATCCTGCGTATTCAAGAATTATAGGATATGGGGTTGGGTATTGGTTGTGGGTTTCAAGCGCAGGCATTTTGGCCGCAGCAAGTGTATGCGGCCTAAAAAAAACTATTGATGAGTCCGCATTAAATATTGATGATAAGTCGTGTATTCGCGTGGTTGATGGTTATCATTTTGATTTATTCGAATTATTAAAAAAAGGTTATAAGATTTTCAGTAAAAATATCTATGAGTATCTCGTTTTTTCGTTAATAGTTTTTATTGTAATTGCTTCAACTGTGTATTTATATTACTTGAATAAGTCTAATGAACTTATATTGATCTTACTTGTTATTGTTTATATGTTTGTCTTGTCTCCACTTTTTGCGGGATACTTTGTTAGTGCTTTTAGTGATATATCCGGTAAAAGATTTCAGTGGATTAATTTTTTTAAGGGTTTTGATTTCTTGATCCCATTGCTTCTTGTGAACTTATTAGTCATGTTTGTTGTCTTTATGTTTTGTGTATTATTTTTTATGCCAGTGTACTTCGTTGGTGTATTTATTCTTGATGGATTAATAGGTATTAAGGGCGGAAGTGTTAATACTATTATTGTTTTAGTGTTTTCGTTTTTATGTAGTTTGGTGATCATGACCTATCTGTTTTCGTTTCCTCTTATGCTTAATTGTCGGGTATGTTTTTGGGATGCATTGGTGATTAGTGGACGGGTGTATTTTAAGTATTATTTCCCATTAATTGGGTTTATTATTTTGCTTGTTGTAATTAATCTTATCGGGCTTATTTTTTTCGGAGTTGGCCTTTTGGTTACAATGCCGGTGACTTTGAACGCGTTTGCAGTTGTCTATCAGTCTTTAATTGCTGTTAATAAAGTGCCTGAAGAAAGCGGTGAGTTTGGGGCTAATCTGTGATAAGATATATATGCGAGGTTGATTTATTTGCCTATTATTAATTGTAATGACTTTGATATAGGTGTTATGAATTTTATTGATATTGAGGTTTCGGCGGCTGGTGTTATTGCGGGAGCTGCATACGGTAAAATCAAACTCGGTGTTGATTATGTCTTATTAAAAACAGTTCACACTAATAGTGGTTTTGACGCGAGTGTATTTATCAATTCTAATGAAAAGAAAATATGGATTGGCGTTGCAGGTACAAATAAGTATTCAGAGGATATGTTAGCGTGGTTTAATTTGTTGTCAGATAATAGTTTAAATAATCAACATTATATTGATGCTATAAAATTTGGGGATAGCCTTAACAAAGAGATACAAGCAAATCCATTATACTCTGATTATTCGATTAAGGTTTCTGGTCATTCCTTGGGCGTATTCGAGGCTCAGATATTATCATATGTCTTCAGGTGGAGTGGGTGGGGAATTGATGGGCCTGGAGCCTATGGACTTATAAAAACTGACGGGTTCGGAAAAGCACTTCGTGATTTGCATATCATTCCGGAATAAGGCTCTGATTTTTACTCTTATGCTGTTACCTGGGTTGGAAATATTGGTGAAAATATTCCGGGAACAGTATGTGGAAGGGTGATTAATGTTGAGTCGGGTTTTACGCTTGGATTGAGTTATTATGATTCGGCATTGCCTGCATACAATATTAGTAGTGCCTTTTCTGGATTTCAGTATGGGCGACAGGATTGATCTCTCTACACTGGATGCCAACTCCGCTACGGCAAAAAATGATGCATTCAGTTTCATTGGCGGTATGTCTTTTAATAGTATTGATGCGTCGGGACAGCTTTGCTATGATGCAGTTTCAGGCATGCTTTACGGGAGTACCGACTCCGATATTGATCCCGAATTTGTCATTCAGTTGATAAATATCTCCAACTTAGTTACTCGGGATTTTATTCTCTGATAATGACTTGCAAGTATAGATGCGCTAATTGTTTAGACTGGAATTTGGTCGTGAACGGAAAGAACCCATTTCCAATTAAAGGCTTAGACCAATGAGAATAGCTGAACTTCATCCACAACCCGATTGGGTGTTGTCCATTGTTGCGGAAGATGGCCGTGTGGGCCGGTTTGATGTAACGCCATACCTTGAATATGAAGCGTTTGAAGCTCTGCGAGACCCTGATGAATTTATGAAGGTTATCAATGGAGGATATTTCATCGAATGGCAGTGCGGAGCTGATTTATCCTCAGACACCATAGAGGCGAGATGGGAGGTTGTTGGTGACGTCGTCCCGAAGATAACTGTATGAATGACGGAATCCGAAACCTTGGCGGTTACATTTAAAGGTGTTCATACAAAATGCTTCATAAACTAATCCAAGTCGTCCCCTTTACTTGAGTTCATGACCTTTTTTCCAGGGAATCCTGTTGCTGCTTTGCAATGCGATCGGCAGTAAGAGGATGAAAAAGAGGATGTCGCGTACAATCGGACCGATACCGATCTCCTCTTTCAATCCGTACCATTGTGAAAGAAACTCAAAGCAGCCGCACTCATGCTCGAGCCCTCTCATCACATTGTAGGTCATGGCGGCGATGAAGATCGCCATCATGCAGAGCATGACCGAGGAACTGATCCGCGAGAAGAGGTTGATGACAAGCATGATGCCGCACAGCAGTTCACACAGGGATACGAGGAGTGCTACGGCGGGTATGAGGAGTGAGGGCAGAATCTGGTATTCCGCGATGACAAGCTCGAAATAGTTCAGGTCCAGGAGCTTTTCCCCACCTGAAAGGATGAATAACATGCCGAGTATCAGCCTCAGCGCTGTAATTAGACCTGATGGAAAACAAATCCTTGCCATAGGCGTTCTTGTGTCTCCCTGTTTATGGCTTCTCAGCGCGCTGCTTTAAAGAAGCTTACCCTTCCATCGGGAAGCCGGCTTGAGACCATTCGACAAGACCGCCCGAAAAAACCCTGACATTCCTGTAACCGTTTTTCCTCAGCTTTTTGGCAACTTGCCGGGCTTTGCCGCAATTGGAGTCGGCGCAATAGACCACTATAGGGGTTTCAAGAGGCTGTTTTTTTCTGAAATCAGGGTACTGCTCGTCAAACCTGCTGGAAGAAAGAGAAGTGGCTCCTTTGATATGCAATTTGTAGTAGGCATACTCGGAACGAGCATCAACAAAGTATGCCGAATGCGTGTCAAAAATGGCTTTCGTAGCTGCGAGAGTGAGTTCACCGCTCTCTTCTTTCGCAAGCGCTGACGGTGCTGCTGCATGGAGAGGTGACAGGGCAGGCGAAACGCTTGCAAGCAAAATAACCGCTGTAAGTAGCGTTCTCAGTAAAGGTTTTCCAGGCATAGTGCTGAACGGCATGGTTATTTTTGTTTGACCATCAGGGCGTCACCGCGGTTACGATACCCCAACCCCGCAGGGCCGGGGTAATTTCTTCTCTGTTTAGAACCCGTAGCGTACTCCGAGCAGGAGATTGCTTGTTGAAATATCGACTACCCGGTCAGCCGCAAATCCTTCTGCGTTTGAAGCTGCAAAATAGCGGTACTCAAGGTCTATCGTGACCTTGTCGGAGGCATTAACGCCGACACCGGCGCCGGCCTGCCATGCAAACACTCCGTTGGATGTGCCGGTTACCGTTACGCCTGTGGCATCAGCAGGATACTGCTCTTTATTCTGAATATTTGCAATTCCGACACCAGCCATCACGAAAGGAGATATTTTGCTTTCAGTATTGAAATCTGCAAATCCATTTACCATATATGATTGAATGGAGTAGGTCCATTTTTCATCGCCGGATTCCGGTGTGCTGGTAAGGCCGTTATTTACCCCGTAACCCGTGCCCTTCAGGGTGAACTGGTCAACCTGGTTTGACTGATATCCGGCTGCCGCTTCAACACGGAATCTTCCTGTTTTGATGCCGAATGCCCCTTCAACAGCGGCACCCGCATGCATTTTATCGGTTTCAACCTTATCCTGCGCTGTAAATCTATACTCGACATTGTTCATCAGACCAACGCCACCGGAAGCCCGGACGTAAGGAGTTACTGCTGATGCTGAAGGTGTAGCCGAAAACATACCTGCACCCAGAAGTGATAAAATGAGAACTCTCTTTTTCATGGTTTTTCTGTTTTCGTTGGGAAAAAAAATACGTACTCCCGAGCCGAACACTTCTATAACTATTACTCCCACTCAATCGTTGCCGGGGGTTTTGAGGAGATGTCGTATGCTACACGGTTGATACCGCGCACCTCGTTGATGATGCGGTTGGAAACCCTCGCAAGGAAATCATGCGGCAGCTGCGCCCAGTCGGCAGTCATGCCATCCGTTGATTCGACAGCCCGGAGTGCCAGAACATTTTCGTAGGTGCGCTTGTCGCCCATGACGCCGACCGACTGCACCGGAAGCAGCACGGAGAATGCCTGCCATACCTGCTGGTAGAGGCCGCTGGATTTCAGCTCCTCGATATAGATTTCATCGGCTTCACGGAGTATGTCGAGCCGCTCACGGGTGAGTGAGCCGAGCACCCTTACAGCAAGGCCGGGGCCGGGAAAGGGGTGGCGCATCAGGATATCCTCGGCGATGCCGAGTTCACGTCCGACGGCACGAACCTCATCCTTGAAGAGCTCGCGCAACGGTTCAATAAGCTTCAGTTTCATCCGTTTCGGCAGACCGCCGACATTGTGATGCGACTTGATGGTTTCCGACGGACCTTTGACGCTTACACTCTCAATGACGTCGGGATAGAGGGTTCCCTGCACCAGGAACTTCTCCTGATTCATATGCTCTTCGAAGACCTGGATAAAGGTTCTTCCGATGATCTTGCGCTTCTTTTCCGGAGAGGCTACACTTTTCAGGCGATTGAGGAAGAGATCGGAAGCATCGGCCAGGGTTACCCTGAGCCCGAGCGGTTTGAGAAAGCTCATCACCTTCTCCGCTTCATTTTTTCTCAACAGGCCATTATCGACAAAGACGCAGTGAAGCTGTTTGCCGATTGCCCGGCTCACAAGCACTGCTGCTACCGTTGAGTCGACACCGCCGCTGATGCCGCAGATGACGGTCTCCTTGCCCGCTTTCTGGCGGATATCCTCAATCTGATGCTCGATAAAGCTTTTTGATGACCAGTCCGGCTTGATGCCGGCAATATCAATCAGGAAATTGGAGAGCAGCTGCTTGCCGTAGAGGCTGTGCTGCACCTCCGGATGAAACTGCAGGGCATAGATTTTAAGCGCACCCTTGCTTCCGGAGCTTTCAAACGCGCACATCTCGGAGTTTTCGCTGCTTGCCGTTATCCTGAATCCTTCGGGCAGACGAACAACCTTGTCGCCATGGCTCATCCAGACATCGGAATCGGGAATGTTGCGAAAGAGCATACTTTCGTGATTGTCGTCGCGCTTGACCAGGATTTTGGCCCGTCCGAACTCCTGCTTCAGTGAGCTGGCGACCTTTCCTCCGAAATGTTTTGCAATGGCCTGCAGGCCGTAGCAGATGCCGAGTATGGGGATGCCGAGTGAAAAGATGCCATCATGAGGCAGAATGGCGTTTTCATCATAGACGCTGGTCGGTCCGCCTGAAAGAATTATTGCACCGGGGTTGTGCTCCCTGATGGTTTCAGGGGTTGTGTTATAGGGGAGAATTTCAGAATAGATACCCAGTTCACGTGTGCGACGGGCGATCAACTGGGTGTATTGCGACCCGAAATCAAGTACTAATACCGATTGCATAAAAAAACGGTTGTGTTTTAGGTGAACGGGGAGATCAGAAGGCTCCCGCCGGTTTTGGTTTCGATTTCGGGGGCGGGTTTACTGCCTGCACCGGACCGGGATTTTTTGGAGCCGGGGGTGGCAGCGCATTTCCGGCTCCTTCCTGTGCTCCGGCGCTCTCTGCCGGAGCTACGGCCGGCGGGCTGGAGTGCTGAACAGGATGTGACTGATAGTATTTGAAACCTTTAGGTGTGTAGTATTCAATGTAGACATCGCTGCCGAGAAGCTCGGAGGGCGTATTGGTCTGGTTTGAGATCGGTACGGCAATAACCGTTTCAGGAATATGGAAGTACCTGTTTTCCAGTTTGAGTGACGGGTCGCTGTAGCAGCGCTTCATAAATCCTGCCCAGACCGGCAGCGCAGCTCTTGCACCCTGGCCATACTCCATGGAGGTAAACTTAATACGCTCGTCGTCAAAACCTGTCCAGACAACAGCGACAAGCTGGGGTGTAAATCCGGCAAACCAGGCATCCCGCATGCTCTGGGTCGTACCGGTTTTTCCGGCAGCTTCAGCTTCAAAGCCGTAACGGGCGCGTACCGCAACACCGGTACCCTTGTTGATGACATCCTTCAGCATTGAGACCATGACGAAGTTGGTTGTCGAGTCAATGGCAAAGCGGTGATTCGGGGCGTATTCCGATATGAGCCGGCGATGCTTGTCCTCAACCTTCAGGATTGAAACCGGTTCGTTCCAGATACCGTTATTGGCAAAGGTCGAGAATGCGCCTGCAAGTTCAAGCGGAGTGACCTCGGCAGTACCGAGTGCGATGGAGAGGTTTGAGGGCATTGGTGAGGTGATGCCCATCCTTCTTGCATAGCTTATGATTTCGGCGGTTGTCAGATGCTCATAGGCAAGTCTGACGGTTACCTGGTTCAGTGATCGGCTCAATGCACTTCTGAGCGAGGTCATGCCGCCTGATGAGCCGTCGGAGTTTCTTGGCGACCAGATGCCGTTACCGCTGTTGAGCGCAAGCGGCTGGTCGAGCACCAGGAAGTTTGAGGGCAGCCCCTTGTCGATAGCGGCGGTATAGACAAAAGGCTTGAAGGTTGAACCGGGCTGCCGTTTTGCCTGCCAGACATGGTCGAACTGATATTTGTAGTCATCGGGAGAGAACTTGTTGCCGCCAACCCACGCCTTGACATGGCCGTTGGTCGGGTCGATAGCCACCAGGGCCACCTGTATTCTTGTTTTGGATCTCAGCAGTTCGTTGAGCCATACCGTGTCGGCTTTGAGTCTGGCCATTGCCTGCTGGTCGGTAAGTCCCTCCTCCTTGTAGCCTTTGAAGCGCTCGCTCTCCATGATCATCTGGTTCTTCAGCGCTTCAGGCCATCTCCATGCACGGTCAAATGATGCCTGCAGATCAGCAAGGTGTTCTGCAGCCGCCAGCTGGGCATAGTTCTGCATACGGCTGTCGAGGGTGGTCTGGATGGAGAGCCCGTCGCGATAGAGGTCGATGTTTCCGAGCATCGAGGCCGGTTTGATGGTCTGACGGATATACTCGGTAAAGTATGGCGCAAGACCTGAATGACTTACCGGTGTATAGTGCAGTACAAGCGGGGTCCTTCTGGCAACGGAAGCCTGCTGGGGTGTGATGAATTTCTCTTTCTCCATCAGGGAGAGAATGAGATTTCTTCTTCCGACAGCGCTGACCGGATCCTTTGCCGGATTATAGGCGGTAGGGTTTTTCAGGGTAGCAATAAGTGATGCGCTTTCCGGCAGAGTGAGCTGCCAGGCCGGTTTGCCGAAATAGGTATGGGCCGCCGCCTCGATGCCGTAAGCTCCCGAGCCGAAATAGACCGTATTGAGGTAGAGCGCAAGAATTTCGTCTTTTGTATAGGTTTTTTCCAGTTCGATGGCGGTAATCAGCTCCTTCACCTTTCGGCTGACGGTGCGCTCCTGGGTCAGATAGAGGTTTTTGGCAAGCTGCTGGGTAATGGTACTTGCTCCGTGCCAGCGGGTTCTCCCCTTGATGATGTTTTCACCCATCACCAGAGCCAGTCGCCTCAGATCGACGCCCCAGTGGTTGTAGAACTCCACATCTTCAGTGGCAATAAGGGCATAGCGTGCAGAACGCGGTATCGATTTCAGCGGGATGAAGGTGCGGTTTTTAAGGAAGAATTTGTGCAGCAGCACGCCATCCTCTGAATAGACAAGAGAGGCCAGTTCCGGGTTGGGGTTTTCAAGCTCTTCAAGGCTTGGCAGGCCGAGAAATTTGCCAGCTGCCGACACTTCCGACGTTGTCACGGTGATGGCAATGATGGAGGCAAAGAGGAAAAAAAGGAGTTTGGAAAATAGTTTACTCACAGTATCAATTAATCGTTAAAGTTTATCATGTGCTCTTGATATACCAATCAGTGCAGGATAGTATGTTTTTTTCAGTCAACCATCTCCTGCGGACTCTTTTTATAAAATTGTTCTGCAAATTCAAAATGCTTTTTGAGCTCGGTGGCAAATTCAACGGTCTCTTCGAGCATCAGGAGATGACCGAGTTCACTGAATTTTGTCAGTCGGGTTGGTGCTGCTGACTCTACCTTGCGCTTTTCATAGAGCGTCAGGGTCCCTTCCGGAGGAATGGTGTGATCGGCCATGCCGACACAGCAGAGTACCGGTGAGGCGATCTCAAGGACATGGCGGGTATAGGCTCTGAGTGCTTCGGGGTCGATGGAGAACTTTCCGACAGCATTGGTCGCCTCCTTGTCGGACTGTGTGAAATCCTCAATAATGATGTTCTGGTACTCCTCGCTTATCTCTTTGGTTGCCGCCCGTTTGATAAAGAGGCTTCTGAGCGGGTCAACAAGGAAGATGTTGCGGAAATTCATGGAGAAATCGATGAGCCCGCCAAGAAAAAAGAGTCCGAGAGAGGTGAATGCGGTCTCTTCGAAAATACCGCATGCGATAATAGTGGCTGAAAGCAGTGCATCACGGAATCGGATACAGAGTTCTGTTGCGACCATCCCCCCCATTGAGTGGCCTACAATATGGAGGTTTCTTGATTTATCCAGCCCGAGATGCTCAATGAGTCCGGCAGCCTCATCGGTAAAACCCTCGATGGTAAAGGTTGGTTGATAGCCTTTGATGACGGTTTTGCCTGTACCGCTCTGGTCATAGGTAATGCAGCGGTAGTATGGCGAGAGTTGCTCAACCAGCGGCTTCCAGTAGCGGGAGGAGATTGCCCACCCGTTTACAAAAATCACGGCAGGATAGGTCAGTTTTGATGGATCGGACTCTGCTGTGTCTTCATAGTAAAGGCGGCAGCGTTCAGACGCTAAATAACTCATGGGATCGCATTGTGCTTTTTAATCGAAACAAACCCTAATATAATAACAATAATACCTTTTCTTCACTCTTCACTCTCGATGGCGGTATGCGGCCCGGTTGCTACTTTCAGGCTCAATGAGTACATTACACCGCCTGAAACCCGGGCTCTGTTTTATCAAAGATCATCATCTATATGGATAACTCCCTCGGCGGCTCGGTTGCTTTTCTTATCGATTTTATCCTGCATATCGATCTGCATCTCAAGCTTCTTGCCGCTCAATACGGCATCTGGCTCTATGCCATTCTTTTTGTCATTATTTTCTGTGAAACAGGACTGGTTGTTACCCCTTTTCTTCCGGGTGACTCGCTGCTCTTTGCTGCCGGTTCCCTTGCGGCAATTCCCGGCTCATCGCTTGATCCTCATCTGCTTTTTCTGGTCTTTTTTGTTGCTGCGGTGCTCGGCGATACGCTGAATTACGCTATCGGCCACAAACTCGGGCCGAAAGTGTTCAACTATAAGAGGTCCCGTTTTTTCAACCCCGAACATCTTATCCGTACCAATGACTTTTTTGACCGGTACGGGGGCAAGACGATTATCATCGCCCGTTTTATTCCCATTATCAGAACGTTTGCTCCTTTCGTTGCCGGCATCGGCACCATGACCTACAGCCGGTTCATCCTTTTTAATATTACCGGTGCACTGCTCTGGGTTGCTCTTTTCAGTTACAGCGGCTATTATTTCGGACAGCTTCCCTTTGTTCAGGAGAACTTCAAGCTCCTGATTCTTGCCATTATTGCCATCTCTGTTCTGCCGCCGGTTATTGAATATCTGAAGCACCGGTTTGCCAGACGGAAGAGCCGCGATTAATGGGTGCCCGATAATAAAGAGCGGCTTCCGGATGTTAACGGAATGTTGATAACTTGTGGGCGGGTTACCCGGTGTCTCATGGAGTACGACGGTCAGGAGCGCTGTTCCGGTGAGGCTCTGAGTCGTTAAATCTATACGGTTATTATAGTTATATCTTTTCTTCTTGTCGATGGGGATGTCTCCTGACTGACAGCCCAGACTTCGGGTTTTCTCTTCTTTATCTACAGGAATGTGGACAAAATCCGGAACCTGTGCTGCCGGGCGCTTCTGCAGCTCTTGTAACAGGGCCAGAAACCTGAAAAAAAGATTATATTAATCGTCAGATTTTTTTATAATTACTGCCTCATCTTTCGTTTCGGCGTATAGCGCAGCCTGGTAGCGCACTTCCTTGGGGTGGAAGGGGTCGTGGGTTCGAATCCCGCTACGCCGACTCTCTTACCCGAATTCATTTTTGATTTCTCCTTTTTTCTTTTCAGCGAATAACCGGAGATGATTATGGATTTCGAATGCTCGTTTTCTCCTGAGATCAAAGATCTCGTTTCCCGCCCGGCACTGACCATCAGAACCCGAACAAAAGTGAGCGGCATTACCCCCCTTTTCCAGGAGGGATATGGTGAAATTGCCCGATTCCTCAAAGAGCGAGGCACGCATCCGGCAGGCCCTCCCTTCGCACTTTACTTCAATATGGATATGGATGATCTCGAGGTGGAGTTCGGATTTCCCGTTGAAGCACCACTTGAGGGATCAGGCCGCATTATCGCTTCATCCACCCCTTCCGGCAAAGCGGTCACGACGCTCTATATCGGCCCCTATAACGAGGTTGAACCGGCCTATGACTCGCTTATGAAATGGTGTACCGACAATATGCTTACTCCCACCGGCAGAGCCTGTGAGGTCTATCTCAACGATCCATCCGTGACTCCCGAGGAGCTGCTGAAGACAGAGATATCGCTGCTGCTGGCGGAGTAGTTCGGGCAATACATAAAGGTTAGAACTTCATAAGGCGTTCCCCGGTTTATCCTTTACGACAGGAGTGATAAACCGAAGGGAGAGCTATGGAACTGAAGGATCTGAATGTTGTTGTGATAGGAGCCGGAATCGGCGGTCTTGCCGCGGGAGCCCTGCTTGCTGACAAAGGCGCTCTTGTGACTGTTCTTGAAGCACAGGAGTATCCCGGCGGGTGCGCTGCTACGTTCTCACGCAACGGCTACCGCTTCGATGCCGGTGCGACGATAGGCTGCGGCTTTCATCCGGGCGGACCGATGGAGTTGCTCGGTCGAGAGCTTGGAATTGTCTGGCCGGCATCTCAGGAACCGGTTGCCTGGCAGTACCGCCATAAGGCGCTTCACCTTGATCTGACCCGGGACCGGCGTGAAATAATGGAGCGCTTTCCCCGCTCCGCAGCCTTCTGGGCTGAACAGGCCGGGCTTTCAAAACTCCTCTGGACTCTCGCAAAAGGGGGGCTCTCCTGGCCTCCGAAAGCTCCCCGTGATTTTGCGCGTCTTGCCTCCAAAGCTGTCGGGGGACTTCCGGGGACACTGCATCTTCTGAAATATGCTTCACGTACGGCTTTCGACTGGCTTAAATCGCACAGCCTCGACACCGATCCTGATTTCGTCCGATTCATTGACTCCCAGCTTCTGATCTCCGTGCAGACCACATCAAGGCATGCCAATGCCATTAACGCCGCCATAGCGCTTGACCTGCCGGTTTCCGGCACCTATGCTCTCAAAGGAGGTATCGGCACGGTTGCCGAACTTCTTGCCGCCTCTATTGTGAAGAACGGCGGTGCGGTGCTCTATGGAAAAAAGGTTGATCGGATCGACTCGGTACGCAGGCAGGTGTTCGGTCTTGAAACTTCGGACGGGAGTGCCCTTGCAGCAGATGTTGTGCTGGTAAACCTCACTCCGGCATCTCTTTCGAAGCTTTCAGAAGAGGCGATTGATCTGCCGGTGCTCAACAGCGAAAGCCGCGAGTGGAGTGCATTTGTGCTCTATCTCGGCATGGAGCCTGAGCTTTTCACTACGCTGCCGACCAATCATATCCAGATCATCGGAGAGGGAGAAGAGCTTGCTGAAGGCAACTCCATTTTTGTTTCAGCCTCGCCGCCGGATGATCCCGGCCGGGCACCCGAAGGGCTCTGTGCGGTAACCGTCTCCACTCATACCCGGCCGGAGCAGTGGTTTGAGGCCAAAAAAAGGGGAGGAGAGGCTTACATGGAGCTGAAGAGTCTCTATACCCGGCGCGTGCTTGATCTCTTTTCGGAACAGTTTCCTGCTGCCCGTGAAGCGGTCCGGAGTATGAGTGCGGCAACACCGGTCAGCTGGGAGCGCTATACCGGAAGGGTAATGGGGTGTGTCGGCGGATATCCCCAGATCTCGCTTTTCCGGGTGCGCGGGCCCCGCACACGGTTTGATAACCTCTTACTTGTCGGTGATTCCATCTTTCCGGGCCAGTCGCTGCCCGGTGTGGTGACCGGTGCCCGAAGAGCCGTGGAACTTGTTTCCAGGCAGGCGGCTAAAATCAGGATGTGAGGTTGAAGAGGGGAGATAAAGGACTATATTTCCTTCCATGGACACCCTTGCGAAACTACAGATTCTTTCAGGCGCGGCGCGTTATGATGCTTCGTGTGCTTCCAGCGGGAGCAGACGCGAGGGAGCGCCTCCGGGAGGTACCGGAAATACCTCCCAGAGCGGCATATGCCACTCCTGGTCGGATGACGGCCGCTGCATATCGCTCCTGAAGCTGCTACTCTCCAACGATTGCCGCTACGACTGTGCTTACTGCGTGAACCGCGTTTCCAATCAGGTTCCGCGAGCCTCCTTCACGGCAAGGGATGTGGTTGATCTGACGCTTGAGTTCTACCGGCGCAACTATATTGAAGGGCTTTTTTTAAGCTCTGCGGTGATGCAGAGTCCCGACCAGACGATGGAGCGCATGGTCAGGGTTGCCGAAACCCTGCGCATCGAAGAGCGGTTCGGCGGTTATATCCACATGAAAATTATTCCCGGATGCAGCAGCGAACTGGTGCGCAGAGCGGGGCTCTATGCCGACCGGATCAGCGTGAACATCGAGCTTCCCTCACAGGCTTCCCTGCAGCGGCTTGCACCACAGAAAGAGAAGGCCGCCATACTGGAGCCCATGGCGCTCATCGGGAGGGAGATTCAGGAGAGCCTGGTCGAGCGTAAAAAAATCCGGAGTGCTCCCCGATTCGCGCCTGCGGGACAGAGTACCCAGATGATTATCGGGGCGAGCCCTGAAACCGATTTCCAGATTCTGCGCCTCTCACAGGGGCTCTACAAAAAAATGAACCTCAAGCGGGTCTACTACTCGGCCTATGTGCCGGTCAGTGATGACAACCGGCTCCCCGTGCTTGCTGCGCCGCCCCTGCTTCGGGAGCACCGGCTCTATCAGGCTGACTGGCTTCTGCGCTTCTACGGCTTCTCGGCTGAAGAGATCCTCTCGGACGATGCACCCCATCTTGATGAATCGTTCGATCCCAAAACTGCATGGGCATTGCGCCATCCGGAGTTTTTTCCGGTTGAGATCAATCGTGCCGACTACGCCACCCTGCTTCGTGTTCCGGGCATAGGGGTTACCTCGGCCAAACGGATTGTTGCCGCCCGTCGCTTTTCGCTTATTACCCCAGAAGGGATGAAAAAGATCGGGGTGGTGATGAAGCGGGCCAAATATTTCATAACCTGTTCCGGCAGGCCGTTTGAAAAAACCGATCGTCAACCGGCACTTATCCGCCAGCAGTTGCTGCTTGGAGAGGGCAGTGACCTCATGTCTCCCCGTCAACTGGTACTTCCGGGTCTCTATGTTTAATTAATGAAATGATGAAACCTCTATTTATTGTCGTGAGCGGTTTGAGTGCGAGGCGGACGGAGCGCAGAAACCGGAATGTACACCTGGTACATGAGGATTTCGAGCACCGACTAACGAAGCAATCGAGTCGCGGAATAAATAAAGAGAGGTTTCTATGAAACGATATATCTGTGACGGCACCTCCGACGGACTCCTCTCCGCCATTGCCTCGATTCTTGAAGAGGAGCCGAAGCCTGAAGAGGTTACGCTCTCGGCGCGTGAGGATACCCTGTTTGAAGAGGGGTTGTTTATTGCTACCGATACGGTGCGGGCAGAAGATCTCTTCTCCCGTTTAAAAGAGAGGGCACCCGATGCTGCGCATACAATCTATTTTTTAATGCTTGCCGAAAAGGAGGGGATGGAGAACAGCCTTCTGCACTACATTGAGCAGGCCTTCATGCATGGCGACAAGGTAAACGGCTACCTCACCCATCCGGCGGTGCGCGATATCGTTACGGTCTCCCGCAAAGCGGCAAGGGAGCTGCACCGCATGAAGGGACTTCTTCGTTTTGAGAAGCTCCGTGACGGCGCCTATCTTGCCCAGATGGAGCCTGATCACAACATTATTCAGCCCCTTGCCTACCACTTCAGCCGCAGACTCAGGGCACAACACTGGTTTCTCTACGACCGGAAACGCCGCACCGCCGCAAGCTGGAACCAGGGATCGCTCCGCTTCGGTACCATCGAGCAGTTCACCGCCCCGGCGCTTTCGGATGATGAAAAAAAGATACAGGCGATGTGGCAGGCCTTCTTCAAAACCATAGCTATCCCCGACCGCAAGAACCCCCGCCTCCAGAAATCCAACATGCCGATGAAGTACTGGAAGTACCTCACCGAGAAGCAGGGGGAGTGAGCGAGTTGTGTAATAAATAACTGCGCTACAGTTATATTACATGAATCGTTTGCGGAAAATGTCGATACATGTTTCTCATGTAATCCGTTTGCCACGTGGTCATGAACAGCGAACCTCTCCTTCCAATACACGGTGGTTACCGCAATCTGAAAAGTTTTCAGAAACCCAACTCTTTCCCATATGACCCTTTCCGACACAGCTGAAAAGGCAGTTGCCGCTTATGGCGGGCGCGAGTTCTGGCAGAATGCCGGAACACTGGAGGTTGAGGTTAGTGCCAAAGGGCTTGCCTTTATACTGAAACGGCGGCCTTTTTTCAATCATGCCAGAATGGTGCTTGACGTTCACCGGCCCTACTCCACCTTGATCCCGATTGGTCTTGACCCCGCGATCACGGGTGTTCTTGACGGTCCGGATGTCCGGCTTGAAAATGAAGATGGAGAGGTCATTGTAGAGCGGAGAAAAGCGCGGGACTATTTCAAAGTCGGTCGGAGGCTCTTTTATTGGGATGACCTTGATATGAGCTATTTCGCCAACTACGCTTCATGGAATTACTTTACCCTGCCGGCGCTGCTGATGCGGGAAGATATCAACTGGCGGGAGGTTGAGCCGGGCTTGCTGGAGGCTCGCTTTCCTGACAAGATTCCCACCCACAGCCGGGTGCAGCGCTTCAGGTTTGATCGCAAGACAGGCCTTCTGATTCAGCACGACTATACCGCCCAGATCATCAGCCCGCTTGCCGCTGCATCCAATGTTGTGCTCCATCATGCAAAAAACAGTGCAGGTATTCTCTATCCTTCAGTCAGACGGGTAACCCCGACGGGGCCGAACGGGATGCCTCTCGGCGGACCGGTACTCATTCACCTCGATATTCATGATTACAGGGTGAACGGCAGGGAGCGGTGAGACTTTGGCGTGAGCGCCGGTTTTATTTTTCGGCGATGAGAAATATCCGGTAAAAAAGCAGGTCGATCAGACCGTCAGGCTCAACCTGCCGCTCAAAGGAGTCCCTGAGACCATTCAGAAAGGCATCTTTAAACCATTCAGGCAGCGGAGTGTTATAGTATGCAGGGTTGAGGTAGCTTGCCTTTGCGCCGGAGCTGAAGACATCAAAGACCTTTTCGGGCGTATAGCGGTTGCGGCTCTCTTCAAGGGAGCACTGTGTTACCCTGAAACCTGCTTTACGGAAAAGGGCCGAGTACTCCTCTCCTGATTCAAGCATGAACCAGGGTGGGCGGAATGCTGAAAACACTTTTGCGATTTCAGGGTTTGTACAGCACTCACCGATTGCCTTGAGGAAGAGCGGACAGTAGTTTTTCTTTGCAGGAGCCTGTATGCCGATTCTGCCATTCGGGCGCAAAGCTGAAAACGCATTTTCGAGGAAAAGGTCGGGCGTTCTGAACCACTGAAATACCGAGTTGCAGAAGATGAGATCAAACTCCTTTCGGAAGTTGATCTCAGTAGCGCTCATCACCTTAAAGCTGATCCTTGGGTCAGCATATACCTTTGAGGCTTCGCGGATCATCCCTTCGGAGGGGTCGATTCCGGTTACGGTTCCCGTGGTTTGTTTTGAGAGTTCCGCAGTCAGATTGCCGGTGCCGCAGCCGACATCGAGGATATCGGCATTGCCGGGAATTTCGAGCAGCTCCATCAATCGCCCGCCTGCCGAGGCCTGTACAAGGGATGTCTGGCGGTATTTGAATGCAATGTCGGAAAAGTTGGCCATCGATAGTTTGTTGCCTTGAGAAGTCCCTTTTCAAGGTAAATAAATGATCCTGAAAAATTATTGGAAGAAAACGGTTTTTCGTAGAGTACGATGAGTATTGGTGATGAATCGGTATTTTATCAGGAAGATGCTACCGAAGGCAGACCCATTATTTCAGCAACCATATAAAGCAGCCCGATGACAAAATATTTCATGCTCTTTTTCTTTTTGACAACCTTTTCCATGTCGGCATTTGCCGGGGAGAGTGCGGTTGATGCTGCTCTGCCTGCCGGTTCCATTAAAGCACGCTTCAGCAAAATCCGCAACACCAAAGGCGAGCTGATTGTCTCGCTCTTCAATAAAAAAGAGGGGTTTCCTGTGAAATCAGCCAAAGCGTTTGCCAAAAAGAGCCTGCAGGCAAACGACCCGAATGGTGAAGTGGTTTTCGAGAACGTTCCTTATGGAAGCTATGCCCTCAGCGTTTTTCACGATGAAAACAGTAACGGCAAAGTGGATTCGGTCTTTCTTATCAGCATACCCAAAGAGGGTGTCGGGTGCTCGAATAATCCGAAAAGCCGTTTCGGCCCGCCCTCCTTTAACGATGCGAAGTTTACGCTCGACAGCCGGGAGGTTGTACTCAACATTGACCTGAAATATTTGTAAACAGAGTTGCTCCTAAACTGGCAACTTGATATTAGAAGAAGAGTATGGCCATTCTTGCAATTGACCAGGGAACCACAGGAACCACCTGTATTCTCTATAATCATGAAGGTGAGCCGGTTGCCAGAGCCTATCGGGAGTTCAGTCAGATCTACCCCCATGAAGGGTGGGTGGAGCATGATCCGGAGGAGATCTGGCAGAGTGTGGTCAGCGGTGTGCGGGAGCTGAAAGCCGGTAGTGATGTTCCCGTTACGGCCATCGGTATAACCAATCAGCGTGAAACTACCATTGTATGGGACAGGGTAACCGGCCGGCCGGTCTATAACGCCATTGTCTGGCAGTGCCGCAGGACAAGCGAGCTGTGCCGGAATTATGAGGCTGAGCGGGAGATGATTACCGCCAAAACCGGCTTGCCGCTTGATGCCTATTTCAGTGCAACCAAAATTCGCTGGATTCTTGATCACTGCCCGCATTCCGACCTTGACACTCTGCTTTTCGGAACCGTCGATACATGGCTGCTCTGGAAGCTTACCGGCGGCAGGGTGCATGCAACTGATTTCACCAATGCCTCCCGAACACTGCTTTACAATATTCGGAAAAAGCAGTGGGACACGGAGCTGCTTGATCTGTTTGGTATTCCTCACTCACTTCTGCCGGAGGTAAAGAACTCCATGGATGATTTCGGCAGGGTGACCGCCCTTGAGGAACTCAATGATATTGCGATTGCCGCAGTAGCCGGTGACCAGCAGGCAGCCCTTTTCGGTCAGTGCTGCTTTCAGCCCGGTTCCATTAAAAACACCTATGGTACCGGCTGTTTTATGGTTATGAACACGGGTGATACCTTTATCAGGTCAGAGCACGGTCTTTTGACAACCCTCGTGCTTGGAGCTGATGGAAAGCCCTGTTATGCTCTCGAAGGATCGGTTTTTATTGGCGGTGCAGTGATTCAGTGGCTGCGGGATGAGTTGCAACTGCTTCGGGATGCCGGGGAGTCCGAAGCCATGGCAAGGGATGCCGGGGATAATGGCGGAGTCTATATTGTCCCTGCATTTGTCGGTCTTGGCGCACCGCACTGGCAGATGGAGGCGCGGGGAACAATTGCGGGGCTGACAAGAGGCTCCAACAGGAACCATATTGTCCGTGCGGCTCTTGAATCGATTGCCTATCAATCATATGATGTGTTCAGGGCCATGGTAGCCGATAGCGGGTTTTCTCCGGAGGCGTTGATGGTTGATGGCGGGGCGGTGAGCAATGGCTTTCTGATGCAGTTTCAGGCAGATCTTCTCGATGTGCCGATTCTTGTTCCGGCAAATGCTGAATCAACTTCACTCGGGGCGGCATACCTGGCAGGCTTGCAGAGCGGAGTGTGGCGTTCAGGCGATGAGCTGGTGAAGCTGCATCAGGCTGCACGTACCTATGTGCCGGATATGGCACCTCAAGAGAGATGTCAGCTTCTCAGCGGGTGGCAGAGAGCAGTGCGTCAGACTCTGACGCTGTAGAGGTTCAGGAATATTGGCGATTTAAACTTTAACGTCTACCAGACATGTCCCATGCAATCGAACATGAGAGCGGCACCCCGGAAGTGGTAACCTGCCCGATGTGCGGTAACGCTTTTACCTGTGCACGAGCCTCCACCTGCTGGTGCAGTACAAGGAAGGTTCCGGCTGAAGTGCGGGAGTATCTTGCTGAACGATACGAGAGATGCGTCTGCAGCAACTGTCTTGACCGGCTGACAGAGAAAGCGAATGCGGGTGAAAAGCTTTAGTGCACTTTTTGTGCATTCATGCAAACTTTCAGCACCTTTTTCTGCTTGGTGTAGCGTGAGGTTTCAGTTTATAATAATGCAATGGAGTTTTAACCCAGGGAGGAGAGTGATGAAGCGTGTTATAGCATCTGCACTGGCCGGCATGTTGAGTGTTTCCGCGTTTTCCTGTGGAGTTCTTGCCGCCGAAAGGCCTTCTGTTGAAAAAGGAAGGGAGTTGTTCAATTCCGTTACGCTTGCGGGTGCAACTTCCGGTAAAAGCTGTACTCCTGCCATCCGAAAGGGTCGGGGCTCGAAAAGGGCTGGAAACACCCCAATCTTTCCGGGCAGATCAACACCTGTATTGCCGGCCCGCTGCAGGGCACAAAACTTGATGTGAATTCAGTTGCTATGCACTCCCTGATCCTGTACATTAGGTCATTGAAACAGTAACCGCAAAACAGTGCCATGCAAAAGGAAACCATTACCATACTCGGGTGCGGCTGGCTCGGGCTGCCGCTTGCCAAAGCGCTTATCAAGGAGGGCTACGCCGTCAAGGGGTCAACCAGAAGAGAGGAGAACCTTGAACAGCTTCGCGATGCAGGCATCGAACCCTATCTCGTGGAGGTTGACCGGGAGGTGAATGGTGAGGAGATTGCCGATTTTCTGCAGAGTGATATTCTCGTCATCAACATTCCGCCCGAGCGTCGTGATGATATTATTGAGTATCATATCGCGCAGTTTTCCTCAC
Organism: Chlorobium ferrooxidans DSM 13031; assembly: GCF_000168715.1. Classification (GTDB taxonomy): domain Bacteria; phylum Bacteroidota; class Chlorobiia; order Chlorobiales; family Chlorobiaceae; genus Chlorobium; species Chlorobium ferrooxidans. Next base: position 67,157 of record NZ_AASE01000006.1, on the reverse strand, counting down.
TGATAGACGCGCTCGGCCAGTCGCAGGTTCGCTCGGTGCTCTTTGTCAGTTCCACCTCCGTCTATGCTTCGCTCAACCGGGAGGTTACCGAAGAGGATGCCGGAACTCCGGAGAGCCTTGCCGGAGAGGCTTTGCTTCTTGTTGAGGAGATGCTGATGCAGGAGAGGGGGTTTCAGACCACGGTTGTTCGTTTTGGCGGTCTTGTCGGCTACGACCGCAGTCCGGAAAAGTATCTTGGCGGCATGAAAGAGATTTCGAATCCCGATCAGCCGATGAACCTCATTCATCAGGACGATTGCGTGAAGATCATCTCGGAGATCATCCGTCTGCAGCAGTGGGGAGAGGTGTTCAACGCCTGCTCTCCGGTTCATCCTTCAAGAAAGGAGTACTACAGCAAAGCGGCGGCTGTTTCGGGAATTACACTGCCTCCAGTCGGGGCTTCTGATGAACCGGCCCCATTCAAGCTGGTCAACAGTGACAAGCTGGTGAATGCACTGCAATACACCTTTATGCATCCGGATCTGCCGGTATAAACAGCACAATGCAGATTGTGAACGTGCAGTGAAAAATTGCGGAAAAAAATTCTGTTATTGCTTATTTTACTTGCTGTGATGGTTTGATGCACCGTTCAGGTGCCGTCGTTCTTATTTCTTGTTGCCCAGGGAAAAAAGAACTCAAAACCATCAATATCCTTTGTGATACATAAGAGAGAGTAAAGGCAGGTGTTCTCATGACATCAATCCAATATCTGGAAAAGCAAATCAAACAACTTACGCCCACTGAACGGCAGGAGTTTCGCGAGTGGTTCCTCGAATGGGATGCCAACGAATGGGATCGCCAGATTGAACAGGATGCTCAGGCGGGAAAGCTTGACGCTTTTGCTGCCGAAGCCCTGGCTGAGTACAATGCGGGTATTTCAAGAAAGTAAAAAACGGTCTCTATCGAAGTGTTCGCATCGGCAAGCAATTCAGAGCGTTAGGTATTCCGGTTCCTGAAGGTGTTCAATGGTTTTGGATCGGGAGTCATGCTGATTATGACCGATTGCTTGGCTGATCAGGAGCTATAATTTTGAGATGTTGTCCGTGTTGTCCCTGTAGTCCTTTAAGTCCCTGAATTCACAGGATGAATTCAAGATCGCGCCCTTCGGCTTCTGTCTCTTCGACAAACTGTATGAGGGTGTCGAGAAAGGCAATAAATTTCGCGGCGTCAATATTCCGCATATAGGCTACCCCTATGGGCTGATCCTGCCATCCGAGCAGGATCGTTTCATTTTTTTCGGGGTTGATTTCTGCTCTGCACTCCCCGATTATCCGCTTCATTTCGTTCAGGCTGCTGTTGTGCAGAAAGGATTCATCCCAACTGTCAAGCCCGTTTCCGCTTTCCGAAAAGAAGGGAAGAGCGTTCAGCGCTTCGGCAGCAGTGTAGTGAAAAAAAGCCGCATAGTCGTGTGCTCCGATCTCCAATGAACTGTAGGCTTTGTAGGATGTATCCTCAAGGCGGACCCGGTTTATGGTACCGGTCCGGTAGATGGAAAGTTCACGGTGTTGCGGATTGCTGTCGTCAAGAAGGATGTATTGAACATTCATGGCTTGTCAGGGATTGAGCGAACCTTTTACCGGCCGTCAGAGTTTTCTCTCTTTATGGAATTGGTTTTAACTCGCGATCTTTATATAATTATTTAATACACAGATTTTTACCCTCTCCATGCAGGGAGATGATGAGAAAGGGTACCCATAATAATTTTACCGATACATACATAATGGAAGGAAATTTTTCAAATAGAGTTCAGGATGTTATCCGTCTCAGCCGGGAGGAAGCCCTCCGGTTAGGACATGATTATATCGGTACCGAACATCTTCTTCTTGGTCTCATACGCGAAGGAGAAGGTATAGGAGCCAGAATACTGAAGAATCTCAAGATAGATCTTTTCAGCCTCAAGCAGAAAATTGAGGAGAGTACGCATCCGAAAGTTCCGGCGACCCTTATGGGGAACGTGCCTTTGACCAAGCAGGCGGAGAAGGTGCTTAAAATCACCTACCTTGAAGCCAAAATTTTCAAGTCGAATATTATCGGCACGGAGCATCTGCTTCTCTCCATTCTTAAAGGGGATGATAACATTGCTGCCCAGATTCTTGAACAGTTTGGCGTGACCTACGATCTTGTCAAGGATGAGCTTATGAATATCTCAAGCAGTTCGGGTGATTCGGATGAGCCGCCGATGGAGGGCGCCTTCTCTTCAGGAAGCGGTGAACGTCAGCAAAAAAAGCCGGAACAGCGTAAAGGGGAGCGAACGAAGACCCCGGTTCTCGACAATTTCGGCCGTGATATCACCCGGCTCGCGCTTGATGACAAGCTGGATCCCATTATCGGCCGTGAAAAGGAGATAGAGCGTGTTGCCCAGGTTCTGAGCCGTCGCAAAAAGAACAACCCTGTGCTGATCGGTGAGCCTGGTGTCGGCAAGACGGCTATTGCCGAAGGCCTGGCCCTCAAGATTGTGCAGCGCAAGGTATCAAGGGTTCTCTATGACAAGCGTGTTGTTGCGCTTGATCTTGCAGCGCTTGTTGCCGGCACGAAATACAGAGGGCAGTTTGAAGAGAGAATGAAGGCTCTCATGAACGAACTTGAGCGTTCACGCGATGTGATTCTCTTTATTGATGAGCTGCACACCATTATCGGTGCAGGCGGTGCTTCGGGTTCGCTTGATGCGAGCAATATTTTCAAGCCGGCTCTTGCCCGCGGTGAATTGCAGTGTATCGGAGCAACCACGCTTGACGAGTACCGGCAGTATATCGAAAAAGACGGTGCGCTTGACCGGAGGTTTCAGAAGATCATGGTTGAGCCGACCTCTGTTGATGAGACCATCCAGATTCTCAACAACATCAAGTCGAAATATGAGTCACACCACCATGTAAACTATTCGGGGGATGCGATTGAGAAGGCGGTCAAGCTTTCCGAGCGCTATATCACCGATCGTTTTCTGCCTGACAAGGCAATTGATGTGATGGATGAGGCCGGAGCCCGTGTTCATCTGAGCAATATTCACGTTCCTGTTGAGATTCTTGAGCTTGAGAAATCCATTGAGGAGATCAAGACCGAAAAAAATCAGGTTGTGAAGATGCAGAACTTCGAGGAGGCCGCACGGCTTCGCGACAAGGAGAAGAACCTGCTTGAGTCGCTTGACCGGGCCAAACAGGAGTGGGAGGAGAGGGCTTCAGAAAGTGTGTACGATGTTACCGAAGCTGATATCACCTCCGTTATTGCTATGATGACCGGTATTCCTGTGGATCGGGTAGCTCAATCCGAGTCCAAGAAACTGCTCTCCATGGAGGCGGATCTTACCAAAGAGGTGATAGGGCAGGATGAGGCGATCAAAAAGATCACCAAGGCCATTCAGCGTACCCGTGCCGGACTTAAAGATCCTTCCCGTCCGATCGGCTCCTTTATTTTTCTCGGTCCTACCGGTGTCGGCAAGACCGAGCTTGCCAAGGCACTGACCCGCTATATCTTCGATACCGAGGATGCCATGATCAGGGCTGATATGAGTGAGTACATGGAGAAGTTCTCGGTCAGCAGGCTTGTTGGTGCACCTCCCGGATATGTCGGTTATGAAGAGGGGGGGCAGCTTACTGAAAAGGTTCGTCGCAAGCCATACTCTGTAGTGCTCATTGATGAGATCGAGAAAGCGCATCCCGATGTGTTCAACATCCTGCTTCAGGTGCTCGATGAGGGTGTTCTGACCGACGGACTTGGCCGGAAAGTGGATTTCCGCAATACCATCATCATCATGACCTCCAATATCGGAGCCAAGGATATCAAGAGTTTTGGAGCCGGAGCAGGTATGGGCTTTACTGCACCTGATGATTCAACAGGAAGTTACAAGGCGATGAAGTCCACCATTGAGGACGCCCTCAAACGGGTCTTCAATCCCGAGTTTCTGAACCGTATTGATGATATTGTCGTTTTTCACCCGCTCGAAAAGCAGCATATCTTCAAGATCATCGATATCACTGCCGGCAAGCTCTTCAAGCGGATTCGCGAGATGGGTATCGAGGTGGAGATTGATGAGAAAGCCAAGGAGTTTCTTGTTGACAAGGGTTATGACCAGAAGTATGGTGCCCGGCCGCTCAAACGGGCGCTGCAGAAATATGTTGAAGACCCGCTTGCCGAGGAGATGCTTAAAGGGCGGTTTACGGAGGGCAGTACCATCAGGATCTCGTTTGACGAGAAGGAGAATGAACTGCGGTTTCTTGATGGCGCGGCACCTGCAAAAAAAGCAAAGCGTGAAAAAGAGGCCTGAGAAGCAAAAATAGCTTGATTGTCATGCATGAAAAAACCCCCGGGGCCCGGGGGTTTTTTTATGGCTACATCTGCGGTGCTGCCGGGTGGTCTTTGACCGCGGCAAGAGAGCGTTGAAGAAGCTCTTCAGGCAGGGGATAGTCGCTGAGTTTGCCGGAGAGGAAAGCCTCATATCCCTGGAGGTCCATCAGACCGTGGCCGGACCAGTTCATAAGAATCACCTTCTCTTTACCCTCCTCTTTTGCCTTTTTGGCTTCGCGTATGGTCTGCGCGATGGCATGTGATGTTTCCGGTGCAGGGATGAACCCTTCGGTATGGGCGAAGAGCAGTGCGGCCTCATAACACTCCGTCTGGCCGATTGATGTGGCATCGATCAGTCCGAGCTGTTTGACATGGCTGACCAGCGGGGCCATGCCATGGTATCGCAATCCGCCGGCATGAATGGCAGGAGGAATAAACCCGTGGCCAAGGCTGTGCATGGGTAGTAACGGGGTCATTTTTGCGACATCACCCGAGTCATAGATATAGGGCCCTCTGGTGAGTGTAGGGCATGCTTCCGGTTCTGTAGCAATGATCTGGACCTCTTTTCCATGGATCTTGTCGCAGATAAAGGGGAAGCTGATACCGGCAAAATTTGATCCACCTCCGGCACATCCGATGACGATATCCGGGTAGAGGTTCACCTTCTCAAGCTGTTTGCGTGCTTCAAGGCCGATAATGGTCTGGTGCAGCATGACATGGTTCAGCACGCTGCCGAGAGCATAGCGGGTATCGTCACGCTCCACAGCCTGTTCGATTGCCTCGCTGATGGCAATGGCAAGACTGCCGGGGGTGTCAGGCATTTCAGAGAGTATCTTTCGCCCTATCGCAGTCTGGTTGCTTGGACTGGCAATGCAGTCCGCTCCCCAGGTTCGCATCATGATTTTGCGGAAGGGCTTCTGGTCGAAGCTTATTCTGACCATGAAGACCTTGCAGTCGATACCGATGAGTTTGCAGCTCATGGCAAGCGCGCTTCCCCACTGGCCGGCTCCGGTTTCCGTGATAAGATGTTTGATGCCGAACTGTTTGTTGTACCATGCCTGGGCTACAGCCGTGTTCGGTTTGTGGCTTCCTGCCGGAGAGACCCCTTCGTTTTTATAGTAGATCTTTGCCGGAGTCCCGAGTGCGGCTTCCAGCCGTTTTGCCCGGTAGAGCGGCGAAGGGCGCCAGAGCTTCAGGATGGATTGCACCTCATCGGGGATGTCAATCCAGCGTTCAGTGCTCACCTCCTGCTCAATCAGGTTCATGGGGAAAACTTTTGCCAAAGCATCCGGTCCTATCGGGGTGCCGTCAGGACCAAGTGGCGGAGGGAGCGGTGAAGGGAGATCTGCCTGAATATTGTACCACTGTCGGGGCATTTCATCTTCGGTCAGCAGGATCTTCGTGGGTTCAGAACTCATGATTACTCTGAATTTAGGGTGAAGTAGTACTGCAAGGGTGAGTGTAAAGGATAGCGAGGGTCATACCATAAAACCGGGAAACGGTTTCCTGAATGCATTACATGGCAGTTGAACTGCTGCAAGAGTGCCGAAGGCGGGAATCGAACCCGCACGTCCATTGCTGAACACGGGATTTTAAGTCCCGGGCGTCTACCAGTTCCGCCACTTCGGCCGGCCGGGTACCGGGGTACCGGACAGGTCGGGTAATTTACTATCTTCACAGGGTTTCCCAAAAAAATAAATCGCCCCGTTCACGCCACGTTTTGCTTCGGAAAAGCAGCCGATCACCGGCCAAAATGATCGAATCCCCTGATCGTGGCAAGATCAATCCTCATGCCGTAAATGTCCGATAGGAACACACCTGAATCCGGATCGGTTACTTCACCGATAACCGATATCTCCTTGTAGTCATCAATGAGTTCGTACTCCTCTTTCGGGATGGTAAAGAGCAGCTGATACTCCTCTCCTCCCGTCAGTGCCCATGTGATGGCATCGTCCTGCAGTTCATCGGCTACCCTGCGTGTTGATGCACTTATGGGTATGCGGCTTTCATGAATCAGGGCTCCGGTGTTTGACTGGCGGCAGATGTGGTGCAGCTCTGAAGAGAGTCCGTCGGAAATATCGATCATCGACGTCGGACAGATGTTTCTGGAGTGCAGGAATCTTACGATATCGAGACGGGCCGTGGGGAGCAGCTGGCACTGTATGGCTTCACTGTACTCCTTCAGGTCGGCCATAACGCTTTTGTTATAGGGTTCATTGTTTTCAAAATGGTCAAGCATGATGGCTTTTTCACGCATGAGGAGCTTGAGGCCGGCAGCGGCACCCCCGAGTGAGCCGGTAACGCAGATCAGCTCTCCGGGTTTGGCTCCGTTTCTTTTTGTGAGCTTTTCCGGTTCCACCTCCCCCATTATCGTAACGGAGATGATCAGCCCCGATCGGGATGAAGAGGTGTCTCCTCCGGCGATGGCAAGGCCGTACTCTTTTGCTGCATGGCTCATGCCCTTGTAGAGCTCTTCAACCATCTCTGTTGAAAATGAGGGGGGGATGGCAATGGAGACAAGCGCGAAGCGGGGAAAGGCATTCATGGCGCAGATATCGGAGACATTGACGCTTATGGCTTTGCTTCCAAGATGATTAAGCGGTGTTGTCAAAAGATCGAAGTGTACCTGATCGACAAGCAGATCGGTTGTAGCGACCTGAAGGAGCTTTCCGGAGGGTTGATAGATTGCACAGTCATCACCGATGCCTTTCAGCAGTTCAGGTACCGCTTGAAGGGTTGGTTCTGCGAGGGCGGCAATTTTGTCGATCAGACCGAACTCCCCGATCTCTCTGATGGCTTTATATGGCATATTTTTACGTAAATTAAAATTCACTCTGAACCATTCCTGGGATCGTTGCGTTGTCAACAGCCCGGCCGGTTCCCTACTCTTTCAATAACAGAGACAATATCTTCTTTTTATGGGTTTTTTTGACAAGTTCAAATTATCAAAACTGACGGAAGGGCTCGGAAAAACCCGCGATACCCTTCGGGACAAGCTTTCGGTTATTACACAGGGGAAAACGGAGATAGATGAGGAGTTTCTCGAAGAGCTTGAAACAATTCTTGTCGCGGCTGATGTCGGTGTAGAAACAACACTCGGGATCGTTGATGCTATTACGGAGCGCGCAAAACAGGAGACCTATCGCTCGGAAACGGAGCTCAACAACATGCTGATGGAAGAGATTCAGCAGTTGCTGCAGGAGAGCGGAGTGGATCACCCGGTTGATTTTGACGCACCTCTGCCGGCAAAACCCTATGTGATTTTAATTGTGGGCGTGAATGGTGCCGGCAAGACCACCAGTGTTGCAAAGCTGGCCCACAATTATGATAAAGCAGGCAAAAAAGTCATTATAGCAGCAGCCGACACCTTTCGCGCCGCAGCGTATGAACAGCTCCAGATATGGGCGGACCGGGCAGGCGTTCCCATGCTCGGCCAGGCACAGGGTTCCGATCCTGCGTCGGTGGTCTATGATGCTGTCAGCGCTGCGGTTGCGCGAAATGCTGATGTGGTACTGGTTGATACCGCAGGACGGCTGCACAACAAAAGCCATCTCATGGAGGAGCTGGCCAAGATCATGAGGGTGGCCAAAAAGAAAATTCCTGAAGCACCGCATGAAGTGCTGCTGGTGCTTGACGGTACAACCGGTCAGAATGCGGTGCAGCAGGCCCGGGAGTTTACAAAGTTTGTCAAGGTAACCGGACTTGTTGTTACCAAACTTGACGGGACCTCAAAAGGTGGAATAGTGCTCTCCATTTCCCGTGAACTTGGTCTGCCTGTCAAATATATCGGCGTAGGAGAGAAGATTGATGATTTACAGTTGTTCGATCGTGCGGAGTTTGTCGGGGCGCTCCTCGGTCGCAGCAGCAATTAGTCCCGGACCTTGACCATTTCCGGAATGGCGTGGTGAAGAAGGTCAAGAATTTGTTTCTGATCGGTGATCTTTAGCAGATGCGTGCTGTTTCGGGTATCTCCGGCACCAAGGTGCGGGGCTACTATTGATGTCGCATTGCTGGATTCAAGAAGTTCCGAAAGGTTGTGTTCAAGTTTCAGCGGGCTTCGCATGATGACGATATGGGTGATTTCCGCCTCGGGTAGATCAAGGAGATAATCGATATGCCACCGGATTTTTTTTCCGGAAGGAGCGCGGTTGCTGTTGCCGGCAAAGTCATTTCCGGAAAAGAGCTTCAACAGGGCGGGACGGATTTTGTGGGGCTTTCGCTCTTCGCTTCTTGATGCATGGCGGATCACTCTCCGGGCAAGCGGGCTTCCTGTGCTTTTCTCTTTTCCCAAAGCTGAGCCGATATAGAGGTACTCTCCACTGGGGATAGTGATCAGGGTGCCGCACTGAAACCGTCCGAATGCAAGCTTAACCGAACAGGATAGCCGTATCAGGAGGATATAGGAACCTATGCGGTATTTATTGCCGAAAATGGTAAACTGGCGAACGGACATTGTTTTTTGTTGTTTTTGATGCAATATTAGCAGCGACTCACTTCAGCATGATAGTTATTATTATACTGTAGTGAATGAGGATGCTTTCAACGCAGTAAGATAAGTAAGGGTTTTCGAAGCTAACGGGGCAATGTTTTTTTCGATGAAAGTTTCGGAAAAACATATGGAGCAGAGGCGCAGGGAGATGGTTGAGGCGCTGAAACGTTACGGGATAAAAAACAGAAGGGTGCTTGATGCATTTCTGGAGGTCAAGCGGCACCTGTTTTTTCCTGAGGATGCCCTGGAGTTGGCCTATGACGATGGAGCGTATCCCATCGGGTTCGGTCAGACCATTTCGCAGCCTTTTACGGTTGCTTATATGACAACTCTGCTCGTTGATCGATGTCTATCAGGAAAAGTGCTTGAAATTGGAACAGGATCAGGTTATCAGGCGGCAATTCTTGATGCGCTTGGTTATTCGGTTTATACGGTTGAACGGATCAATGAGCTGTTTCAGCGTGCTGAACGGCTGTTTTCGAGGCTTGGTTTGCCTATAGCATGTCGTAATGATGACGGCACTCTGGGCTGGAAGGAGGAGGCTCCGTTTGACGGGATTATTGTAACTGCAGGTGCTCCGGAAGAGCCGGCGCCTTTGCTGAGACAGCTGGCGGAAAACGGTTGCATGGTTATACCCGTTGGAGAGACGGTTTCACAGCAGATGACCGTTGTGCAGCGAGTTGGTGACGAACTCAGAAAAGAGGTGTTTCAGCAGTTTGTTTTTGTGCCGCTGATTGGCAGGGAGGGCTGGAGCGATGACCTGTAACGGACGATTTTTATATTTAATAACATCATAATTGAAGGGATGATCTATGGCTCTCATGTCCAACTTGCGAGATAAGACTCATATTATACTCTACACGCTTATGGCGGCATTTCTTGCGCTGATTGTGTTTGAGTGGGGGATGAATTTTACCGGATTTACCACCAAGGCAAATCAGGCGGGTAAAATCAATGGAAAGACGGTTTCCATGGCAGAGTATGATGAGGTGTACAAAAATTTTACTGCAAATTATCGAAGAGCCAATCCCGGAGCTGAGCTGACTCCGGAAGCCGAACTCTCGCTTCGTGAGCAGGCCTGGAATACGGTTGTAGACCAGACTCTTCTTGAACAGCAGTTTGAAAAGTTCTCCATCTCCCTGCAGGATCAGGAGGTGGTTGAAGCTCTGGAAAGTTCTGCTCCGCCCCAGGTGATCCGTCAGAATTTCAGTGATCCGGCTACCGGAGCACTTGATCGAAAAAAGCTCGACAGTGCACGTCGTGATCCCCGCAACAAGGAGTTGTGGCTGCAGATAGAGAAGATTGTCCGTCAGGAGCTGAAGGTCAACAAGCTGATCAGGGCATTGCAAACCCTTGACCATGTGACCGGCAGGGAGGTTGACGATATTATAAACAGGCAGTTCACAAGGTTTTCTGCCTCTTTTATACCTGTTCCCGTAAGCTTTGCCGGTGCTGACAGCAACTTTCCGGTAAAGGAAGAGGAGATCAAAAAGTATTATGATGATCACAAGGAGCTTTTCCGGCAGGCGCCTTCAAGGAAAGCCGATTTTGTGTTTTTCCCCCTTACTCCCTCAGCAAAAGACAGTCTTGCCGTTCGAACCGAGCTTGAATCGATCAGGGCTGAGTTTTCTGCTCCTACGGTTAATGACAGCGATTATGTGAAGGTACAGAGTGACCGCCCGACCGGGATTAATGTAACCTATAACCGCAGCGATTTTTCACCGGCAGCCGGAGCAACACTCTTTAATCCTTCAAATCTCAAGCCGGGAACGATTGTCGGTCCTTTAGCTGATCGGGGTGAGTACCGCATGATAAAAATCAAGCAGGTTACTACCTCCCGGCAGCCAGTGGCAAGGGCCTCACATATTCTTCTGAGGTTTAATCCGGCCAGCCGGGCTGAAGTGCAGAAAGTCAGGGAGCTTTCACTGCTGATTTCACAACAGCTTCAGGCTGGTGTTCCTTTTGAGTCTCTTGCACGGAAATATTCTGCTGATCCCGGAAGTGCGCTGAATGGCGGTGATATCGGATGGTTCAGCAGGGAACGGATGGTTCCTGAATTTGCTGCAGCAGTGTTCAATGCTCGTCCCGGTGCGGTTATCGGTCCTGTTCAGACACAGTTCGGACTGCATATTATCAAGGTTACCGGTTTTGACCAGAGTGCGGTGGTCTGTTCGGAGATAGTCCGCAACATCCGCCCCTCCACGGAGAGTGTCGAGAGTGTAAGGCGTCAGGCTCTTGCCTTTCAGGCCTCGGCCAAGGAGAAGGGCTTCGACCAGACTGCGGCTGCTGCGAAATTGCGTATTGACAAGACCGGAGAGTTTGGCAAACATATGGCGGTTGCGCAGATCGGATACAGTGATAAGGTAACGGCTTTTGCCTTTAAGGCATCCGAAGGAGACCTTTCAGATCTGCTTGAGACTGAAAAAGGGTTCTATGTCATGCGTCTTACGGAGAAGAATGATACCGGATACCGGCTGCTGGATCAGGATATGAAAAGCAGGATTACGGCAGAGCTGGTAAGGGAGAAGAAGGGTGCCGCCCTTGAGAAAAAGCTCTCCGCAATGGCGAAGGGAGCCGGAATGTCGATTGAAAAGATCGCTGCGGCAAATCAGGGCTTGGCTGTCGTGTCAGCAGAGAATATCCAGTGGAGTGACGGGCTTATTCCGGGTTATGGCGTTGACCGCCCTCTTGTTGAAGCCATGTCAGGTATGGTGGTTGGAAAACTCTCCTCGCCGGTGAAAACTACCGATGGATATGCGCTGGTTCTTCTCACGAAGAGAGCGCTTCCCGAGGGGCTGGATCCCAAAGCGGAAAAAGTTACGGTAACACCCCAGCTGCTCCGGGCAAAACAGGAGCAACTGTTTGCTGAATTTTTTGCAGCTGTTCGCAAAAACGCAAAAGTTGAGGATTTGCGACCCTGATCACCCCCCGGATTTGGATCAATGAGCCGCCTGGAAGGTTTCCAGGCGGGCTTTGATGGCTTGGGTGCTGTTGAGTGTCAGGCACTCCCCGGCAAGTTCTTCGGTTTCGGCAATGGTGTAGTGTGATACCAGTGATTTAAGGTTCGGTATATCCGAGGCTACAACACTGAATCTTCTGAGCCCGCATCCAATCAGGAACGGCAGGGCAAGCGGGTCTGAACCCATGTCACCACATATCATCGCCCTGCAGTGGTTTCTGTTGGCGGAAGCAATAACCCGGTGCAGCTGGCGTATAATTGCCGGATGGAATTTTTCAAAGAGGTCCTGCACAACCACGTTGTTCCTGTCCACAGCGAGGGTGTATTGGGTAAGGTCATTGGTCCCGATGCTGATGAAATCTACATGTCTGGTGATTTCATCAATGATCTCCACCGCTGCCGGGACCTCAATCATTGCCCCGATTCCCGGCCTGTCAATCTGTTGCTCCATCTCTCTGGATAGCTCCTCAATGTGGCGGTCGATAACCTTCCGGACATGGTGAATCTCTTCAAGAGAGATGATCATGGGGATTAAAATATCAATGTTGCCGTGGACATTAGCCCTGATTACTGCCCGTATCTGGTCATCAAGTATTTCAGGCATATCAATCAGTATTCTGATGCCCCTCCATCCAAGGTTAGGATTGGGTTCCCTGACGGGAGAGTAGATCAGTTTGTCGCCTCCGATGTCAAAGAGCCGAATATCAAGTGGCATGGGAGCTATCGTTTCAGCCATATCGATGTAATAGGAGTACTGTTCGGACTCCTTTGGCACTTTGGTTCCGTCAGTAAAGAGGTTCTCGCTTCTGAAAAGCCCTACACCTTCCCCACCCGAAGCCGTCAGGTTCTGGAGCTCCTCCTTGAAATCGATATTGGCGAAAAAGGTGATTCTGACACCGCATTTCGTTGTTGCCGGCAGCGTAGCTGTCAGTGATGCACTCTCTTCATGCTCTTTCTCCTCCTCTTTTTTCCTTTCATACCAATCAATTCGCTCCTGACCGGGATTGGTGATTACGACTCCTGTTGTTCCATCAAGGATCACAGGCATGCCGGTTGTCACCTTGTGTGAGAGGTTTCCGAGTCCTACGACCATCGGAATATTGAGTGACTTGCATATCAGGGAGATATGGGAGGTGGTTCCGCCTGAATCGGTTAAAAATCCCTTTACATTGCTTCGGCTGAGCAGGATGACATCGGCAGGAGAGAGATGATAGGATGCGACAATGACACCTTCAGGAATCCATGAGTGCAGTTTTCGTACATGAAGGTTTCTGATGATCCGGTCCTTTATATCGAGGAGATCGTCAGCCCGCTCCCGGAATATCTGTTCTTCGGAAGTTTTGAATTTTTCAAGATAGAGGTTGAACTCCTCCTCTATGACCATATGTGCCGGTTTTCTCTCGGAGAGAATTCGCGATGAGATGGTATCAATAAGTACCGGATCATGCAGGATCATGATCTGGGCCTGAAAAAGATTGGAGTATCCTTTACCGAGTTTTCTTGTTGTTACCCGCTCAATTTTTTTCAGTTCTTTCTCGGAACGGTTCAGTGCAGCAAGAAAACGTTCAATCTCGTCATTGATATCCCCGTGTTTCAGTTCCTGGATCTCATGATGATCGGTCTCCTTGACAAAACTGTAGCAAGTTCCGATTGCTATCCCTTTGGATGCACCGATCCCTGCATAGGACAGCTCCCTTTCCTGCCCCGTTGTGTCGCTGTTTTTGATCGCCGGTTCCGGTGCTCCATCTGTTTTTCCGGAGTCCGGGGAGTGAGTATTGTCTGACATAGGTGAGGGTTAAAAGGGTGCTTCATCCTGATTTATGAATACTCCGGCATTGGATTTACCGGATTCCGGCAGTGAGGGCGTGTAGCGTTCAGGCTCATGGGATGTATCAGCAGCTTCGCCGGCAGTGATATAGGTATTTGCCGTTGACTGAAACCGCCCGTAGTTTTTCAGGAAGAGCAGACGGATGTCGCCAATCGGGCCGTTTCTCTGCTTGCCTATAACAATTTCTACAACATCCTTGGTTGATGAGCCGTCCTCGAAGGTTGTTTTACCGTACATTTCCGGCCGGGAGAGGAACATGACGACGTCGGCATCCTGTTCGATAGAGCCGGACTCCCTGAGATCGCTGAGCTGGGGCCTGCGGTCGCCCGAGCGCTGTTCAACCGAGCGGTTAAGCTGGGCAAGCGCAATGACGGGAATGTTCAGCTCCTTTGCCAGTGCTTTCAGCGATCTTGAAATCTGCGCAATCTCCTGTTCACGGTTTGTTTTCCCGTCACGTACGGGAGTGACCAGCTGAAGGTAATCGACCACAAGCATACCGATATTGTGCTCCTGCTTCATACGGCGGGTTTTGGCGGCAAGCTCCATAATCGAGATACCCGGTGTATCGTCAATAAAGAGTTTCGCTTCGTTGAGCTTGTCCATGCTGTTGATGATCCTGCCCATCATTTCCGGCGTTATACGCCCTGTTCTGACAAGCTGGGACTCAACATAGGCTTCGGCGCACATGAGCCTTACGGCAAGCTGAACCTCAGCCATTTCAAGGCTGAAAAAAAGAACCGGTGTATCAAAATCGACCGCTGCATTTCGGGCAAGGGCAAGCGCAAACGCGGTTTTACCGGCCGAAGGCCTTGCTGCAATGATAATCATGTCGGAGCCCTGGAATCCGGCAGTCATCTGATCCAGTTCAGAGAATCCCGATCCGATGCCGGTGACGGAGGATTGTGATGCCCTGAGGGTTTCAAGCATCCGTATGCCGTTTTTTACCAGCTCTTTTATCAGTGAGGCCTTCTTTTTTATTCCCGCCTGGGAGATATTGAAAAACTGCTGGGAAGCATGTTCAACCAGATCAAAAATATCCATTGATGAGCTGTAGGCAGCCCCGGATATCTTGGCTGATATGGAGATCATTCTCCGGTAGAGGTACTTCTCCTTTGCCAGGCGGGCATAGTACTCGATATTGGCGGCGCTGATAACTTTGCCGGAGAGTTCCGCCAGATAGTGCCGTCCTCCGACAGGCTCCAGTTCGTTCATTTTCAGCAGCTCTTCACTGACGGTGATAATGTCAATAGCCTGCCGTTTATGGTAGAGCTGCATCATCGCCCTGAAGATGATCTGATGACGTTTTTCATAAAAAACCTCTTCACCATTATCACCGAATATCTGGATGACCTGTTCAATAGGGTCATCTTCGAGCAGAATGCAGGCAAGGACCTCCTGCTCGATTTCAGTAGAATAGGGAGGAACGCGGCTCTCCTGACTGAAATCAATATCCTTGTCAAAATCTATGGCAACCGCTGCTTTCTTGATCATCATGCAATATCCTTGTCGTGAAGCGTTTCTTTTCCGCCCGTTTTTTTGTAATGGTGCTCCATCATCTGCACATCCTCCCAGCAGGCTCTTTTCCAGTTGGGGTTACGCAGCAGTGCGGCCGGGTGATAGGTCACAAAACAGTCAAACCCTTTCCATTCGATCAGCTTTCCCCTCATCATTCCCATGGAGAGCTTATTTTCAAGAATGGTATTTGCGGCAACCTTTCCAAGAATAAGAATTATTTTAGGCTTTAAAATCTGCAACTGCTGTTGCAGCCATGGCCGGCAGAATCCGATTTCATCCTCAAGCGGGTTGCGGTTTCCCGGCGGCCGGCACTTCAGAATGTTGCAGATATAGACCTTTTCACGTTCAAAATGAACCGCCTGCAGAATTTTTGTGAGGAGCTGGCCGGATCTTCCGACAAAAGGCCGTCCCGACGCATCCTCTTCTGCTCCGGGGGCTTCGCCGATGACAACAATTTCTGCAAGAGGGCTCCCTTCGCCAACGACAACATTCCGCCTTGTTTCGGCGAGCCGGCACTTTCGGCACGCCATTGCAGCTTTTTGCAGCTCCGCAAGCTGTTCAGCTGCCGAAGCGGAAGGGTGTTCACTGCCGGACGGCGTGCTCACTACAGGATCAAATAACAGGCCTTCCATGCAATTATCGGCTGTTTTTATGGAGAGGAGACTTACTCCCGTACTGTTTTTCTATGACCTCAAGCAACCGCTCTGCCGCGTCATGTTTTGTCAGTTGAGGCAGCTCGGTTGTTTTGCCGCTACGCTCTATCAGGGTCAGAATATTGGTATCAACTTCAAAACCGGAAGTTTTGCGATCAAAAAAGTTGAATGCTATCAGGTCAAGCTGCTTTGATTCCAGTTTCTTGCGTGCATTATCAATATCTGACTGCATTTCGAGTGCAAATCCTATGGCAAGTTGTTTGGTGCTTTTCTGCAGGCTGAACTCTGCAAGGATATCCGGGTTTTTTACAAGCGTAATCTCGATCTCTTCGGCCTCTTTTTTCATTTTTCTTTCATATGGTGCGGCCGGTCGATAATCTGCTACAGCCGCCGCGCCGATAAAGATATGGCAGCTTTGGAAAAATGTTCGGGCGGCAGCATGCATCTCCAAAGCACTTTCAACATCGATGCGTTTCACTCCCGGAGGAGTTTCAAGATGAACCGGGCCTGTAATGAGGGTCACCAGTGCTCCGCGTTTTGCTGCAGCACCGGCTATGGCGAATCCCATCTTGCCCGAAGAGTAGTTGGAGATGTAGCGCACGCCATCAATCTTCTCTCTTGTCGGTCCGGCTGTCACAACAATGGATCTGCCCTGCAGGGGGGACTCTTGCTGTGTTGAGTGCAGGGCCTCTTCAAGATGGGTGTGGATGGTTTCGGGCTCAGGCATCCGGCCGGTTCCGGATTGTCCTGAAGCGAGCTCTCCGCTTTCAGGTTTGAAGACCAGGCAGCCCTGTTTTTCAAGGAGTGCGATATTTCGCTGCACTGATGCAGAGAGAAACATCTGGCCATCCATGGCAGGAAAAATAAGTACCGGTTTGCCTGGCCGCAGAGTGAGAAAGCAGGCTGTGAGCATATCGTCGCAAAGGCCTGCCGCCAGCCGTGCAAGAGTATTGGCTGTTGCCGGGGCAATGACCAGCGCGTCGGCCCACTCGCCAAGCGAGATATGGTGAGTGTAATCGGTTTCCGGTGTGTCAGCAGGAGGGAATATATTCCGGTAGACAGCCTCCTGGGAAACGGTTGCAAGCGCAAGTTCACTGACAAAACGGGCGCCGCCGTCGGTAAGGGCAACCCTGACATTTGCCCCTGCTTTTTTCAACACTCTTACCAGTTGCGGCGTTTTGTAGGCGGCAATGCCGCCGCAGATGCCGATGATGATGTTTTTGCCTCTCAAGAGCTTATTTCCTGTGGGTTTATTTCAGAATGGTTAACCTGTCAATTTACAAAAACAGCAGGATTTATTTTTTTTTGCCGGATGAAGGGATAATTCGTTTCCAGAACTGATCCCATGAGTTGAACCGCTCCCTGAAGGAGACGCTTGCTCCCCATGTTTCCGAAGGTTTCTGCAGATTGATGCTCGATGTTTCATTTCCGGTCTGTCCGTAAGAGCGATAGGCCTCCAGGTATATTTTCGGAGTTACACGGTATTCGATTTTCTGTGCAGTACCGTAATAGTCTGACATAACAGATTGTTTCATGCTCGGTGAGCTGCCTGTGCCTACAAAGCGGACTTTCCCGCCGGTACCGGGGACATTGAGTGCAAAGTAAAGATCAAGTCCGCTAAGGGCTCCGCGGTTGTCCACGCCGACATTGACATTGAAGCTTTCGATTCCGGCAATATCCTGCACGACTCTTGAGAGCTGTGAAGAAATCATACCTGTTCCGGTCGATATTCCGACGTTTGATGCAAAGCCGGTGTTCTGGTTGCTGCTGCCCGGCCTGATATACCACTGTTTTGAAAGCAGCATGGTGATAACATTCAGCTGCGCGTTCGGGTCTATCTGGCTTGATTGTCCGCCGATGGTGTTCCGGGAGGAGAAGGGTTGAGACTGCTCGTTGAGGTAATAGCCCATCTCCACCTGTGGTTCATTGAGCGAACCGGTGATGGCAAGCAGCAGTTTTACATTATCCCGTTCACCGGTCTGCTGGTTTACAGCAGTTACGTATTTGGCTCCATACAGATTGTCCATAACGCCGCCCCGGATGTCAGCGTTGTTCCAGGTTACCTTGCCGCCATCCTGCAGATCGAAATTTGAGTTGGAGAATTTGTATTTACCTCCGATGACATTCACCGAACCGAACAGCCGGTAGAGCTGATCGGTTTTATTGACGACAAGTGAGAGATTGTTTACCGTTGTTTCAATCTGTTCGCCTCTGAGGCGGTCAAAAATCACACTGCACTTGATCGGTACATTACTTGTCAGCCTCAGGTTTTTTATCTGGAGGATATCAAGCAGTGAATAGTAAAACTCTGCGGGTTGAACGGCTGCGTTACTTCCGGCAATCTCAGCTGAACTCTGTGATGGATAGCGGGGAACAAATTCAATGAACTTGTTGACTCCAATATACTTCGCGCTTTCATTGGCTCCAGCCCGATAGAGAGAGAAATCAGCAGCGTTGATTCGCAACTCTCCTTCGGCGAGCGGGGAGGTGAATGTGCCATGCAGCAGCAGATTGTTTGTAGAACCGGTTATGGTTCCAAAAGAGGTTTCATCCTTCCGGTCTTTTTTGTTGAACAGTAACAGATTGTCAATCCGGCATTCAAGAGCAAGTGCTCCCGGTTCCAGTTTGTCAAGTTTTACCACGCCGTTGATATGCCCTGTGCCCTTGAGATTGTCGCGGATTTTGATATCGCGAAGTTCGATCGCTTTCGGGGTTATAAAGAGCTCCCCATTGAGCAGATAGGTAACCTGGGTGGGTTCAATTCTGATTTTTGTATCAAGCAGCCGGCTTGTCAGATAGATATCGGGTGTCGGTGTTCTCCCTTCAATTTTGAGTGTTGTCGGTATTATGCCTTCGGCATCATCAACGATGGGAACTATATATTTGAGCAACTGCGCGGAAAGATTATCCGATCGGAATGAAACTCTGATGGGTTGTTGCGGTGCAGTCCGGATGTGCAGGGGGTAGTAACTGAGTTCCAGCGGAATGGTTCCGCTTCCCTCGAACGTGTTCATTACCACTATCGGTTTTGCACTGTTCAGTGCGCCCGGTGAGCTGTTATGCATCTCAAACTGAAGCTGGCCGGAACTGTGCCGAGCTGTGCCCTGCACGGTTCCTATCCGGATTTTATCATAGCGGATATCCTCTCCGTTCAGTTTGAGTGCCGTTGTTTTCGCGCCGGGTGTACCGCTGACTGTCAGAGAGGCATTGATGGTTCCTGCAAGCAGATCAAGTGATGGATTGATGGCTAACTGTCTCAACTCCCTGAGCTGAACTTTGTAGAGTATACATTGAAAGGTACCTGACTGAGAATTGCTGAGCTCTCCATTAAGCACAATCTGCTGACCCCCTTTCATCAGACTGAAACGGTTGAAGAGTGCTGATGTTCTGCCGAGCATGATATGTGACTTTTCAGATGCCTGCCAGATACCTTCAGCATCTTTCAGAGAGAGGTGGTTAACGGTCAAATCATAGCTGCTGCCGCTTTTTGCGGCTGATAATTTTGCCGAAAAGTTCTGCTTCGGTTCAAGGGTGGAGATGTCGAGAGTGGTCTCCAGCCGTGAAGGGGTATACAGCGCAGTAAAGATGGCTGCACCTGTTTTTTTGCCGGCCAGGGAGAGTGATGCTGCCTTTGCATTTACCGATGCTTTTTTCGTCCCGCTGGCAGTACACTCCACTCCGGCCGCCATAGCGAGCTTCTCTATGAGCACACTGTTATTGGCCTTCAATTGTTCGACTCTGATTGCACTCTCTATCGAGCACTCACCATTATTGTAGAGGGCTCTCCCTTCAGCACGTCCCTTCACAGAGAGCGCCTCTACAGGGAAGAGTCGCTGAAAGGGTGAGAGATCTTTGATTGTTACCAGGTAGTTGACCGTGAATGGTTTTGTCAGTTTGCCCGCGCTGTTTTCAGGGGCAGGCATGGTTGACTGCCAGATATTCTGTGATGCGATCTCCCTTGCGATTCCGGAGCCTGCAAGCCTGCCAAGAGCAATCAGCTCGTCAAATGAAAAATTTCCTTCGGTAAGCAGGTCAAAAAAATCACTGTTGATCGTGGTTCTGGAGCTGCCGGGTTTCTGTACAATTTCGACCGATGCCTTTGAATTCTCTTTCAGCCGGATATTGTTGATTTGAGAGGGCGCGAACTTTATCATGGCAAAAACATTCAGGGCTTTCGCGTCAACACCTGATCCATTCATGCTGAATGTGCCGTTCAGATCGGTTTTATACTGCTCTGAACCGAGGATTTTTGATAGATCAAGAGCCGTGGCCTTGCCGGCTGCCTGGTAACGGGTTGCTTTATCTTTCAGGTCGACTCCCCCGTCAAGGATGAATGTTGTGAGATTGTTTTTGAGGGAGACTGTAGCTGCCATCATGTCATTGGCGAAGTCAAGCAGCAAACTTCCCTCTTTGATCGGCTGATTTTGCCAGTAGGAGTCGGCCAGCTTCATGTCAAGCTTCAGGCGGTTGATCTTTTTGTTGACTATTACGCCTTCAAAGCTGCCGGATGCGTTGATCAGACTTTTTTCTCCACCCGCATCAACCAGTTTTTGAGGTTTCAGGTTTTTCAGCACCATGGTGCCTTTGGAGGAAAACTGTTCAGATCCCTCTTTTGATGTCTCTGCATTCAGGGAGAGATCTCCTGGAGCAGTTCGAAGGGTCAGTTCTGACTTGACCGTTTTCAGATTACCTTTTACCCGTCCGAGAAAGGTAATGTTACCGGTTTTTTTTGCGATCTCCCTGTAGGTACTCTCATGCAGTAGAGACTCGATAAATGCACCTTCAACCCTTGAGCTGTCACATTCAAGCTGGTAAGCCAGGGCATTTCTGTTTTGCAGGTTGAGCAGTTCTCCTTTAACGATGATGCGGTTTTTAAGGTGTGTCAGGTTTGCATCCAGGATTTTGACATTATCTTTTTTCCCTTTTGCGTTGCCCTTCAGGGTGTACAATCCGTCAGGAAGAAGAAGTGCCGGAAAAAACTGTTTCAGATCACTGCTGTGGAGGGAGAGCTCCTGAATATTCAAAAATGAGTCGGCGCGTAAAAGCTGCTTTTGAATCAGGGAGGAGAAAATAGTAAAATTGTCAAAAGTGGCCGAGAGTTCAGCTTTGCTTTTATTTGCCTCGGCTTTCAGTGCAATTATTTCTGCGCGGTTTTCAGAAAAGAGAAAACTTCCCGATGCATGGTGCAGGGTGATGTTTTCGCGGGGGAGTGTGAGTCTGAGTCGGAGTGTATCAAGTTTTCCCTTCAGAAATTTGTCCTTTATGGTGAACGATGAGAGTTCCAGGTTGATATGGTTCACCGAGAGCCGAAGGGCGTTCGGGTTGCTCTTCTTTCCGGTATAGGTGAGCGTGCTGTTTTTCAGATGCAGTTTTTTGCTGAAAAAATGATCCAGTGGAGTCTGCTTAATATTGGGATCGCGAAAAGCAAAGAGCTGTTCAATATTGAGTTTGCCGTTTTCCTGTTCGATAACTCTCGCGTTCAGCGAATCGGCAACAAGCCGTCGCAGATAGAGTTTTCTGATTTCAGGCTGGAGGAAGGTGAGGAAGTTTACTTTTGCTGAAACTTTGCGCGCTTCAATCGCAGGAACCGCTTCACCGGGGCTGTATATACGGGGGTTGATCAGGGTGACACTGTTGGGGAATTTCAGGTGAAGTTCGCCCAATTCAAGACGACCGACAAAGTTTTCGTTAAAAAGAGCAGTTGCCCGCTCTTTGACCAGCAGGTCAATTACTCCGCTGTTCAGAACAAACAGAGCGGCAAGCGACAGAACAAAAATGAATGCCGTGAAAACTGTCAGCAGCTTGATGGTGTAGTGTTTAATCCTTTCCACTGCCGGGTGATGGGTTAGTGTAGAGCTGAAGAATCTTATCAATGATATTGCTTGTTGACCGGCCGTCGAGAAGCGGGACGGTCAGTACTTTGCCGCCACCTTCAAGAACGGCCTTTGCTCCGGCAATCTGCTCAACGTTCCAGTCCGCTCCTTTGACAAGAATATCCGGCAAGAGAAGATGGATAAGCGATTCGGGCGTATCTTCTTCAAAAAGGGTAATCGCATCGACCGCCTCAAGTGCAGCAAGTACGGCGGCCCTGTCGGTTTCGGAACAGACCGGTCGATTCGGGCCTTTCAGTCTTCGTACCGAAGCATCGCTGTTGAGACCGATCAGGAGAATATCTCCCAGTTGTTTTGCAGCATTCAGATATCCGACGTGTCCGGCATGCAGGATATCAAAGCAGCCGTTTGTAAATACAACGGTTTTACCGGCAGCCTGCCATGCGCGAACCCTGAGAAGAGCCTCATTCCGGCTCAGCAGCTTGTGGGAACCATGCATAGTTGCCATCTTTTTGCTATACTTTGCCCGGTAGTGTATGAATAATAAGTCACCGAATTTTTTTCAATTTAGCGTATACTCTTCGATTGTCCGCATGCTAAAATACAGACTTACCATGAAGCGAAGCTGGGAGGATAGTGACGGGGTGACCGATCGGATGCTTTATGGTTTAATCATGATGATCGGCTGGTTCGTCCGTACGATAAGCCGTAAAAAATCAAGTGCATTAGCTCACGCACTCGGTGATTTTATCTACCGGGTTCTTAAACTCCGGCGTTCTCTTGTTGAAGAGAATCTTGCCCTGACATTTCCCGAAAAAAACCGTGAAGAAATCTCTGCGATTGCCCTCCAGGTCTATCGCAACCAGGCTGAGAATTTTATAGAAATGCTCCGTCTTCCCATGATAAAAACAGCTGAAGATGCCGCCCGGCTTCTTGATCTTGATGCTCGTCATCTTCTGTCGAAAACGCTTGATCAGCAGAAAGGTTGTGTGCTGGTTTCGGCTCATTTTGGCAACTGGGAGCTGATGGCGCTCTGTTCCGGACTTTTGATGGCCCCTTTTACTATCGTGGTAAAGGAGCTGAAGAATCATGCCATTGACCGTAAAATCAATAGCTGGAGGACGATGCAGGGGAACAGGATCGTCTATGACTGGCAGGCGCTTCGCACGGGGTTGCGAACGCTCCGGGAAGGGGGGATTGTAACAATTCTCGGTGATCAGTCTGATTCGGGAGGATCATTTTTTACCGAGTTTCTCGGAAGAAGGACCGCCGTATTTCTTGGTCCGGCCTTTCTCGCCCTGAAAGCGGGAGTGCCGCTCTTTGTTGTCATGTGTCGCAGTATAGGAAACGGACGTTATACCATCGATATTGAAGAGATTGACATGAGTGATCTTGGACGCGAAAAGGCGGATGCCGAAGAGCTTGCACGCCGGTATACAAAGGTGATCGAACGTTTTATCTATCAATATCCTGAAGAGTGGTTCTGGCTGCATAACCGCTGGAAGCGTTCAGAACCCTGAGGCGGGTTTTACCGCCGGCTCCTTTTTGTATAAGAGGGGCTGAAAATGTAGATTGCGTTCGGGCATTGCTGGCTGTCACAATAACCTCTTTATGAAAGTATTATCAAGGATTGTTCGCTATCTGCTCCCCTCAAAAGGCAAGATTGCACTTGTTCTGGTTGTCAGCATCATGACCTCGCTGCTCGGGGTTGTGTCAATTTATTCAGTTCTTCCTCTTCTGAATGCGGTTTTTACTGCCGACCGCACGATTGCGGGTTCGGTCCCCCCTGAAACAGCCTCGCTGCATGGCAGGGCCCCTGAAAAAAGTACCGACCAGGTTCCGGTTGTTTTTAATGGCTTTGATACCGAAAAGCTCAAGGCTTCGGTGACGGAGTCCTTTGCAGAAGCGTTTCATGCCGAGACCAAAGAGAGAACCCTGCTCAATATCTGCCTCTTTCTGATAGGGGCATTTGCCGTAAAAAACATGTTTGTCTATATGAACGGTCAGCTCCTCTACCGGATTCAGACCAAGACGGCCAAACAGCTCCGGGATGATGTATTCAATAATATCATTGAGATGCACTTGGATTATTTTAACAAGAACCGGGTTGGCAATCTGATGAATCTGGTTTACAACGATGTTCAGACGGTTAATGAATCGGTAAGTTCCACCTTTGTCAATTTTCTGCAGAACCCGTTTGCGGTGGTTGTTTACGCTTGTGTCCTTCTTGTTTTGAGCTGGAAGCTTACGCTTTTTGCAACGGTGACTTCGCTGCTGATATTTTTTGTGATCAGCATAATCGGCAAGCAGGTGAAGGGTCTGGCATCAGCGTTCCGCACAAAAATGGGTGATATGAACTCGGTCTTGCAGGAGAAGTTCAGCGGGATCAAGGTTATCAAGTCAAGTGCATTTGAAAATGTCGAACTTCAGCGTTTTCAATCGTTTACAAGGGATTTCCGGAAACTCGATATCCGGATTGCAAGACTTCGTAATATTATCAGTCCGGTTAATGAAACGCTGCTGGTTGCGGCCATTGCCCTCGTGCTCTGGTTTGGCGGATTGCAGGTCTTTGAGGGAAGGATGACCTCCTCTGAACTGATTCTCTTTGCCTTTACACTCTATTCCACCATGGGACCGATCAAGAAATTCGGAGATATCAGCAGCCAGATGGCTGTCGGAAAGGCCTCTGCTGAACGGCTCTTTGAGCTGCTTGATACGGTGCCGGATATCAGTAACGGGAGTCGCTCCATAACAGGTTTTTCCCATGAGATCCGCTTTGAGGACGTCTCGTTTAAATACAGCAAGGAGGCTGATGCTCCCAATGTGCTTGACCATGTCTCTTTTGAACTGAAGAAAGGGGAGATGGTTGCACTGGTCGGACAGTCGGGATCAGGAAAGTCGACGACGGTCGATCTTCTTCTGCGTTTTTATGATGTTGATTCAGGCCGTATTACCATTGACGGGATCGATATCCGGGAGTATGACTTCAAGCAGTTGCGCCGGATGATCGGTGTGGTCAGCCAGGAGGTGATTCTTTTCAATGATACCATCAGGGAGAACATTGCCTACGGGATCCATGGAGAGATCAGCCAGGAGAAGGTAATCATGGCGGCAAAAATGGCCAATGCCCATCACTTCATTGAGGAAAAACCCGAGCAGTATGATACCCTGATCGGAGACCGTGGGGTACAGCTTTCAGGCGGACAGCGACAGCGGCTGGCTATTGCCCGTGCCATGGTGAAGAATCCTGAACTGCTGGTTTTTGATGAGGCGACCAGTGCTCTTGATAATGAATCCGAAAAGGTAGTGCAGGAGGCAATAGACCATGCCCTTGAAAACCGTACGGCTCTGGTTGTCGCTCACCGGCTCTCAACTGTCAGGAATGCCGACAGGATCATTGTCATGGAGAGGGGGAGAGCGGTTGAATCCGGAAGTCATGAAGAGCTTCTCGCTCTTGGCGGGTTATACCGGCAGCTCTATGATATTCAGTTTTCCGGCAAGACGCAGGAGTCCGAACGGACGCCGGTTGCTTCCTGAATATACCGCCAATGCCGACTGTTAAGAGTGCCATTTTATTCCTTCAAGCCTTCCGCAACCATGGTACATATTTCTGATCGTTTTGTTGTCGTCATTCCGGTATTCAACCAGCTTCACTTCACTTCGCAGTGTGTTGAAAGCCTGCTCAGGCAACATGTCGAAACTGATGAGATCCTGATTATCGACAACGCCAGCAGCGATGAAACACCGCTCTGGCTGGCGCAACATTCCGAATTACGACATCTGCGTAACCGGGAAAATCTTGGTTGCGGCTGTGCCTGGGCTCAGGGTGTGGTTCTCAGTCCGGATGCCGAATGGATAGTACTGCTCAATAACGATGTGCTTTCGGGGCCTGAAGCGATCCATAACCTGCTTGATGCAGCAGAACGTGAAAAGCTTGGAGTCGTAAGTCCGGCGCTGCTTGAGGGGCCGAACGACTACGATTTTGAGGATTTTGCTCCGAAATTCCAGAAAAATATGTCCGGTATGATTCGCCGGGGGCGCTTCCATGGGGTCTGTTTTGCTATTCATCGGAGCGTTACGGAGAAAATCGGTTTTCCTGACACCGACCGGCGTCTGGGGGGATATGAAGATGCCGAGTTTTTCTTCCGCTGCCGGCGAGCAGGGATTCCGGTCGGGATTGTCGGTGATTCGGTCTTTCACCACTTCGGCTCTATTACCCAGAAGGCTATCAAGCAGAAGACGGGACAGAAATCTCTCGGAGACCTCAAATATTTCCGCTCCAGGGTTGGTTCAAAATGGTGGTCAAGAAAGAGGGATAAATTTGTGTCAAGGTTTATTTTCAGGAAATGGATCAGCGATGAAAGGGCCGGAACCGGCTGTTCACTGCATATGATACGCAGGGATGGAGCATGGGAGCTTCATTGATTACTTTTTTCAGATGCCCGTTAATCATGGGATCGGTTTGCTTGAAAGGTAAGGTCTGTATACTCACCATGGGCGAATACTCCGAAGCTCTGCTTCGGAAAAAATATCAGTCAAACATGAATTAATAGACCGCAGCCAGGCTGCGGGGATTCTTGGGTCCTATGAGAAAAAAAGCTGCGGTGGTCAGCAGGGGATGGCTAGGTGATACGATTGCGTGCTCGGCAGCAGCATCATCCCTTTGCGAGAAAGGTTATGAGACAACCTTTTTTATTCGATGGCCACAGTTGAAACCTATTTTCGACAATGACAGGCGATTTGTTACCAGGCTCTACGGTCGTTTTTTGACCTACAAGATTTCGCGGCCGCTTTTTGGGGCATATTATGATGTAGTGATACGGGAACCGAAAAGTTGGAGTTATAAAGAACCATTTACTTCGGAAATCAGGAGGATTGCGGGGTGTGAACCTGTGAGGGAGTATACTCTTAAGCTTTCAGCAGCACAGATGGCCATGACAAAAATAAACTCTTCCGGGACCTTTCCTGTCATAGCGATGGCGAGGGATACCTATAAAAGGGCATATGGAAGGGATGTTGATGCTCTGGTTGCTGCACTGTCGCATATCGCTGATATACACTGGGTTGGCTTGAGTCAAGAAATGGACAGTAAAAAAGGGAAAAATGTTTCACTGGTTCGTGACGCCTCCCTGATATGTCATTCAGACCTCTTTGTCGGTCCTGAAGGGGGATTGTTATGGGTTGCGGCGGGTCTTGGAACGCGATGTGTCTATTTTACCGAGCATATAGCAGAGATCTCGAAAAACAGTCAAAAAGGCGATCCGGCTAATGTTTTAGGCTGTAGAAATCATTTTGAGGATTCTTCGCATATAGATCTGCCTGCTTATTGTTCTAATGATTTTGTCGTGAAAAAAATTGTTGAAATATTACAGATCGGGTATCAATCAATTTGTTGAGCATTGCCATAGTTAAGATAAGGCTCCTCTGCTTCATCGTCATATTCAAGCATGCCCATGCATGACTGCAATTTGAAACGCATACTTGTTATTGTACAACGCTCCAACGGCGATGTCTTTCTGAGTTCCCCGCTGATTGAGGTACTTTTCCGTACTTTTGGCCGCCCGGGCATCGATCTGCTGGTCAACAGCGACACGCTTGCCATAGCCGGGACGCTTCCGCATATCCAGCAGATACATCTCTTCTCCTACAGTACAGAGGGAAAGGGGAGGGGTTCCCAGACAGCTGATCTGCTGAAAAGGATTTTCCGCCGCTATGACCTGAGTATCAATCTGACGGCAAGCGACCGTTCAGTTCTCTTTGCTCTGCTTTCCGGACGAAGAGCCATAAGCGCAGTGGAGCCTGACCGGAAAAAATCCTGGTGGAAGCGCCTCTTTCTTTCGGCCCATTACGAGTTTGATGCGTCCCGGCACATCATTGAGAACAATACCACCGCTCTTGACCTTCTGGGCATTGGTTCCGGCAAGCCGACCGTGAGCTCCTGCCACTCCCCGCAGGCTGACGAACGTGTCAGGCAGATGCTGGAAGGGGCCGGTATTGGCGAATTTCTTATTGTTCATCCCGGTGCACAGTATAACTACAAGGTATACCCCGAGCGGCTCAGAAACACTCTGTTTGAACGCCTGAACAGTTTCGGCATACCGATAGTTGTCACCGGCGGCAAAAGCCTGCTTGACCTTGAGATAAAAGGAACACTGCCGAAGCTTGAAAATGTTCATGATTTTATCGGCAGGACAAGTATGGATGAATTGATTGCGCTGAGTGACCGATCCCTTGCTTATATTGGAGCCGATACGCTGAACATGCA
Source organism: Chlorobium ferrooxidans DSM 13031 (assembly GCF_000168715.1). GTDB lineage: Bacteria > Bacteroidota > Chlorobiia > Chlorobiales > Chlorobiaceae > Chlorobium > Chlorobium ferrooxidans. Next base: position 39,300 of record NZ_AASE01000006.1, on the reverse strand, counting down.
CATTGCTGCTTCGCAGAACAAACGTATTTTTGCCATTTTCGGTCCGACAATTCCAGGCATGTGGTCTCCCTGGTGCAACGAGCTCCACACCGGAACCAGGCTGAACAGGCCTGTGCAGACTTATGGCAACATTACCATATTTCAGGCTGACATGCCCTGCGTCTCCTGCGGCAGGGCGGGGTGCGACGACCGGCATGGCGTCAGTGAATGCCTTTACCAAATCGATCCCGTTCTCATCACTAACGAAATCGACCATTGGCTAACAACATTTCGGTAACGATCCTTACCAGGAATTCCGCAGCCTTGCTTGCCGAGTGCCTCGGTGCGCTTGAAATGTTTGCGGAAGTTGTCATTGTCGACAACGGATCGACCGATGATACGATTGCTGTCGCTTCACGCTTCAGGAACGTCCGACTCTTCGAGCACCCCTTCACCGGGTTTGGCCCGATGAAGAACATTGCGATTGACAAGGCCGCCAACGACTGGATACTTTCAGTTGACAGCGATGAAATTGTTACTCCGGAACTGTCGGCCGAGATTTTGAGTCTCAAGCTGGACAGCAGCCGCATCTATGCTGTGGGGCGTGATAACCATTACCGCCGAAGGCTGATTTGTGGCTGCGGCTGGCAGAACGATCAGGTCCAGCGGCTTTTCAACAGGAAGCGTACCCGGTACGACGACAAGCTGGTTCATGAAGGACTCAGGATGGATGAGACGCTTCAGACAGAGCTTCTGGAAGGAAGGCTGAACCATTATCCCTACGACAATGCTGCGCAGCTTATCCATAAAATGCAGCACTACTCCACGCTCTGGGCTGAGGAGCATCGTGGTCGGAAAAAAGCCTCCCCCTTCAAGGCGCTCTTCTACGGAGTACTCACCTTTTTCAAGTCCTACCTGTTCAAGAAAGGGTGGCTTTACGGTTACGAGGGGCTTCTGATCTCGATTTCAAATGCGAACGGGGTTTTTTACAAATACATCAAGCTCTATGAAGCCGACAGATCTCACAGCCTGTAGTCTGGTTATTACTACCTACAACTCACCTGATCTGCTGGATCTTGCCATCCGGAGTGCACTTGCGCAGTCCGAGCCGCCCTCTGAAATTCTTGTTGCCGACGACGGCAGTACAAGCGATACCGCACTGCTCATTGAAACTCACAGGGTTCGTTCGAGAGTGCCGATGGTTCACCTCTGGCAGGAAGACCTGGGGTTCCGGGCCGCCTCTTCGAGGAACAGGGCGATTGCTGCGGCAAAGGGCAATTACATCGTGATCGTTGACGGAGATATACTTATGCATCGCGATTTCATCAGGGACCATAAACGGCTGGCGCTCAAGGGTACGTTCATTCAGGGATCAAGAGCGCTGCTTTCGAAGGAGAATACCCTGAATCGGCTCGTTACGAAGAATATCACCGTCGCCCTCTTCGAAAAGGGGCTCGAAAACCGAAAAAATGTTCTGCACTTACCGCTGCTTTCAAAGCTTCTTGCCTTGAAAAGCAGCTCCCTGAGCGGTATACGAAGCTGTAATATGTCGTTTTTCAGAAACGACTGCATCCGCATCAACGGATTCAATGAGGATTTTATCGGATGGGGACGCGAGGACAGTGAATTTGCCGCCCGGCTCATCAACAGCGGCATTCTCCGCCGAAATGTCAGGTTCAGCGCCATTGCATCGCATCTCTGGCATCCGGAGAACCCGAAGCACCTGCTCTCTGAAAATGATCGTTTACTTGAACAGGCTGTCGTCGGCAGGCTCGCCACCTGCCCGAATGGCATCGATAAATACCTGGCAAAGAGATAATTATGAAAATCAGCGCCTTTACCTTTATCAAAAACGGAACCATCTTCGGTTTTCCCTACACGGAATCAATTCGTTCCGTGCTGCCGATTGTTGATGAGTTTGTTGTCAACGTCGGTGTTAGTGATGATGACACCCTTGATCGAATCCGGCAGATCAATGATCCGAAGATACGGATCATCCAGTCGCACTGGAATGACAGGATGAAGGTTGGCGGCTATGTCTACGGTCAGCAGAAAATGATTGCACAGTTCAACTGTACAGGCGACTGGGCCTTCTATCTTGAGGGCGATGAAATTGTTCATGAAGAGGAGCTGACAAAAATTGTCGATGCATGCCGGACCCATCTGGATGATGAGCGAATCGAGGCTCTCACCTTCGACTATTATCATTTCTATGGCAATGCGAACAGTTATCTCGATTCACCCGGCTGGTACCGCCGTGCTGCCAGAATCATCAGAAACTCCATAAGAACGACAGCTCCTGACGGGCTTTTCTGGCATGTGCTTACCGACAATAACAAGGTTTCACGCTATCCGAAGAGTGCCCATACCGGGGCCTCGATCTATCACTACGGATGGGTCCGGAGCGAGGAGGCGATGAACAGGAAATCGGAAAACGTTCAGAAGTACTGGAATAAAAACCATAGCCGGATCGATTATGGTGAGATTGACCAGAAGATTGTCCGCGAGTTCAGGGGCTCCCATCCTGCAGTTATTCGTGCATGGCTTCCGAAAGAGGAGGGCCTTTTTCGGGCCAATCCCGGCCATATATTGACCCGGCGGGAGAAAAAACACCGATTCATGCTCCATCTTGAACGCTGGTTCGGGATGGAATTGAGTAAAAAACATTTTGATCCAGTAACCCGTGAGTGACCATCACTGCCGACGGCATTCACAGCAAACAGTTTCTCCATCATTTGCAGTGCCATTATGAACCCTTCCATTGTCCTTCTGCCGAACTGGATTGGAGATATGCTCCTGGCCCTTTCACTGGTCATGAGACTGCCCGAAAGCCGTCGATCAGAGACCACGCTTCTGGTGCCGCCTCAGATGAGCGGCCTGGTAGGAGAGCTCTGCGATCTGCCCCGGATTGAGTATCTCCGGAGCAGTGCCGAAGAGCGCAAGCGTACGCTGAATGCTGTGCGCAACGGGGGGTTTCACGCCTTCTACCTCATCCCTTTTTCATTTTCTTCGGCATGGTTTGCTATGAAGACAGGGGTGCCGCTCAGGCGCGGCCTGCCGGAAGAGATGAGGCGTTTTCTTTTGACCGATCCGGTCTCCGAAGAGTTCAGTGACAACAAGCTGATTCATATTACCAGAGAATATGCCGCCATTCTTGATATGCCATATCATCCCCCTGAAGAGTGGAAGGGTGTAAAGGTTGAGCCAGGCAGGAGTCACGCCGGTTCAATTGTCTACTGTCCCGGTGCGGCATACGGGCCGGCCAAGAAATGGCCTCACTTTCCTGAACTTGCAAAGCTGCATGCGCGCTTTAATATTGTCGTGCTTGGAATGAAAGAAGACCGGCAGTCGGCAGAGGAGATTGCAGGCATGGCGCCCGGCCGGGTTACGGACCTTACCGGAAGGACTTCGCTGAAGGAGGTTGCTGCGATCATGTCCGTCGCTCGCGGAGTGGTCTCGAACGATTCCGGGCTGATGCATCTTGCCGGTTATATCGGAACTCCGGTCATCGGCCTTTTCGGTTCCACAAGCCCGGTGTGGACAGGCCCTCTCGGGAAACAAAGCATAGTCATGAACTATCCTGAACCATGCGCCCCCTGTTTTCAGAGAACCTGCAAGTATCACCACTATCGATGTCTTGCAAACATTACTCCGGAAGCTGTAGCGGCGGCAATGGAGAAATTGTGCGGTTTACCTGAACAATCAGCCACTCAAGAGGCCTGCCATTGAGGGAGAGCTGCTCATTGCTTCGGTTGCTGCCGATCGATTGAGAATCCATCCACCAGCGCAAACCACTCTCCGTTCTCTCTCTGAAAGGGGTCAACGGTATGCATACCATCTCTGTTCCACCATTCATCGCCGGGCTGTATCACCGGCTTCTCCCTTGCCAGCTCTTCACTGTAGGTGTTTTCTGTGAGTTCAGTTATCCGGAACGCCCACACTTTTGTGCCGTAGTTCGGAATCTCATCCTGTGCATATCGATAGATGACGTCATTATAAAGCGTTACTCTTCCTCCGGGACGGGCAAAATTCGGACTGTTGCACACTACAGGGCTTTTCGGATGTTCTTTCCATGGACCGGTAATGGTTTCAGAAGTGAAGAGGTGGAGGTTTTTTGATTTAAGGGAATAACTGAAAAGATACCAGCGATTCCGATAGTGAATAACTGAGGGGTCAACCAGGGCTGCAAAGCGGTCTTTGCCCTGGACAAGTGTTGTCAGATGCTGCCACTGGTCAGGAAAATGAACTGCACGGTAGAGTTGAATGCCCCCTGAGCCCATACATTCAGGGATCATGTAATAGTTTTCCTCTGCCATGAAGAGATAGGGATAGGAGAGGTGAAAACGCTCTCGGAGAACAACCTGGCAATACATCCACGCTATGCCGTTTTTACTGAATGCATAAGCTATCTCTCCCCTGTTTCTTTTCTTGTTCAATACTTCAAAGAAAAGGTGGTAGCCGCTCTCTGTTTTTATCATGAACGGGTCAGCAACAAAGCGGGCCGAGATATCGGTGATATCTTTTGCGGTAAGCACAGGATTTGTAATGCCTGTCGGCGGGTGAAGTTCAACGGGAGAGTGCCCTTCATAGATGCCGATTGCCCAGGTTTCCCTGCTGCGCCTGAGAATCTTTTTTTTGTAATGCTTTCTAAAGCGGGCAGTGACGATCAGCAAAATCGTAATGGCTGGCAGGATGATCAGCAAGAAGCTTGTCGTCATAACGATTTATATACATGGTTGCTGAAAGTGAGTGCTGCATGCAATGGCCCGGCAGCCACGTTATCTCCGGTGATCGTAACACCACCGGTTATGAGAGTTTTTTGAGCATCTCCCGGAGTGCCGAAGAGAGTTCGGCAGGATCGATATCAATGATATCAGGTGTCTGTGATATGATAACCTTCTGTATGGTGCTCAAAGGTCCGAACTGTGTTCGATCAGCGAGATACTCCCTGTAGAGTGCTATCAGCGGCGTATCGGAGCAGGCAGCAATATGAACAAGGGAGGTGTCTGGAGTGATGAGGAGCCTGAGCTTCCTGACGATTTCGCCTACCTCATAGATGTTACGGGTTGACGGAGATTCAATGATATTGGTATGCGGCTTTTCAAGTGCTCTTTTCTCTTCAAGGTCCTGAGGCGTTGAAAAGATTATAAACTGTTCGTCAGGGAAGGCCTGAACGAGTTCCGACCATTGCTGCAACGTACGGTGTCCGCCAATATGCCCCGCACTGATATTAATACCTATGTATTTTCCGGGCTCAAGACTCTTCAGGAAGGCTTCCGTTTCATGCGATACCGGCATCACCGGCAGATACGGTCTGCATGGCGGTTTTAACGTTTTTGTCCCGAGGAAATTCAGCAGAGCAAGGTTTTTCAGTGACTCATGGGTGTTGGGCTCCATACTGATAAGGTGGTCGAACAGACCTTCATGACTGGGGCTGAAGTGGCTTACCTTGCTGCGGGCGCGGACAAGAACCGACTGTATCAGAAAATGGAATGACGGGTGATCCTTTGGATTGAAAAGCAGATCAAATTTTTTTGAAAGAATCCCTTTATAGTATCGCGGCATGTTTCTTTTTGCATGATAAACCGCCGTGACATTTTTATCGGCACTGAAGAAATTGAAAATAATCTGACTGAAGGCAATGACATGGATTGCGAGTTCAGGAAACTCCCTTCGCAGGGTGCCGATCAGGGGTGTCAGCAGAATACAGTCTCCATAGCACTCCCGTGCGAGAATAACGATGCTTTCGGGTGTTTCCTGAAAAGGCGGGATGTTCTCAGGTCGCTTTCCAACGAATTGGAGGCTCTTTGCAAAGTGCTGACGAAATACCCGATGATCCTTTTTTTTCGATTTCATACTCCCAGTGTAGACGATTATATGCTTTCTATTAATCCAGCAGCCAGCAGTTCGTACTGGTCAACTACTTTTTGCAGGTCAAACTTCTCTTCCACGGTCATGCGTGCAGCTTTTCCCATCTTACGATAGTCAGATTGCAGCACTCTTGTTACCCCTTCAGCAAGTGCCTGACTGCTGCCGGGTTTAACAATGATACCGGACTGGTTGTTGACAATCACATCTACGAGTCCGCTTCCGGATGTGGCAACAACCGGTCTGCCCGCCGCCATGGATTCAAGTGCACTCATCGACATACCCTCTTCGGGCGAGGGCATAACGGTCATGTCCACTCCGGCGAGTATCTCCGGAATATCTGTTCTGAATCCGGTGAAGAGCACCTTCTCCTCAAGATCTCTTTGTGTTGTGAACGCCTTCAACTTTTTTTCGATACTTCCTGTTCCAACAATCAAAAAACGGATTGAACCGATTTTTTTCACTATTTCCGGGATTGCTGCCATAAAGCATTCCACTCCCTTGTTTTCGTCCAGTCGGCTTATGATGGCAACCACGTATTGCGAAACCCTCTCCTTTTGCGATGAGGTTGCATTACTGTCGAACCGGCTCAATTCGATACCGTCATAAATTACCGTGATTTTATCTGCGGGGATTGAGAAATCTGAAACAAGCTCACGTTTTATCTTGTCAGAAACAGCAATGATTCTGTCGATAAGTCTGGAGTAGAGGAGTTTATTGATCTGTTTTTTTAATCCGGTTTTCCGGTAGGGTACATTACGGGTCAGGATTACTTTTGTGCTGGCTATTTTTGCGGCAAGGGATGCGACCCAGTAAAATTTTGGAGAGCAGATCTCGATGAGATCAATATGGTTCTCTTTTATAATCCGGATAAGCTCCGGGATAACGAACAGGTTTATATCTGATTTCGGGTCGATCGTGAAAACCGGAATGTTCTCCCCGGGGAGCCGGAGTGAAAGGCCGCTTCCGGGTAAACAGCATACCGCGACCTTGTGACCCCGCATTTGCAGTTCCCGGCTGAAGAGCAGAATTCTGTTTGCGCCGCCAGACCAGTGGGGTGTGGCATCAAATATCATAAGATTCATCTGTGGCTGCTCTTATTGACGAGAAATTCTGAAAATGGATAAACCCGGTTTTATCGTTTATTGACAGCTTGCTGGCAAGGTATTGGAACAACTGCGGATGCTGTTTTTTCTGCCAGCAGGGTACGCTTTCAATAGAGAGTTATGGTTTCCGCTTGTTTTTTCTCTCGCCAATACCTATCTGTTCATAAGGTCTGAATTCAGGGTGTTCAGGATGATAAAGTATCAAATTTCAGGAGTTTCATTGTAACAGATAATCAATGCGGATATTTTCCTCTCCAGACTCATTTACAGCACAGCGCCCCTCTTTTCTGGTCAATACCCTTATTCTGGCTGTTCTGATGGTGCTCTACTCTCTTACCGGAGAGCTTCTGTTCTGGCTGATCAATGGTGAGCGCCTTGATGCGCTCTCCCTGATGCATTCGGTGAGCACCATGATTCCCCTCATGCGCCTGATTCAGATTGCCGGTCAGATTCTTGTTCTTGCCATTCCGGTTATCCTGCTTGCCGTCTGGCATACCGGCAGCAGAAATGCGTTTTCCGGGCGAAGCCTTGCCTTTTTGGGGGTCGGGATGCGTCCGCACTCCGGCAGTGTTTTCCCGGCAGTTGCGGGTATTTTCCTTCTTCAGCCGGCGTTATTTACCATCACGGCACTTCAGGATCTTTATCTGTGGCCGGCTCTTGGCGCTGCGGGTTCAGCTGTTGTCAGCCAGCGGGATATGATGGACTCTTTTATCAAGGCACTTGCGGTTGTGCGTTCGACACCGGAGCTCTTTTCGGTTGTGTTTGTTTTTGCTCTTACTCCTGCGGTGTGTGAAGAGCTCTTTTTCAGGGGATATATCCAGCAGAATTATACCCGCTCGATGTCATCGGCCAAAGCTGTTTTGCTCACCGGAGTGGTTTTTGCATTCTTTCATCTGAGTCCGGCGAATCTTCTTCCTCTTGCGTTTCTGGGGTGGTATATTGGGTATGTCTACAGCGCTTCAGGCAGCCTGATGGTGCCTTTTGCTGCACATTTAGCAAACAATCTCGCCGCTCTCCTCATGCTTTATGCGGCGGAGAGCGGATTTTCTCTGAACGTACCCGCTCAGATACCGCTTCTCCAGAGTGTATGGTGGTGGGTTGTTGTTGCCGGGAGCTTGTCTCTGTTTGCTCTGGTGATTCGCCGGTTTTTTCCGCTCTTGTCTTCAATTGCGGAAGAGGGTGGAGAAAAATACCGGTCAGATGTTTAAACCATGATCTATGTCTAAACTCTTAACGATAAATTTATTGCAGCGGGTAGTGGTGGCTGTTGCCGGTATCCCTTTTCTGCTCTGGCTGATCAATGTTGGCGGGGTTTGGTTTTCCGGCTTTTTTTCACTGCTCGCACTGCTTGCGGTCTATGAGTTTCATCATCTTGCAGCCCACAAGGCTTCTCCTCCTCCCCTGTGGCTGGCAGTGCTGATAACACTGCTCTTTCAGCTTGATTTTGCGTTTCATCTTGTTGAGGTATGGGAGCTGCTGCTTGCGGTTGTGCTCTTTCTTTTCGTGCTCGAACTGTTTTCGAAGGAGGGTTCACCGCTGCTCAATCTCGGCTCGGTTTTCCCCGGCCTGCTCTATGTTAACCTTACCTTCGGCGCTCTTTTACGGCTGCGTCTTGATGCTCCGGAGGGAAGTGGCGTTGCCATGGTCTATCTTCTTTTTCTCTGTGTCTGGGCGGCTGATATTTTTGCTTATTTCGGCGGAAGCACCCTCGGCGGGAAATTTATTCACCGCAAACTGTTTGAACGTCTGAGCCCGCATAAAACCTGGGAGGGATTTCTGTTCGGTCTGGCGGGCAGTGTATCGGCGGCACTGATATACGGTAACTTTTTCCCATCGTTGCCATTGAATACTGCGCTGATGACGGGATTGCTGATCGGGTTTGCCAGTCCGGCAGGGGATCTTGTTGAGTCCATGTTCAAACGGGATGCCGGAGTCAAAGATTCATCCGGTCTGATACCGGGACACGGGGGGGTGCTTGACCGGTTTGATACCATCATGTTTGTGTCGCCATTTCTTTATTTTATAGCGTTTTACCTCTGAGCCTGCTGCCAGCCGGAGCAACATGCGGTATGGATTATAAATGTTTTATATTACCCGTTAAACGGGTGATCAGCTCTCGTGTGTTTCCCCCTGTATAAGCGTATTAACCGCAAGAGATTGTCATAATGAAAATTGAAGGTCTTCTTTCCGAAAAATATATAGTTCTGAATCTTGAACTGGCAACAAAACGCCAGGTGATTGAAAAAATGCTCTCTATTGCGGCCACTCATACCGGAGTGACGGATATTAATAAGCTGCGGGAGGATGTTGTCCGGCGTGAAGAGGAGATGTCTACCGGTATCGGTAAACAAATAGCCCTTCCCCATGCCAAAACCAGTGCGGTTACAGAGCCGGTTCTGGCATTGGCAACGCTTAAGCGTGAGATTAATTTCGATTCGATTGACAATGAGCCTGTTCAGATTGTTTTTCTTCTTGCCACTCCGGCAGAGATGCTTGCTGAACATCTGAAGTTGCTTGGTCGGATTACAAGGCTTGCCGGTCGTGAGGAAGTTCGAAGGAACCTTCTTCTTGCCAGATCGCCATCCGAGGTTCTTGAGCTTTTCAGAGCAGAGGAGAAGGATCTGCCCCAGATTTAACGGGATCGCCCCTTGAATGGTCAATAAACTATATACAGGTTGGGCATACCCGACTCATGTCTTATGTCCATAACATTTTTACTATCAGAGGATTATCAAAGCTATGCCGCAGTATCAGGCAGTAAAGGGCGCAAGGGATATTTTCCCGGAAGAGTCCGCTCAATGGAAATATGTTGAAGGAGTTATTCATACGGTCGCATCTCTTTACGGGTTCAGCGAAATAAGGACTCCTGTTTTTGAATATACCGAGCTGTTCCAGAGAGGTATCGGTTCGACAACGGATATTGTCGGAAAAGAGATGTTCTCTTTTCTGCCGGATCCGAACGGGCGTTCCATTACGCTTCGTCCGGAGATGACCGCCGGAGTAATGAGGGCGGCACTACAGAAAAACATACTCTCAGCTGCCCCGGTTCACAAGCTCTACTATATCGGTGAACTGTTTCGCAAGGAGAGGCCCCAGGCCGGCCGTCAGCGCCAGTTTTCGCAGTTCGGGGCAGAACTGCTCGGCGTTTCAACGCCGGCAGCAGTGGCTGAAGTGATCACGTTGATGATGCAGGTTTTTGAATCGCTCGGTCTACGCAATCTGAGACTCAGAATCAATTCGCTTGGCGATAGCGATGACCGGTTTCGTTACCGGGAGGCATTGAAAACCTATTTTGCTCCCTTTCACGACAGGCTTGATGACTCCTCAAAAGAGCGGCTTGAAAAAAATCCCCTCAGAATTCTTGATTCAAAAAATCCGGCTATTCAGGAAATAGTTGCAGGTGCTCCACGGTTGTATGACTACCTCTCAGTCGCTTCGGTTGAGGATTTTGAAAAGGTGCTCTACTACCTTCAGGAACGGGGAATTACCTATGAGATCGACCATCGTCTTGTCCGGGGGCTTGATTATTACTGCCATACAGCCTTTGAAGTTACCAGTTCAGAGCTTGGTGCCCAGGATGCCATAGGGGGAGGAGGTCGATACGATGGCCTTGCCCGTGAGCTTGGAAGCTCCTCAGAAGTGCCGGCTTCAGGTTTTGCCGCAGGTATGGAGAGAGTGCTTTTGACCATGGAAAAACAGGGACTGTTTGCGGCGCTGACCCCTCAAGGGCCGGTCGTCTATGTTGTTCTTCAGCAGGCAGAGCTTGCTGATCACGGCATGCAGGTCGCATGGCGTTTGCGCAAGGCCGGAATCAGGACGGAAATAGACCTCGCCGCAAGGAGCATGAAGGCCCAGATGAGAGATGCCAACAGGATGCGGGCGTCCTGGGCGCTCTTTATCGGCAGTGCCGAAGTGACGACAGGGCTCTACGCATTCAAGAATCTTGTTACCTCGGAGCAGACAACTCTGTCACTGGAGGCTGTGCTTGAGACTCTTCATGAAACGGCGTCAGGAGAGCTGCAGAAATGATGACAGGCAACATTCGCCACCGTGTAACGCTCTATGGTAAAAAAGAGTGCTGTCTGTGTGATGAGGCTATGGAGCTGCTTGAACGGGTTCGTGCTTCAGTGCCATTCGAGATTGAGAAAATAGATATTTCCGGCAATCCCGGGCTGCAAGAGGAGTTCGGACTGAAGATACCGGTTATCTGTGTTGATGGTGTCAGGGTATTCAACTACCGGGTAAACGAAAACAAATTGCGCTCTCTTCTGGCACTCTGACAGGAGAGGGGTGGAGAAAAATCTTCTCTTTGTCGTTGTTGTCCCTGGCGTCCCTGATGTCCTTTTATCAATTCGCTACCGAATTTGTTCGGTTACCAATAGTTTAATTGTTCAGACCGGAGCTTCCTGCAATGCTGAAATTTATTCTGCTTGTTCTTGTTTTCTACCTGCTCTTCAGAATGGCGGGGCGTCTGTTGAGAGGCGGACTGTTTTTTTATTATGGTGCCCCCCGTCACCGGGAAAACTCTTCGGGCTCTTCTGCTTCACCGAAGCGGATTGAAGAGACAGACTATGAGGTTATAGAGAGCCATCTACCGGACAAGGAGAGGGATGTTGTGTAACTATTTGGCCGTTGAAGGATTTTTTGTACATTAGTACACTTGATTTGACGACGCGAGAATTATCTTATCTGAAAGTGGGGGTTCCCCACTTTTTTGTTTTCCAAAAGGTTTGTACGGGGTGATCATGCAAGAGCGCATCAGGAGCAGTGTTCTCCAAATTATTGACGGGTCTGCAGGCACCAGAGGAGAGGGGGCCTACCTTGTTGATCTCAAGGTGAAAGGTCCACAGAGAGCCAGGAAAATAGAGATACTTGTCGATGACGACAGCGGTGTTCGCATTGATCAGTGTGCATGGCTGAGCAGAAGGCTCAGGGAGCTGCTTGAGAGTGATGAGGAGCTTCTTGCGCTGGTTGGGGAGGATTTTGAAATCACGGTCTCTTCTCCGGGGCTTGGCGAGCCACTCATGCTTCATCGTCAGTATGTAAGGCATTGCGGGAAAATTATGGAGGTAACCTATACGGATGAGGATGCGGTGCAGAGAGAGCTTAAAGGCCGTCTTCTGCGGGTATCGCTATCGGAAGAGAGCCGGCCGCATATCGTGATTATGCCGGAAAAAAACAGGAAAAAAGGCAGTACGCCAAACAGAGAGGAAGTCACCCTTTACCTTGATCAGGTAAACCGTGCGGTTCCTCTGGCGCAGTTATAACAGGGCACCGCCCAACGCAGTAATCGGGTTTCGCAACAAATACATAGCGGTGACCAGAAGGTTTTTAGGGATCAGCGGGAGTTATCTTTTCAAAAAGCACAATCAAGAAAGAGATGGTCAGAAAAAAGATAAAAGATGAGGGAGTGGACAGAAGAGCACAGATTGCCAGTGCCTTCGGGGAAATCGAGCAGTCCAAGATCTTTCTGGACAAGCGCACGGAAAGTGCGGCTGTTAAAATGGATATTGCCGATCTTCTCAAGGATATCATCCAGAAGCAGCTCAGAAAAGATTACGATCCTGAAGTTGAGTCCAACATTTTCATCAACCCGGAAAGGGGAGATTTTGAAGTCTATATTCTGAAAAAGATTGTCAAGGAAGTGGACATTGAAAGCATCGAGATCAGTCTTGATGAGGTGAGGAAAATTGATGACTCCCTTGACATCGGCGATTACTATGAAGAGGGTCCTATCAAGCTGGATGATTATCTGAGCCGTAAATCCATTCAGATCATCAAGCAGTCCGTACAGAAAAAAGTCCGGGATCTTGAGCGTCTCGTAGTCTATGAAGAGTGCCTTGAGAAGGTGGGCGAAGTCGTTGCCGGTGAGGTCTATCAGATCCGTTCAAATGAGGTTATTTTTACCTATAACACCTCAAAAGATCACCGTGTTGAGCTTGTTCTGCCGAAGTCGGAGATGATGAAAAAGGATAATCCCCGCAGAACTCCGAGGATGAAACTCTATATCAAACGCATTGAGCGGGAGAAAGTGAAGACAAAGCTTGATGACGGTAATGTGGTCGAGCGCGAAAAGGCGGACGGCGGCATGAAGGTTATTGTATCAAGAGTTGATGACCGTTTCCTCTACAAGCTTTTTGAACATGAGGTTCCGGAAATTCTGGATGGTCTTATTGTTATCAAGGCTATTGCACGAGTACCGGGTGAGAGAGCCAAGGTTGCTGTTGAATCCACCAGTGCCAGGATTGACCCTGTAGGGGCGACTGTCGGGTACCGCGGTAAACGTATTCAGAGCATTGTCAAGGAGCTGAACAACGAGAACATTGATGTGATCTACTACACCGATGAGCCGCAGATCTATATTTCACGTGCGATGCAGCCTGCAAAAATCGATCCGCTGACGGTTCACGCCGACCCGAAAACAAGGAAGGCTCGGGTTATGCTCAAACCGGACCAGATCAAGTATGCCATTGGAAAGAACGGTAACAATATTCATCTGGCAGAAAAACTTACCGGCTATGAGATCGATGTGTATCGTGATGTTATCGACAAGTCGATGGAAGATCCGACCGATATCGATATCATCGAATTCCGTGAAGAGTTTGGTGATGATATGATTTACCAGCTTCTGGATGGCGGTCTTGATACGGCTAAAAAAGTGCTGAAAGCCGGAGTTGAAGAGATTGAAAACGCATTGCTCGGGCCTTCCAAGCCTGAAGAGGTAACGGTTTTTGGCCAGCCACAGGGTCGCAGACCAGGCATAAAACCGAGAGAGCGAAAAGTAACCGAGGATGAAAAGCGGTACTGGAAAAAGATTGCCGAGAACATCTATAAAACCGTCAAAGAGCAGTTCACCGAATCGGATTTGCAGGGTCTTTTTGATGACGATGCCAATCAGGATTCAATTGAGCCGGTGGCGGATGAATCCTGAGTAGTCCCTGTAGATGTCAGCATTGGATAAAGAGTAAAGAGTTTTTAAATCCAGAGGAGGATGTAATGGCCCTTGAGGACATGGAAAAGAGATATCGAATAAGTGATATAGCAAGAGAACTGCAGTTGAGTCCGCAGGAAGTCTTACTTTTTGTCAAGCAGGAAGGAGGCAAGGTGGCCTCTACATCCTCTATGGTAAGTGAAGAGATGCATAACCTGATTTTCAGCCACTTCAGTGTTGAAAAGAAAATGGTTGATGAGACCAAAAAAATCAGGGCGGAAAAAGAGAAACGGTTGTCAAGACTTGAGGAGCAGTCGCGCAAAACGTATGAAAAAGAGAAGCAGCTGCGTGAAACCCTTAGTCCGCAGTCAGCTCCGGCCGTTACGACCCGGGATGCAAAAAAAGAAGATGTTGAGCACGCTCTTCCTGGCGATTTTCCGGCACCTTCTGTTATTGAGCAGCCATCTCCGGTTGCTGACGATGGAGAGAGTGCTGATGCTGAGTCTCAGTTGCCGATTATTGGCGAAGATGCAGTTATTGATCCAGTAAAGATTGAACCGTCAATCAACGAACATCTGGTCTCTTTTGACAGTCCGCAGAATATGGGGGGCCTTACTGTACTTGGTACGCTTGATATGCAGGCCGGCAGGAACAAGAAAAACCGGAAAAAGAATTTCAAGGAGCAGGCTGATGCCTTGAAAGACGAGTTTGAGACGAAAGTCACTGAAGAAGCGCATGTTGATGAGAAAGGCGCTGTGGTAAAAAAACCGCTGAAAGCTGCCGGGGACGAAAAGCCGAAATCGGTGCTGGATGAGAGTGCAGGCAAAAAGAAAAAGGGCAAGAAGAAAAAGAAGCCGGAAGTGGATGACAAGGTGATTTCGGCAAATATACAGAAGACAATCAGCGGTATGGAGGATGGCAGTGGTACCGGTTCGCGCCAGAAATTCCGCAAGATGCGCCGGATCGATCGGGAGCGCGAACAGGAGGAGGCTGACGCTCTGCGTGAGTCACAGCAGCTTATTGTCAGGGTAACCGAGTATGCTTCACCCCACGAACTGGCCGAACTTATGGGAGTTACGGCAAAGGATATTATCCAGAAGTGCTTTGCACTCGGGAAGTTTGTCACCATCAATCAGCGCCTTGACAAGGAGTCTATTGAACTTATTGCTCTTGAGTTTGGCTATGAGGCCGAATTCATCTCTGAAGTTGAAGCAACAGCCGTTATTGCCGAGGAGGATGCTGAAGAGGATCTTCAGACCAGACCTCCCGTTGTCACCATCATGGGACATGTTGATCACGGCAAGACCTCACTGCTCGATTATATCCGAAACAGTAATGTTGTTGCCGGTGAATCCGGCGGAATAACCCAGCATATCGGTGCTTATGAAGTTACGGTTGACGGAAACCGCAAGATCACCTTTCTTGACACACCGGGCCATGAAGCCTTTACCGCCATGCGTGCAAGGGGCGCCCAGGTTACCGATATTGTTATCCTTGTTGTAGCTGCAGATGACAGCGTTATGCCCCAGACCATAGAGGCGATCAATCATGCAAAGGCCGCCGGTGTCCCGATTGTTGTTGCCCTTAATAAAATTGACAAGGTTGAAGCTAACCCCGAGAAGATCAAAACACAGCTTTCCGAAGCGGGAGTGCTTGTTGAAGAGTGGGGTGGCGAGTATCAGTGCCAGGAGATCTCTGCCAAGAAAGGTCTTGGTATTTCAGAGCTTATGGGCAAGGTGCTGACCGAGGCTGAGATGCGTGAACTGCGCGGCAACTATTCCGCAGAGGTTCCGGCAAGCGGTATTATTGTTGAGTCTGAGCTCGACAAGGGCAAGGGTGTGATCTCGACGGTTCTCGTTCAGCGCGGATTCCTCAAGGTTGGTGATCCGTTTGTTGCAGGCAATACACTTGGCAAGGTTCGGGCCATTATGGACGAGCGGGGAAAGAGAATTCCCTCTGCCGGGCCTTCACAGCCCGTTATGGTGCTCGGATTCGAGGATCTTCCGCAATCCGGTGATGTTCTGACGGTTATGGTAACTGACAGGGAGGCGCGTGACCTGGCGCAGAAGCGGCAGGTTATTCGTCGTGAGCACGATTTCCGTCGCAGTACGCGTGTCAAGCTCGACAGTATTGCCCGCCAGATCAAGGAGGGCCTCATGAAGGAGCTGAGTGTCATCATCAAGGCTGATACTGATGGCTCCATACAGGCTCTTGCTGACGGACTCATGAAGATTCAGAATGAAGAGGTCAAGGTGCAGATTATCCACCAGGGTGTCGGTCAGATTACCGAGACCGACGTTCTTCTTGCTGCGGCTTCAGATGCTATTATTATCGGCTTCAGGGTACGTCCTAATGTCAATGCCAAGAAGCTTGCGGAAAAGGAAGATCTTGATGTTCGCTTCTACAGCGTCATATATCATGTTCTTGAAGATGTCGAAAAAGCTCTTGAGGGTATGCTCTCTCCGGAACTTCATGAAGAGAGTCTCGGCTCCCTTGAAATCCGTCAGGTCTTTAAAGTGCCGAAGATCGGTAACGTTGGCGGATGCTATATGCTTGAGGGTAAAATTTTCCGTGACTCCAAGGTCCGATTGCTTCGTGACGGTGTGCAGATCTATGAAGGGCAGCTTGCTGCACTCAAACGCTTCAAGGATGATGTCAAAGAGGTGGACGCCGGATACGAGTGTGGTCTGAGTCTCAAGAATTACGATGATATCAAGGTTGGCGATATAGTTGAGGCTTACAAAATCGTGGAGAAAAAACGGAAATTGTGAACCTCTTATTGTTGAGTTATGTCCATACGTACTGAGAAAGTAGCATCACTCCTGCAGCAGGAGCTCGGAGCAATTATGCAGAAAGAGCTCCCCCGAAACGGGCCGATTATCACGGTTGTCGATGTGAAGGTAACGGCCGATCTCGGTATAGCAAGGATATATGTATCCATTATCGGGACCTCCAAAGAACAGGTCGAAGCCATGGCATATCTGCGTGAGGAGACAAAAAGTATCAGAAAGATTCTCTCCGCAAGAATCCGCCACCACTTCCGGCGTATTCCGGAACTTGAATTCCATGAAGATCATCTCTATGAGCGAGCCACAAGGATTGAAGAGCTGTTGAGCAGTGTGCGTAAAAGCGCCCCTGAAAACGGTGAAGCGTAAGCTTTTTTGCAGGCAGTGAGTATGGATGAACAGCAAAACAGGGAGCAGCTTCAGGATGAAGGTGCATTTCTCCTGATTGACAAACCGTTGGACTGGACATCGTTTGATGTGGTTGCCAAAATCAGGAATACCTACCGCCAAAACGGTCTGAAGCGCAAGGTTGGCCATTGCGGTACCCTTGACCCGAAAGCTACCGGTCTTCTTATCCTCGCCTCCGGCCGGAAAACCAGGGAGATTTCCACTCTTGAGATTCTTGACAAGGTTTATGACGGTGCCATCAAGCTTGGTGTTATGACGGAGAGTCATGATTGTGAAACCAGCGAATACGGACACTGCGGCACCGATCATCTTTCAGAGGAGCTGATCAGGCATACGGCTGCAATGTTTGTCGGGACTCATCAACAGCAGCCTCCCATGCATTCGGCTGCCTGGCACCAGGGCAAACGACTTTATGAACATGCCCGCAAAGGTGAGGTGATACGGGAGAGGAAGGCGAAGGAGATTGTGATCCATCGTTTTGAAATTACCAGGATTGACCTCCCGATGGTCTATTTTGTTCTCCATGTCTCCAAGGGAGCCTATATCAGGGTTATAGCTCATGAGTTCGGCCATGCGCTTGGTACAGGCGGCTATTTGGCCTCCCTGAGGAGAGTTGCTATCGGTCCCTATCAATTGAGCTCTGCCAGAACCCTGCCCGACACTATCGAGGATATCGTTCAAAGCACCCATCAACCCGATCTGTAAAGGGAGATAACGGAAGTATGCGTATTGTGGAATATGATAATCATCATGTCTGTAGTTTTGGCACAGCCTCTCCTGTCGAGTTTCCTGTTGTAGGTTCAGCGGTAACCATTGGCTCGTTTGACGGAGTGCATAAGGGTCACCGGATGATTATTGCCCGGCTTGTTGCTCTTGCCCGCAGTCGTCAGTTGCGAAGCGTGGTGGTGACTTTTGAACCCCATCCAAGAAGAGTGCTCAAGGGCGCTGTTACCGGTCCGCTTGGATTGCTTACCACACTGGAGGAAAAAATCAACCTGCTTTCGAGGGAGGGGGTTGATCTGCTTTTTGTGGTCCGTTTTACGCCGGATTTTGCCCGGCGCAGCTCGGAGGATTTTATCCGCAATGTGCTGGTCAACCTTATTGGAGCTAAAAGTATCATTATCGGTTATGACCATGCTTTCGGACGTGACCGGAGCGGAAGCGGCACGACGCTTGAGCATCTCGGCGGAGAGCTGGATTTTGATGTAGAGGTTCTGGATGAACTGCTGATCGGTGATGAGCATTTTTCAAGTACAAGAATCCGCCAACTCCTTGCAAGCGGTCTGATTGCCGAAGCTAATGAGTTTCTCGGCTCTCCCTATATGATCAGCGGCGTAGTTGTTGATGGTGACAAGCGGGGACGGGAGATCGGCTTTCCAACTGTAAACCTCCAGCTTTCCGATCCGGACAAGCTGCTGCCCAGGAGCGGGGTCTATCTTGCCCGAACCGAGCTTGACGGTCGTTCATTCAAGGTCATGATGAATATCGGCTTACGTCCGACGGTCAGTTCAGAGGGGATTACAACCGTCGAAGCCTATATTCTTGGATATTCCGGCACGCTCTACGGTCGTACTCTGAAGTTCAGCCTTTTTCGCTTTATCAGGGAGGAGCGCAAGTTTACGTCACTTGATGAGCTGAAAAACCAGCTTGAAAAAGATAAAAAAACGGTGGAGTTGTATAGTATATAATATTATATTGCGGGTCAATCGATTTAACATAACAAATGAAGAGCTATGAGTCTCACAAAAGAGCATAAAGCGGAAGTTATCCAGCAGTTCGGCGGATCTGACAAGAATACCGGGAAATCTGAAGTTCAGGTGGCACTGTTCAGCCGCAGAATTACCGATCTTACCGGCCATCTTCAGCTGCATCCGAAAGACAAGCACTCCCGCCGTGGGCTGCTTATGCTGGTAAGCAAGCGCAAAAAAGTTTTGAATTATATAAAGAATGTTGATATCGACCGTTACCGTAAGGTGATTGCCGAACTTGATCTCCGCAAGTAAGCAGTTCGGTCCGAACTCTTTTTGCCCGATCTCTGCAGGGCTTTTGCTCTGCAGGTTATCTTTTTAACAACGAATGAAGCAGGGAAGCCTATGTTGGAAAGTATGACCGGATATGGCAGTGCGGAGTCAGTTGAAAACGGTGTTCGCACGCTTGTTGAGCTGCGCTCAGTCAATAACCGGTTTGCAGAAATCAGTGTAAAGCTTCCCCGTCAGTTACTCTCGTTTGAACTTGAAGTCCGCGAAATGATACGGGCCCATTTTCAAAGGGGGAAAATATCCGCGTTTATTCAGGTTCAGCTTGATGAAGAGCAGCCTATAGCTGTCAGTGTCAACGCTTCAAAGGTCAAAGCCTACAAGGGACTGCTTGAGACCCTTCAGAGAGAAGCCCAGCTCACTACACCGGTTACACTTGAGCATCTGCTCCGTTTCCCGGAAGTATTCGATAACGGTACAACTTCACTTGACCAGATCGAAAAGCTCTGGCCTGTCGCAAAAAAACTGCTCCAGGAGGCCATAGATCGTCTCAAGGCGATGCGCCGAAGGGAAGGGGAGGAGCTTATGGTTGACTTCAGTGTACGCATTGCGGAGATTGAACAGACACTCGCTCTTGTTTCCACGCTTTCGGCAGAAAACCTTGAAGCGGTCAGAAAAAGACTGGCGGCAAAAGTAGAGGTAATCGCCTCAAAGGATCTGGCATACAGCAGGGATCGACTTGAAATGGAGCTGGTTCTTGCTGCCGACAAGCTTGATATTACCGAAGAGTTGACCAGATTCGCCAGTCATAACAAGTTTTTTCTTGAAGAGCTGGGAAATGATGAAAGCGGCACAGGAAGAAAATTGAACTTTCTTCTTCAGGAGCAGCTTCGTGAAGCCAATACCATCGCTTCGAAATCCCAGAATGCGGAAATATCCCAGAAAATGGTTCGAATAAAGGAAGAACTTGAAAAAGTCAGGGAGCAACTGCAAAATATAGAGTGATGTTATGGTTGAAGAGCGGAAACGGCAAGGGAAACTGATTGTTTTTTCAGCACCATCCGGTACCGGCAAGTCAACAATTGCCAAACATTTGCTGGAGCGGATTCCTGATATCAGATTTTCGGTATCCGCTACAACCCGCGAGAAGAGGGTTGGTGAAGTAGAGGGGATTAACTATTATTTCCTGAGCAGAAAAGATTTTGAGGAGAAGATCCGCAGCGGTGGATTTATTGAACATGAGTTTTTTTTCGGAAACCATTACGGGACCCTGCTTGATAAAACCCGTGAGGTTATTGAGAGCGGCAGCCATCTTCTTCTTGATCTTGACGTCAAAGGCGCACTGAATCTCAAGCGGCTCTTTCCTGAAAACTCGTTATTGATTTTTTTCAAGCCGCCGAGTATGGAGATACTGGAAGCCAGACTCAAAGGGCGGGAGAGTGAAGATGAAGAGAGTCTGAAATTGCGCCTTGAGCGTGCCCGTCTTGAACTTGAGTATGCGGAGCGATTTGATGCGGTGATTGTAAACGACAATCTTGATCTGACCGTGGAGACGGTCACGGAAAAAGTCAGAAAATTTCTTTTATAAACGTCATAATTATAGTGCAATGTCGGTGAAACCTGTTGATTTGAACAAGCTGAGAAGTGCGCACTCGAATTTGTACGAGACGGTAGTTGCGATTTCGAAAAGAGCTAAAAAAATACATGATGAAGAGCGCGCTGATCTTGAAGACAAGCTGCTCCCTTACAAGGAGATGATCCGCAACCCGAGCAGTGAGTCTGAATCGGACAAGATATTTCCTGAACAGATCGCTATCAGTCTTGAGTTTGAAGTCCGTGAAAAGGCCTCGCATAAAGCAGTTGCGGAGTATTTCGAACACAAATATGATTATACCCTGGAGAAAACTGCCGAGAAAAAGCCTGTTCAAGTAGAAGAAGATGATGAAACTGACGGGGATTAATCAGATTACCCTTCGCGTCAATGACCTGCGTCTTGCCGAAGCATTTTATGGAGGTATTCTTGGTTTCAAGCTTGACCACCGGGTTGGAGCGAATATCTCTTATCTGCGTATCAACTCTGACCTTCTGGTACTGGTAAAAGCCGAAACCCCGGGATCTCCCGAAGCGCGTGATATCAGGGTTGACCATTTCGGTTTCAGGCTCTCCTCCGATGCTGAAGTCGATGCTGCTGCACGCTATCTTGACGATAGCGGTGTACATCTCGTGACCCGACCCGCCCATCGACGTGAGGGGAGGGCTTTTTTTGTCATGGATCCGGACGGAAATCTTGTGGAGTTCTACTCCATGCATGAAGCCGGAATCCAGAAAGAGAGTCCTGATATTGATGTCTCCACTCCCGGTGCGCTTGCAAGTGGAAGTCGCCCGAAAGTTTCGGAGGAAAAAGACCTTCAAAAGCCCCGCCGTTCAAGGAAATAAACCATTTCTGCAGGTAAACACTCCTCTCTCCCTGTGCTCTTATTCTTTCATAGGTCTTGTACGACCTATAGTACCTATAAAAGAATCAAGACGCTTTAGCCAAAAGCACGTTCACCATTTCGTTCAACAATCAGGCTTGCTGATTCAGCAGTATTGCTTCAGCTTCTTTCAGCTGTTCAGGGGTATTGATTCCAAGTATCTCATCCGGATTTCCGGTTTTGAAGGCACAAACCCGTTTGCCGCTTTTAAAACAGATGCTGAATACATCGGTGAGATAGTACTCATGCTGGGCATTATTGGTGGTGATCTCTCCAAGTGCCGTAAACAGTACCGCTGCATCAAAGAGATAGATACCGGAGTTGATTTCACTCACGGCGCGTTCCTCTTCAGTAGCATCCTTGTGTTCAACAATTTTCAGCACGATGTCGCTTTTGTTGTGCCGGATGACTCTGCCGTAGCCCGAAGGATCGGCAAGATCAGCCGTCAGCACGGTAGCGACTGCACTCCGGCTGCGGTGAAACGCTATCAGTTGCTGAAGCGACCGGAGTGTGACAAGAGGCGCATCTCCGGAGAGGATGAGTACCTCACCGTCAAAATTCCTCAGAGCCTCTTTGGCCTGCATAACGGCATGACCTGTTCCGAGCTGAGGTTTCTGAAGAGCAGCAATGAGAGCGTAGCCGGCAGTCGCTTGTTTTACCTGTTCCGCCTGATGGCCAACAATGAGTACGACTTTTTCCGGGTCAAGTGCGTTTGCTGTGTCGAGAACATACTCAACAAGCGGCTTTCCATTTGCTCTATGCAGCACTTTTGGAAGGTCTGAATGCATGCGCGTACCTTTTCCGGCCGCCATGATGATTACTGCAAGTCCCATAAATATTATAAACTATTGGAGTAAGGGGGAGCTACGATAACGGTTCACTCTTTTCGCCGACGCGGTGACGGCTTTTGGGGTTATTCTCTCTGTCGACAATAAGAACCATTGGTTTATAGTTTCGAGCCTCATCTTCGTCCATGACCGCGAAGGTCATGATAATGATCTCATCGCCTGCAAGTGCACAGCGTGCAGCGGCTCCGTTGAGCTGAATCACCCTGGAGCCATGTTCACCCTTGATGATATAGGTTTCAAACCGTTCACCGTTATTATTGTTGACCACAAGCACTTTTTCATTGGGGATCATATCTACCATCTCAAGCAGTTCATTGTCAATGGTGATGCTTCCTTCATATTCGAGATCACCACTGGTTACAATAGCGTTGTGGATTTTTGATTTCAATACATGTAATTTCATGAACAGATTGACTTCATTATTGTTGTATAAATGCTTCGCCGCTTCCCTTGAAAATGCGGTACTTCTTTAACCCCTGATCGCTTTCAAAACCATATCCCCGTATGGTCTCTCCGGGCCTTGTTATCGTTACAAACTTGTCTGAGCGGATCATACGGTCTTTGGCTGTCCGTTTGACATACTCGGTTCTTATAACCGTTGTCACGGCGGAGGTAATGACCACATTACCGGAAGCTTCAATATCCTGATTATCATGAATAACAGCTTTTTCGGCTGTTATTGACGTCGAGGGTAGGCCGTTGACGTCAAAGAAGGTAACCCTGATTCCCCCGTCAAGATGATGTTCATCTCCGGTGTTTGTTCTGTATATCGCACCGTGCCCGGCTTCAATAACGCCCGTCCTGGTACCCGAATCGGTAATAGCAAGCCTCGCCGTCCAGCTTTCCTGAACGGGATGATTGATACCTATAAAGCGGGTCTCCGGAGAGCGACGCTCCTTTTGAGAAGCGCCGCATCCCGTCATGACGAACAGAAGAGCCAGCAGAAAAAGAACGATGGACTTATCGAACACAGTGGATCATTACTTGATATTCAACTGGTTCATTACCTTGAACGTCAGATCATGATCAGGGGTGCCGTAGACCTGGGCGCCTTTATCAATCACCAGGGTAAATCCGTCCTGCTGGGCAATTGCCTTGACTGCGGAGAGTACCTTTTCACGAATCGGAGTCAGGAGCTCCTGCTGCTTTCTTTCAACAACTCCACCCTGCTCCTGCTGGTACTTCTGGAGTGCCTGAGCCTTGCTGTTTACCTCCTGCTCTTTCTGATCTCTCGCCGCTTTGGTTGTAGCAGCCGGGAGCTGACGGTAAGCCACGACTGATTTCTGATACTCTGCATTCAAGCGGGCAAGCTCTTTCTGGAGAGGGGCTGCCGTAGCCTGCAGGGTGGTTTCAGCCTGTTTGGTTTCAGGCAACTGCTGGATGAGTTTTCCGAAATCAACAACACCAACCTTGCCGGTATCCTGCGCAGCCTGGAGCGAGGAAGGAGCAATGAGCATAAGGGACAATGCCGCCGTAACCATGGCCCGGCGGGAAACGTTTATAAATCCTCCTGAATGATTCATCAATTTCAAGGTTTAGGTTATCATGTTTATGAGCCGAAATTGTATAACGTGTAACAGGACAAAATTATACATTCAAAGGTAATAATTCCACGATAAAATACTATAAAAAGCTGATAAGCCCGCATGCTTGCCGATATTGTGATGGATCTGTCACAAGATGACGGGATGTGGATGGCTGACAGGCCAGGAAGAGAGCAGGGGCGGGGCTCTGAGGAGTTTCAGGTTTTCTGTATAATTGGCCGATTGCTATATTTTTCGGAAAAACTGTTCAGGCATCTGCATGATCGCGGATTTCAATTCGAGTTCAAAAAGATGTACAAGCAGCAATGAGATATCCATTCCCGTTTCTGCCGCCAGGGTATCGATATGTACCGGCTCTCTCGTCATTCGTTCCAATATAGTCCGTTCATGGTCATTCAGCTTCAGATAGAGATTGTCAGGCGGGAGAGCGGCGGTTTCCGTGAGTGTGTTTGCAAAGTGCGGCCAGAGTTCCGTAATGATATCTTCAACACTCATGACGGCTTTTGCCTGTCCCTGCTGGATCAGCCGGTTTGTTCCTCTTGAGCTCCGTGAGAAAATACTTCCGGGTACGGCGAAAACCTCCCGGTTCTGCTCAAGAGCATTTGCGGCAGTAATCAGTGCGCCTCCTTTCAGATCTGATTCTGTCACCAGAGTCCCGGCAGAGATGCCTGATATGATACGGTTTCTTTTCGGGAATTTTCCCGGAGAGAGTGATGAACCGATCCACTCTTCGGAGATGAGCGCGCCATGCTCAACTATTTTAGGCCATACTTTACCCTGTGGATCGGTGTAGATGGTGTCAACACCACTGGCAAGAACGGCTACCGTTGTCCCCCCATGTTTCAGGGCCGCCAGATGTGCCGTCATATCAATACCGTAAGCCATACCGCTGAAAATGACCGCGCCGAGAGATGCCAGCCCCTGGCAGAGCTTTTCGGTACACTCTTTGCCGTATGCAGAGGCCTTTCTTGTGCCTACAACGGCAATGCCGGGCGTGTGTGGATCCGGCAGTGTTCCCCGGATGAAGAGGCATGGCGGCGGGTCGTAGATCTCCTTCAGAAGGGGAGGATAGTCAGGGTCAAGAATGGTAAGCAGTTTTGCATTGAAGCGATGCAGGGCAGCAATCTGCTCCTCTGCTGCGTTCAGAGCAGCAGCTCTTGTTTCGGAGTGAGCGAGATAATCATGAATCTGACGTGCAAGAGGTTCTCCTATGCCCGGTATCGTTTTCAACGCTTCAACATCAGCCTGCAGCACATCGTTGATGTCCGGCAGGTGGTTGATGAGTGCCTTGATCCTTGATGGTCCGATTCCCGGAATAAGGGTCAGAGCCAGAAGCAACATGCTCTTTTCCATGGTGCGCTTCCGTTGAAAGAAGCGGGAAACTCAGAAATCCCTCTTCATGAGAATGTTTGAAAATCCTTTAAGGTACTCTCTTCCTTCGGCATAGGGGAGCGAGTCAATGGCTGAGAGAGCCTCTTCGGTAATCGAGTTGATGAGTGCTACAGTCTCCTCAAGTACACCGCACCGCTCATAGATGGCTTTTACTTCCGGTACCCTGTCGGCACTGATCCCTTTATTCATGAAGATGGAGTGAAGGAGATCATGTTCCCTGCCTGAGGTCAGTTCAAGCGAGCGGAGGAGAAGATAGGTCTTTTTGCCGTTCATAACATCGCCGCCGGCAATCTTGCCTGATTTACCGTCGTCAGCCATGATATCGAGATAGTCATCCTGAATCTGAAATGCCCGGCCGATTTTTTCACCAAAGAGCACCAGGCTTCTGAGCTGTTCATCCGTAGCATTTCCGGCAACACCTCCGGCTTCAAGCGCGGCTGAGATCAGGCGCCCTGTTTTCTTGGCAATCATGTCAAGGTAGTCGGCAATTGTTGCATCTTTTTTCTCTTCGAGCTCCATATCGAGAGCCTGTCCTTCACAGATTGTGATATTGGCATCATTGAGAATGTGAACCAGTTCGGCGTGACGGCTGCTTTTCGCCTGAAGTGCCAGCTCGTAGGCGTAGGCAATCATCATGTCTCCGGAGAGTATCGCCGCATTGACGTTCCATTCAAGGTGAACAGTCGGTCTGCCATGGCGAAGGTCGGCCTGATCCATGATATCATCATGCATCAGGGTGAAATTATGCAGAACCTCAACAGCAAGAGCAACATTGAGGGCATTTTCAGAAGAGCCGGAGACGGCTTCAGAAGCAAGGAGAGTCAGGAACGGGCGGATTCTTTTTCCCTTTCCTTCCAGAATATACCTGGCTGGCTCATAGAGTGTTACCGGAGATTGTTTTTCAAAACATGTTCCGAGAGCATCATTGATTTTGGTGTGGTAGAGCCGGTACTTTTTCTCGACAAGTTCCTGTGTAACGGGTATATTCATGGTGAAGTCGGTCATTGTTTTACGATAAGGCTTTTGCTCCGGAGCTCCTCGATAGTAGCTGCTCCGGTGAGAAACATGACGGCCCTGAGATCGTTCAGCCATGATTCAATGGTCAGTTCAAGTACTCCTTCATGGAGCGCTTTCAGCAGATGGCCTGCCGATGCTCCGAGATTTGCGCCAAGCGCCAGCGATTTTGCAATATCCATTCCGCTCTTTATACCACCTGAAGAGATGAGCTCTACGGTGCTGAAAATTTTGTTCGATATTTTCAGGGCCGCGATCTCTTTCAGGCATTGAGCTGTTGGTATTCCCCAGTTCAGCAGCTCTTCAAGCGCAGGGGTGCTGAAACGGCTCTCAGTGCCGAACTGGCGTGTATAACGGATCTCTTCAACTTTCTGCCAGCTGGTTCCCCCTGCGCCTGCGACATCAACAGCCTTGACGCCGGCCTCGAAAAGCTGAGTTGCAGCCGCGCCCGAAATACCGCTCCCGACCTCTTTGGCAATTACAGGAACAGGGATTCTGGCCGTTAGTGTGCTCAGATGATCAAGCACATGGCGGAAATCAGTATTGCCTTCAGGCTGAAAAAGCTCCTGTGCGGCATTGAAGTGTACAATGAGTCCATCGGCTTCAAGGAGATCAAGCATGATGCTGATATCGCTATCCGTAAGCCCTTTGGCGATCTCCGGTGCGCCGATATTGGCAAAAATCTGTATTGATGGTGCGTACTTTCTGACTATGGCAAAGCTTTCACGGTGTGAACTGTTTTCAAGTGCCTGACGCATGCTTCCGACACCGAGAGGAATTCTGAACTGCTCTGCCGTTTCGGCAAGGCGCTGGTTCAGATATGTCGCTTCACTGTATCCTCCCGTCATGGAGGAGATCATGAGCGGAGCTGCTATTGTGCGGCCAAGGAACGTTGTTGAGAGGCTGATATCGGCAAACGAGAGTTCAGGCACGGCATTGTGCTCAAATTCGTAGTGCTCAAAACCGGTGGTTTTGCCGCTGAAGGCAATATCGCCATGCAGGCAGATCTCCACGTGGCTGTGCTTGCGCTCAATTGTTATATTGCCTGCTGTTTGGCTCATGCGCTTTTCGATAGCTTGCTTTCTTTTATGATGCCGGATTTTAATGGTATAACTTAATAAAAATATCCCATAACTTATTGGCACCTAAAGAAATTATCAGGAGGCACACCAATGCCTGATTCAAAGCAGCAGGCCACACGACTCTTTATTGCTGTTCGCTACACTCTTATCATGCGGGTTTACCATGTTTAAAACATTGTTCGATATAGCTGTAAGGCATCTGCTCGGGCGGCGGCGGCAGACACTTACAACCATATTCGGAGTTGCGGTGAGCACCATGGTGCTGATCACGACCAACTCCCTTACGCGCGGTCTGCTTGACTCCTTTATTGAAACCATTGTCAATGTTGCACCCCATATCACCGTCAAGGGGGAGAAGATGAACCCGGTGCCGGTCAATATACTTGCCGGTCAGAAGGAGTCCTCTGTTGCAATTGTTGAAGATAATATCCAGAAGCTGGAGCGTGATGAGGTGCGCAATTACGGCCAGATTCTCGGTGTTTTCAGCCTGCCCCAGTACAATAAACGGATTGTTGCCGCCTCTCCCTATGTTCTGTCGCAGGTTATGGCTGTAAAGGGGAGTCGTAACCAGCCGCTTCTGCTCAAGGGAGTCATGATTGACAGGGAAGATGCCATCAGCGGAATTCGCAAAAAGCTGACTTCCGGCGATATCACCCTCTATGAAAAAACACCCAATGCTCTTTTGGTGGGGCGTACGGTTGCCAGGGATATGAATCTCCAGCTTGGTGATGATGTGGTCATTATCCCCTCTTCAGGAAAGAGCCGTCAGTGCAAGGTGGCCGGTATCTTTTTTTCCGGCGTCAATGCTGTCGATAATGGTGTTCTTGTCTCTCTTAAACTTGGTCAGATCATTGAGGGACTTCCGGCTAACAAGGTATCGGGTATAGCCTTAAAGGTGGCCGATCCGTTTAATAATGCAGGGCTTTCAAAAGAGCTGGAGAAGATAACCGGTTACCGCTGCCTGACCTGGCAGGAGGAAAATGAAAGTGTGCTCTCCCTCTTTAAACGTATCGGCTATATCGTATTCTCTCTCGTTGCCTTTGTAGGCGTTGTCTCGGGTTTCGGAGTAGCCAATATTCTGGTTACTACGGTTTTTGAGAAGAGTCGTGACATTGCCATCATGAAGTCGTTCGGATTTTCAGCCCTGCAGCTTGTCAGCATGTTCGTTCTTGAAGGGTTTATTGTGGGCCTCGCCGGTGCCCTGACAGGGGGTGTTCTTGCCATAGGCTCTATCAATCTCTTTGCCAGCCTGCCTGTTGAGAGCTCCCAGGGACCTCTGACCAAAACAGGCTTCAGTATGTCCTACAATCCCATATATTTTTTTATAGTCATCGGGGTGACCGTGCTTATCAGTACGCTTGCAGCTATTCTCCCTTCCGCAAGAGCGGCGAAGCTGGAGCCGGTTAGTGTGCTTCGCGACAGCAGTTTGTAACGGTATTTTTGTTAACCTGTTGCGCGATTCGATTGCTGCGTTGGGCGGTGCTCGAAATCCTCATTCCGACTTGCGTCGGCCTACCAATATTTCGCTCCTCCGGAGCTGAAGAATAAAGCAGTGATAGCGGTGAACGTTCAAACCTCTTTTCGGGTGGTCTGTTCGGGATGCTGCAGGAGGTAGAGCTTGTAGTAGAGGCCCCGTTTTGCCAGAAGTTCCTGATGGTTGCCGGTTTCCCGGATCATGCCCTTGTGCAGAACGATTATCCGGTCAGCTTTCTGCACGGTTGAGAGCCGGTGGGCAATAATAATCGAGGTACGCTCACTCATGAGTTTCGCGGTTGCTGCGTCAATCAGCGTCTCTGTTTCCGTATCAACTGAGCTGGTTGCTTCATCAAGCACCAGAATTTCCGGATTGTAGAGCAGTGCCCGCACGAAGGCGATCAACTGTTTCTGGCCGGAGGAGAGGCCGGTGCCGTTTTCAAGCACCCTGTACTGGTAGCCGCCGGGGAGCTGCTCGATAAACCGGTCTGCTCCAACCACTCTTGCGGCTTCCCGCAAGGCCTCGTCGGAGACATCGGGATTGCCGAAGGCGAGGTTTTCGCGAATGGTGCCGGAAAAGAGAAAGACATCCTGCATGACAACCCCGACAAGTTTTCGCAGTGAACTCGCCTCGATTTTCCGGATAGGGATGTCGTCAATGGTGATGGAGCCCTTGCTGAAAGGGTAGAGTTTGGAGAGAATATTGATAATTGACGTTTTCCCGCTCCCGGTTGCCCCGACAATGGCAACTTTTTCGCCATGCCGGATGTCGAAGGAGATATCCTTGAGTATCCAGTTATCGCCGTCGTAGGCGAACCAGACATTGCTGAAACTTATTTTCTCCCTGAAGGTTGAGACGGGTTGCACTTCTGCAGGGTTTTCAATCCCCTCCTTTTCATCAAGCAGTCTGAAAATCCGGTCGGATCCGGCAATCGCCGTCTGAATAACGTTGAACCGGTCGGAAAGGTGCTGAAGAGGGCGGAAAAAGAGCCATATATACTGCACAAACGAGATAACCACTCCAATGGTGAGGTCAGCCTTGAGCAGGCGCACGCCGCTGTACCATATCACCAGACCCGCCGCCGCAGCACTCAGCACTTCAATCAGCGGATAGTAGATGGAGAAATAGAAAACCGTGCGGATGTTTGCATCCCGGTGATCGCGGTTAATGGCGGCATAGTTCTCATATTCCCGTTCTTCGCGGTTGAAGAGCTGTACAATGCTCATGCCGGTAATATGCTCCTGAAAGAAGGTGTTAAGGCGGGCAAGATGGGTCCTGACATCCTGAAACGCAACCCGTACCCTGTTTTTGAACAGGATGGTTGCATAGAGCATGAGGGGGAGAACAGTGAGTACAATAAGAGTCAACTGCCAATCTATCCACACCATCAGGACAACGATAAAAAACAGCTGCAGGATATCGCCGAGAATCGTGATAATACCGCTTGAGAGCATCTCGTTGAGCGATTCAACATCACTTGTTGTTCTTGTGATCAGTCGTCCTATGGGATTGCGGTCATAAAACCGTGCCGGCAGTTTTTGCAGATGGGTGAAAATATCCATCCGGAGGTTGAATACGGCCTTCTGGCCGATAATCTGGGTTAACCATGTGGTGATATACTGCTTGATGCCGTCAAGCAGTATGGCTCCCGCAAGCAGGATGCTGATAAAGGCAAGTCCCCTGAGATCGCCACGGGCGATATGGTCGTCAATGGCGATTTTTGTCAGATAGGGCCGAAGCGGACCAAGGAAAGAGCCTGCAATGGTAATTGCAACAGAGGCGGCCACAAGGGTTTTAAATGGCTTGATATAGGCGAAGAGACGGGAGACAATATAGCTGTCCACCGAGCCTTTTTTCTCTATGCCAAGTGTTTCGTCCTGTTGTGTCCGGAAGCTTTTGTTCTGCTCTTTACTCATTATTTTTTCATCCAAATACCGGCCGTTTCCGGCCATTTCAGCTCATTAATGCCCCTGCGTTCGTTTCTCTATATCCCTTTTCAGTTTATCAGCCAGCGTTTCAGCCTCCTTTTTTGACGGCGCTTCGGAATAGATACGGATAATTGGTTCTGTGTTCGACGGACGCAGATGCACCCAGCTGCTGGCAAAATCAAGTTTCAGCCCGTCAAGAGCGTTTGATTCAGCTTCAGGGTATTGCAGGGCAATATCGGTCAGAATATTCTCAAGCGATGAACGGTCAGTTTTTCCGAGCGTAGTTTTCTGCTTCGACATCACATAATCGGGAAACTCTTTTCTGAAGGCTGAAAGAGAGCCGTTACTGTTTGTTGTGCGCCAGTGGGTGAAGGCCTGTACAAAGAGCGCTATGCCGACAAGAGCATCCCGGCCGTAGTGCAGTTCGGGAAGAATTACTCCTCCGTTGCCTTCTCCGCCGATAACGACTGATTTTTCTTTCATCACCTCGATCACGTTGGCTTCTCCGACTTTTGCGCTGTAGCATTCGACGCCGTATCTTCCGGCAATATCTCTCAGTGCACGGCTGCTGGAGAGGTTGTTTGCCACAGCGCCGCTGTGCTTTTTAAGATAAAAGTCTGCGCAGGCCACAAGGGTATACTCCTCGCCGAACAGGGTCCCGTCTTCACAGATGAGTGCGAGCCGGTCGACATCCGGATCAACAACAATTGCAAAATCGCATCCGCTCTCTTTGAGTCCGGCGATGGTTGCCGAAAGATTCTCCTCAATCGGTTCAGGATTGCGGGGGAAGAGGCCGCTGCCGCCGCAGGCAACCGGAACGATATGCTCCATGCCGAGCTTTCTGCACAGCTTAGGCACAACGGCATAACCGGCACCTTCAACACAGTCCACAAGTACCCGGAACTGCTCTTTTGCTATTGCTGCTGTATCAACAAAAGAAAGTTGCAGAATCTTTTCGATGTGCAGGTCGTCATAGCGATCATCATGGGTGATGGCGCCGATATGATCCCATCCGGCCGGGCAGAACTGCTCTCTGTCTGCTATTGCAAGCAGCTCGTCAACCTCCGTGGCAGTCAGAAACTCGCCAAGGTGGTTGAGCATTTTCAATGCATTCCAGGCAACAGGATTATGGGATGCGGTAATGATCAGCCCTCCGTCGGCACATTCGGAGGTGACGGCAATCTCTACCGTTGGTGTTGTTGCGATATCAAGGTCGATAACGTCACAGCCGCAAAGCACCAGAACATTGCTGACAAGATCACCGATAGCCTTGCCTGTAGGCCGGGTATCCCTGCCGATGACTATCCTCGGACGTTTTGTCCGGTCATCCTTACGGCGAAGAATCCATGAGGCAAAGGCCATGGCAAAAGCGGTAAGATTTTTTGGGGTAAGGCTTTCACCGACTATACCGCGTATGCCGGAAACGCTGATCATGAGGCTCATAAGAATCACTATTGAAGGTCACGGCTATAAATCTATTCCGCGATTCGATTGCTTCGTTTGACGGTGCTCAAAATCCTCATGTACTGCGTTGTACATTCCGGTTTCTGCGCTCCGTCCGCCTCGCACTCGAACCGCTCATGACAATTTATAGCGGTGACCTGAATTGAAAAAGATCTGGCGCAATATAAGGAAAAAGGTCCGAGTTCTGAATGCCGTTCCTTGCCGGAATGGAGCAGGCATGCACCGGGGTCGGCTTGTACTGAAACCGGAAGGGAGTGGCGAGGCTTTTTCAGGATTTCTTGATACTCTTTTGATTATTTGCTCCTTTCTTCTATATTATATGCCCTTTGTTATTGAAGCAAGGAGGCTTTTGAAAAATTTTATATCCTAACAGCAACCGTATATGCCTTTACACAAATCGGCTGAAAAAAGACTGCGGCAGTCAGAAAGAAGAAATGCCAGGAACAGAGCAAGGAAAAAAGAGCTTAAAGTTCTTGTCAAAAATATGCAGAAACTGATTGATACCCGTGCAGAC
Source organism: Chlorobium ferrooxidans DSM 13031 (assembly GCF_000168715.1). Classification (GTDB taxonomy): domain Bacteria; phylum Bacteroidota; class Chlorobiia; order Chlorobiales; family Chlorobiaceae; genus Chlorobium; species Chlorobium ferrooxidans. The sequence goes on along the minus strand of NZ_AASE01000006.1, from coordinate 6,512 downwards.
AAGGCGGAAGTTGAAGTCGCCTATCGTTCGGCTGTTCAGAAACTCGATCGTCTTGGCGTCAAGAACTATATCCATGCCAATAAAGCATCCAGAAAGAAGTCTCAGCTGACTCGTCTTTTGAACAGTTACGGCAAGGCCGAGTAAGCTTTTCATGCCTGCTTTCCGGTTCAATACTGATCTTCATTCTCTGACATCCGGCCTGAAAAATCCGTAACAGACACTCTGTGAGCGGTTTTCAGTCCGGGTTTCCATTCCTTCTCTCATGTTTGCATATTTTCGTGGCAGGCTTGTCTCACTCCTGCCGGAAGAGGCGGTTGTAGAGGTTTCCGGGATTGCCTACCGGTTTCTTATCTCCGCGAGCACCAGCCGACAGCTGCCTGAAACGGGCAGTGAAGTATTGCTTTATTCCCATCTCTCGGTCAGAGAGGATGCTCATCAGCTTTATGGTTTTATTACGGAAGCCGAGCGGCAGATGTTCCGCCTGCTTATACTGACTTCCGGTGTGGGGCCAAAGCTTGCTCTTGCGGTTCTTTCCGGCCTGCAGGTTGCGGAAGTTTATGACGCCATCCTCGCGAACACTCCTGAACGGCTTTACGGAATCACCGGTGTGGGCAAAAAGACCGCCGCCCGCATAATTCTTGAATTGCGGGATAAAATCCTGAAACTTTCTCCTGCCGGCACTATTGCGGCACCGTCAGCACAGCTCTCCTCCCGGATGAGGGATGATGCAATCAATGCCCTTGTGACTCTCGGTTTCTCCAGAGTTACGGTACAGAAAGCTGTGGACTCCATTCTTGAAAAAAATTCAGCTCTCAGTGTTGAGGAGGTAATCAAATCAGCTCTTGTTTCAATTCATAACAGTTAGCAGATAACGGTGACCTATCAGGACGCGCTTGATTTTCTCTACCCGCTTCACCGGTTCGGCATAAAGCCGGGTCTTGACGTTGTGCGCGCGCTGCTTGATCACCTTGGTTCTCCCGAAAGAGGTCTCGGTCTGGTGATTCATATTGCCGGTACGAATGGAAAAGGGACCGTTGCCGCCGCTCTAGCATCAATATTTCAGGCTTCCGGCAAAAAAACCGCACTCTACACCTCTCCTCATCTTGTTGATTTCAGTGAAAGAATGCGCATCAACGGAGAACCGATTCCCGGAGAGCGGGTGGCCTGTTACTGTTCACAGCTCAAACAGAGAGCGGCCGGTACTCCTTACACCTTTTTTGAAGCGACAACAGCGATAGCCTTTGCCTGGTTTGCTGATGAAAAGGTTGATGTTTCCATTATCGAGACAGGCATGGGGGGGAGGCTTGATGCCACCAATATCCTGGATCCAGCCTATGCCGTTATTACAAGTATCGGGCTGGATCATACCGATTGGCTTGGAGAGACCCGCGCACTGATTGCGGAGGAAAAAGCGGCCATAATAAAGAAAGGGTGCAGGGTTTATACTGCAGTTTCCGATCCGGAAGCTTTTCAGCCGATATCCTGGGTGGCTGGATTGCATGAAGTATCACTCTTTGTCGCAGGTCAGGATGCGGTCTGGAGTGTTCTCTGTGCCGAAGCAGGAGCGCTTCAGCTCGACCTCCGGACAGCTTCAGGGTATTATCCGGCTCTTAAAGCGCCCCTGAGCGGATCGTTTCATGCGTCCAATGTTGCTCTTGCAGTGATGGTTGCTGAGGACGCAGGTGTTGCACCGGAATATATCTATGCAGGTCTTGAGCAGCTTGTACGGACCGGTTACCGGGCAAGACTGGAGAAGATAGGAGTGTATCCCGCCGTGCTCCTTGATGTATCGCACAATTCCGATGGCATGCGCCAGACGGTCAATGCCATAGCTGATTTCCGGAGCGAATACCGGGCTGTACACGTTATTCTTGGTCTGGCTTCGGACAAGGATGCCGTTTCGGTTATCAGGGAGCTTGCCCGTCTTGACTGCGATTTTTATCCGGTCAATATTCCCTCGGAACGCAGTGTTCCCGCTGAACAACTTGCCCGGTTATGCTTTGATGCGGGCAATGAGGCAACGGTGTTTAAAACAGGAAGTGAGGCGCTCGGGTATCTGAGGGAGTATTCGAAACCCGATGACCTGATTCTTGTGACCGGATCATTTTATCTTGCCGGAGAGATCATTGCTTCAGGTTACTGAAGCGTGCTGCGGTTTGAAGAGAGTTTTTTTACGGAAAAAGTTTTATATTTTAGTCAAGCCACATAAATGCTTCATTTACCCAAGAGAGACATCCGTTTCATAATTCCTTGTTGTGATTATCCCGTTTTCAATTATAGAAAGTCTTCCCCTGTCATCTTCTTTTTCCCTGCTTTCATGTTGCATGAAAACGCGTTAAAGTTAACTCCCGTCGAAGATGCGTGGTTTTGACCATGATTGTGGATATGCCGTCCGGATATAACGGGCTATCCTCATCTTTTCCTGTTTATTTTTTTGAATAACAAGCGTTGAATCCCATTACAATGTCGAACAATCCGGTTTTTAAAGGTCTGGACATCAATATGCTCCAGAAAAAGAAAGTTTTTGAGCTGCATGCTTTAGCCAAAGAGATTGGCGTTACGGCGGCAGGGTTGCGGAAGGAGGAGCTGATTTTCAAGATTATCGAAGCCCAGTCGCAGAAAAACAGCGATTCTGAAAGTGGCAATGTCATGGTCAATACCGGTGTTCTCCAGGTTATCCCGGAAGGGTACGGTTTTTTACGCTCAGCCAACTACAACTACCTCTCCTCTCCTGATGATATATATGTCTCTCCTTCGCAAATCAAGCGCTTCAACATGCGTACCGGTGATACGGTATCCGGCCAGGTCCGGGCGCCGAAAGAGGGTGAGCGCTTCTTTGCACTGCTGAAGATCAACACCATAGACGGCAATGATCCCGAAATCACACGGGAGCGTCCCTATTTTGAAAACCTCACCCCACTTTTTCCCCGCGAACGGCTCAAGCTTGAAACCAAGCAGTCGGAATACTGCGGGCGGATTATGGATATTTTCACACCGATAGGCAAGGGGCAGAGAGGTTTGATTGTCGCACAGCCGAAAACCGGTAAGACCATGCTCCTGCAGATGATTGCCAATGCGATTATCAAAAATCATCCCGAGGTCTACCTTATTGTGCTGCTCATTGATGAACGTCCTGAGGAGGTGACCGATATGGCACGCAGTGTGCCTGCAGAGGTCGTCAGTTCAACGTTTGACGAGGATCCTGAACGCCACGTCCTTGTGGCTGATATGGTGCTGGAGAAGGCCAAGCGGCTTGTAGAGGTTGGCCGGGATGTTGTGGTGCTGCTCGACTCCATTACCAGGCTGGCACGGGCTCATAATACCATCATTCCACACTCAGGAAAAATTCTCTCAGGTGGTATTGATGCCAATGCTCTTACCAAGCCCAAGCGCTTTTTCGGTGCAGCCCGTAATATTGAGGAGGGGGGCAGTCTTACTATTATTGCTACAGCACTTGTTGATACCGGTTCGCGTATGGATGATGTTATCTTTGAGGAGTTCAAGGGTACCGGTAATATGGAGCTGCTGCTTGATCGCCGTCTTTCCGAACGGCGGATATTTCCTTCGATTGATATTCTCCGTTCCGGTACCCGCAAGGAGGAGCTGCTCTTTTCACAGGAAGAGCTATCCAGAACATGGCTGCTCAGAAAATATCTTGCCGACAAGAATCCGATCGAATGCATGGAGTTCATGCGAGAGAAAATGGCCGATACAAAGGACAACAAGGACTTTTTCAAATACATGAATGCATGATTGTGCTCTCAAGCCGGACGGGATCGTTTGCAACACCATTATTAAAAATGAAATACTGTTTAAGGATGAATTTGTATTTGCGCTTTTGAGAAAACTTCCTATATTATCTGCCTTTAAAACAAGTGGAAAGACATTTACTACATGCCCTGCGGAAAAAAAAGAAAACGTCATAAAATGGCGGTACACAAGCGCAAAAAGATGCGCCGTAAGAACCGGCACAAGAAGCGCTTGAGATACCAGAACAAATAAGTTCAGGTACGTCTGTACTTTTGTTATTGGTTGAGAATATAGCTCAGTCGGTAGAGCATCTGCCTTTTAAGCAGAGGGTCGAAGGTTCGAGTCCTTCTATTCTCACTGATGTGTATTGTTATTTTTGGATTTTGACAAGCCCGAGTGGTGAAACTGGTAGACACACTATCTTGAGGGGGTAGCGCCGAAAGGTGTAGGAGTTCGAATCTCCTCTCGGGCACTTGTTAATCATTAAAGCCGCGTTTTCGCGGCTTTTTTTTTGCATTTTTTTCTTCTCCTTCGCTCTTATTTTGTCTATACAGAACCATCTCAAGGGAGATCGTTCTGTTCTAACAGTCAGGAATCAAGGGAACCCAACATGAATATTGCTGTATGTCTCTGTCAGGTGCCTGATAGTGCGTCGGTTATCGGCTTTGCTGACGGAGCATTAGACCGTTCGAGAATCAACGAGGTTATGAATCCATACGACGAGTATGCCCTTGAGGAAGCGGTGTGCCTTAAAGAGCATATTGCCGGGAGTTTGGTAACCGTCTTCACTGTTGCTCCTTTGTCGGCAAAAGATATGCTGCGAAAAGCGCTTGCATTGGGAGCCGACCGGGCAGTTCTCGTGAGTGCAACTGAACCCTCTGATCCCTATCTGAGAGCCCTGCAACTGAAGAGTGCGCTGATGGAATTTTATGAAGGGATTATACCCGACCTTGTTTTTTGCGGGAAAAGCTCTACCGACTTTCAGAGTGCACAGGTTCCATCAATGCTCGGAGCATTGATGGGTATTGTCTCGGTAAGTGGCGTTACCTCGCTGAATCTTTCGGGTGAGTATCTGCATCTTGAGCGGGAGATTGAGGGGGGGGTTGAGCAGATTGAGCTTCACTATCCTGCCGTGATCAGTGCGGAAAAAGGGTTGAATCAACCCCGGAAAACAACGGTCAAAGCCGTCATGGAGGCCAGGAAAAAGCCGATAGATCTATTAACTGTATCGGTCGATGGGGCTCCTCTGGTTCTCATGAGTGACCTTAAAGCTCTTGAGCGGAAAAAAGTATGCCGATTTGCAGAGGATGAAAAGGATCTGGTACTGCTCCTCTCCAATGAGTGTTCTCTTTTTCCGGGCGATTAATAAACCGTTACCATGACAAAATTTCTGGTGTTTCTGGAGCAAAGGGAGGGGGTTCTGAAAAAATCCTCTATTGATGCATGGAACAGGGTTCAGGAGATCGCGGCTTTATCTGCGGGCGCAATAGTGACCGGTCTTCTTGCCGGTCCGGTGGACAGGCAGCGGATTGGCGATCTCCTTGCCGGAGACGGGGTTGTTTATCATGCAAATGAAGAGCGTCTCCGCCCTTACCAGCAGGAATCCTATACCCGCCTTGTTACCTCGCTGGTCAAGCAGGAGAGTATTTCCGCACTCTTTTTTGCCGATTCATCTCTAAGCAGGGATCTGGCTCCTCGACTTTCAGTCTTGCTTAAGGCTTCACTGCTCTCGGGAGATCTTCTTTTCAACCGGCAGGGGTATCCTGACGGTTCTTTTCGTCCGGTTTATTCGGGTTTGGCCACAGCTTCGTTCTCACCGCAACGAAATATCAGTATCTATACTCTTTCGCCTTCGCGGGGAATGGTCATCCGCTCTTCTGCCGACGGCACCGTTCAGGTGATGCCGACAGCGCAGTATCACCACAGCAGCGATAACCTTCTTGCTGAAGTTCGCAGGATCGTTCTTCGCCAGAACAGCCTTGATATTGCCGAAGCTGGTATAATTGTTGCCGGAGGCAGAGGAATGGGGAGCAGCGCGGGCTTTGCCCTGCTTGAAGAGCTTGCAGCTCTTCTTGGCGGAGCAGTCGGCGCGAGCCGATTTGCTGTTGATGAAGGGTGGCGACCTCATGCTGAGCAGATAGGTCAGACAGGCAAAACGGTTGCGCCGCAACTCTATTTTGCCTGTGGAGTCTCCGGTGCTCCCCAGCATCTTGCAGGGATCGCTTCAGCAGGAATTGTTGTGGCAATAAACAGTGATCCGGATGCATCAATTTTTCAGGTTGCAGATTTTGGTATTGTGGGTGATGTGCATCTTGTGCTTCCAAAACTGATCGAAGCGCTAAAGGAATTTTTGAAGAAGAAATGATTAACTGTACCTTATGGTTAATAAATACCCGGATACGCTTTTCATTTGCGGGTATAACGTAAAATATCTTTTGTAAGCCGATGCGTAAACTTCAGGTAGATATTCTCGGACTTTCTACCAGTCCCCATACCAATGGAGCATATGCCCTCATTCTTTATGAGTTGGAGGGAAAGCGCAAGCTTCCAATTATTATTGGCGGGTTTGAAGCACAGGCCATTGCACTGAAACTTGAAAACATAAAACCCCCGCGTCCCTTTACTCACGATCTTTTCAAAAATATAGCCGATGCATTTCATCTGCACGTCAATGAAATCATTATTGATGAGCTGCATAATGAAACCTTTTATGCCAAGGTTGTCTGTGAGGTAAATGGTGAAGTGCATGAAATCGACGCCCG
>NZ_AASE01000007.1 GCF_000168715.1 Chlorobium ferrooxidans DSM 13031 | reverse complement strand
AGTTATAAATCAGATTAGTGATTTTGCGGTATTGCAGTATTGGCGACTTGCCTGCCTGAATCTGAACGGTATAATTTACTATTGATGTTTTCTTGCTACGATAGTTGCTCCCACTCGGCAAACAGGAGATTGAGTTCTGCGCAGAGTTTATGGTAACCCTCAAGGATGCTGTCGGTCTCCTTCTGACTCTTTTTATAGAAATCCTCGGTTGCCATAACGGTTTCAATCGACTCTTTCTGCTGCTCCAGCCGGTTGATTTTCTGCTCAATCTCTTCGATTCTCTTCTTGTCCTTTTTGGCAGCGGCACTCTTTTTAGCCTGCTCTTTATCCTTTTCGGTGATTGTTTGCGTGGCGGCCTGTGTTTTCTGACGTCCGGCGGCTTCCTGTTTGCGTTCGGCCTCAATGGCTTTTTCCGCCTTCTCAAGATATTCAGCGTAGGTGCCGAGGTGAAGCTGCATGTTGCCGTTTTTGATCTCGATCACCTTGTTGACCAGACTGTCGAGGAAATAGCGGTCGTGACTGACGAGCAGAAGGGTCCCGCTGTAGTTTTCAAGCGACTCGATCAGCATCTCTTTTGAACGCATGTCAAGATGGTTGGTCGGTTCATCCATAATCAGCAGGTTGGAGGCCTGCAGGAGGATTTTGGCCAACGCCACCCTTGATTTTTCCCCTCCCGAGAGCACCCTGATTTTTTTATTGATGGCATCTCCGCTGAAGAGAAAACAGCCGAGAATATCCCGCACCCTTTTCTGGGCTTCAGAATTGGGGGCGGAGTCGAGCATTTCGTTATAGATGCTTTTTTCCGGTGAAAGGCTTTCCGTCTGATGCTGTCCGAAGTAGTTCAGCGAGACATTGTGACCCATGGTGAGCTTGCCTTCAAAATCGAGTTGCCCGGCAATGATTTTGCAGAAGGTGCTCTTTCCTGCGCCGTTCGAGCCGACAATCGCGATCCGGTCTCCGCGCATCACCTCCAGATCCAGACCGTTCAGGACCTGTTTATTGGAACCGTCCGGCATGCTGTAAGCTTTTTTTACCCCTTCAAGCCGCATCACCTCCCGACCGGATGGCATAGCTTTCGGAAAGCGGAAGGAGATTCGCGAGAGGTCCTCCTCGGGAGACTCTATCTGGCTTTCAAGCTTCTCCATCTGCTTCAGACGGCTCTGCGCCTGGCGCGCCTTGGTTGCCTTGTAACGGAATCGGTCGACAAAGGCGCGGAGCTCCTCCATTTTTTTGAGATCATTGGCATATTTGCCCATCATCAGTTCATAGCGCTCGGCCTTCTCCTTTTCATAATAGGAGTAGTTCCCTTTGTACTCATGAATGCGTGCGAAAGCGATCTCCAGGGTTTTTTTGGTGAGTTTGTCAAGAAAAAACCGGTCATGGGAGACGATGATATAGCTGTGCTCGTAGTTTACCAGATAGTTCTCAAGCCACCGGAGTGAATCTATATCAAGGTGGTTTGTCGGCTCGTCAAGCAACAGGAGTGTAGGGTTCTGCAGGAGCAGTTTGGTGAGATGGAGGCGCATCTGCCATCCACCGGAAAAAGCCTTGACTTTTTTGTGGAAATCTATCTCACTGAAACCGAGTCCTGCCAGCACCTTTTCAGCATCGGACTGCATGGTGTAGCCTCCCAGATGTTCAAACTCGTGCATGGCATCGGAAAAGCGTTCTATAAGCTGGTGGTAGGATTCACTCTCATAATCCTGTTCCGGAAGGGCGAGCTCGTGTTCCATGCGGGTAATTTTTTCCGACAGAACGCAAAGCCGTTCGTTCGCCAGGAGAGCATACTGCAGGGCGGTTTTTTCCAGATCCGCATCAAAGTTGATCTCCTGCGGCAGGTAGCCGATGGTGGTTTCCGCTGATTTGAGCAGCTGCCCGCTGGTCATGAGCCCGCTGTCATAGGTCGTTCCGCTGATATGGCGGAGAAGGGTCGATTTGCCAGTACCGTTAAGGCCTACAAGTGCGACATGGTCAGTGTCGCCGACCCGGAACGATGTGTCGACGAGGAGCTCTTTGGTTCCGACGGTAAGAGAGAGGTTTCTGGCTTCAAGCATGATGGACTGGACTTATAGAGATGATCGGCATCAGGGCACCACGAATACCCTCTTCTGCAGGTTGATTGCTTCGCTTGGCGGTGCTCATCATTGAATTAATAATTTTTATACGGTGGAAAATACAATATTTCATGAAAGCATCATGACCGGAATGCATCTCTGCGGTCAACCATCCTTTTTTCCGGTTTGGATGGCATCCGTCATGAGCTTCAGGGCAGTTCCGATAGCGGGCTTGTTCCCGATCGGTCTGAATTTCCCTAAATTAGAGGGGTTCGGCCTCTTCTACCGTTAACAGCTTGTTTTATGAAACATATTGTCATAACCGGGAGTACCCGTGGTATCGGCTTCGGACTTGCCGAGCGGTTTCTTCAAAAAGGGCACAGGGTTACGCTTAACGGATCTCATCAGGAGCGTCTTGATGAAGCGTTATGCCGTTTGAACAAGTACAGTGAGCGGGTCTATGGTGTTGCAGGTGATGTGGCTGACAGGGAGAGCATGGAACGGTTGTTTCATTCGGCAGCAAGCCGCTTCGGCAAGGTTGATATCTGGGTGAACAATGCCGGTATCGGTCAGCCGCAGAAAAGGCTCTGGGAACTTGATGAGCGTGCGGTAAAAGAGCTTCTTGCGGTCAACCTGCTCGGGGTGATCAACGGTACCGTTGCGGCATTCAACGGTATGAAGCTGCAGGGGTCCGGCCGGATATTCAATATGGAGGGACATGGAAGCAAAGGCTCAATTATTGACGGGATGAGTATGTATGGAACATCAAAAAGTGCCGTGCACTATTTTACCAGAGCATTTGCCCATGAGGCCAGAAAGTCCGGTATTCAGTTCGGAGAGGTGAGTCCGGGTATGGTGATAACCGGTCTTCTCCTCGACACGGTGAGCGAACCATCCGAAGAGAGCCGGAAATGGAAAGGATTTTATAATCTTCTGGCTGATGACGTTGACTCTGTTACGGAATTTCTGGTGAAGAGAATGCTTGCAACGACAAGAACCTATGAGCGGATTGAGTGGCTGACAAAGAGGAAAGTCCTGCTCAGACTGCTCTTCGGTCTATTTCGGAGGCGGGATTTTTTTGCTTCATAAAAATATGCCGTCAATTTTCTCCCCTCTGTCCGGTAGTTGCCGAAATTAATTATCGTTATAAACCGAAAGGTTTTAATGAAATGAACGTCAAACCGGAAAGAGGTGTTAAGAGTTACAGATTTCACCGATAACGCAAGCAACAGAAGCAGGCTGCAATGAGAGCGAAAATTTATCATTTTCTGATAGTCGTGCTGGTTTTTGGCGCATCTCCGCTTCAGGCAGCAGAAACGTTGACATGGCAGCAGTGTGTGAGTGAAGCCCGGTCGGCTCATCCCGACCTCTATTCCGCTCTTGCAGTTATCCAGCAGGCTGAAGCTGACAGGCGTATTACCGCCGGTGCTCTCTTTCCCCAGCTCAATGTTACCCTAAGCTCCCAGGAGAGAACCGGCACAGCAAAAGCATCACGCTCCTCTTCATCATTCAGCTACTCTCTGGCTGCACAGCAGTTGCTTTTCGACGGCAACAAAACATCGAAACAGATCAGGAGTGCTCTTGAATCGATCAATGCGGCAAAATACAATTACCGTTCCGTGTCGGCCGATCTGCGCTTTGCTCTCCGGTCTGCCTATACTGAACTGCTCAAAGCGCAGGATTTTGTTGCTCTTGCCCGGGAGATAGCCGAGAGGCGCCGCAATAATGTCCGGTTAATCAATTTGCGTTATCAGGGCGGCAGGGAACATATCGGATCGTTTCGACAAGCTGAAGCTGATCTGGCACAGGCAAATTTTGAGGTATCCCAGTCAGAACGGGCGCTTCTTGTCGCCCAGGTAAAACTCGCTTCTGCGCTTGGACGGGATCAGCATAATCCGATCAGGGTTGTGGGGGCATTTACCGTTCCGCTCTCATCTCTCGGAAAACCGGACATGGCCATCCTGGCCAGAAACAATCCGCAATTCCAGCAGCTTGATGCCCAAAGCAAGGCTGCCCGTTATGATCTTGATGCCGCCCGAAGTGTTTTTCTTCCGCAAATCTATCTCACCTCAACCATAGGACGCAGTGCCACTGACCGGCTGCCGATGGATGCGGTAGACTGGAATTCCGGTCTCACGGTTTCCGTGCCGATCTATGAGGGCGGAAGTGGCCGGGCGAGAGTCTCTCGTGCAATGGCAGTGGTGAGTGAGCACAATGCGGCACAGAAAAGCGGGTATCTGCAGCTTTACGACACCCTTGAAGAGAGCTGGAAGAGCTTTCAGGATGCGCGCCAACTGGTTACCGTACGCAAGAAGTTTCTTGATGCGGCAATGGAGCGCTCCTCTATTGCCAATGCGCAGTACTCGAATGGTCTGGTGACCTTCAACGAGTGGGTGATTATTGAAAACAATCTTGTCAGTGCAAAAAAAGAGTTTCTTAATGCCGGGGCAGATCTCCTGATTGCCGAGGCTAAATGGATACAGGCAAAAGGGGGAGGAGTTGATGGTGAAGAGAAATAAGATCATGGCAGCGGTTCTTGCTGTTATTATTGTTGCCGGGGTCACCGGGTTTCTGCTGTTCAGGGGCGCCAAAAGTTCCGGTCAGCGATTTGAGGAGATCCGTCCCGCACGAGGCAGCATAAGTTCATCGGTATCGACTACCGGTGCGGTTGAGCCCGAGAACCGGGTTAAAATCAAGTCTTCGGTCGGCGGAAGAGTCGAGGAGGTTCTTGTTGATGAAGGTCAACTTGTCAGCAAAGGGACGGTCCTTGCCATGCTCAGTTCAACCGAGAGGGCCGCTCTGCTCGATGCCGCCAGGCTTCAGGGAAAAAGCGAGCAGAGTTACTGGAACAATGTCTATAAAAAAACTGCCGTTATAGCTCCGATGGATGGTCAGGTCATTGTGCGGAGCGTCAATCCCGGACAGACCGTTACAACAAGTGACTCGTTGTTTGTGCTCTCCGACCATCTTATTGTCAAAGCCTATGTTGATGAAACCGATATCGGACGGGTAAAAACAGGCCAGAAGGCGGTTATCGGCCTGGATGCCTATCCTGAAATCCGGGTGAACGGGGTGGTTGAACACATCTACTATGAGTCCCGCCTGCAGAACAATGTGAGTATCTACAATGTTGATGTGATTCCGGATCGTATACCGGAAGTGTTCCGTTCCGGCATGAGCGCCAACATCAGGATTATTGTGCAGGAGAACAGTCGTGCGCTGCTCTTGCCCCTGAGGGCGGTGCAGAGCAGGAACGGCAGTCAGGTGGTCATGCAGAAAAAAAGAGGCAAGGATGGCGGGCAACGCTATACAAGGGTGAAAACCGGTTTGCAGGATGACGGCAAAATAGAGATTCTTTCCGGCATTACAGACAGCTCTGTTGTTCTTCTGCCGGACTCTTCGTTTGTTCTGCCGAAAAACAACGGCGGGACCAATCCCTTTACCCCGCAAAGGAGCCGGAGGTGAGCGTGCAACATCTGCTTGAGCTTGTTGATGTTCACCGGACCTACCAGATCGGGGAGAGCACCGTTCAGGCACTGCGCGGAGTATCAGTGACCATAGAGCAGGGTGAGTTTGTTGCCATTATGGGCGCTTCCGGATCGGGCAAATCCTCCCTCATGCAGATACTTGGTCTGCTTGACACTCCCGACAAGGGCGACTACCTGCTGCTCGGCCAGAATGTCAATACCCTGAGTGAAGATGAACTTTCAGGGCTCCGCAACAATGTTGCCGGGTTTGTTTTTCAGCAGTTTCACCTGCTCAAGCGCATGAGTATTGTGGAGAATGTGCGCCTGCCGCACATCTACAGCGGCATAAAAGGGGATTTCCGCAAGGAGGCCTTAGAGCGGTTGCGCCAGGTTGGTCTTGCGGAGCGAGTTGATCACACACCCAATCAGCTCTCCGGCGGTGAGCAGCAGAGGGTAGCTATTGCACGGGCGCTGGTGCGCGATCCATTGATTATTTTTGCTGACGAGCCGACCGGAAATCTTGACACGAAAAACTCGGCCGAGATCATGAAGATCTTTAAAGGACTTCATGAAGAGGGTAAAACCATTGTAATGGTGACCCATGAAAAAGAGATTGCCGACTATGCCGGGCGGGTCATCACCATGAGAGATGGGGTTATCATATCCGATGAACAGCGTACAGGTAGTGTTCCGGCACGCTCTGCTGAACCTCTCGCGGGCTTTGAAATCCATGGGCCTGCAAAGGTCTCGTTATGGCAGGACGGACGCTTTATCGGTTTTATGGCACAGGCTTTCCAGGCGATTCTTGCCAACAAGATGCGCTCATTTCTTTCGGTACTCGGAATATTTGTCGGGGTAGCCTCAGTGATTGCCATGATGGCACTTGGCGAGGGAGCCAAGGCAGCCATGCAGGAGCAGCTCAAATCCATGGGCTCCAACATGCTCTCTATAAGGGGTGGATCGGCCAAGATCCGCGGCGCTGCCCAGGGCGCAGGCGCTGTTGCCCGTTTTACCGCCATTGATGTGGAAGATATTGCCGAGCTTACCACGCTGGTAAAAAATGCCACAGGGGTCGTCAACGGCAGCGCACGAATGGTCTACGGCAACAAAAACTGGAGTTCAAGCCTGACCGGTGTCGGCTATGATTACGGAACCATGCGGGCCTCAACGCCAACTGTTGGCAGGTGGTTTACCCGTGAGGAGATACAGAAGCGTGACAAGGTTGCCATTATCGGTGTTACGGTGGTCAAGGAGCTTTTCGGAAACACCAACCCGATAGGAGGTACCATAAAGATTAACAGGATTAATTTTACGGTAATAGGGATCGCTCCGGCAAAAGGGTTTTCAGGTCCGCAGGATGAGGATGATGTGGTGCTTATTCCAGTGACGACGGCCATGTACCGGGTGCTCGGCAAGGATTATCTCAGCGGTATTTTTGTTGAAGTTACCTCTCCGGCCCTGATTGAGCAGGCGAAGAGTACGATCAGTGAACTTATCCGGAAAAGGCACCGGCTTCAAGCCGATGACGACTCCTTCAATATCCGGGATATGACCGAGATCCAGAAGATGCTCAGCAGCACGACCCAGACCATGAGTGTTCTGCTCGGTTCCATAGCTGCTATTTCGCTTGTCGTAGGCGGTATCGGCATCATGAATATCATGCTGGTCTCGGTAACCGAGCGCACACGGGAGATCGGGTTGCGCAAGGCGATCGGAGCACGAAAGGGAGACATCATGCTGCAGTTTCTCGTAGAGTCTGTCGGGCTCACCATCAGCGGAGGTTTGATCGGAATAATTGCCGGTATCGGAGTCTCTTTTATGCTTGCCATTTTTGCCGGATGGGCTGTTAAAACCTCGGTTGTTTCGGTTGTTGTAGCTACGGTATTCTCTGCCCTTATCGGTATTTTTTTCGGTCTCTGGCCCGCCCGCAAAGCTGCGGAACTCAAGCCGCTCGAAGCTCTCCGTTACGAGTAGAACTTGCCCGGGATGCATGTATTGTTACAAGTTTTTTCTGATGCTTGAATTTGCTTGACATTATTTTGTGCAGGATTCTGCATCAAAGCGCGTCATACTTTGTGAGGGGAGCTACCTGGCTCTCCGGAATGATTTCAACAACAGGTCCGCTCTTGAGTTAGTTGACTGATGATGATGATGCAGGAACGCAAAGATGAGTGATGATTGAGATGACAGGGACGGGCAGGTTGTTGCTTTGGACAGCGGAGGGGAAGTTGTTTCTCTTCGCTGTTTTTTTTTCGGGTTTCAGGGTTCAAGGCCGTACTCCTCAAGAATGGTGTATACATGGGGGGGAACCAGCCGTTCAAGGTGCTGTGGATAGTTGAATTTTACAAAGTAGTAGTGTTTTATAAGGTGATGGTCCACAGAAAAATGTGCGAATCCAACGCCCCTGGGTCCTGTACGGAACAGGAACTCCGAGATCAGGTGGCCTGCCGCAACCGGGATTTTACGGGTTGTGCGGAACTCTTTTTTTTGGCATTTCATACTTTCGGCAGAGCTTTTTGCCGAAGCCGCTACAAATTTAAAGCACTCCCACTCTCCTGATTCCGGAAAGGTTTCCAGTTCATCAGCGATCAGATTGTTCAGCACAGAGCCTTTTTCGGTGCGGACCAGTACCCACTGTAACTTGCTTCTGTTTTTGAACGGCGCGGCCAGATATCCCACCGTTATATCAGCAAGTCCATTCAGGTAATCGAAACAGCTCAGGCATGAGTGTGGAAAGATTTCCGGGTTGGTCAACTCTTCCGGCAGGCTGAAAAAAGGGATTTTCTCAATGTGACCGTCGAGATGTTTGACGTGTACCCGGTAGTCCGGCATGAATTCAATATGGCGTGCTGTTGCAGGTGATTTTGAAATTCTTTCCAGAATCCACGGCCACTTTTTTTCGTTTGCATTATCGACGCAGGGAATGCCAATGGTATAGATTTCCATATTGCGCAGATAGTCGAATCGCCGATGAAAGTCACGCAGAGCATGAATATGACATGCGGCCCCTATAACGAGGAGCCGTTTCAGCCCTTTGGAGTGAGCCTCTTCAAGGGAGCGGAGCACGGGCGAAAGTACGGGAATACTTCCCTTTGCCTTCAGTATATCTTTTTCGGACCCGGCAAGTACTGGTATTGGATGGAAAAAATCCTCTTCATGACGGTGCAGGGTTACCACACCCTCAACAAGTTTGCTGTTTAAAGCTTTTTCAGCTAATCGGGTTATGATGCCAGACCATTGGGCGTCAGGAACGGCTGTCCGGAGCCGGGCTACAAAGCGTGAACTGGTAATTCCAAAGCGTGACTCCTCCGGATCGAGAGGGTCTCTTTCGCGCCCGAAAAGGGCGGTTTCATGCTCTCCGAGCCATCCGGTATTGAAAACACAGCTTTGCAGGCTTTCTGTGGAGGGCCATTTTTTTATTGAGCAGAGCCCGCATGAGCTGCAAAGAGGTTTCGGCATAGATGTGCTCAAAAAAAAACACCCCGCAGATTGATTGTGCGGGGTGAATGGTTTATACCTTACAGTGAGCTTTTCATGAGTCAGGCCATGGAGAGTGCCTTGTTGACCTTCTGGGCCGCATCGCGAAGGCCGTTGGCTGAAATGAGATTCAGCCCTGAGTCATCCAGCATTTTCTGGGCTATTGGGGCGTTGGTGCCCTCAAGGCGCACAATGACCGGCAGATGCAGGCCGATTTTTGTAGCAGCTTCAATAATGCCGCCCGCTACACGGTCGCAACGGACAATTCCGCCGAAAATATTAACGAGTATTGCTTTGACATTTTTGTCGCTGAGAATGATCTTGAACCCCTCCTCTACCGTCTGGGGGCTCGCCGAACCACCTACATCAAGGAAGTTGGCAGGTTTTCCTCCGGCAAGCTGGATCATGTCCATGGTTGCCATGGCAAGGCCTGCGCCGTTGACCATACAGCCTACATTGCCGTCAAGGCGTACATAGTTGAGATTGGATTTTGAAGCTTCAACTTCAAACGGATCCTCTTCGCTGATATCGCGCAGTTCAATAAACTCTTTATGGCGGTAGAGTGCATTGTCATCAAAATTGATCTTTGCGTCAAGGGCGAGTACCTTGCCCTCTTTGGTAACAACGAGCGGGTTGATTTCAGCAATCGCCGCATCAATCGAGGTGTAGGCCTTGTAGAGTGCCGATATAAAGTTGACCGCATTGCGGAACTGCTCACCTTCAAGTCCAAGGAAAAATGCAGCCTCACGTGCCTGGAATCCCTGCATGCCGTAAAGCGGGTCAATCTGGATTTTCAGGAGTTTTTCCGGGGTCTCTTCGGCAACTTTCTCGATCTCCATACCACCCTCGGTCGAAACCATCAGAACATTTTGCGATGTCGAGCGGTCAAGGGTAATACCGACATAAAACTCCTTTTCAATATTCATACCCTCTTCAACAAGCAGCCTTCTGACCTCTTTTCCCTCCGGTCCGGTCTGATGGGTGACAAGTGTCAGTCCGATCAGCTGCTGGGCAATTTCAAATGCCTCTTCTGCTGACTTGGCAAGTTTGACTCCTCCGGCTTTACCTCTGCCACCTGCATGAATCTGTGCTTTTACAACAACCACCGGACAACTCAACTCCTCAAAGAGCTGCTCGGCAGCGGTTTTTGCTTCCTCCGGGGAATAGGCAACAATTCCTTTCGGTACGGCAACCCCGAATTTTCTCAGGATATCCTTGCCTTGATATTCATGAATGTTCATATTTTTAGGTCTTGGGTTACGGACAATAGTTCACACGAGTAATGCAGGGAAATCGAAAATTGCGCAAAGAGCAATAGTATAACGAAAATTACGTTTACGGTAAAACCTGTGAACGCTCAACACATCAATATTTACACAAATAGTATGCTCGATTTTACCTGGTGTATGGAACTTGCGTTCCGTGAGGCGATCAAAGCGTTTGAAAAGAAGGAAGTTCCTGTCGGAGCGGTGATCGTTGACAGTAACGGTCATGTTATCGGAAGGGGATACAATCAGGTGGAATCACTTTGTGATGCAACCGCGCATGCTGAAATGATTGCCCTGACCTCGGCAATGGCTACGATAGGAAACAAGTACCTTGAAGATTGTACTCTGGCCGTTACCATGGAGCCCTGCCCCATGTGTGCGGGAGCTATTGTCAATGCAAAGGTGGGGAGAGTTGTTTTCGGGGCCTATGACCCGAAAATGGGTGCATCGGGTACGGTCATGAATATAACAGGATGTCAGCAGCTTAATCATCAACCGGAAGTTTACGGAGGGATTATGGAGAACAAGTGCCGAACCCTCCTTCAGGATTTTTTCAGGGAGCTGCGTAAAAAGCCCTAATCATCATCATGATCCTGCGAAATATTCTCCCTGATAATGTTTTTCAGGGAGCTTGCAAGGTGGGAAACGATATCCTGGGCTATACCACTTCCGCTTGATGGCTGAACGGTGTCAAGGCTTTCGATCCCTGCCTGTTTGACCGCTTTGCTGATGGTAACCGATAAAAGGGGGTTGCACTCCCTGACGATCTCCTTGAGCATGAATGAAGCCTCAAACATGCTCTGCTGAATAACCTCTTTTTCGTCTTCTTCAGTTATAACCTGACAATGACGGGTGGCGATGATTCCTGCAAGGCAGGTAAGGTAGGTGTTGGTTGCACCGGCCAGGAAAAGGTTCATAAAAAAAGGGGTCAGCAGGTTGCCTGCAGGCAGCAGTGAAGAGAGGGTGTTGCTGAACGCTGACTGGATAATCGGTTTGATATGGGCAGGTATCTCCTCCTTTTTAAAGTCGGCAAGCGGAAGATACTCATAGACGGAACGGACCAGCAGGATAAACTCTCTGAGATGCTGTTCGCGGTTGTGAATAAGATAAATGGCCCAGACCATTTTAATGTTATTCAAAAGGGTGGTCGTTGTGCCGTAAGAGGTGTTCTGGGCGAGGGCGCCTACAAAAAAATTTTTGGTCGCAAACTGCTTGATATCGTTGAGCGAGTCGACTTCGAGGAATTTGAGATTGGTGCGGACCCATCGAAGGTCTTTCAGCTTCCTGGACGCATCAGGATGCTTTGAGTGAACAGGCATCCGTTTTGCCAGATAACCGGAATAGGCGTCCATCTGCCTGGAATTTTCATTATCCGGCAGATCGGGTTTGATTGGAAGCGAAAAGAGCCGGACCCCGCTGTAGAGCGTCGTGGCGAGAAGCGCACAGCTGAAAAGAAGAAAAAGTGTTCCCGTATTGGGGTAGAGCGCATCGAGAAGCTTTGCCGCACTGCTCAACTGATTGACCGTAAAGACAACCAGAAGGAGTATGACCGCAAGAAGGGCGGTAAAGAAAAAAAATGAGGCTTTTCTTTTCATGGCAGCTGCATGTTCTACTCTTATTCAGGCCTTCGCAGGAAATTGTGATCGCACTGGATGCGGCCCTCTTTTTGCAACAGCTTCTTTATGCCAAAGGTTCCGGTTCCGGCAGCCTTATGGCGTGGTCACGACTGAACTGATAGTCAAGAAAAATATCCTCAGCTTTTGGAATCTGCCACTTGCCATTATCGAGGCGGTTTGTTGTCTCCTTCAGCCGGTAGGTGGTGTGCCCGCAGGTCCAGCAGTCATAGTTGGCCATTCCGGTACAGAGGCAGGTCTTTTCTTTGACAACTATCGGTTCGCCGGGCTTTCTTTCTGCAAGAGCGCTGTAGTATGCATCGATATAGCTGCATTTCCCGCCGTTTTCAAGCAGGTATCCGAGTCCCTCGCAGTTCGGTTTTATGGCATAGCGAAGGGTTGGAGAGTTAATGAGCATCCTCATCGGATAGCCTGTGGTTGAGGCCATATTGATGACAATATCCTCTTCTCGCGCGTTGAGATAGTGTTGCTTTACCTCATTTGGCAGGCCGGACTCTTTGGTGATGGTAAATCGTGTGGCAACCTGTACGGCTCCGGCACCCATCCTGAGGTAATCGACGGCATCGGTACCGGTAAAGATCCCTCCGGCAGGGATAACCGGAATGTTCAGCGCCTCTTTTTTCATGAAGTCGAGTACTTCAATGAAAATTGTCTTGAGATCAAAGGTATGCCAGTCATCGGGTCCAAAGCCGAGGTGACCTCCGGCAAGCGGACCTTCAACAATAATATAGTCCGGCAGTCGGTTAAGGCGTACCGCCCGTTTCAGGAAAATGGAGAGCGCCCTTACCGAGGAGATGATCAGGCCGATTTTTACATCCCGGAACCGGGGATGATCCTGGATCAGATCAAGCGTGCGGAGGTTGAGGCCCGCAGCGAGAGTGAGTCCGTCAATACCGGCATCCATGGCAGCCGAAAGTCTGACCTTCAGTGTCTCGGAGGCGTTGTTCATGGTCAGCTTTTCCATGCAATTAAGAAAAATCGCCCCATTGCCGGTTTTTTTTGAGACCGTATGTTCTATATATAATTTTTGTGCTTTGGCTACCTCTTCAAGATCGAAGAGGACTTCCGATTTGTCGGGATTATTGATGAATCTGGCGTATTTTTTGCGTTTCTGACTGACAAATGAAGTTTTCAATATCCTGTCGCAGACATAGCCGTTTTCGGCATCGGAAATATGTCCGATTCCGCCGAGTTTCTCAGCCACAAGCGCAAGTTCGGTTGTGGAAATATTGACCCCCATGCCACCGATAATGATTGGCACATACTCTTTTCCGCCTAACTGTAATCTGAAATTGTCTACGTTCATTGTCTTTTTATCGGTATAAATAGCATTTACAGATCCTCTTTGCCCCTGAGGTCAGGGTGTCGGCAATACGAAACCCACAAACAGCCGCAAAAATTAAAATTATTTAAGATATCATATTTCGTTTTATAAATCTACTGACAATTCTCTAAATCACCCCTTCTCCGGTAACTATCATACGCCTTCCCTGCTATTCTTTCCTTCCCGGAGAGGATGAAGTTTGAGAAAAGAGGTGGAGAATATTAAATTGCAGGCCATAACAGAGAGCATCTCGGATTTCCGGCATCAAAAATATTCTGAAAGGGGGAAAGAGCAATATGATTAAACTCGTCTTGTTACGTCATGGTGAGAGCCAGTGGAACCGTGAAAATCGCTTTACCGGCTGGTATGATATTGATCTTTCCGAACAGGGAAGAAAAGAGGCGGCCAATGCCGGCAAATTGCTCCGGGAAGCAGGATTTGTTTTTGATGTTGCCTATACCTCTGTCTTGAAACGTGCCATAAGGACGCTCTGGACAGTACTTGATGAGATGGATCTGATGTGGATTCCTGTCTTCAAGAGCTGGAGGCTCAACGAACGGCACTACGGCGCCCTGCAGGGTCTTAACAAGTCGGAGACCTCCCAGAAGTATGGTGATGAACAGGTTCTTGTATGGCGTCGGAGCTATGATACCCCTCCTCCTGTGCTTGAAAAAAGTGATGAGCGTTATCCTGGATCAGATCCCCGTTATGCAGCGCTTGCTGAAGAACAGATTCCTTTGAGTGAGTGTCTGAAGGATACGGTGGAGAGGTTTCTGCCGTTGTGGCATGAAACCATAGCGCCTGAAATTCGCAAAGGGAAAAACGTTATCATTGCAGCGCATGGAAACTCCCTGCGAGCCCTGGTCAAATACCTTGACCACATCTCCGAAGAGGATATTGTCGGCTTGAATATTCCGACCGGGATTCCTCTGGTCTACGAACTCGATGATGAGCTCAAGCCCCTGAAAAGCTACTATCTCGGTGATCAGGAGGCCTTGAAGAAGGCTGTAGCAGCAGTTGCCGGTCAGGCAAAAGCATAGCCTTTCCGGGAGTGATGCGATCGTGGAATATTTTGTTAAATAACTTATATTCTGCACTCTGAATTGTTGATCGCCTTTTTTTTGAAACTATTTGAAAAGTTGTGCCTGAAAATATGAATGTTACAAGAAAAGCGGGGCTCTATGATCCTCAGTTTGAGCATGACGCCTGCGGTGTTGGATTTGTTGCCAACATCAAGGGTGTCAAGTCCCATAATATTGTAGAGCAGGGACTGCAAATCAACGAGAATCTGAAACATCGCGGAGCATGCGGGTGTGAAAAGAATACCGGTGATGGCGCAGGAATTCTTATCCAGGTTCCCGACAAGTTTCTGCGCAGGGTCTGTGCGGAAAAAAATATTGAACTTCCGGCGGCAAGCCAGTACGGAGTGGGGATGGTATTTCTTCCTCCGGATATATCGCAGCGTCGTGCTATAGAAGATATCTGTCGTTTGATGATACAGGCTGAAGGGCAGAAGTTTCTTGGTTTCAGAAAAGTCCCGACCGTCAATGATACGCTCGGCGCGACCGCCCGCTCTGAAGAGCCTGTGGTCAAGCAGCTTTTTGTCGGCTGGGGCAAGGATATCACCACCGAGCTTGAATTCGAGAGAAAGCTCTATATCATCCGCCGCCGCATTACCAAAAGGGTTAAATACACCGCAGGGCTTCTCGGCAGCAGTTATTTCTATATATCAAGTCTCTCCTGCCGCACGATGGTCTACAAGGGGATGCTGCTTCCCGAGCAGGTCGGGGAGTTCTATCCCGAGTTGCACGACCCCGACATGGAGAGCGCTATCGCAATGGTACACTCCCGTTTCAGCACCAATACCTTCCCGAGCTGGGATCGCGCGCATCCTTACCGCTATCTGAGTCATAATGGCGAAATCAATACGCTCAAAGGCAACGTCAACTGGATGAAGGCCAGGGAGAAGAATGTACAGTCACAGGTGTTTGGTGATGCCCTTGAAGATATAAAGCCGGTTATTCTTGAGGACGGCAGCGACTCTGCCATTCTTGATAATTCATTTGAGTTTCTTGTGCTTTCAGGCCGTTCGCTTGCCCATGCAGCGATGATGTTCATTCCTGAACCATGGTCAGGAAACCAGAGCATGTCTGAAGAGAAAAAAGCATTCTACGAATACCACAGCTGCCTTATGGAGCCGTGGGACGGGCCAGCGTCGGTAACCTTCACCGACGGTGTGCAGATCGGTGCGGTACTTGATCGTAACGGACTTCGCCCGTCACGCTACTATATTACCAGGGATGACCTTGTTATCATGGCTTCCGAGGTCGGTGTGCTTGATATCGCGCCGGATCGTATTCTCAGGAAAGACCGGCTCCAGCCTGGCCGCATGTTCCTTGTTGATACCGCCCAGGGCCGCATTATTTCCGATGAAGAGATCAAGAGTACGGTTGCTTCCGAGCACCCTTATGGCGAGTGGATTGAGCGGAATGTTATTGATCTTGATGCCCTTCCGGATCATCCCCAGTTGAAAAATCCCGATGAAGAGAAGTACAGTCTTACCGCCCGTCAGAAGGTTTTCGGCTATACCCAGGAGGATATCGCCCTTCAGATAAAGGCGATGAGTGAAAAAGGGGTGGAGCTTGTCGGATCAATGGGTAACGATACCCCGCTTGCTGCGCTTTCCAATAAGCCGAAGATGCTCTATGACTATTTCAAGCAGCTCTTTGCCCAGGTGACCAATCCTCCTATTGACTCGCTCAGGGAGGAGCTTATCACCTCGACAACGGTCATGCTTGGAACCGAAGGAGACCTGCTTGAGCCAACTGAGGTTAATTGCCGTCGAATAAGGCTGCCGCATCCTATCCTGACCAATCAGGCTCTCGAAAAGATCCGTGGTATTGATAAGCCGGGTTTCCGTGCCATTACGCTCCCTATTTTTTACAATGTAGAGCGTGGAGGAAAGGGTATAGAGTCGGCCATGCAGGATATCTACCGTCAGGCTGAAAAGGCTGCCGGCAAGGGCGTCAATATTATTATTCTCTCCGACAAGGGTGAGATTGAGCAGAACCGCGCACCGATTCCGGCACTTCTTGCCGTTTCAGGTCTGCACAACTTTCTGATCAATGCCGGTATAAGAACAAATATCGGCCTGGTTCTTGAATCAGCCGAGCCGAGAGCCGTTCATCATTTTGCCATGCTTATCAGTTATGGCGCCGGAGCCATCAACCCCTACATGGTTTTTGAAACGATTCGTTCAGAGGTTTCGATGGGCCATATCAAACTGGAGGAGAAGGTTGCGGCCAAAAACTATGTCAAGGCGGCCGTCAAGGGCGTGGTGAAGACCATGGCTAAGATGGGTATCTCCACTATTCAGAGCTATCGTGGCGCCCAGATATTTGAAGCGGTCGGTCTCAATACCCAGCTTGTTGATGCCTATTTTACCCGTACACCTACCCGAATTGAGGGTATCGGGCTTGATACGGTTGCCGAAGAGGTCCGCAGGCGTCATGAAACGGTTTTTCCGCCAACCGGAAACAAGGTTGATCGTGGTCTCGAAGCCGGAGGAGAGCGGAAATGGCGTTATAACGGGGAGTATCACCTGTTCAGTCCCGAAGCGATCCATGTCCTGCAGCACTCCTGCAGGACGGGAAACTATGAGCTCTTTAAAAAATACGAAAACCTTATTGACGACCAGAGCGAGCATCTTTGCACGATCCGGAGTCTGATGGATATCCGCTTCAGCAAGCAGCCTGTGCCGCTTGATGAGGTCGAACCGGTTGAAGCCATACTCAAAAGGTTCAAGACCGGCGCCATGTCCTTCGGCTCTATCAGTCAGGAGGCTCATGAAACCCTTGCCATTGCCATGAACAGGCTGGGAGGCAGAAGCAACACCGGTGAGGGCGGAGAAGATCCTCTGCGTTTTAAAAAGGATGCAAATGGCGACTCAAGAATGTCCGCTATCAAGCAGGTGGCTTCCGGAAGGTTTGGTGTTACCAGTGAGTATCTTGCCAGTGCCAATGAGATCCAGATCAAGATGGCGCAGGGAGCAAAGCCCGGAGAGGGCGGCCAGCTTCCCGGTTCTAAAGTCTATCCCTGGGTGGCAAAGGTTCGTCACTCAACCCCCGGCGTCGGTCTTATCTCCCCGCCGCCCCATCATGATATCTACTCGATCGAGGATCTTGCCCAGCTTATCCATGACCTGAAAAATGCCAATCCCGAGGCGCGTATCAATGTCAAGCTGGTTTCAACCGTAGGTGTTGGCACGATTGCTGCAGGTGTTGCAAAGGCTCATGCCGATGTGGTGCTCATCAGCGGTCACGATGGAGGAACCGGTGCCTCGCCTGTTTCAAGCATCATGCATGCAGGTATGCCCTGGGAGCTCGGTCTGGCTGAGGCCCATCAGACCCTTGTACTCAACAACCTGCGAAGCCGTATTGTTGTTGAGACAGACGGCCAGCTGAAAACCGCAAGGGATATTGTTATTGCCGCCATGCTTGGCGCAGAGGAGTTCGGTTTTGCCACAACCACGCTTGTGGTGATGGGGTGTATTATGATGCGCTGCTGTCAGGATGACTCCTGTCCGGTTGGTGTTGCCACCCAGAACCCTGAACTTCGCAAGCATTTCACGGGCAAGCCGGAGCATGTTGAAAACTTTATGCGTTTCCTTGCCGAGGGAGTACGGGAGTATATGTCGCGTCTCGGTGTACGCACCCTTAATGAGCTTGTCGGACGCACCGAACTGCTCAGCATGAATAAAACGGTCGATCACTGGAAAGCACAGGGTATTGATCTGTCCAGGATGTTCTATCAGGCAGAGATCGGCGAGAATGAAACCCGCTACTGCACCATCGATCAGGAGCACGGCCTTGATGAGAGTCTTGACCGGACCACCCTGCTCTCGCTTTGCGAACCGGCGATCAAACGAAAGGAGAAGGTCTCTGCTGTGCTGCCGATCCGCAACACCAACAGGGTTGTCGGCACCATTGTCGGTTATGAAGTGACGAAAGCCTATGGCTCAAAGGGTCTTCCTGACGATACGATTCACTTGAAATTCACCGGATCCGCAGGCCAGAGTCTTGGTGCATTCATCCCCAACGGAATCACCATTGAGCTTGAAGGCGATGCCAATGACTACGTTGGAAAGGGTCTCTCGGGCGGTCGTATTGTGGTTTATCCGTCAAAAGGATCAACGTTTGTTCCGGAAGAGAATATCATTATCGGTAACGTAGGCTTTTACGGGGCGACCTCCGGAGAGGCATTTATCCGGGGTATGGCCGGAGAGCGGTTCTGTGTTCGTAACAGCGGACTGAATGCGGTTGTTGAAGCAATCGGTGATCATGGTTGTGAATATATGACCGGCGGAGCTGTGGTTATTCTCGGAAAAACCGGACGAAACTTTGCCGCAGGAATGTCGGGCGGTCTGGCCTATGTTTATGACGCTGACAATACTTTTGCTGAAAACTGCAATCATGAGATG
Organism: Chlorobium ferrooxidans DSM 13031; assembly: GCF_000168715.1. Classification (GTDB taxonomy): domain Bacteria; phylum Bacteroidota; class Chlorobiia; order Chlorobiales; family Chlorobiaceae; genus Chlorobium; species Chlorobium ferrooxidans. The sequence continues at coordinate 99,787 of NZ_AASE01000007.1, read as the reverse complement.
GTCGGACTCTCCACGGTTGATGACCTGATGGAGCTTGCGGCTCTTCAGAGCATGATTGAGAGGCATGTCGAGTACACGGGCAGCGACCTGGGTCAGTCGATTCTTGATGACTGGGAGACCAGCCGCCAGCGCTTTGTCAAAGTCATGCCGCATGATTACCTGCGGGCGATGGAGGCAATGAAAGAGGTTGAGGCGGCCGGCATTACAGGCGATGCGGCGGTTATGGCGGCATTTGAAAAAAATATTCATGATCCATCGCGCGTTTCAGGCAATTAACAGCGGAAAACGGCGGAACTTGAAAAGTTTAAACTATCGATATGGGTAAAGTTAAAGGTTTTATGGAGTACCAGAGAGCGTTGCCTGCCGACAGGGCGCCTCTGGAGAGAATAAAAGACTGGCAGGAGTTTCACAAGGAGATGCCGGACGTGGAGCTGCAGAAGCAGGGCGCACGCTGTATGGATTGCGGTACCCCTTATTGCCATACCGGAATCATGCTGAGCGGGATGGCGTCAGGATGCCCCATACATAATCTTATCCCCGAGTGGAATGATTATATCTATAACGGTTTCTGGCATGATGCCTATGACCGGCTGATGAAAACCAACAACTTTCCCGAGTTTACCGGAAGAGTCTGTCCGGCTCCCTGTGAAGGCTCCTGTGTGCTTGGCCTTATCGAGCCGCCGGTAACCATCAAGAACAATGAGTATGCAATTATAGAGCATGCATTTGCCGAAGGGTGGGTAGAGCCGAAGAAAATTGCTCACAGAACCGGTAAACGGGTTGCGGTTGTCGGATCAGGCCCTGCCGGACTTGCCTGTGCTGACCAGCTCAACAAGGCAGGTCACAGCGTTACGGTTTTCGAGCGTGACGACCGGTTCGGAGGCCTTATGATGTACGGAATTCCCAATATGAAGCTCGACAAGAAACTTGTTGTTGAGCGTCGTATTGATCTTATGAAGGCTGAGGGGATAGCATTCATGGAGAGTACCGAAGTCGGTGTTGATTATCCTGCTGACAAGCTGCTTGAAGAGTTTGACTCCGTCGTACTCTGCACAGGAGCAACAAAACCCCGTGATCTGAATGTAGAGGGGCGCGAATGTAGCGGTATTCATTTTGCCATGGATTTTCTTCGTTCAAGCACCAAAGCCGTGCTTGACGGCAGCGCGCCAACCCTTTCGGCGGCAGGCAAAAATGTTGTTGTTATCGGCGGCGGTGATACGGGCACGGACTGTGTTGCCACCTCACTGCGTCAGGGTTGCAAGAGTGTTATTCAGCTTGAGATCATGCCGAAGCCGCCGCTTGAGCGTCAGCCTGACAATCCGTGGCCGGAGTGGCCCAAAACCTTCAAGGTGGATTACGGTCAGGAGGAGGCTGCAATGGTTCAGGGTGAGGATCCGAGAAAATATGCAATAATGACCAAGAAGTTTCTCTCCGGAGATGGCGGAGCACTCAAAGCCGTTGAAGTATCCCGGGTTGAGTGGGTAAAGCAGGAGGGCCGATTTGTACCGCTGCCGGTTTCGGGAACGGAGCAGATTATTCCCGCCGAGCTGGTACTGCTTGCAATGGGCTTCGTCGGACCTGAAGAGCACCTGCTCCAGCAGCTGCAGGTTGCTCGCGATGAGCGCACAAACATCAGGGCCAGTGAAAAAACATTTCTGACCAATCGGGAGGGGATTTTTGCTGCAGGTGATGCCCGTCGCGGCCAGAGCCTTGTTGTCTGGGCTATTTATGAAGGAAGGGCTGCTGCGCGTGCATGTGATCGTTTTCTGATGGGTACCACAAGCCTGCCGTAAACGATCGGGCGGCTTCCGGTGTTGTATGTGTCATTCCTCTACTGGATTTAACAAATGTTTTAACGGCTCAGCGATATGGAACAGCAAAAACTCAGGGATCTGCTTGAAACGCTTCATCGTGAACTTGAAGGGGTGGACTCTGTTGATGAGACAACACTGAACGTGCTTTCAAATCTCAGGGAGGATATCGGAAAGCTTGTAGATGAAAATGGATCAATCCGGGAGTCTGAATCCCGGGCGGATCGCATGAATGAAGCAATAGAGCATTTCGAAGCCGACCATCCCAAACTGAGTATGACGATTCAGCATGTGCTTGACAGTCTGGCCCGAATGGGATTTTAAAGCACAACCTTATTAATATTCTTGACGGCGCAACTATTCCATGACCAGAGAAAAAGAACCGGGTAGAGGGAAGCCGAGAGGCGGAAACGGTGAGGGTGAAGTGTTATGTTCATTCTGTGGCCGGAGTGCGCATGAGGCAAACAGCATGGTTGCCGGTCCGAGAGCATTCATCTGCGATCGCTGCATAAAAACATCCTATGAGATCCTCCGCAAGGAGCTGAGTGCCATTCAGCAGAGTGAACGGGTGGCGGAGCAGCCCTTCCAGCCCCGTCTGGTCAGCCCGAAAGCCATCATGGACTCTCTTGACAAGTATGTTGTCGGGCAGGAGATCGCCAAAAAATCGCTCTCTGTTGCGGTATACAACCACTACAAGAGGATTGAGTCACAGGAGTGGATGCATGATGAGGATGATGAGGTTGTCATCGAGAAAAGCAATATTCTGCTCATTGGTCCGACCGGTACAGGAAAAACGCTGCTTGCCCAGACGCTGGCCAACATGCTTGAAGTGCCGTTTTCAATTGTTGATGCCACTTCGCTTACCGAAGCCGGATATGTTGGCGACGACGTGGAGACCATCCTTGCCCGACTGCTTCATGCTTCGGATTTTAATCTCGAACGCGCAGAGCGGGGCATTATCTATGTTGACGAAATCGATAAAATAGCCCGCAAATCAGCCAACGTCTCCATCACCCGCGATGTTTCGGGTGAAGGGGTTCAGCAGGCTCTGCTGAAGATTCTCGAAGGGGCTGTTGTGGGTGTTCCGCCAAAGGGCGGCCGCAAGCATCCTGAACAGCAGCTGATCAATATCAATACCAAGAACATCCTCTTTATCTGCGGTGGCGCGTTTGAAGGACTCGACCGGCTGATTGCCAAACGGGTCTCGAAGTCCTCGATGGGGTTCGGCTCCAAGGTCAAGAGCAAGCAGACCGGTTACGACCCGGAAATTCTCCGCTACGTCACCCAGGATGATCTGCATGAGTATGGCCTGATTCCTGAATTTATCGGCCGACTGCCGGTGATCTCAACACTCGACCTGCTGGATGAGAAGGCGTTGCGCAACATTCTTGTTGAACCAAAGAATGCCATTGTCAAGCAGTACAAAAAGCTCTTTGAAATGGACGGCGTTGAGCTTGAATTTACCGAAGAGGCGCTTGACAAGGTGGTCTCCATTGCCATTGAACGTGGAACCGGAGCCAGGGCCCTGCGTTCGGTGCTTGAGAACGTCATGATCGATATCATGTTCGAGCTCCCTTCAATGAAAAATACCCATAGATGTCTCATTACGGCTGACACCATAGAGAACAAGGGCGCGCCGGAGTATTTTTCGGATGACAAAAAACAGAAAAAAATCGCCTGAAATGAGAGAACGGGCTTTCATTCCCTTTGCAATTGATGAATGAAAGCCTATATTTACAACCTTTCAAAGAGGACGATTAGCTCAGTTGGTTAGAGCGCTACATTGACACTGTAGAGGTCAGAAGTTCGAATCTTCTATCGTCCACATATCCCATCCTCAAAGCCTGCACTTCGCAGGCTTTTTATTTTCCTGCGACACATCCCGCGTTACCCTGGGAGCCGGGAACGCCGAGCTCCAGCTCGGCATTTCGTTTTTAAGTCCCGTAGGGACGAAACCTTGGTAGCCAAAAAGCGCATACCCCACCCCCATCTTTTTTCTGGTTTTCCACGCAAAGTGTTCCGAGAAAAGTGATGTCGTCTGAGCATAAGCAGCTTAGAAATCAGGAGGAAAACCGTCGTCATTCACTGTGCCACTGAGTTTTACTGGTACCTAAATCAGAAAGGTTGAGCAGTTGGTAATGCTTGAGGGATTTTTCGAATGCGTTGCAGGCCTTCATCTGCTCAATCACCCGATCCAGGTCGCTGTAGTCGAACGCGGCGGTCCATTGCTGGATTTTCTGCATGGCGGAAATGAATGGTTCTGGTTTTCCTTGCCGCGACAGCACGCGCAGGCAGTCCAGATATTCCTCTCTGAATAACGTTGGGACAATTATTTTGCATGCATTGACTACAGACAATTCAGCGTTCATGACGAGGCGTGCCAGTCGGCCATTTCCATCAATGAAGGGATGGACTTCCGAGACGATGAACATTGCAAGCAATGCCCTTGCCATGCCGGGTTGAACCGATGGCAGGATCTTGCTGCCTTCAATCAGTGTTCCGCGTACGTTTCCCGGTGAAACGAACGTGGTGTTTTCTGCAAAATTCTCACGGTCTTTGAAATCACCGGGAGCCGCTTCCGGACGTTCTTTCATCAGATCAGCATGGCGTTGCCGCAACTGATGCAAGACAGCTTCTCCTGGTGCCATCGATTGGTTTGACCATCCGGGATCGATAGCTTGCCGGAATACACCGAGAATATCGTGAGAGTCTTTCGGGCGTTGGTCGATAATTTTCCCTTCAAGTACAATTCGCCGAGCTTCAGAGAGATCGAATTCCGTACCCTCGATGAAGTTGCTGAAATAGGATTCCAGAAACGCAAAATTGAAGCGCGCGCTTCCGGTTGTGGTTGGTGATGGTTTTTGCATGAGAGGCATTGCTCGCAATGTGGCGGCCAACGTTTCAAAAAGGGCCAAACGACGAGCGTCAAAAGGTGTACCTGCGGCCAGTGCTTGTCCTGCTGCAGTGGCGAGTCGGGCACTTTTGGTACCGAGAATGCTTCCGATGAGGTCATGCAACACGCTGAATTCCTTCTCAAACTCCAGGGTGGCTGCATTAGTGCGAGCTTCTTCCCTGATGCGGTTGAGAGCTTCAGGGCCTCTTGATTCGTAAATACTGATCAGTCGTTCTTCGACGGCAACACGACCCATGGCTTTTCTGATCGCTCCACGACTCTGGGTGAGGTTTTCCATCAACATGCGTGCTTGAGAGGGAAAAAATATGTTTCGTCCGGACATTGGCTGGTCACCTTGAACGTTACCGTGTCCCTTGACCAGAAAGACTTGTAATCCCGGCAAATCGACAACCCTATTGTAGCTGTAGCTGAGGTGCATCACGCCATCGACGGGCATACCTCCACTGAAGGCACTTCGATAGCCGATTACCGCACCAGGGAAAAGAGCAGCGAGGAGTCGTATTCTGTGCAAAGCAATAATTGCCGGCCACTCCTTTTCAGGGCTGGCGCTGAGAACGCCAGAGACAATTCGCTTAAACCGGCCGGTTTTCAGGTGCCGTTGTGCAGCTCTTATCTCAGCATCATTGAGTTCTGCATAAAGGATCAGAGAGTCATCGACTGTCGTGTTTTTTCGCGATCCCTTCATTATTTTGTTCGGAATGTCGTGTTATTCGTCCTAATGTGTCGGATTTGTCGCAAATATTAACTTAAATAAATCCTTGAGAAATGGCAAATGTGTCTTGCTACATTCGAGAGGCTGTAGATGCAAGTGTAATAAACCCGTTCGATGAAGACTCTGCCCGGAAGCTGATGAAGTATGTTCCTTTCCGGGCTGGATTTGTTGCCTGTTTTATCAAGCATTATTGACGGCCTTGCCCTGTCATTTTATAGTTGAAAGGCACTCATTCCCATGAATATTGGTAAGTCGATTGAGAGCAGGGCGAACATCGTCTGTGCTATCCATACAATGCATCAATTGTATTAAGTAACGAATAGTGTTGCTTTATTCGATTGAATCATGTAATTACCGGTATGTTTATTTCGGACTACATTGACGCTTTGCAAGCCAAAGGCGTATTCTGTTTCAGTGGCGTTGAAGCTTCTGACGCGCTGGGATCAGGCGTTATCTCTACCCGTGCGGCCTTGCGTCGTCTGCGGCATAAGGGTGAAGTTGCCATGCCGTACCGGGGATTTTATGTTATCGTTCCCCCGGAATACCGGAAGACGGGATGCTTGCCCGCAAACCAGTTTATTCCATTTTTGATGGAACACCTGAAAGAACCCTATTATGCAGGCATGCTTACCGCTGCCGAACACTACGGTGCAGCTCATCAACGCCCTCAGGCTTTTCAGGTTCTCCTGCAACATGCTCGACCGGATATCAGTTGTGGGGATGTGAGGATTGATTTCATCATACGCAAGAACGCAGCGCTTATGCCTGTGCAGGATTTCAAGACACCTCGCGGTTATGTTAAAGTATCGACCCCTGAGGTCACAGCATTTGATCTAACCGGGTATCCGCATCATGCAGGGGGTCTGGACAATACGGCAACTGTTTTATCTGAACTTGCAGAATATCTTGACGGCGGGAAGTTGGCTGAAATAGCAGCACTCTCTCCAATAGCATGGTCTCAGCGATTGGGTTACTTGCTGGATTTGATTGGTGAAGCCGGATTAGCCGATGGATTGGCTGAATATGTTGCAGGTCGCAAACCTGTGCCGACTCCGCTCTCCCCGTCACAACCTTACAGTGGCGTTCGAATGGTGGCTCGCTGGAGGCTAATGCCAAATGAAAAGGTAGAACCGGAAATATGATCCCTCTTGATTATATAACCGCATGGCGAGTCAATGCTCCATGGCCTCAGTTATCTCAGATTGAGCAGGATCTGATTATCTGTCGTGCCCTGGTTGAACTTTACACACACCCGATTGTAGCGAAAAATCTGGCTTTTCGTGGTGGAACTGCCTTGTTCAAGCTTCATCTACCGCCAGCGAGATATTCAGAGGATATTGATCTGGTGCAAATGCAAGCGGGGCCAATCGGTCCGATCATGGATGCTGTACAAGAAAAGATCAATCCCTGGTTGGGTATTCCTAAGCGGAAACAGTCAGAAGGAAGGGTAACGCTGATCTGGCGTGTGGAATCAGAAGAAGGATTGCCATTACGGCTCAAAGTGGAAATAAACTCAAGGGAACACTTCACGGTACTTGGATATCAACAGTTTGAATTCAGAATGGCATCCCGCTGGCATACCGGCTCAGCATTAATCTCAAGCTATCGTATCGATGAATTGCTCGGTACCAAGCTGCGGGCGCTCTATCAGCGAAAAAAAGGGAGAGATTTGTTTGACTTGTGGCAAACAGCCAAAACCCTTGCAGTTAATCCTGAAACGGTTGTCTCCTGTTTTTTGCAGTACATGGAGTATGAAGAACATCAGATATCCAGGGCTGAATTTGAGATGAATCTGTTCGAAAAGCTTGATGACTCTCGTTTTCTTGATGATATCTCACCCCTGCTGACAACAGGGAACTCATGGGATTCCAGGGCGGCGGCACGGTATGTTCTGGATTCTCTCGCACCTTTAATGCCGGGGGATGCATGGCAGAAGACAAAAGAAAAGATGATTATCCTATAAAAGAGGGGTTGATGACTGATCCTGCCATGACTGATGCTGTGGTCCCACAACAGCATATTATGCGAATACAGTCATCGTATTAGATTGAGTACTATACCACAGGGGGCAAAACAGGAGGGCAGGGAAGTAATTGTTTTTTATTTTTATTCATAGATTTTGATAAAAAATCTGCGACGCAGATGCGACATGAAAATTTATTTAACCCTGTAACTCCTTTTATATAAATGCTATATAGCCACAGTATGATATTTACACTGTAGAGGTCAGAAGTTCGAATCTTCTATCGTCCACATCCCTTCCTCAAAGCCTGCCAACCCGCAGGCTTTTTTTATCCCCCCGCAAGAGTTCTTTTCCCGATCGCTTAGGCAAGCGGAAATCCAACAGTTTATTACTGGAGCTTTCATGGAATGAGTTGCTTGAATCAACCTCGCCGCCATTGCGATGAAGTATGTAAAACCTCAGCCAAGATCGAATCGATCAAGCTGCATGACCTTGTTCCACGCTGCCAGAAAGTCGTGTACAAACTTTTCCCGGGAGTCGTCACTTGCGTAAACTTCCGCCAGTGCCCTGAGCTGGGAGTTCGAACCAAAAACCAGGTCTACACGAGTGGCGGTCCACCTGAGTTCCCCTGTTTTGCGGTCACGACCTTCAAATATGTCATGGGCTTCAGAGACCGCCTTCCACATCGTGCTCATATCGAGCAGATTGACAAAAAAGTCGTTGGTGAGCGTTTCTGTCCGTTTTGTGAAGACGCCATGCGGTGACTGCATGAAGTTGGCATTCAGGACGCGCATTCCTCCAACGAGCACGGTCATCTCGGGAGCGGTCAGCGTCAGCAGTTGCGCCTTGTCAATCAGAAGCTCCTCTGCCGATAATGAAAAGCTGGTTTTCAGGTAGTTGCGGAACCCGTCTGCAGCTGGTTCGAGTACGCCGAAAGAGTCTACATCGGTCTGTTCCTGTGACGCATCCGTGCGCCCGGGTATGAACGGTACGATCACCTTGTATCCGGCATTTTTTGCGGCTTTTTCAATACCTGCACATCCACCCAGGACAATCAGGTCAGCGAGCGAAACCTTTTTCCTCCCTGATTGAGCATTGTTGAACTCATTGCGGATTTCTTCAAGTATCTGCAGCACATTCTGCAGTCTGAGAGGCTGATTAACTTCCCATTCCTTCTGCGGGGCGAGCCGGATGCGTGCACCATTGGCTCCTCCGCGCTTGTCGGAGCCGCGGAACGTTGACGCCGATGCCCATGCTGTCGAGACCAGTTCCGAAATCGAAAGACCAGATGCAAGAATCCTCTTCTTGAGATCGATGATCTCCTCCGCATCTATCAACTCATGATTGACAGCAGGCACAGGATCCTGCCAGATCAGATCTTCCTCCGGGACCTCTATACCGAGATAACGGGAGCGTGGGCCCATGTCGCGGTGCGTCAACTTGAACCATGCCCGAGCGAAAGCGTCAGCAAACTCGTCGGGATGTTCATGGTAACGTCTTGCGATTGGTTCGTAAATCGGGTCCATGCGCATCGCCATGTCTGCAGTGGACATCATGGTCTTGACCCGTCTTGAAGGATCGTGTGCGGCTGGCGCGAGTTCTATATCGACCAGATTTTTCGGCGTCCACTGCCATGCGCCTGCAGGGCTTTTCGTGAGTTCCCATTCGTGGTTGAACAGCATATCGAGATAGCCCGTGTCCCAGTGGGTCGGGTTTGTCGTCCAGGACCCTTCCAGACCGCTGGTCATTGTTTCGTCCCCCTTGCCGCTGCCGAACCTGCTGATCCACCCAAGGCCCTGTTCTTCGATGCCGGCACCCTCTGGTTCGGGTCCCATAAGCTTCGGATCACCTACGCCATGACATTTTCCAAACGTATGTCCGCCGGCGATGAGCGCTACCGTCTCCTCGTCGTTCATTGCCATGCGTGCGAAAGTTTCGCGAATGTCCCTGCCTGAAGCGACCGGATCGGGTTTGCCTTCCGGTCCTTCCGGGTTGACATAGATCAGGCCCATCTGCACTGCTGCGAGGGGTTTTTCGAGTTCCCGGCCGCCGGAATAACGTTTGTCGCCAAGCCATTCGGCCTCTGAGCCCCAGTAAATGTCTTCTTCGGGCTCCCAGACGTCCTCACGGCCGCCACCGAAACCGAAGGTCTTGAATCCCATCGACTCCAGCGCGCAATTACCAGCCATGATCATGAGGTCGGCCCATGAGATTTTCCTGCCGTACTTCTGCTTGATAGACCAAAGAAGTCTGCGTGCCTTGTCGAGGTTGGCATTGTCGGGCCAGCTGTTGAGGGGGGCGAAGCGTTGTGAGCCGGACCCTGCGCCGCCCCTGCCGTCGCCTGTACGATACGTGCCGGCACTGTGCCACGCCATACGGATAAAGAGTCCGCCATAGTGACCATAGTCAGCCGGCCACCAATCCTGCGAATCGGTCATCAGCGCATAGAGATCTTTCTTCAGTGCTCCCAGGTCCAGTTCCCTGAATTTCTCGGCGTAATTGAACCCTTCATCCATCGGATTGCTCAGGGAAGAGTGCTGATGAAGCATTTTGAGGTTCAACTGGTTTGGCCACCACTCCCGGTTTGTCTTGCTGCCTGTGGTAGCGATTCTGCCCGTTTTACCTGTTACCGGGCACTTGCTGTGTTCATTCATAATGGATCTCCCATTGGTAGTGTGGAGTAATGATCAATGCATCTCTTATGGAATAGTTTTCCGCTACCCATTCTGCTGATCAGGTGAACGTGTTGCAGCTTTCGCCTCATTTTTAAGTGTACTACTTCTGTAACGCTGCGAAAAGCCTGTTAGTGCCGAAACGTCCAAGGTGATGTCGCAATTAAAAAGATAAAAACAGAATAAAAGAAGTTGGATTGTAGACGGTTCAGTTTTCAATTATTGACACTTCTTTCATGACATTCAGTTCTACGGTAAATAGCTTTTTTGAGTCAATGGGACATGACTTCGGAAAACCAGATCCATCTGCTTCTTGAAAAAAAGTTTTGCTGCGCCTAACTCATTAATGCCTGGCACCCGCAGGCTTTTTTTATTTCCCATTGAAACAGAAGCAGCAAGAAGGGAGGCCTGGAATCAGTAACACGAAATTCGTTGAGTAAGGGGCAACTCAGATGGCTGGCGGTCATTGGTGCATTGATGACCTTGTGCAGGACACCATAGCCGCTGAAGATGAGCTGCATCAGGCGGTCAGCAACAGTGAAGATTGATACAACTCAAGTAAGTTTGCTGAATATGACGTATATTTGCCGATGCTCTAACAATTTAGGAACTTATAGAACTATGGGTTGTAAAGAGCGGTCTTATGCCGATCCATCTAATTATTAGTTATGCATTTCCGGAGATCATATGATGAGCCTTTCGTATCTCGAATATAGAATTGAAGAGATTGTTAGAAAAACGGTTGCAGGGTCTTTTCCTCTCGATTGGAAAGAAGATCCGATCACCCATCAAATTCTGAAAGAATTCCGGAGCAGTTTTCATTCATTGTCTATTTCAGAGGGGCGAATTCCAACCAATATCAATTGGGAAGTCTACAAATTTCATGGGAAACGGGAAACCGCCCACGGCGACATTGGCTTACTTTTTCAGTTTCATCTTCCTCAGGGTGGATTTATCGAGGGTGCTGGATTTATTGAGGCAAAGTTGAGGGGCAGGGAGACATCGAAATTTTTGCAGGTGCGGCATGAGCAGGTAACGCGAATTTTGGCAAGATCACCGCATAGTATGTTGATGCTTTATGACTACAACCCTGTCGCTGTCGTTGATAACACAACGGCCTTTGATGATGATATTGAATACTACATGCTCAAACGGCATGGTTTCCGATCACGCGCATCTGTGACCCATGCTCCAGTTTTACCGCTCTCCGTTGCCAGTGCTATCAACCACTACGATGACTCATTGTATCAATTTTGTAATTCACTGTCGAGTCAGATAACAAGACGGTATTTCCAGATGCGTGATCTTGATTTTTCGAGTTCTGCGGTTAAGGCCGTCAAGGGATTTCCTTCAGATATTGGCAGTCCAAATTATGTGATGGTGATAAGAGTAATGCCTCAAAATCTTGGTAAAATAGATGGGGAAAACTCTGAAGGTTTGATTAACACCAATATGTATTTCAGAATTGAGTAGGCATAGAATAACCTGTCATTCGAAAGGGAAAGCCCAGAAGCGGGCGGCCCCTCAATTTTTACATTATGTGTAATAAATTGAACAGATAGATAAAATGAAATTCGCACTTATAAATGGTGATAAAGCTGAAGCTACAAAAGGAGCAAAGGGATTCTGTCCGAGTTGTGGTGCAGAATTAATTGCTAAATGTGGAGAGGTTAAAGTTAATCATTGGGCACATAAGGGGGGGCGTAGCTGTGATCCATGGTGGGAAAATGAAACCAACTGGCACCGCTCATGGAAAGGAAATTTTCCTGTAGATTGGCAAGAAGTAATACATTGTGACGGTAGCGGTGAAAAGCACATCGCAGATGTAAAAACACAAACCGGATATGTGCTGGAATTTCAACACTCCTATCTAAATCCAGAAGAACGCCGTTCACGTAATGCATTTTATTCTAAACTTGTTTGGATCGTTGATGGGACTAGACGAAAAACGGACAAACTACAGTTTGAAAAAGCAATAAAAGAAGAAAGCGTTGCTGTATTTAAAGAACCACTTATATTACGAGTACACTTTCCAGAGGAATGCAGGTTATTGAAAGAATGGCATGATAGCAACGCGCTTGTATTTTTTGATTTTCAAGAAACGAAAGAAATAAATCAGTCAAAGCTATGGTTTCTATTTCCTGAGATAGCAACTAGCGAAGCCTATATATCGCCATTTTCGAAGCAAATATTTATAGAAATGCATAACGAAAATAAATTCGAAGAAATGGTAATAAATATAATTTTGCCGATTCGCAAAGAACTGATGAACGCTATGCAAATTAGGCGCAAAAATATTGAATATGGTCATCCAAGTAGTGTGTCTGGATTTGAGCGGTATAAGGCAAATAAGCAACGAGGGCGAGGACGTTTATAGATAAATTAATGTAAAAAATAAAACACAACAAGGCGCCAAAACCGACGCAAAAAATCTGTGCGGTTGAACTTAATCGTTATATAACAGAGGATAAACAATATGAGTAACAAAATACTATATTTTCCGTATATCAACGTTCCCGATACAGCGTGGTTTAGTCGAATGCTTTTATACTGGGACGAAGTTGGGGCTATCATCCCTTATGATTTTATTGATAATCCAGAAAAATTAAATTGTCATACGAGAAGTTTGGTTACAGAAGAATTAATTCAGCAAATCATTCCCAGTCAATATCTATGGAAAATTCCAAACTTCCGTAATGCATTCACTCATTACCTTACACAATTTGATGCAAGTATTCTTGATAAAAGAAGGAGCGCTTTTATTGATCAACGAATGTTTAAAATTCATATTGAAAAAATGGAAGGCATTGAAAGCGATTTGGTCGACCTTAAGTTAGCCAAACGAATTGATTATGCTTGGTATTACGTGGAAAAAGATACAGCAATTGAATTTATGTCTTATCTTGCAGCTACTCTTGGTAAAATTAGTGAGTTAGATTTTGCCCCAACAACAGACGATATAAGTTATTTGAATAAATTTCTTTCATCTAGCGGAAGCGTAATTGCTACGGAAAGAATATTAGAAAAATTGCGATTAGAAGTTTTGAGCGATATTCTTCCAGCCCCTACTCGTAGGCTTTCGGCATTTGAAATAAAAAATTTTAAAGATTCACATCATAATGACTTGAAATCTTTTAGAAATAATGTTGAAAGAGAGCTTATTACAATAGCCGATATAAACGACCCGGAATTAAAAAAACGTAGAATTGAATTATTTAAGGAAGAATCTGCTGACCAAATTGAATTGATTATTGATGCAATGAAAAAGAGTGGATTTGGGAATATAGGATTAAGTAAAGTAGGTGCAATAGTTTCTGCAGTCCCTGGTGTAAGTTCATTAGTTGGATTAGCAAATGCAGTTCTTGATGCTTTTAGAAAAGAAGATATTTCAAGAATAAATCCAAATTTTTTGTATGCAGCATTTGCACAAAAAGAATTATTAGTAAAAAGTTAGCTGTTGTATAACAAGTTCTTCAAGCCGACAGTTTTGACCGTAGCGGTCTTTGTATGTTTATAAAGTTGCATTATAAAAACAAGTTACTCTTTGAGTATGGTTAATATGATGAATTAATAAATAATTATCGACATTCGTTATCATAGCTGCATTGCTGTGTTGGGCGACTGCTTAAAAAAAACGTCGTTACCCATCAATCACGAAGGACAACACTGTATGCCAGACCTAAAGCATACAGATTAATCAATTTTCACTCAAAGACTTACGAGAATGCTTTTGAAGGCAGTTCTTGCGAGGGCTAGGCCGTCATGCAACCCAGCTTGAACTTGATATCAATTCAATGACAGAAGCGTTTGCTGTTTTTGTGCAGCTCTGGTTTGCCCATACCCCGAGTATCGGCGAGAATGAAAAAGATGCAGCAAGAAGGGAGGCCTGGAATCAGTAACAGAAATTCGTTGAGTATGTGGCAACTCAGATGGCTGGCGGTCACCGGTTTATCGATGATCTGGTGCAGGACACCATAGCCGATGAAGATGAGCTGCATCAGGCGGTCAGCAACAGTGAAGATTGATACAACTCAAGTAAGTTTGCTGAATATGACGTATATTTACAGACATTCGAGCTATTCAAGAACTTTTGGAGTTACGGGTTGTAAGCAGCGTTTTTATACCGATCCATATAAGACCCTGAAATAAAAAGAGATTTATGGTATAAGCGGCTTAAAATATAGAAATTAACGGTGTTTTATATGGTTTTGAATTTGCGGGTTATATGAGTTAGAATTAACAAATTTGCAGTATAGGCGAATCCATCTAATTATTGTTAGGGCCCACATGAAAGCGGCTGCGGAGCACACAAGGCTTCTTGAGGTAATGGAGTGGATAGACGTGCGCACGACGAACTTGTCGCTGCCTGCCGATGAGCGATCCTTGGTTGCCGTCGGTTGCTTTGACGTCGCAATTGAACATCAGGCCGCGATTGCGCTCCTGCATTCGTCGGAACTCCATGGCTCAGAAATGGCGCTTCTTCGGGTGCTCGCCGAGTCCCTCGTTCGCGGAATGTGGCTTCTCCAATGTGCCACTGACAAAGAGTTGCAGAAGTTCAAGAAGGGGAAACTCGATAAGAGCTTCGCTGAACTTATTGGAGAGATTGAAGGCAAGATCGGTACACCCAACGGTGTTCTGTCACGTTTCAAGGAAACGGCGTGGTCCGCCCTGAACGGCTTTACGCATACGGGATTCCATCAGGTATCACGTCGGCACTCGGGAGGGAGAGTCGAGGGAAATTATTCCGAGGAAGATCTTGCTAATGCTCTCGATGTGGCGGGAGCGCTTGGGCTCATTGCAGGAGGTCAAGTCATTGGCATGTCCGGCCGACAGGAACTTCTGCCCGAATACTTTACGCGTTTGGAAGCTTATGCGAAGCGTGAGCCCTAACCCTACAGTTGAGCGGACCTGCGCAAAACGCCGCGCAGACCGCTCACTTTCACGTTATGCATCACAAAAAAGGAGGATATATGTCTGGAAATCCAATCGACAAACTAAATGTCGCGTTTGACAAATACGATCAGAAACAAACTGAAATCAAAAATGAGGTCGAAAGGAAAAAAACTGAGCATGAAATATATTTAGAAAATTTCAAGCAAAAGTGTGCAGACGTCATCAGGCCAACCATGGAGGAAATGGGCAATATTATCAAAGGAAGAGGTCATCGGTTTGAAATAAAACAGAATGACGAAAGTATCGATCATGATAAAAAAACAACAGCTGCAAGGATAGATCTTGAAATATATCCAGAAGGAAAACAGCCTGATTACATCAATCGAAGTTTCCCACATATATCTTTTATTGCTGGCACGTACGACAACAAAACTTATACCCACGTTAGCACAATGATGCCCAGTCGAGGTGGTTCAGCTGGTAAGCGATATGAGTATGAACTGCCTAAAATCACAAAAGAAGTAGTACAAGAAGAAATCGTTAATTTGATAACTGAATGCTTTACGAAATAACAAATACATAACAAATGGGTCAACCTGACCGCCGGGAGCAACGTTGCGCTAATCGCGTATAGTTCAGTGGCGGCGGCAGGTTACTCTTGGCGTTATGCATTGTCACTTGCTTTGGGAGGTACCAAATGACTGGTAATGAAATACTTGCATTAATTGCTGCTTTCGCCAGCGGCTCTGTGGGTACTGGCATCCTATCGAATGTACTTTATGATGGCGTAAAAAATGTGTATGCCATTTTGCCAATCACAGACGCTAGAAAGAAGGCGATTTCAAAGAGATGGAATGGCAACTTTACTCAGGGTGGAAAAAGCTATTCGATCAATCTAAACCTTAAGGTGAAGAGAAAACTAATAGTTGGTTATGGGCAATACACAGATGGCACCCAACAGATATCTCTTGTGGTTGCGGGAGGATTTTATCGAGATGACCATTTGCATCTTAGTTACAAGAATAAAGATGTCTCCGTATTTCAGCATGGCCTTATCGTTTTATATGTCCCCCATAATCCCCAAAAACTTACTGGAAAATTTGTGGGGATCGGCCGTGATAGCAATCAAATTGTTGGTGGGGACATTGAACTCAATGTATAACCCTAGGTTCAATACGGGCATCCGCCTGTCTGCCCGCATGCGGGCGAACAAGCGGATGAGCAGTGCTCCGTGCCATCAAATAAACTTTTCGTCGCGGAGCACTGCTCATCCGCGAACACGTTAGGCGTCACGGACGTGAGCCTGTAAAACGGGATCACTTGGCTGTGGCAAAAATGATTCTTTAACTCATCCGGATTACCGCTTCTTCGGGCAGAATGGTCAGGGACCATGTCTGCATGGATTTATCCGGATTTTTTGAAGCAAACGCTGTCGGGGGTGAGCAGTACCATGCTGTCGGAAATAATGAATAAACCCTTTCGGGTATACAAGTGGCTTATTCATTTGAATTTATACCCGTTCAGGTATCTATATGGCTATGAATGATCTCTCTGAATTTGTTCGTGGACAGACGAACGTCTTTGAACCATGACCCAACCGGAACTGCTCGCAAAAGCCGGTACAGGGCTTCATTTTATTCGCGATCTTGAGCAGGGGAAGAAAACGTTGCGCATGGATAAGGTCAATCAGGTGCTGAGCCTGTTCAGATATGAACGAGGTCCTGTCGAGCAGGAAAGGTGTGGAACCGTCTGATCGACAACAGTTTTCCTGACAAGAGGATGCAAACAGTCTACAGGCAACTCATTGTGGCTAAATTTTGTCAACTCAATCTGATCGACTGAGACTCCTTTTGCTGATTCGGTTCAGGATCGGAGCAATCCTTGTTTCGAATCTTCTGTCGTCCACATCCCTTCCTCAAAGCCCGCCACCCGCAGGCTTTTTTTATTTCCCATTGAATCAGAAGCAGCAAGCAGGGATGCCTGGAATCAGTACCAGAAATATGTCGAGTATTCGGCTCCCGGATGGCGGTTGGTCATTATTGTTGCGGTTCGGATGACGTGTTATTTCCCCTACAGACAGGCAAAATGATGAGATATTTGCCATAAAAGCCAAAAAAAGAGCAAAGTTATTTTATCGATTACAGGCTAACTGAAATAATTTATTCACGTTTTTAAACTATAAATGTTACTTTTTTGTTGGAGTGATAAATAACTGTAAAGTATTATATATAAATAATATACGGATATGATTTTTATATATAAAAAATATATAAAATGACGAAAAAAGAGTAGATGAAGAGCCGGAAAAGTATTGTTTTCAGTATTGAAAAAGCACGTATTGAATCCGAAAAGAGCGCTATCGTGACGATGAAACAGAGTGAGCATACGTGTGGATTGTCTGAACGCAAACTTGTATGATGGTTTATAATCGCCGTAGTCCTGTTCAAGGTTCAATGAAAGTATGCCTCTCTATTTGGTTGTATGGTGAGTTATTGGTGTAATATGGCAGGAATTGGTTTTTCAGCACGATGTGAAGAAGATCAGGTCATATGAATTCGCACAGATTACATTTTATCCGGCTCGGAAAGCATCTCAAGTCAGTCAGGCTTCCCGACAGGTTTTGTGCGATCGACGCTCTTTCTGATGTTTTTTCATTCGGGAAGCTGTGCAGATTATGCGTTTCTCTCCTGCTTCTTATAGGCCTCACCGGTAACTCTGTTTTGGCCAAAACTGCTGCAGAGGTTTTTGCGCAGGTATCAGAGTGTGTTGTGGTGATTCACAACTATGATAACAGCAACAAATTGCAAAGTCTGGGCAGTGGTATTGTAATCTCCTCCGGCCATGTTATTACCAACTATCATGTTATTGAAAAAGCAGGTCGTCTGACGGTTCTCTATCAGGGAAAAGAGTATCCTGCAAGACCGGGTTATACCGATCGCTTCCGTGATGTCTGCTCACTTGATGTATCCGGTCTTGAAGCATCAAAACTCATTCCGGGTGATACCAATCAGCTCAAGGTTGGCTCAAAAGTCTATGCCATAGGCGCACCCCAGGGTTTGGAACTTACCTTTTCTGACGGCATTATTTCCGGTTTGCGGGATGTGGACAAAGGTCACTATATCCAGACCACGGCACCGATATCACTTGGTTCAAGCGGCGGCGGCCTCTTTGATGAAGAGGGCAGATTGATAGGCATTCCGACCTATTTTTTCAAGCAGGGTCAGCAGTTGAATTTCGCACTGCCGGTTGAGTGGATCATAGACCTGCCTAACCGCCATGCTGTTGCCAATCAGGTAAACAGAGTGGATTCGGACTGGACCTATCAAGTCAATTCGCTTGAAGAAAAGCAGGATTGGGGCGGAATGATTGTTCTCTGTACAAAGTGGACCACGCAGGTCCCTTCAAGCAGCGACGCATGGGGGTATTTGGGGTTTGCTCATCTCCAGAAAGGAGATTTGGCCCTGGCTATAGATGCCCTGCAGAATGCGATCAGGATTCGTCCTGATTATGCGCACTACTGGGCTGATCTCGGGATTGCCTATGGGCGGGAAGGTGAGACCGTCAGGAAAATTGAGGCCTATCGTCAGGCTGTACGAATAAACAATGACTTTGCTCTCGGCTGGATCAATCTTGGTATTGCCTATGTCCAGAACGGAGATTTTGACAAAGCTGTAGATGCTTACCAGCAGGCGGTGCGTATTAACCCTGATGATGCATCTGTCTGGTTCAATACAGGGCTTGTCTGTCGTGATGCGGGTCAGGCAGCAAAGGCGGTCGATGCTTTTGAACATGCAGTACGCATAGCCCCTGAAAATGCCCAATACCGGCTGAAATTAGGTGAAGCATACGGGTTGATTGATCAGAGGGCCAGACAGATTGAGGCATATAATGAGGCTCTGCGTATCAAGCAGGATTATGATGATGCATGGGTAAGCCTTGGTGTTGTCTATGGCATTGCCGGCAGAGAGGCTGAAGAGCGGGAGGCTTATCTGAAAGCGCTTCGCATCAATCCGGGTCATAATGCTGCCCTGTTCAACCTCGGCAAGGATTACCTGGAGCACAATAACCGGGAGGAGGCCCGGGAGATCTATTCCCGTCTCAAGCGGCTCAACCCCGAGCTTGCCCAACTGTTTTTTACTGACTTCAACAAGCTGATGTTCCCGAGGAGAATCCTGTAAGCCCCCCTTATTTTCAGGGTATAGCCGCCTGGATTCATTCTGGCCTGTAATAAAGAAGTGATATTGTCGTCTTTCTTTATTACTTTAATCTTTAAAGCGTTTTGATATGAATCCGGACAGCTAATCTCCTTTGCAGATGAACGCGCACGAAAAACAACTTTTTGATTGCGCAATTTTTCGGTCAGCTGGAACTTCTTCTGATCAATCCAGCTTGATCTCCTGTCTGAAACAGCTCTCTTTCCTGTTGCTTTATGCAACGTTTTTCATAATCTCTGCACCCCTTCCGGCAAAGGCCAAAAATGCAGCCGAGGTATTTGCGGAGGTTTCAGGCAGCGTCGTGGTCATTCATAACTATGATAAAAGTGAGAAGCTGCAAAGCATTGGCAGCGGTGTTATACTCTCTTCCGGTAAAGTGGCTACCAACTATCATGTTGTCGAGCCGACAGGAAAACTTACGGTTATTTACAAGGGGAGGGAGTATCCTTCCAAACTTCTCTATTTCGATCGATTCAGGGATGTCTGTTCACTCAGCGTTCCGGGTCTGCCGGAATCGAAACTCCTCCTGGGAACTACCCGCGAGTTGAAGACAGGCGACAAGGTCTATGCTCTTGGAGCTCCTCAGGGGTTGGAATTGACCTTTTCTGACGGCATTATATCGGGCTTGAGGCCTGTAGATAAGGGGTTTTATATCCAGACTACCGCGCCGATATCAGCAGGATCGAGCGGGGGCGGGCTGTTTGATGAAAATGGACGGTTGATAGGTTTGCCAACCTATTTTTTCAAACAGGGCCAGCAGTTGAATTTTGCCCTGCCGGTCGAATGGATTCTCGACCTCCCAAACAGGATTGCAGTGCAGAACAACACTATTTTATCCGCCGATCTTGGCAATGTGTATCAAGTCAATGCACTGGAGGAGCGACAGGATTGGGGGGGGATGATATTGTTTTGCAAGAACTGGATAAAACAGATGCCGGGAAGTGGAGAGGCCTGGGGATATCTGGGCTTTGCCTACCTGCAGCGAGGGGAGTTATCGCTCTCTATTGATGCATATACCGAAGCAATCCGGCGTCGTCCGGACTATGCGCAATACTGGGTTGATCTCGGGGTTGCCTACGGACGGGAGGGGCAGAAGCAAAAAAAGATTGAAGCCTACCGTCAGGCAGTCCGGCTAAACAGTGAATATGCTGTCGGATGGTTCAATCTCGCCATGGCCTATGTCCAGAATGGTGAAACAGACAAAGCCATAGCGGCTTATCAGCAGGCGGTACGCATTACTCCTCGTGACGCATCTGCATGGTATCGTTTAGGGCTGGTCTTCAGTGACGGGGGGCAGTTCGACAAAGCGGTCAAGGCTTACCTTCAGGCAGTGCGCATCACTCCGGAAAATGCCAACTATCTCCTGAGTTTAGCCAGAGCTTATGGTCATGCTGCTCAGCCATCCGAAGCGTACGAGGCCTACAAGTCGGCCCTGCGCATCAACCCGGATTATACTGATGCATGGGTTTATCTTGGTATTTCTTATGAGAATGATCACCGGAAAGAGGAGGCTTTGCATGCCTACACGGAGGCCCTGCGCATCAATCCGGATCACAATACAGCGCTTTTTAATCTGGGCAGATTCTATCTGGAAACCGGTTCTGTTGAGAAAGGAATGGCGGTTTATGGCCGTTTAAAGCATCTTAACCCCGAGATGGCGCAGCTGTTTTTTAATACGTTCTACAAATTCATGTTTCCAAAAAATGCGTTGTAGCATGGTTAACTATCGGAGGGAGAGCAATGCGTAAACTTCTTGTCAGGCTGGTTGCTGTCATCATGGCAGTATGGGTGTCGTCGGTGATGCCATCTCTTTTGACTGCTGATCCTCTCCCCCCGGAGTTAAGGGTTGATTACGCAAATTTCAATACCATCTCTCTGGTATTGAAAAAATTCGGCTGGCTGGAAACGGAGTTTCAGAGTGACAATCTGCCTGTACGCTGGGTTTTCAGCGAGGGAAGCAACCAGGGAGTGGATTTTCTGGAAACAGGAGTAACAGATATTGCCTCTACATCTGCGATAGCCTCGGTGCTGAACAAGGCAAAGGGACGCAGGATCAAGGCGGTATACATCTTTTCACATCCGGAGTGGGCGGCCTTTCTTGTTACCCGGGATTCTCCAGTTAACAGCCTTCAGGATTTAAAAGGCAAAAAAATAGCGGCTACTCCGGGTACCGACTCCTACCTTTTCCTGCTGCGGGCATTGCATGACGCCGGTATAAGGCCAAGTGACGTTGTTATTGTGTCCAAGCCGCCAAAGGAGGGGCTTGAAGAGCTTCAGGTGAAGCGTGTAGCCGCGTGGGTGGGTTCAGATTATTATTGCTCTCAAAGCCAGCTGGAACGAGGATCACAGGAGATCTATACAAAAAGCGAGCTCCTTGGTTCAGGATATTTAACAGTTACCGAGTCATTTGCAGCAACATATCCCGATGTTGTTGCACGGGTTATCAAGGTCTATGAGAGTGCGCGCAAGTGGTCGATCCGCCACCCGGATGACCTTGCCGTTATCTGTTCAGACGCCTGGCAAGTCTCTCTGCCTGTTGCCAAACTGGTCGTAAGCCACATTGACTTATCCCGAGCCATTCCGGATACACAGGACATCCGGAATTTGAAGAAAATCGTGCCGGTTCTGATTGCTGAAAACCTGCTCAAAAAGAGTGCACAGCCAGCTGCTTTGGTTGATGATCTGATTGATACCAGTTTTGCCGCAAAACTGATCAATCAAGCGCTCATTAATTGAACGATTTCGGTTTTCGGGCGTTAATCTGATCATGGTAACGCCCGAATTCAACCCGAACCTCTTTCAAAAGATGCTCAATCATTCTCCCGTTCCCTGCTGCTCCGATGGCATTTTACACAGTTCTGATAGTTATAGATGCCCTCTTCACGATGCTCTGCGGCTATCCTGGATGGTGAGTGCTCATGGCAGTTATAGCAGGTATACTTTTTGTAGTTGCCTGATTCGGGATGGCAGGTGGCACAGCTTGCCCTGTGGTCACTGTCGAGCACAAAATATTTGTTGTGATTGAATGTTGCCGGTTTCCATCTTTTTGTGCTGTGGCATGAAGAGCAGTTCGCCTGTGATGAGCGGTGCATCGTGTCATTCGGCTGGTCGCTCTTGTGGCATGATATGCACGTTTTACCGTTTGTTCCGCTCACCCTGCTGTGGTTAAAGGTAGCCGGTTTCCACTTTTTGGTGGTGTGGCATTCCGAACAACCCGCAGTGTATTTCCGATGCAGATCGTCATTCGGTCTGTCGCTCTTGTGGCATGAGATGCACTGACCGGCAGTTCCGCTGCCGGCCTTGCCGTGACTGAAGGTAGCCGGTTTCCATTTACCGGTTGTATGGCACACTCCGCAGTTTGCCTGTGAAGAGCGGTGCAGATTGTCATTCGGCTTGTCAGATCGGTGGCATGAGATGCACAGGTTTCTGTCCGCAGCACTCAGTCTGTTGTGAGAGAAGGTAGCCGGCTCCCATTTACCGGTTGTATGGCATGCTCCGCAATTTTCAGGCGACTGACGATGCAGTTTGTCGTTCGGCCGGTCACTCTTGTGGCAGGTAATGCACTGGTAGCCATTTTTAGCGTTCAGCTTGCTGTGGCTGAAGGTTGCGGGTTTCCATTTTCTCGTGCCATGGCATTGTGCACAACCAAGATTCATGGTGCGGTGCAGATTATTATCGGGCTTGTCGCTTTTATGGCACTCTATGCACTGTGAGGCAAATACCGTGTTCAGCATGCGATGATCGAATATTGCCGGTTTCCAGTGCTTTTTGCCATGGCACTCCGCACAATTGCCTTTTGTATAGCGATGCCGGATATCGTCCGGTTTGTCAGTTCTGTGACAGGCGATACAGTTTTTCAGCAGCAAAGGAGATATCTCTTCATGCCTGAACGGTTTAAAGGCTTTGGCGGCATTTTTCCCCTTGTGATCGGTATGGCACTCATTGCACGAAGCGGGATTAAGTCCCTTGTGAAAAAGAACCTTGCTGCTGTCCGGAGGGAGCAGTTTGCCGGCTACGTTTTTAACGCTGATATCGTTCTGTTTGTGACAGCTTATGCACTGCACGGCTCTGGCCCCGCGAAACGGTGTGTGACAGCTCAGGCACTCTCTGTTGAGCGTCTGATGGCCTCGCATCAGAGGGCCGGGAGTAATCAGCACCTCGGGGAATGCTACAACAAGAGCGCCGAGAATAATGGCTGTAGCGATAAAAACAAAAAGTGGTTTCAACGGTTTACCTCCAGTTCCAGAAGAAAAATATGGTAAGGATATGGGTCAGGGTCAGTGCGATCAGAAAAGAGACCATCGGCATATGCACGGTCCGCCATTTCTCAAGTGTTTTTACCGTCAGGGTATCCCAGTACTGCCGCTGCTCAATGTTTTCTTCAACATCACCACTGATCCCGAGTTGCTGCATTTTAGCCTTCACCTCTTCCTTGACCTTTTTAAGCAGATGTTGCCCGACATGGCCGCTTGCCGTCACGATCATCATGAGTGTCGTTGCCGTCCATGGTATAATGGCATTGAAGTGAACGCCTGAATGGACAAGAATCATCAGTGTGCCGATCCATCCGGAATGACAGTGAAGCTTAAGAAAAAACTTCATGGGGCCATTCTGGATCAGCTTCTTTTTTCGCACAGAATAGATAAATGAAAAGGCAAGAGAGAGGGTGCCGGCAATTCCGAGATATCTGCCTATCCAGACCAGATTCAGGGCATGCAGAAGAGAGTCAAGCGCTATGGCTGCCAGAATCAGCAGCAGGTAAGAGATCGTGAGTGGTATGGTGCGTTGTACAAGAACTGATTTCCACATTATTCTGTAGCGTTAATCAAGAATGACTGTTTGTTTCCTGGCTGTTATATTTCGCCTGCTTTTGGTATCTGGAACGTCAGCGTGAAGGTCGTTCCTCTGTTTTTTTCACTGACCAGTGTTACCATGATATTCTGCAGGTCGGCAAGTTTTTTTACAATCGACAGTCCAAGGCCGAATCCTCCCGTGCTTGAGCTTCTCGACTCGTCAACCCGGTAAAAGCGTTCAAAGACCGCGTGCAGTTTCTCTTCCGGGATTCCGATCCCCTGATCGGTTACGGTACAGAGTATGGTATTATCTTTTTGTTCTGTACCGAGCGTTATCGAAGAGCCCTCGGGAGAGTATTTGATGGCATTGGTGAGAATATTCTCGAAAATCATATCAAGCATTGCCGGATCAGCTGCGACTTTTATGTTGTCAAGCAGATCAGCTGTGATTGAAATATTTTTTTCATATGCAGATGGCTGAATTCTGGCTATTACATCCTCAAGGTGAGGGGTAAGCATGAGCAGCTCTATATTGGGTTTCATCTTGCTGCTCTCGTTTCTGGCGAGCATAAGAAGCTGGTCGATGAGTCTTGCCATGCGGTTTAACTCCATCAGGCAGAAGTGAATTCGGCTCTCGTAGTGCTCCCGCTCTCTGGGTTTCCGGATTAGCACTTCAAGCGTTCCTTTTACGGCAGCCAAAGGTGTTTTCAATTCATGTGAAGCGTCAGAGGTAAACTGTTTTTCACGCTGGAATGCATCCTGCATCCGGTCAAGCAGGGCATTGATGGTTGAGGACAATCGGTACAACTCGTCATGATGATAGGGCAGCACAATTCGCTCATGCAGATTCGACTGCGTCATCTTTTCTGCGGTTTCAATAATCTTTTCGACAGGGCGAATGCTTTTTCCGGCAATCAAGCGAGTGAGAGCAAAGAGCGTGAGAATAATGACGGGAAAGGCAAAGAGAAAAATGTTCTGCAGGTCGTGCAGCACTCGCAGGGCGTTTTTAAGCGGGAGTGCTACAATCAGGTATCCTTCAGTGGTACCGTCAAGATTCACCAGCGGCACCTGTGCCTGGCGTACCAATGAACTTCCGAAACTGGTATTGAAATAGTCTGTGCCTTTCCGGTTCGGATCGAATGAAAGAACGCACCAGGACAAGGTTTTTGATTTATTGAGAACCTCCCCCTTTGTGTCGACTATCTGAATAAATTCGGTATCAAGATTTGTATTCTCATTACTGCTTTTATTCTTCCCGTCATCGGCATCATCTTCGTTTTCTTCGTTCATGAGATTGTCATGGTCATTGGTGTCAAGGTTCCGGATGCTTTCAAAATCCTTTACAATGGCATAACCCTTGAAATGATAGGTGGAGACATTCGCATCCGAGAGTACTTCCAGAATCTCTTTTTTGATTTCGTCATCAAATTGTTTGTAGACGATACTCTCAACCGTGAAGTAGATGATCATAAACACGATGGCAATCAAAAATCCTGTCGCTGCGGTATAATAGAACGCAATACGGTTGCGCAGACTGAACTCCGGTACTTTTTTCAGGGAGCCGGGTCTTTTATTCCGGTTGGATTGAATTGAGGTGCTCATGGCTTTTGATCAGGATTCCCGCACGATATAACCGACTCCGCGAATGGTTTGAATAATGTTGCCGCATCCTGCACTCTCCAGTTTGCGGCGCAGAAAGGTGATATAGACATCGATGACCGAGGTATCGGAATCGAAATGGATATCCCAGACATGCTCGATAATGCGGCTTCTTGTACAAACCCGGTCCTTGTTACGGATCAGGTATTCAAGCAGGGCGAACTCTTTCGGCGTCAGTGTCAGTTCGGTTGAGCCGGAGAATACCTGATGCGTTACCGGATTGATACTCAGGCTTCCGACACTCAACGACTCTTCTACCCGGTTTGTCGTTCTGAGCTGCACCCTGATGCGGGCCAGCAGCTCTTCAAACTCAAAAGGCTTTTTAATGTAGTCATTGGCTCCGGCATCAAGACCGAATACAACATCCTCAAGGGTATCTTTAGCGGTCAGAAAGAGGATGGGAACGGTGCTTCCTCCTTTTCGGACCTGACGGCATACCTCTATGCCGCTCAGGGCGGGGATCATCCAGTCGATGATGAGCAGGTCATACTCGTTGGTCATGGCCATATCGAGGCCGGTTTTGCCATCATGGGCAAGATCAACGGCAAAATACTCCTCTTCAAGTCCGTCCTTGAGAAATCTGGCTATTCCAGGCTCATCTTCAATGATAAGAAGTCTCATAAGTTTTAATATTGTTAGTCGCGTGTACCATTTTTCTGACTGGAAGCTTCTAATAGTGAAGCAAGCACTTCGTTTTCGTTTTTGCTGTTGTCGCGAGCGATCTCCTCAATCGTTAATGCCGGATTCTTTACAACAATACCGTTTTTTACCAGTTTTTCAATCAGGAGACCGGGAGAGGTTTTCAGAACGAGGGCAACGGTGTTCAGTGATGATGTTTCAAGTGCCTTTGCTGCATTCCTGCCGGCTTGTTCTTTTCCACCCTCTTTTTCATCTTCACCGAACAGAGGAAGAAGGGAGGCTATGGTGACAAGAAGCGCTGTGGCTATGATGGCTATTGCCGGTTTCTTAGAGAAATATCCGGTGAATTGTTTCCAGTTGGAGAGAAGATGCAGAAGAACTCCGCCGACAAGGAGCCAGCTCAGCCACTTGTGGACATCCTCAACCATTCCGATTTCAATGTCAAAAAAGATCAAAAGACCGGTAACTGCTGAAATGGTAAATGCTCCGGAGGCAAGGGGTGTTGCCCAGGATTTCATGGACGCTTTCATCGTATCAGACAGATGTGTAGTTGAGTGAACAATCAGTTTCAAGTGTACCAATGTAGGCCGGTGATTCTTAAAGAAGTCTATGGCAAAACTTAAATTTAACTTAAAAAAACGGTTACTGTTGTTTATCCCCATTCAGAACGAACTGCTCCTGAAATGAGTTGAGTGGAGGTGAGCAGAAGTTTACGGTTTTATGTTTTTGCTCACAGGAGAGCAGTTGACTCCGCGAAGTTGTTTATGACATCAACCTGTAGCGTTTCATTCTATGCATTTTGATTGTGATGCACTCTGTGTCCAGGAAGGTACGAACGTTAATCTCAGCGCGCTTCCGACGCTTGTCAAACCGCTCTACAGCTCCAGAGAAGAGTATAAGGAGATGCTTGCCCTGCAGGTTGAGCATCTTCGAAAACTTCAGAATGTTCATTATGCTGACAACCGTTTTTCCCTGCTTCTGATTTTTCAGGCAATGGATGCAGCCGGCAAGGATAGTATTATCCGGCATGTCATGACGGGAGTAAATCCCCAGGGGTGTCAGGTGTTCAGTTTCAAGCACCCCTCCGCAGAAGAGCTTGAACATGATTTTCTCTGGAGAAGCAATCGTTGTCTGCCCGAGCGGGGCCATATAGGGATATTCAACCGTTCCTATTACGAAGAGGTGCTCATTGTGCGGGTTCATCCTGAAATTCTCTCAGCAGAGGGGATCGCAGATGAGGTTATCAGCGGAGGAAAAATCTGGGAGCACCGGTACCGGTCAATAGTTGATATGGAAACGCATCTCTACCGAAACGGGACAAGGATTGTCAAGTTTTTTCTTCATCTCTCAAAAGCTGAGCAGCGAAAGCGCTTTCTCAGCCGGATAGATGCTCCGGAAAAGAACTGGAAGCTCAGTATGGCCGACATTGAGGAGAGGAAGTACTGGGACGGGTATATGAAAGCCTATGAGGCATGTCTTGGAGCCACCAGCACAAAACATGCCCCCTGGTATGTTGTTCCGGCTGATGACAAGGAAAATGCCCGGCTGATTGTTTCCAGGGTCATTCTTGATACGCTGGAATCCCTTGATTTATCCTATCCACTATCCAGCGAATCTCGACAGAAGGAGTTGCTCGATATTCGCGAACAGCTCAAAGCGGAGGAGGATGTGTGAATTCCGGGCCTCAGGTTGATCCTCAAAATTGATCTGCAAGCTGTTCAGCTTCCCCTTTCAGAGCCTTACGGCAATGCCTCTTTCATGGAGGTACTCCTTTGCTTCACGGATTGAGTGCTGGCGGAAGTGGAAGATAGAGGCTGCCAGTGCCGCATCGGCGTGGCCTTTGGTAAACCCGTCATAGAGATGTTCAAGGCTTCCGGCACCACCGGATGCGATGACCGGTATATGTACCGAGGTAGAGACCCGTGCGAGTATCTCATTATCATAACCCTCTTTGGTGCCATCACGGTCCATGCTGGTAAGCAGAATCTCACCGGCGCCGAGTTCCTGGACTTGTTGCGCCCATTCAAGTGCTTCAAGACCAACCGGATTTTTACCGGAATGGGTATGGACGATGTACTCCGTGCCTATTTTTTTAATATCAATAGCAACAACAACGGCCTGTGACCCGTATTTCTCGGCGATCCGCGTGATCAGTTCCGGATCGTTGACTGCGGCAGTGTTTACCGAGACCTTGTCCGCTCCGTGAAGAAATACCTCCCTGGCGCGTTCTACGGAGTTGATGCCACCGCCAACGGTAAGCGGAATAAAGATTTCACCGGAAACTTTCAGTACCTCTTCAAGTGTTGTTCTGCGTGATTCGAGTGATGCTGAAATATCAAGAAACACCAGTTCGTCAGCCAGTTCATTATTATAGAACCTGGCCTGTTCAAGGATGGAACCGGCATCTCTCAATCCTTCAAAATTAATTCCTTTGACAACCCTGCCGTCCCGAACGTCGAGACAGGGTATAATCCGCTTGGCTAACATGGTTCTCTTGCTGAGTGCTGTTGTTGAAACTGTGACACAAGAAAACTATAAAGATTGAACTCTTCAACAATATTTTAATGATTATATTTCCGCACACTAAACCCGGAAGCAAAAAAAGATGGAGAAGTAATGAAATTTCCTGTTTGTGAATACGCTCAGTCAGAGGAGGGGTTTTACTCTCAGTGCGCATCATGTCCTATCGATTCGGCATCTTCAGGCTGTGCACTTGATGAACTTGAAGATGGCAACTATCTCTTTGAAGGTCAGACTCCTCACGGAGGAGTAAAGGCGCTGTTTTTATTTAAAAATAATGAAGGCGACAAGGTGCGAAAGCGGGATGCCGTTCATGTGGAGATCCATGAGTTTGATCATGAGGAGCAGCTTATTGCGGTTCTTTACGGCATGGTTGACCCCCAGGGGATGATCTACCTGAAAAAATCGGGACCTGAAAGAGCGCACAGTCAGGAAAATATCCAGTAATCCGGTATCCAACTCATGCCCTTAAATAAACTTTATTTTGACGGTGGTGAAGAGATCCGCGACCTTACCATTGTTGGCGGAGGACCTACCGGCATTTTTGCCGCATTCCAGTGCGGAATGAACAATATAAGCTGTCGTATTATTGAAAGTATGCCGCTTCTTGGAGGGCAGCTTGCCGCCCTCTATCCCGAAAAACATATTTATGATGTAGCCGGGTTTCAGGAAGTTCCTGCAGCGGGACTTGTCGAGAGCTTGTGGAAGCAGACTGAACGTTATCATCCGGAAGTCATTCTTGGTGAGACGGTCACCCGGTACAGGAAACTTGCCGATGGAACATTTGAAGTAACGGTTGGATCAGGCAGGGTCTTTTTGTCAAGGGCTCTTTTGATTGCTGCAGGTCTCGGTGCTTTCTCTCCACGCAAGCTGCCTCAGTTGCATGATATTGATCATCTTGAAGGCTCATCGGTATTTTATGCGGTCAAAAATGTCAGTGACTTTGCCGGTAAAAGGGTTGTGATTGTCGGGGGTGGCGATTCTGCGCTTGACTGGACAGTCGGCCTCCTGAACACTGCGCACTCCGTCACACTGGTGCACCGGATGCCTGACTTTCAGGGTCACGGGAAGACGGCAAGGGAGGTACTTGAGGCAAGGGAAGAGGGACGGGTTGATGTCTATCTGAACACCGAGGTTACGGCTGTTGATAGCGAGAACGACCAGCTTACTGCAGTTCATGTCCGGACAAAGGGCGGGAAAACCCATATCCTTGAAGCTGATTGCCTGCTTCTTCTGATTGGCTTCAAGTCCAATCTCGGGCCGCTTGCCGAATGGGATCTTGAGCTTATGGACAATGCGCTGGTTGTTGACAGTCATATGAAGACCTCCATTGACGGCCTTTATGCCGCCGGAGATATTGCCTATTACCCCGGCAAGCTGAAAATTATTCAGACCGGGTTGAGTGATGCGGCCATGGCTGTGCGTCACAGTCTTACCTATATAAAACCGGGCGAAAAGATCCGCCACACCTTCAGCAGTGTGAAAGCCGCAAAGGAAAAGAAGAATGCCCCTGAAAATGGATGAATCCGTTTTTCCGATAGAGTCGCCCTTTCACTCCTGGATGCTGGCCATCCGTCCGAAAACACTTCCGGCTGGTGCGGTGCCGGTTCTGCTTGGCTCGGCACTTGCGGCTGCTGACGGCCGGTTTCAACTCCTTCCGGCTCTTGTTGCGCTCATCTGTGCTCTCGGCATTCAGGTGGCGACCAATTTCATCAATGAGATCTATGACTTTCGCAAGGGAGCTGATACGGCTGAACGACTCGGTCCGACAAGGACTGTGGCCGCAGGGCTTATCAGCGAGAAAACCATGATACGGGTCTCTCTCTCTCTTGTTCTTGTTGTATTTCTGCTTGGTCTTTTCCTGGTTTATACAGCCGGATGGCCGATACTGGTGATCGGTTTATTCTCTCTGCTGTTTGCCTGGGGCTATACCGGAGGCCCGTATCCGATAGCCTATTCAGGTCTCGGCGACCTCTTTGTTTTTATTTTTTTCGGGCTTGTCGCGGTTGGCGGTACCTACTATGTCCAGTCGCATGAGCTTGCCATGCCGGTACTGCTTGCCGCAGTAGCTCCGGGAGTTTTCTCGGTCAATATTCTTCTGGTCAACAATATCCGCGATATTGATACTGACCGCAAGGTTGGCAAAATGACGCTTCCTGCCCGTATAGGTGCCGTTTACGCACGTCGTCTCTATGTTACGCTAACCGTTATAGCCTATCTTGTTCCTTTGTTACTCTATCTGGAAGGGTACTCTCTTTTTGGTCTCCTCTCATGGCTCTCACTGCCGCTGGCCTTCCGCATGAAGAGGGAGCTCTACAGGAGCGAGGGGAGGGAGCTGAACCATGTACTGGCAGGTACCGGAAAGCTGATGACGCTTTTCGGTATTCTGCTTTCCCTTGGTATTCTCATTCAATACTAACTCCTCGTTCAGTCATGCATTCCGAAACCGTAACCATAGCACTTGTACAGGCCCGCGCAGATAGTGATCCCTCTGCAAATCTTGCGAATGCATGCCTGCAAATAAGGGAGGCTGCGGCAAAGGGCGCGAGGATAATCTGTTTGCAGGAGCTCTTCACAACGCGCTATTTCTGCCAGACAGAGGCGTATGAACCGTTTGGCTTTGCTGAATCGATTCCCGGTCCTTCAACACTGGTTCTGCAGGAGCTTGCCCGTGAGCTTGAGGTTGTTCTTGTTGCCTCACTCTTTGAGAAGAGAGCCCGGGGACTCTATCACAACACCGCAGCGGTGATTGATGCTGATGGAAGTTATCTCGGCAAGTACAGAAAGATGCATATTCCTGATGATCCCGGATTTTACGAGAAGTTTTATTTTACTCCCGGCGATCTGGGTTACAAGGTCTTTAAAACCCGATATGCTACAATCGGTGTTCTGATCTGCTGGGATCAATGGTACCCTGAAGCGGCAAGGCTTACGGCACTCAAGGGTGCGGAGATTATTTTTTATCCTACAGCCATAGGATGGGCGGCTGATGAAGAGTCGGAAGCGGTGCGCCGTTCGCAGCAGGCGGCATGGAAAACCATGCAGCTGAGTCATGCCGTGGCCAATGGCGTTTTTGTTGCAGCGGCTAACCGGGTTGGAACGGAAGGTGATCTGGAGTTCTGGGGCAACAGCTTTGTCTGTGATCCCTTTGGGCAGATCATTGAGGAAGCGGCTCATCAGGATGAAACCATTCTCTTTGCCGAGTGTGACCGCAGCAGGATAGGATTTTACCGTTCGCACTGGCCTTTTCTGCGTGACCGCAGAATTGAAACCTATGGAGAACTTCAGAGCCGGTACCTTGAGGAGTGACCGGGCGGGCTTGCATGAACTACTATTTCTCTCTTATCTGACATTATGAACATATTCGCTACGGTTGTATTTTTTGCGCTGCTCACGACTTTTCTGCTTAAACTTGTTTCCGAACTGCTCAATCTCAAAGCATCGGAAGCGCCGGTTCCCCAGGAATTTACCGGCCTGTTTGATGAGGAGGCAAGCCGAAAATCAAGGGAGTATCTTCGAGCCACAACGACGCTCTCTTTATGCAGCGCGGCCTTTGATCTTGCCCTTCTCCTCCTCTTCTGGTTCAGCCGGGGATTCAATCTGCTCGACAACCTTCTGAGGGGTTTCGGATATGATGCGGTTGTTACCGGAGTGCTCTATATCGGCATACTGCTTCTCGTGCAGTCACTCCTTGATCTGCCGTTCAGTATCTACAGAACATTTGTTATTGAGGAGAAATTCGGCTTTAATAAGACCACTCCATCCGTTTTTGCGGCTGATCTTTTTAAAACCCTGCTGCTTGCCCTTCTTCTCGGGACCCCTCTTCTCTATGCTGTGCTCTGGTTTTTTGAGACGACAGGCCCCCTTGCCTGGCTCTGGGCCTGGTGCGGCGTGACAGTGCTCTCCCTCCTGCTCCAGTATGTGGCACCAACATGGATCATGCCACTTTTCAACAAGTTTGTTCCGCTTGAAGAGGGTGAACTCAAGCGTGCTATCATGCACTATGCCGAAACAGTGCATTTCCCGCTTGCCGGAATTTATGTTATTGACGGGTCCCGCCGGTCAGCCAAAGCAAATGCTTTTTTTACCGGTTTCGGTAAACGAAAGAGAATAGCCCTTTTCGATACGCTTATTTCAGGGCATCCGGTTGATGAACTGGTTGCTGTGCTTGCCCACGAAATAGGACATTTCAAGAAAAAACATATTATCATCAGCATGGTGCTTAGCATCGTCAATCTTGGCGCGCTTTTTTTTCTGCTCTCGCTTTTCATGAATAACCGCCAGCTTTTTGATGCGTTTTTCATGACCAATCTCTCCGTGTATGGAAGTCTGATTTTTTTTATGCTGCTGTACACTCCGGTGGAGCTGATACTCTCTGTTTTTTTGCAGGTTCTTTCAAGAAAACATGAGTATGAGGCTGATTTTTATGCGGTTTCGACGTTTGATAAAGGTGTGACTCTCGGTGATGCACTCAGAAATCTCTCCCGAAGCAATCTTTCAAATCTTACACCGCACCCCTTCTATGTATTTCTGAACTATTCACATCCTCCGGTTGTCGAGCGTATCAGGCGTATCAGAGCGCATGCGGCTGCTCTTCAGTCAACCTCCCTGAACTGATTATCTCTTATGGCTGATCCGACCTATTATATGCCTCCCGAGTGGGCTTTTCATAAAGCGACCTGGCTCTCCTGGCCTCACCGGCTTGAGTCATGGCCGGGAAAGTTTGAACCGGTACCCGCCGTGTTTGTTGAGATTGCTTCATGGTTGAGCTCTTCCGAAGAGGTGCATATCAATGTGCTCGATGAAGCAATGGAGCGGGAGGTGCTTGAACTGCTTCGGAACTCACGTCATGAGCAGCTTCGTCTGGATCGTGTTTTTCTGCACAGGATTCCGACCAATGATGCATGGTGCAGGGATCACGGGCCGAACTTCGTCTTCCGCGAGAGCGGATTTCGTACCGAGAAAGTTATTCTCGACTGGGAGTACAACGCCTGGGGGGGGAAGTATGAACCCTATGATGATGACAATGCGGTGCCGGAACGGATTGCCTTCCAGGAGCAGCTTCCGCTGGTTTCAACCGGTATTGTGCTGGAGGGGGGATCTATTGATGTCAATGGCAAGGGTCTGCTGCTGACTACCGAAGCGTGTCTGTTGAATCCAAACCGGAATCCGTTGATGAGCCGAGCCGATATCGAGCGGGAGCTCGGCAACTATCTCGGCATACAAAAAGTACTCTGGCTTGGCGATGGAATTGCCGGAGATGATACCGATGGCCATGTTGACGATATGGCACGGTTTGTCAATGAGAATACCGTGGTGATCGCCGTAGAGGATGACCCGGCTGACCTGAATTACGAACCGCTCCAGGAGAACTACCGGTTGCTGCAGAGTTTTACGGATATTGAGGGTAACCCTCTTCAGGTCGTGAAACTTCCCATGCCCTCTCCGGTCTTTTTTGACGGGGAGCGCCTTCCTGCCAGCTATGCTAATTTTTATATCGCCAACAGTGTGGTGCTTGTGCCGACCTATCGCTGTTCACGCGACGCCTCAGCCATTGAGCTGCTGCAGAACTGTTTTCCCGGCAGGCGG
Source organism: Chlorobium ferrooxidans DSM 13031 (assembly GCF_000168715.1). Classification (GTDB taxonomy): domain Bacteria; phylum Bacteroidota; class Chlorobiia; order Chlorobiales; family Chlorobiaceae; genus Chlorobium; species Chlorobium ferrooxidans. The sequence continues at coordinate 65,408 of NZ_AASE01000007.1, read as the reverse complement.
GTTGTCGGGATTGATTGTTTTGATCTGGTATGGGGACTGGGGGCGATTCACTGCATTACCCATGAAGAGCCGGCGTTGCCGGTGTAGCTGTAGCCTTTGTACTTTGCAAAAAAAGCGGCCCGGAGCCGCTTTTTTTGTTCATCAGAATATAGCATTTCCCGAAGGTGCTCTTCAGGCGAGGAGAGCGGCAAGGCTGTTACAGTTCTCCTTGACCTCGGCTGCGGATTTCTGGAGAGCTTCGAGTTCGCTCGGGGAGAGGTTGATCTCAAGAATCTGCTCAACGCCGTTTTTGCCGAGTTTGACCGGTACACCGCAGTATACATTATCAATGCCGTACTGGCCTTCAAGCGCTGTGGTACAGGGAAGAATCCGCTTGCGATCCTTGACAATAGCCTCAATCATCTCCACGGCAGAAGCTGCCGGTGCATAGAAAGCCGAACCGGTTTTCAACAGGTTGACAATTTCGATGCCACCGTTTCGTGTGCGTTCAACAATCGCGTCAATTTTATCCTGGGGAAGCAGTTCGGTCAGAGGGATACCTGCAACATTGGTATATTTTACGACAGGAACCATGGAGTCACCGTGACCGCCAAGCACAAAGGCATTGATATCCTGCATCGAAACATTCAGCGCTTCAGCAATAAAGCTTCTGAAACGGGCGGCATCAAGAACGCCGGCCATACCGATAACACGCTCTTTGGGTAGTCCGCTGGTTTTTCTGGCAACATAGGTCATGACATCAAGAGGGTTTGACACCATGATGATGATCGGGTTCCTGGAGTATTTCATCACCTGGATGGTCACGTCACGGATGATCGCGGCATTTTTATTCAGAAGATCTTCGCGAGTCATTCCCGGCTTTCTTGCAAGACCGGCAGTAATAAGAATAATATCAGAATCGGCTGAATCTTTATAGTCATTTGATCCGATAACGCAGGTGTCGAAAAGTGCTACGGCGCCTGACTCATACATGTCAAGAGCTTTGCCCTGCGGGATACCTTCCACGATGTCAATCAGTACGACTTCTTTTGCGAGTTGTTTTTCTGCAATGCGAAGTGCCGCTGTAGCCCCGACATTTCCGGCTCCGATAACGGTGATTTTCATAAAGAATCAATGATTTAAAGGTGTAAAGGAAGAGATGCTGAATGATGTTTATGCTCCGAAGATCGAGCAATCAGGTTGAGCATAAAAAAAGCCGCCTTGAAGAAAAAGACGGCTTTTAAATATAAGCTTATTTTGCAGCAAGCAAAATCAGCAGGGGATGATGTTGACCTGTTTTTTGTTGTTCCTTCCGTTGCGGAAGGTGACAACGCCGTCAACAAGTGCAAATATGGTATGATCCCTGCCTAATCCGGCATTTGAGCCTGCATTGATAACAGTTCCTCTCTGGCGGACAATGATTGTGCCAGCACTGACCGTTGAGCCGCCGGCAGCTTTTACGCCGAGATATTTAGGATTACTGTCGCGTCCGTTTTTGGTTGAACCGCCACCCTTTTTATGTGCCATGGGAAAAAGAAATTAACGTTAAAAATCCTGAACTGTTTTCTTAGATAGAAATAACTTCAATCTGGGTCATCTGCTGACGGTGACCGTTTCTTGACTGGTAGCGTTTTCTGCGTTTTTTCTTGAAAACAATAACCTTGTCATCCTTGACATGATCAAGAACCTTGGCCTGAATGCTGCCTGCAGGATTCAGATTAGTATTGATACCGTCAATCTCAGCCATGGTTTTGATTTCCATGGTATCGCCGATTGCGGCTTGTTGTTTGGGCACAAAGAGCTTGTCGCCCTGTTTTACCAGAAATTGTTTATCGGAAATCTTGATCAACGCCTGCATCTTGCTCGTATTTTAGTGATAAAGGACTGAAATATAGTATTAATTCCCTCATATTCAAACATGAGCAGCGCTAAAATCCATATATCCTGCGACACTTTCTGAAGGTCCTGCTTTCTCCGGCAGAGTGCCCGTTTTCAGGAGTCTGGATGAGGTCGCCGGCAGGAACTTCAAGCGCTGAACAGGAGAGTATTTCCCTTTTCTGAAAGAGGTTGTTGTCGTTTGTTTATTTAGATGCGCTGAAGTAGCTTCTTCTTTTCGAGAGCGGTATTGTTTTGGCTGGTAACCGGGTAACTATTCAATCGTCGATGGGTTCTCTATGAGCAAAGAAAAGGGTACACAGAAAGAGCACTCTCCCATGATGCGCCAGTATCTGGAGGTCAAGGAGCGGTACCCTGAATTTCTGCTGCTTTTCCGGGTAGGGGACTTTTACGAAACCTTTTTTGAGGATGCCCGTCTGGTTTCCGGTGCACTCAATATTGTACTGACAAAGCGCTCCAACGGCTCGTCGGCTGAAGTGCCTATGGCAGGTTTTCCCCACCATGCCAGTGAGGGCTATATTGCCAAACTGGTCAAGAAAGGGTTCAAGGTTGCGGTGTGTGACCAGGTTGAAGACCCGGCAGAGGCAAAGGGGATTGTCCGCCGGGAAATCACCGATATTGTCACCCCCGGCATCACCTTCAGCGACAAGATACTTGATGACCGGCACAACAACTATCTCTGTGCCGTGGCCTTTCTCAGGGAGGGCCGCGCAACTATCGCCGGAGTTGCCTTTATTGATGTGACCACCGCTGAGTTCAGCATTGCCTCCATGGAGCCTGAGGGAGTCAGGGAGTTTCTGCTTTCACTCCATCCATCCGAAATTCTCATTTCCGCCTCAGAGCGCGCCCGGTTTGAGCAGCTGAAACAATCCTGTTCACAGGAGCTGCTCATTACCGAGCTTGATGCCTGGATGTTCGGTGAAGAACAGACCGGTGAGGTGCTTTCACGCCACTTCAAAACCCACTCCCTTAAAGGGTTCGGTATTGAGGGGAACCGTGCAGGCCGTGTTGCTGCAGGAGTTATTCTCCAGTATCTCGAAGAGACCCGGCAGAACCGCCTGCACTATATCACCCGGATCAGCGAGCTGCATGGCGATGATCATATGACGCTCGACTTGCAGACAAAGCGTAATCTTGAGATCATCTCCTCCATGCAGGACGGTACGCTCAACGGCAGTCTGCTCCAGGTGATGGACCATACCTGCAACCCCATGGGGGCGCGACTCATCCGCCGGTGGCTGCAGCGACCGCTGAGAAAAATTGAGGATATCCAGCTCCGGCTCGATGCGGTTGAGGAGTTGACCGGGTGCAGGGAGATGCGGGAAGGGCTTGGTGAAAAGCTTTCAGCCATCAATGATCTGGAGCGTTCACTTGCGCGGATTGCCACCTTTCGCACCATGCCGAGAGAGGTTCGACAACTTGGCATTTCGCTTGCCATTATTCCCTCACTTCAGGAGCTGCTTCAGGAGGCGGCAAGCGCAAGGCTTCGCTCCCTTGCTGCCAGACTGAATCCGCTGCCCGAACTTGCCCGGCGCATTGAAGAGGCCATAGATCCCGAATCCGGAGCTTCCATGCGGGACGGGGGGTATATCAGGAGCGGTTTTCACGCGGAGCTTGATGATCTCCGCTCCATCTCTTCGACGGCCAAGGATCGCCTTATGGAGATTCAGCAGCAGGAGCGCCTCAACACCTCGATCTCCTCGCTCAAGGTACAGTTCAACAAGGTATTCGGCTACTACATCGAAATAAGCCGTGCCAACAGCGACAAGGTGCCACCCTATTATGAGAAAAAGCAGACCCTTGTCAATGCCGAACGCTACACCATACCGGCCCTGAAGGAGTATGAGGAGAAGATTCTCAATGCCGAAGAGAAAAGCTTTGCGCTTGAGGCCCGTCTCTTTCACGACCTTTGTGCTGAAGTGGCAGGGCAGGCTTCCCTGATTCAAACCAATGCCTCGGTCATTGCCGAGCTTGATGCACTCTTTTCGTTTGCCTTAGCTGCCGTTCAGTACGGTTACTGTAAACCGGAAATGAGTGATCACCGCAATCTTGAGATCATCAATGGACGCCACCCGGTGCTTGAGCGGATCATGAGCGATGATGAACCCTATGTGCAGAACGACTGTCTGTTTGATGAAAAACAGAAGATGCTCATCATCACCGGCCCCAACATGGCCGGAAAAAGCTCCTTTCTCCGGCAGACCGGCCTCATCGTCCTGCTGGCGCAGGCGGGCAGTTTTGTGCCTGCCGAACGTGCTGAAATCGGTCTTGTTGACCGGATATTTACCAGAGTCGGCGCTTCGGACAATCTTGCCTCGGGGGAGAGCACCTTTCTTGTCGAGATGAATGAAGCGGCCAGCATTCTTAACAATGCCACAGCAACAAGTCTGCTTCTGCTTGACGAGATCGGTCGAGGTACCAGCACCTTTGACGGCATGTCGATTGCCTGGTCGATGAGCGAGTATATCGCTCACGCAATCGGCGCCAGAACGCTCTTTGCGACCCACTACCATGAGCTTGCCGAGCTTGAAAACCGGATTCCCGGAGTTGTAAACTATAATGCAACGGTTGTGGAGACCGCTGACCGGGTGATTTTTCTGCGCAAGATTGTTCGGGGCTCCACCGATAACAGCTACGGTATCGAGGTGGCAAAAATGGCCGGGATGCCGGCGGAAGTTATTGTGCGGGCAAGGGAGATTCTTGCCGGAATGGAGAAACGTGATATCGAGATTCCACTTGACCGCCCGCCGACGGTGAAAAGCATGCAGATCAGTCTTTTTGAAGAGTCCGACTCGCGGCTCCGCAGGGCGCTTGAGATGCTTGATCTTGACCGGCTCACTCCGATTGAAGGGCTGCTTGAACTGCAGAAGCTCCAGGATCTGGCACGCTCAAGCGGAGGCTTTTGATGAAGGATAGCGGTGGAGTTGAGAAAAAGGTACTGCTGATTTTCATCCAGGCCGACAGCGGTGTTGACGGAGCCTCATTGCTCGACAGCGCTACCGTAAAACAGAGTTTTTTAAGTTCGCTCAAGGAGCGTGCGCTCAGCAATATCATCCGCAGGGCACAGTTCGCCATTCCTCCGCTTTCGCTGATGATTCTCAGTTCACAGCAGGTTGAGGGAGTCAGCCAGACCATCTGTGACTTGCGCTTCGAGCAGCTTCCGCTTGATCAGCACTGGGATCTGGCAGGCATCAGTGTTCAGACCGGCGCGGTGAAACCCGCCTTTGATCTTGCCCGTCATCTTCGCTCAAAAGGGATCAAGGTGGTGCTTGGCGGACCATACGTGACTATTTTTCCTGAAAATTGCCGCAGTCATGCCGATGCAATTGTGATTGGAGAGGCTGACGAGATCTGGCGGGAGGTTCAGGAGGATCTTCGACGCGGAGCACTGAAGCCGGAGTACCGCGTTGAAACTTTTCCCGATCTTTCAGCGGAGCGCACCGTAAGCAAAAGCGCGCTTGATATCCGGAGCTACTTTACCACCAATGTGGTGCAGACCACGAGAGGGTGCCCCTACAGCTGTGACTTCTGCAATGTGCATGTCATGAACGGTCACCGCCTCCGTCACCGTCGTGTTCGTGATGTGCTCAGGGAGGTCGAACTCTTTCTCAAAGAGGACAAGCGGATCTTTTTCTTTCTTGACGACACCGTCAACGCTGACGAGGCCTATGCCCATGAACTTTTCACCGGGCTCATTCCTTTCGGGATAAAATGGGTGGGTCAGGCGACCACTGCGCTCGGTGAGCAGCCGAAGCTGCTTGAGGCCTTTGCCCGTTCAGGGTGCGGAGCCCTGCTTGTCGGCATCGAGAGCATTGAGGATGGCAGCAACCATGCCCATAAAAAATTTCACAACCCGGCCATGCGTCAGGTTGAGTGCATTCAAAATATCCGAAAAGCGGGTATCTGTGTATACGGCAGCTTTATCTACGGTCTTGACGGCGATACCCTCGGGCTGCCCGACAGGATAGAGGCCTTTATTGAGGAGACCGGTATTGATGTGCCCGGTATCAACCTTCTGCGGCCGATTCCCGGAACCGGTGTTTTTGATCGTCTGGCCAATGAAGGACGGCTCCTGCACGCAAGGGATGATCACGATGCTTTCAGATTCTCATGGGGTCAGGAGATGCTCTACAAGCCTTTGCGAATTTCTCTTGAAGAGTTCATTCCAAGCTATACCTCACTCACCAAACGGGTTTTCACGGTAGAGAACGCCATCAAACGGGCCATACGTGCTCCCCAGCTCCGCTCAGCCGTGCTCATGTTCAATCTCCTCTATGTCCACATGTACGGCCTCTCCCGTAAAGACCTCCACCGTCAGTTGCGCGAGCTTGAGTCCTGATGAATAGCATCATAAAAGAATCCTTCTCATTCTGCTTTTGATTTTTGAACATCTCGACGTTGTGTAACAGTTCTGATAGCCCCCTTTCTTCAGGCCGAATATCGTACTATATTAGGATTGAAGAAGCAACGAACAGGGGAAGCGATGCATATTACTAACGACATCAAACCGGTCACCTATCTCAAGGCAAAAGCTGCTGATCTCCTCGATCAGATCAACGAGACGCATCGTCCGGTGATTATTACCCAGAATGGCGAGCCGCGAGCTGTTCTTCAGGACCCGAAAAGCTATGAAGAGATGCGCAATGCTCTCGGATTGCTGAAACTGCTGGCCCAGGGTGAAGAGGATGTCCGAAAAGGTAACATACGACCGCAAGAGGAGGTATTCAGCGATCTTGAACGTTTGTTAAGAGAGCAGACACCATGAGTGTAGTCTATAAGGTTTTATGGACTCACGCTGCTGAAAGGGATCTCGGAGATATTACAGCTTTTATTGCGAGTGACAATCCACAGAATGCTTTGCATGTTCTGGAAAAAATCAGAAACAAAGCGGCATCGTTATATAGCTTGCCCGAGCGAGGCCGAATAGTTCCGGAACTTCATTCGAATGGTATTTTTATCTATCGGGAGCTGATTATCTCTCCGTGGAGGCTGTTGTACCGGATTGCTGAGAGCAACGTTTATGTCATGGCGCTCCTTGACGGCCGCCGTAATGTTGAAGATATTCTGCTGAACCGTCTCGTTCAGTTGTAACTGCTTTTACTCAAATGCCCGGGAAATATCATCGCAACGGTTTTTAAAGAATAATTTTTACCTGTGAAACAAAAGACAATTATGCTGCTCGGCAGCGGGGAGCTGGGAAAGGAGTTTGTTATTGCCGTCAAGCGTTTGGGGCACCATGTGATTGCCGTTGACAGCTACAACGATGCTCCGGCGCAGCAGGTGGCAGACGGGCGGGAGGTGATCGACATGCTTGATGGTCTCGCGCTGGATGCTATTGTTGCCAGACACCAGCCCGACTTGATCGTGCCGGAAATAGAGGCGATCCGGACCGAGCGCTTTTACGACTATGAAAAAGAGGGAATACAGGTTGTTCCGTCAGCCCGTGCTGCCAACTTTACCATGAACCGGAAAGCCATTCGTGATCTTGCCGCAAAAGAGCTTGGACTTCGTACGGCAAACTATCGTTATGCAGCGTCGCTTGAAGAGCTGCATGCAGCAGTGGGGGAGGTGGGGATTCCCTGTGTGGTCAAGCCGCTGATGAGCTCGTCGGGCAAGGGGCAGTCAACCGTGAAAAGTGAAGCTGATATTGAAAAAGCCTGGAGCTATTCGCAGAGCGGCAAACGCGGAGATATAGCTGAAGTGATAGTGGAGGCCTTTGTGCAGTTCCATACTGAAATAACGCTGCTTACTGTTACGCAAAAAAACGGGGTGACGCTTTTCTGTCCCCCGATAGGTCACCGTCAGGAGCGGGGTGACTATCAGGAGAGCTGGCAGCCCTGCATGATCAGTGATGCCCATCTGAAAGAGGCTGAGGAGATAGCAGAAAAGGTTACCCGTTCGCTGACAGGTGCCGGGATCTGGGGAGTGGAGTTTTTTCTCGCTGATGAGGGGATCTATTTTTCCGAACTCTCCCCCCGTCCGCACGATACCGGTATGGTTACACTTGCCGGTACGCAAAACCTTTCGGAGTTTGAACTGCATGCGAGGGCTGTCCTCGGTCTGCCGATACCGGAAATCATCCTGTTGAAGGCGGGCGCCAGTGCGGTTGTATTGGCCGACAGGGCGGGCACGAATCCTTACTACACCGGAGTTGAGGATGCCCTCGGAGAGCCCGGCAGCGACATCCGGATTTTCGGAAAACCTGCAACCCGCCCTTACCGGAGAATGGCAGTGACGCTGGCCTCTGATCAGTTGGGGAGCGATGTTGATGCCCTGAAAGCAAAGGCGATAGCCAATGCCGCAAAGGTGAAGGTGCTCAACACGGAATTGTGAATTGAGAGGATTAGACGACCAATGGAGATAATCCTGTTTCCATGGATGTTTTACCGGGAGAATAAATCTGCAGGGGCAATCCGTTGTGGTTGCCCGGTATTCTACGAAATCGAGAGAATCTCCTCTTCGAGCAGCTGCTGGTTGTAGAGTTCGGCGTAGAGGTGGTTCTCTTCGAGAAGCTCTGCATGGGTGCCGCTCTCGGCAATCATGCCATCCTTTAGCACAATGATCCGGTCGCAGTTTTTAACGGTGGAAATCCGGTGGCTGATGAGGAGGATCGTGGTATCCGGGAGGCGCTCCAGCAGGGCTTCGAAAAGCCGGGCTTCCGTATCGGTATCAACAGCGGAGAGGGCATCGTCAAGCACCAGAAGCTGCGGTTTCCAGGCAATGGCTCTGGCTATACAGGCACGCTGTTTCTGCCCCCCTGAAAGGTTGATCCCTTTTTCACCAAGCATGGTTTCGAATCCGTCAGGGAACTCCTCAACATCATCATAGAGCATCGCTATGCGGCTTGCCGCGATGACCTCACTCGCATCATTTTCCCGGCTTCCCCAGTTGATATTGTTTTCAATGGTGTCGGAAAAGAGGAAGTTCACCTGGGGAACAAAGCCGATGAGTTCTCTCAGGGTTTTGAGCGGCAGCGTCCGGATATCCCGTCCGTCAAGCAGGATGGTACCCTCATCAGGCTCGTAGAGGCGCGGTATCAGATTGACGAGCGTACTCTTGCCCGAGCCGGTTGCGCCTACAATGGCTACTTTTGATCCGGCAGCAATGTCGAGAGAGATGTTTTTCAGAACCGGACGTTTCTCCTGGCCGGGGTAGTGAAACCGCACATTCCGGAATGAGAGTGCCCCTTTGAACTCCTCTTCGGAGTTGATGTCACTGCTGTTTTCTTCGATTTCGGGCTCTATGCTAAAAATCTCATCAAGTCGGACCTGAGCTGATGCAGCTCTCTGGACAATACTGGTGACCCATCCGATCGAGATAATCGGCCAGCTCAGCATGGAAACATAAACGATAAATTGTGCGATTCCTCCGACCGTCATACTGCCCTCAATGACACTCACTCCTCCGACCCACACAACCGGCAGCAGTGAGAACGCGGTAAGCGAGGTGAGAAAAGCAAAAAAGAGTGCCTGAAGTTTTCCGAGTGAAAGGTTTTTGCTGTAGTATTCTTTGTTGAGTTTTTGAAACCGCTCTATCTCGAAAGATTCACGGGTATAGCTTTTTACAACCCTGATTCCTGAAAGATTCTCCTGGATAAGATTGGTAATGGCTCCATAGCTCTCCTGAATGCTTTTTGAGCGTTTCTGCATGGAACTGCCGATTCTGTAGACTGAATAACTGAGAAGCGGCGCGGGAAGCAGAGCAAAAAAGGTCAGTTTCGGAGAGAGTGCAATCATGGCTACGAGTGCAAAAAAGAGCCGGAAAAAGGTGTTGAGGGAGTACATGATGCCGGGTCCGAGAAACTCCCGGACGGCATTCAGGTCGTTGGTGCCTCTTGAGATGAGTTCCCCGGTACTGGTCGTGTTGTAAAATTTCCGGGGGAGTTTCTGCAGATGATTGAAATAGTCGTTTTTAAGGTCAAATTCAATCTCTCTTGAGATGACAATAATGTTCTGGCGCACCAGAAAGAGAAAAAAACCGCTGAGCAATGCAAAGAGAAAATAGAGAGCCGTATCACCAAGTACATGCTCAAGCTCGAAGCGCCGGTTCATGGTGTCGATGGCCATGCCGATATATTTCGGTCCGATGACAGCGAAAAGATTGGTCAGGATGACGTAGAAAAAACCCGCCAGCAGGTTTTTTTTATACCGGAGCAGGTAGGGTTTAAGGCTGAGTAGATTTTTCATCCGTCATATGTTTTTGATCGTGACGGTAGTAATGTATAATAAGAATAGGGAAATCAAAATTTCATCAGTCACTTCCGTTTTATGGCATTCGATTCAAGAAAAAACTACTACTCCATCGGTGAGGTGAGTAAAATCGCCGGTATTCCGTCCTACCTGCTCAGGTACTGGGAAAGTTTTTTTACTGAACTTGCTCCTGCCAGGGATACCAGAGGCAATCGGCGCTATACCAACCGCGATATCGCCATGGTGCTCAATATCAAGGAGCTGGTCTATGAGAAAGGCTACCGGCTCGGCAAAGCCAGCGAGATCGTCAAAGGGGTTCTCAAGGATAGTGAAGGCGATCACAAGACCACGGAGATTCTGAAGCTCCAGAAACAGATTGGCCAGGAGAAGAAACGCAATACGGTTGTTGACGAGCGTCGCCTCTCACTCATGAAGGAGATCAAGGAGGAGATTGAGGATATTTTGCAGTTGCTGGGGTAGATGGATGCCTTTTGTCGGCGCAGGAACATAGAACAGAAAAACCGGCAAGGAGCCGGTTTTTCTGTTACTGATGCTGTAATGCTTACTGAGCGTAGAGGACTTCAAACTGTCCTGTGCCGCCTTTGCAGACATGCTCAACCCAGCGGGCATAAGCGCCACCGCTCCAGCGATACTCTTCAAGGTTCTGTGAACGGAACTGCGGTGCAGCATAACGCACTTTGTATCCTTTAGGCAGAACGATTTTAAGCTGTGTATCGACGGTAAAGTCGTTGAACTTGCCAACCATGCCGTGGTGTACAAGCGGAATGAGCGGGTGGTTCAGGATTCTGCGAAGACCGCCGCCTGCATCTACCGATACGCCGGGGAAATCGCCGTCAACCTTGACTTCGATACCCTGTGAGTCGGAACGGAATCCTGCTTCAACCGTTGCCGGTCTGTTGAGTTTGTCAGCAGGGAAGAGTTCTGCCCAGCGTGCGATGGAGTCCACAATACCGGAACCGCCATGAGAGAAGCGCCATCTGGTAACGCCGACCGGGCCTTTTTCGCCGCTCTGGGTGCCGATGCTGTTGACTTCGATTTTTGAAATTCTCTGGCCGCCTTCGTTCAGTGCAGTAAAGGCAGGTCCGATAAACCAGAACTCGCGAATCCAGTCATTGAACGATCCGTTTGACTGAAGTGCTTTCAGTGTGCCTTCCCATGTGTCGATAACATCGGGATTGTCAAGAGGCACCTTCATGATAATGTCATGGAACTGACGTCCCTGCATGTAGATCGGGTTCGGGACATTTCTGCGGACTGCGTCTGAGCGGTAGTAGAAGAGGTTGACAACGGAGCCTTCAAAGGAGAATGAGTGGGAGAAATCGCCTACGGAAACGGAACCTTCTCCGACACAGATTCTTCTTTCCTTGGTTTCATTGGCAATGTCAGCCTCGACAACCAGTTTGTTTTTCGTGCTGTCAACAATTGACTCAATTACTGCGGAAAACCTGACAAACCCTTTTGCAGGATCAAGAGGTTTTACATTGATTTTAATGTTACAGTCAGCCGGCAGCAGGGGGAGTGCCGGGGGCACATTAACTTTCGCCCGGCATTTTACTTTGCCCCATGAGCTTGATCCGCCCTCAAGAACGATCTCGTAATCGGAGTGTGCGGTGGTGGTGTCTTTAGTGCCGAAAAGAGCCATAGTGATTTCTCCTTTTTCTAATGGCGTTGAAATTGGATATTTGCAGGAAAATTTTGAGCAGTCCATTCCTGTTAAATAACAGCTTAGAATAAATTTAAAGAATAAAAATCAATAATTAAAGCAAAATATCTTTTACGTGATTATCTGTTCGACCTAAATATTGTATACTTCTCTCGGCTTCGCGTTTCACCCGGCTGTTTTTATTTCTTTTTTGATTCAGATGATAACTCTTTGAACTCAAGATGACTTCATTCTCTTTGACCGTGAAAAAGCTGATTCATTCCCGTTTCCTCCCCTCCCTCTGGAGCGGAACCCTTCTCGGACTTTCCTTTCCTTCCTATCCTTTTATTCATCTTGAGTTGCTTGCATGGGTTGCTCTCGTTCCGCTTCTCCTCTCTTTTCAGCGCGATGAGCCGGTCGGGGAGTTTTTCCGGCGGGTTTATCTATCCATGCTGCTTTTCTGCACGATCAGCCTCTGGTGGGTCTCACTTGCGACTCTGCCGGGCGGAGTGCTTACCATCATTGCGCAGGCATTTTTTCTGACACTGCCCCTGCTCGGTTTTTATGCACTGAAACGTCTTGCAGGGTTTCGATATGCCCTTTTTGCTCTTCCTTTTCTCTGGGTGGCATGGGAGTGGCTCTATATGCAGCAGGATCTCTCCCTTGGCTGGCTTACTCTCGGGAACTCCCAGTCCGCACTCAGTTTTATGATTCAGTATGCCGATCTGACCGGAGTATGGGGGATAAGTTTCTGGCTTCTCTCTTTTAATATACTGGTTCTGCTGGCAGTGACCGGAAACCGCAGGGAGGTAATCCTTTCTGTGTCTGCCATGGTGATGATGATTGCCCTGCCGCTCCTCTATTCGACCGCTCTGTTTTATCAGGAGAGTCCATCAGAGCGTGATATTGCGAAGCTCAGGATCACGCTCATCCAGCCGGATATTGATCCCCACAAAAAATGGGGTATTCAACACAGTTCCGACATCATGGAGCGATACTACCAGCTTACCGGGCGGGCGGTTCGTGAAAACAGACCAGAGCTGGTTATATGGCCGGAAACAGCTATTCCGTTTTACATTCTCGACAGCCCCTATGCAGCAGATCTTCTTTCGCTTCGAAGCTCACTCCGTCGCTGGAACACGGCACTTCTGACCGGGTACTCTGATATTGTCCGTTATCCTGAAGGCAGTTTGCCGAGGTCTGACAACCCGGGGAAATTTGACACGGCTCTCCGTCAGCCCTATGAGACCTATAACGCTTCAATGCTGCTTGTGCCGGGCGAGAGGCCCCCGCAGATCTACCGTAAAATGCGCCTGGTGCCGTTTGCCGAAAGGGTTCCCTATGTTGAGTATCTTCCCTGGCTGGGAAATTTCACCTTCTCCCTTGCAGGCATAAGCAGTTGGGGAAGAGGGAGCGAGAGCACGGTTATGGAGCTGCCAAGCGCACGATACGGTAAGGTGTTGACCGCCAATATTATCTGTTATGAATCCATTTTTCCCGGGCTTGTTACCGGGTTTGTCCGTAAGGGGGCGCAGTTTCTAACCCTTGTCACCAATGACGGCTGGTATTCGACCTCTTACGGCCCATACCAGCATCTGGCGATCGGCCGGATACGCTGCATCGAAAATCGCCGGGCGATGGCCCGATGCGCCAATACCGGGCTTACGGTCTTTATTGACAAGTTCGGCCGTATTACAGCGGAACTTCCCTGGTGGCAGGAGCTGACCTTGACAGCGGATGTTCCGCTTGAGAGCCGCCTCACCTTTTACACCCGCAATCCCGACCTGTTGCCGAAAGTCGCATCGGTTATATCGGTAGTTCTTATCGGGGTGGCGTTTTTCAGAAGGGGAAAGAGGTGATTTTTTATAGGTCTTATGGGATCTATAAAAATCAATCAGAATTAATCCAAAATTCAGAATTCAAAATCCAGAATCGCTTACAGGTTGTAACTCTTGATTTTGCGGTAGAGGGTGCGTTCGGTGATGCCGAGTGCCTGGGCGGTCTTTCGTTTATTTCCCTGAAAGGTTTCGAGAGCAGTGGCTATGGATTTTTTTTCGATATCGTTCAAAGAGAGCTGAGATGCGGAGAGGGCCTCCCCGGTATTTTCCTCTGCGCTGTTGAGCGGGCCGGAACTGAGCGGAATAGCGGTTACTGAAGCATCAGGAAGCAGCAGCGGGGAGTGTGGTCGCGACTGGATCAGATGCTGGAGCATCTGGCGGATATCTCCTATCTCCTGGCGAAGCTGGATAATTCCGCTGTAGATGGCCTGAAGTTCGTTTTTTTCCGATCTGACCGGGTCGTGGATCAGACTTTTGTAACGGTTGCGCTGCACCAGATGTTTTTCAAGAAGTTCAGGGGTTATATATCTGCCTTTTTCAAGCACAAGCAGGGACTCTATAAGATTTCTCAGCTCCCGGACATTTCCGGGCCACGCATATCGCATCAGCATTTCGGCGGCATCGGGGCTGAATCCTTCAAAGGCAATGGTGTGCTTGCGCTCGAATTCATGGACAAAATTTTCTGCAAGCAGCAAGATATCGCGACCTCTCTCCCTGAGCGGCGGTATCTGGAGTTCAACGCTTCGCAGCCGGTAGAAGAGATCCTCGCGGAAGTTTTTTTCCGCAACCGCCTGATTCATGTTCCGGTTTGTGGCGGCAATAATGCGTGCATCAGAGTAGATGGTTTCCGATGATCCTACCCGTTGAAACTCACCGGACTCTATCACTCGGAGAAACTTTACCTGGGTTTCGAGCGGCATTTCACCGATTTCATCAAGAAAAATCGTGCCCCGGTCTGCACTTTCAAAGTAACCCTTCCTGCTTTGTACTGCCCCGGTAAAGGCACCTTTTTCATGGCCGAAGAGTTCCGACTCAAGAATTCCGGCAGGAATGGCTCCGCAATTAACAGGGATAAAGCTTTTATCGGCACGCCGGCTGTGGGCATGGATGTAACGTGCCAGAACCTCTTTTCCCGAACCGGTCTCTCCGATGATCAGGACGGTAATATCGGTTTCAGCTACCTGCAGGGCAAGTTGCTTGAGCTGGGAGATCAGGAGTGATTGTCCATCGATGGTTATCTCTCGTTTCATCGGGATTTTCCGGCTTTGATTCAACCTCTCATACCGTTACCTGACTGGAACAACAATGGAGTCGAACGGCAGTTTTTTTGCTGCGGCTATCGCCTCCTCATGCGAGGTGTAATTTGTTTTCAGTTGCACTTTATGCATTCTGCCCTGCAAAACAATCTCTACCGGGAGCTTTCCGGCCATTTTCCCTGCAAGGGTTTCGGCATTCTCCCTGTTTGAAAAACTTCCGAACTGCAGGGTGCAGGTCCCCGTCCCGGTCATGCTTTTTATCTCTTTAGGTGTGGAAATTGAAGCTCCGAGGGCTTTGGCCCGCAGTGCTGTAATTGCTTTTGTAGTGTCTTTTGCTCCGGCAGTTTTCGGCTGGGCTGGAACTCCAGTGCCGACTCGGGGAGTTACCAACTGTTTTGTGGTGTCCGGCAGTTCCGGGGAGAGCTTCCGGGGTATGGATAGAGATGCGGAAAGTTCAGGCTCGGCTGGCGGACTCAGTTTTACAAGGTTGTATGCGGCTATTCGTGATGAACTGAGCGGATCGATTGCCGGATCCGGATACTCCCGTAACTGTTTCCGGTAGAGTGCAAACGCCTGTGGCCCGTCTTCCGAAAGGAGCGCTTCAATAACGATCTGTTCTGACTTGCGGGTTACTTTTTGACGGATATTTTCTAACAAATAAACCTTATCTTCATCGACGTACTTTCGTATCTCTTGAGCGTATGAGGCATTATCAAGGGCATAAAGAGCGGTCGGCAAGAGAAGCAGGGCGAGAAGTGCGACACATTGCAGCAGGATTTTTTTTCCTGGTCGGCACTTTGAATAGTCAAAAGACATGGTTTCCGGTTCTTCTTGTTCAGTATTGGTCTGCTTTTCCATCAGAGTAGATCAATATGCCAAATATTTTCTTATAAAGGGAATCCCAAAAAAACCTTATGAGCGGCGTCAATTAAAGGGATAGTCGGGCAATCAGGTATTTTACAGCTTACTTTTAAACCAGGCACTCGTCATGCATACTCTTTCGGTTAACTCCTTTGCGAAAATCAATCTCGGATTGCTCATCACCGGCAAACGCGATGACGGATACCACACGCTTGAGACCATTTTTGCCCCAATCAACTGGTACGACACCATAGAATTTACCGAATCCGGAACGGTCTCGATGAGCTGTTCCAACGTTGACCTTCCGGTTGATGAGAACAATCTCTGCATCAGGGCGGCCAGATCGCTTCAGCACTTCTCCGGCACTTCAAAAGGTGTTTCCATGACGCTTCTCAAGCAGGTACCCTTCGGTGCCGGACTGGGAGGTGGAAGCAGCGATGCAGCAACCGTGCTCAGGGTGCTCAATGAGCTGTGGCAGCTCAACGTCTCTCAAACCGACCTGCACAAACTCGCCGTGAAACTCGGCGCAGATGTCCCCTATTTTCTCTCCATGAAAGGCCTTGCCTATGCCAGGGGGATCGGCGATGAACTTGAAGATTTGGGATTCACTCTTCCCTGGTATGTGGTGACGGTTTTTCCCGAAGAGCATATCTCAACCGTATGGGCATACCGGAACTTTTACAAGCGTTTTGATCGCCAAATTCCTGACCTGAAAAAGAGTGCTTCAGAGCTCTGCCTCGGTGGCAATAAAGCGATGTTTCCTCTTTTTGAAAATGATTTTGAACCGGCCGTGTTTGACCATTTTCCTGCCGTTCGCGCGGTCAAGAGCGCTCTGCTTGATGCCGGAACTGTTTTCGCCTCTCTCTCCGGCAGCGGATCTGCCGTATTCGGGCTCTTTGAAGAGGAGCGTGATGCACTCGAAGCCATGAAGCGACTCCCTGAAAACTACCGTAAGAGCCTTACCCCTCCGGGTTTTACCATGGCCTGATAGCAGTTCTTTCGGGCACCGCAGAATAGCTTAATAGTGGTGCCCATTTGAAATTACTGCGGTCGCTGAACAATGATATCGTTCAGTTCAGCGGCGATCAGGCGGAGATCTTCATCAAGAAAGTGGGATGAGTGCAGACGGGTGCGCTTGATCTCCGCAAAATCCAGCACAGCATCAAGTATATGCGGCTCAAAAAGGGGAGCTGAGCCAATCACGCTTCCGTCCGGCCCGGTAAGTGATGAGTTGCCCCAGTAGGTGAAGCTGTCTTCATTGCCCACACGGTTTACACAGGCGACGTAGCTGCTGAAGAGGAAGGCATAGGTGGATGCGATAGTCTGCCACTGGGTTACAATGGCCGGGTTGCCGCTTCCGGGAGAGAGCCGGAGCGGACTTGACATGAGTACCAGCAGCAGCTTTGCCCCCTGATGGGCAAGCAGATAGGGCACCGATACATGCCAGAAATCCTCGCATATTGCCACCCCGATTCTTCCGAGCTTTTTTGAATTGACCGCCTTGATCTGCTGGCCTGCCGAAAAGTAGCGCAACTCTTCAAACATACCGTAGGTTGGCAGATAGATTTTGCGGTGGATACTCCGGCCAACTCCTTCCTCAAACATAAGCGCTGAGTTATAGACTCCGTACTCTTCACTCAACTCAATGCTCCCGCAGATGATGGTGATCTTCCGGCTCAGTTCACGAAGCGGAGCAAGCCGTGCATCCTCGATATGCATGGCGATATCCTGTGCGGCATCCTGGACGTTATAACCGGTCAGCGAGAGTTCCGGAAAGACGATGGCATCGGCTCCATCCCGGATAGCCTGTTCCGTCAGGGTGCAGTGGCGCTCAAGATTCTCGTCAAAATTGGCAAGGGTGCAGTCACTCTGGGCTATTCGCAGTTTTGCGGTCAGCATCGTCAGCTCCAAATTTAATGGTAGGGGTAGAAAAGATAGAAGGTAAAGGAGAGCAGCGCAAGTATCCACATGCCGCCGCGCACCTCGCGCACCCTTCCGGTAAAGAGTTTCAGGAGAACATAGGCAATAAACCCGGCAGTCATCCCGACGCCGATATTGAAGGTGAAGATCATCAGGGCGATGGTCAGAAAGGCAGGCAGGAGCTCACTGTAGTCGGTGAAATCCATTTTTGTTACCGATTGCAGCATGAACATACCGACAATAACCAGCGCCGGGCCGTAGGCGAAGGGCGGAACAATGGTCAGAACAGGTGAAAAAAAGAGGGCAAGAGCGAAGAGCGCGGCCACAACAAGCGCCGTAAATCCGGTTTTTCCTCCCTGCTCAATACCGGCGGCTGACTCAATATAGACGCCCGCTGTCGTGGTGCCGAAAAGTGACGCGGCAATCGTGGAGAGCGCATCGACCAGCATCGGCTTTTCAATCTCCGGCAGGTTATCCTTTTCATCAAGCAGGTTGGCTCTCGATGCGAGGCCGAAGAGGGTGCCCATGGTATCGACAAAATCCATCACCAGCACACTGATGATCACGCAGGCAAATCCCCAGGTCATCGCTCCCTGCAGGTCGATTTGCATAAAGATCGGCTCGATGGAGGGCGGCATACTGAAGGCCGTTGCAGGAAGGGGCACCAGACCGGTCAGAAGAAAGAGAGCTGTTGTGGCCACTATTCCGGCAAGAATGGCACCGGTTACCCGCTGGATGAGAAGAACGGCGGTAAGGAAGAGCCCGCCAAGACTTAACAGTACCGGGAGTTGAGCAATATTGCCAAGTTGTACCGGTGCGCCGGGGACACCAAGTGTTACAATCCCCATCTCGCTGAGCCCCAGAAAGGCAAGAAAGAGACCGATTCCCCCTGAAAAACTGTGCTTGAGCGAACCGGGAATAGCTTCAGCCAGCCATTGGCGAAGCCCGCCGATAGTAATGAGGGTGAAAAGAACTCCGCCTATAAAGATAGCCGCCATTGCCGTCTGCCATGAGTAGCCGAGTGTCTGGACAACCGTATAGGCAATAAAGGCATTCTCTCCCATGTAGGGAGCAACCGCAAACGGGCGCTTGGCGTATACCGCCATCAGGAGGGTACCGAAGATGGAGGTGAGAATGGTTGCGGTCATGGATGGACCTTTCGGGATGCCCGCTGCGGCAAGGATCGCCGGGTTGACAACGATGATATAGGCGAGAGTGAAAAATGTCGTAACGCCTGCAAGCGTCTCCTGCCGGTAACTGGTGCGATGCTCCCTGAAGTTGAAGTAGGATTGCATTACTCGTGACTGGTTGAGGCAAGTGCCTGTTATAAAGCCAAGATACGCATAAAGAGCGAAAATGGTGAAGTTTGGTCGGCCTGAATTTCGTGACCAGGAGAGTTGCCATTGCGGGCATTCAGCCATTAGTTTATCTTTAAAGATAAGTCGGATTGGCTCCTTCTTTATTGATTAAAAGAGCAAAATCATGAGAACTATTGTAAAGTTATTGCGTTACAGCCTTCTGGCGCTTCTTGTTTCCGGTTGCGGGAGCGGTAAACAGGAAGCCCCGGGATCAGGTCCGGCACCGGCAGCTCAGGTTGTATCGAGTGAAAGGCAACTTGCAGTCGAGAGCAGAAAAATAATAAAGGAGGGCGTAATCACCTTCCAGACCGGCTCTCTTCAGGAGACAAGAACAAAAATCGACGCAGCGCTCAGAGCGAGTGACGGCTTCATGGCAAAGGAGAGTGAAAACAGGTACAGCGATAAAGTTGAGCAGAAAGTCGAGGTCAGGGTTCCTGCTGAAAAGTTTGACTCTTTTGTCCGCAAGGTCACCGAGGGGGTAGAGGGATTTGACGAGAAAAATATCTCCATTACCGATGTCACCAAAGAGTTTATCGATGTGGAGGCAAGGCTGAAGGTTAAAAAGGAGACCGAGCAACGCTACCGGGAGCTGCTGGGCAAGGCCGGTAAAATAGAGGATATTCTTGCGATTGAAAAACAGATCGGAGAGTTGCGTTCGGAGATTGAATCTGTTGAGGGACGACTCCTCTATCTCAGGGATGCGGTTGCCTTGAGCTCGCTGACCATTACCTTTTATGAAAATATATCAGCACCTGCCACCTTCCTTTCCGATTTCGGAGTCGGCTTCAAAAACGGGTGGAATAATCTCGTACAGTTTATAGTGATTATGGTCAATGCCTGGCCATTTTTCATCATTATTCCGATTGTTGTCATCATGATCAGGCGAATTGGTGCGAAAAAAGCAGCGAAAAAACAGAAACAGCCATAAGTGTTGTGTTATCGGGAGGAGTAAATGGAAAAGATTGATTTCAGAAAGGAGTTGAAGCAACTCTACCAGCCATCAGCCAAGGAGGTGGTTGAGCTTGATGTTCCTCCAATGAACTTTCTTATGGTGGATGGCGAAGGTGATCCCAATACTGCGCAGGCATACTCTGATGCCATTGAAGCCCTCTTTTCTGTTGCCTATACCCTGAAGTTCATGGTCAAAAAGGGAGATATGGTCATCGACTACGCTGTTCTTCCGCTTGAATCGCTCTGGTGGGCGGAAGATATGGCGGTGTTCGCTTCCGGTGACAAATCCAGATGGAAATGGACGGCGATGATCATGCAGCCCTCATTTGTGACTTTGGAGCTTGTCGAACGGGCTCTTGAGGAGGTGAAGACAAGGAAAAACCCTGCAGCTCTTGCAAAAATGCGTTTTGAACTCTTTTCGGAAGGGAGGAGTGCCCAGATCATGCACATCGGCCCATTCTCCGAAGAGGGCCCGACCATTGAAAAGGTTCACCGCTTTATTGAAGCCGGTAATTGCCGGCTGAGGGGAAAACACCATGAAATTTACCTGAGCGACATCCGCAGAGCCGACCCCTCAAAATGGAAAACCATCATCCGCCAGCCCATGCAGTGATGGCGACCACTTTTTACTTCGTATTACATCAAAAATTCTTTGCACTCGATTCGCTCGAATCGTTAGTTCGCTGATTATGGCAATAAGGCTATTGGTGCGATGTAATTAATCGTTATTTTATTCTGGATATAGCGGTTAATGGAGGCCGTTTTCGGGATGTTCTTTCGATAAAACGATCTTGTCTTTTTTCAAAACAGAATGGTCTGTCTGATTGAAATTGAGAGGTCGAAATCAGCATGATGAACGTTGTAATTAAAGATTGGCCCTATGCAAATACCGTCAACAATCAAACTTCTCGCTTCGACGAAAAACGCATCTGGTGATTTATTCACGCGGCTTGTCAACGATCTTTTCTTTGCACTTGGATATGACGATTTGAGATTGAATGTGCACAAGTCCGGTCGAGAGGTGGATATTCATGGAACGCACCGTCTGGAGCCACGTTTCATGGTCGCCGAGTGCAAAGCCCATTCTGACAAGATTGGTGGGGAAGATCTCAACAAATTTTTTGGAGTGCTTGAACGTGAAAGAGATAAGCAGAATCCAACACAAGTGGCAGGCTATTTCGTTTCACTAAGCGGGTTTCGGGAAACCGGAAAGGAGCAGGAGCTTGAAACCAGTCAGCAAAAACGCGTTATTCTGATCGACGGGAAAAAGGTGATTGAGGAACTGCAGCGGTGTCGAGCGTTAGTAAATCTAACGGAGGCTATTGAAAAGGCTGGCCATTGCGCCGAGTATGCCGGTCTAAATGAGGCTGTGCTTGATGGAGTTGAACTCTTCGGTCACGATATGGGTTACCTGTGGGCCGTGTTCTACTCAGAGGGAAAAGCGCGGACGCATTTTACATTGATTCACGCAGACGGAACACCTCTAGCGGAATCCGTAGCTTCTCTTATTATCAAGGCAGATCGCAGTTCTAAAGGATCGTTGCATCGTTTGCACTACCTTGTACCATCTCCTCCTGTGCCTGACCGGGAGGAGCTTCGTAATGCAGTATCCAAACGGTATTGTCAGTGGATCAGTGAAGAATGCGGATATATTCAACTTGATGGTCTGCCTGCTGATACTGACCTCAGTGCCGCGCGTATGAGGCTGGAGAGACTGTTTGTTCCGCTGAATATCGTGACGAAAGCTGAAAAGAGCGGCAAGAAGAAGTATGATAAGTCGGAATCGATTGAGTCCGTGGGCAAATTTATCTGTTCACATCAACATGCAGCAATCTTGGCTTCTCCGGGTGGAGGAAAAAGCACATTGCTTAAGCGACTGGCTATAGCCTATGCCGCTCCTGAACGTCGCACAGAAGTTGATGATAACCTTCCTGAACGTGATTGGATTCCATTATTTCTTCGTTGCCGGGAACTTAAACATCGTGCTCATCGCCCGATTCTGGAGCTGCTGGACGATCTTTCTCAGCACGCAGGATTAAGCGTAGACGAAGCTGCGGCTTTCCATGAACGACTTCATGAGCGTCTGTGTTCGGGCAAGGCGTTACTGCTGGTTGACGGTCTTGATGAGATTTCCGATGAGGGTGCGAGGCATACCTTTGCCCAGCACCTACGGACATTTGTTGCCATGTTTCCCCATGTTACCCTGCTGGTAACTTCGCGTGAGGCTGGTTTTCGGCACGTGGCTGGTGTGATCGCCAGTGTCTGTGACCAGGCCAGACTGGCGCCGTTCTCCAAAGATGATGTAGAGCGTCTCTGTGAGCGCTGGCATGTTGAGGTCGTTGGAGATACTGACCAAGTCCGGTCAGATGCCCGGTTGTTGGCCGACACAATCTGGAATAACGTGCGCATTCGAGTTCTGGCAGAGAATCCATTGATGTTGACAACTATTCTTGTTGTTCGACGCTGCATTGGCGATTTGCCGAGCCGTCGGGTTGAACTCTACCATGAGGCCGTTCGTGTGCTTATTCGAACGTGGAATACTGAAGGTTTTGCGCCGATGGATCTCGAAGAAACAAAAGCGCAGCTCTCTTACATTGCTTGCACCATGATGGCCAAGGGTATACAACAGATTGGACAGAAAGCTCTTCTGAAATTGCTTCAACAGGCCAAGAGTGAATTGGAGGCAGAACTCCAGTTTATTCGTATAAGTCCGGAGGAATTTGTCAGGCGTATTGAGTATCGCAGCAGCCTTCTGATGCAGACTGGTCATGAGCGCATTGCTGGAGAATTGCAACCGGTATACGAATTTCGGCATTTGACGTTTCAGGAGTATCTTGCTGCCCGTGGTTTTGTTGAAGAACAGTATCCCGGTCGCGATGGAGGTCAAAGTTTGGCGGATTTACTGGAGCCACATTTTGATGATGAACGATGGAGTGAAGTAATTCCGCTTGCGGTAGTCATGGCTGGGCGAAGAGCAGAGGCAACGGTTACGCGATTAATTCGGGCTACTGAGGATTATTCTGGAGAGAATAGTTCACCAATTATGCTTTCCCCTCCTGCGGCGCTTCTCATGCAGTGTCTGCTTGACGAAGTCCAGGTGACACCTGCGACTTTGCGAGTTGCATTACTTCATTTGGGAGAGCAAAAGAGTATTGGCGATAGTTCGGATAGTTCGGGTTTATTGCGCGGCAAGTTTGGTGAACTATTCATGCAGTTAGTGACCGACGCATATTTTGGAGCCGATAAGGATTGGGAACGGTATGTTTATGCTCAACCGATTATTGCCTCTTATCTCTATTTGCCAGATTACAAAACCGAAAAACCTTCAGACGCGTTGATCGATTCACTGGTGGGAGTTCTGAAGAGTGGGGGGCGAATTGAAAAAGTTCATGCAGCTCTGGCATCAATGCTTTTAGCTTTTTATAGTCAGCAAAGACTGTTGCTTGGAATTGAAAACACAACGGAAGATTCTCGTTATCAGCTACTTTATGAGTCATTATTGCCATTGGTTTATTGTGATGATCCCCATCTTTCAATGCCAGCAACCTGGGCACTTGCGTGGATTGGGGAAAACGGATTATGGAGCCCAAAACCCTCTCAAGAGTTACTGCTTTTTCTTTATCGTATCTGGCGTGATGCAGCACCTCAGCAGTCTCGTTTCGCTGGCTGGGCGTTCTCTGTCCAGAAGCTGTTGCCTCGTGAAACCTTCAGTTTTGATTTATGGGGTGAATGCGATGTTTTTCTTCAAGAAATCGCATCAAAAAAAGACGTAGATTTTATAGGTGCGCTTATTGTGGGATGGTATAGGCACGAACCATGGGACGATAGAACTATAGCGGACCTCATTAAGGAGAGCCTTGTTAACAGAAAATCAAGTTATAGGCATCGTGAACTGCTTGTCGCCCTCGGTAATGCAGGAAAAGAAGTTCTTGCAACTTTGGATGACAAGAAATAGCTCCTGTTCGTGAAATTGTTTAGAAATCAAACAAGGCTGACGATCT
The DNA here is from genome assembly GCF_000168715.1 of Chlorobium ferrooxidans DSM 13031. GTDB lineage: Bacteria > Bacteroidota > Chlorobiia > Chlorobiales > Chlorobiaceae > Chlorobium > Chlorobium ferrooxidans. Next base: position 41,496 of record NZ_AASE01000007.1, on the reverse strand, counting down.
TAATTCAATCATTTCAAAGCTTTACCCATTGCTATAGCTGATTAAGTATAGTGGCATGAATTGGTGCTGTGGGGGGGGGGCATTTTTCTGGTAATCTCCAATTATCCGTACCCTTATCGTAATTTGGTTCGTTGCAAGAACAGAAGAGGAACAAGTCTTATTGATCTCTGCATCGAGGACGTGCTTGAACGGCATAGCCATCTTTTTTCGGATCCGCCATCTGGAGCAAAATCGTAGTTGCTTTATTGCTAATGTATTACGACTGCCATAGAACAACTGAAACACGAAGCCGAGCCCCTTTATGAACCATTAGCCCGGGAAGTACTGGATTTTTTGTTGTTTGTACGCAAGAGGAATGCGGCAGGGTGGTATCCGGGGCTTTTTGAGCCGCTGTGGGAGCATGGAAAGGTGAGCCTCTTGAACGATCTCCTCAAGGCGAACCTGAACAACGTTTGGAGCTGAAATAACAGGGCAGGATACATTATCTGTGAACTTTTTAAGGGTGTTAAGCTCTTTATTATTTGCAGGAATAGATGGGAAATCTTATATTGGATAAAATTAGTCCATTTTAATTGTTTTCACGTAACTTTATATCAGACAAGGAGAATACCATGGGTGTTTTAGTCGGCCGCAAGGCGCCGGATTTTGATGTTGCAGCAGTTGTCAACGGCTCGCAGTTTGTTGATTCATGCAAGCTTTCCTTATACCACGGAAAGTATGTTGTGCTCTTTTTCTATCCGCTTGATTTCACCTTTGTCTGTCCGACAGAGCTGCACGCATTCCAGGAGAAGCTCGATGAGTTCAAGAAGAGAAATGTTGAGCTGATCGGCTGCTCGGTTGACTCAAAGTTCTCCCATTTTGCATGGCTGCAGACCCCGAGAAGCAGGGGCGGTATTCAGGGTGTAACCTATACCCTTCTTTCTGATATCAACAAGACGATTTCGGCAGACTACGATGTGCTGCTTGAGGGTGCCGGAATTGCTCTTAGAGGCCTCTTCCTGATTGACAAGGAGGGTGTTGTCCGTCACCAGGTTGTCAACGATCTGCCGCTTGGCCGCAATGTTGATGAGGTGCTTCGTCTGGTTGACGCATTGCAGTTTACCGAAGAGCATGGCGAAGTTTGCCCGGCAAACTGGAACAAGGGTGACAAGACCATGAAGCCGACAGATGACGGGTTGAAGGAGTTCTTCAAGGAGGCTTAAGGTTCAGGGCTCCGTTATAAATTTATTCCGTAATCAGATTGCATAAAAAAATCCCCCGGTCTGCCTGACAGAACGGGGGATTTTTTTGTGCGGTAACTGACCGGACTCCTCAGTAGGCTTTTGCAAAAACAACTTTCTGTGCAGCGGGTTTGCCTGAGTAGATACAGGTGCCCGGTATCCGCATATTGTAGCGCTCAATGTAGTCGGCCTCTTCGGGGAGCACCCGGATGGTTGATTTGGTCTCCTCCGTGATTTTCGCTTCTGTCTCCGCAGTGCCGTCCCAGTGGNCGATCACAAATCCCTTTTCGATAGCTTTTTTGAACTCATCGTAACTCGTGACTTCAAAGGTGTTCTCATCACGGAAGAGCAGCGCTCTGTCGTAAAGATTCTGCTGAATGCCGTTGAGGATTTCACTGATTTTCAGCGGAAGGGTGTCGTCGAGCGCAAGTTCTGTTTTTTCAAGCGTGTCGCGGCGGGCAGCTATGCAGATGTTGTTCTCGATATCTCTTGGGCCGAGCTCAATACGGATCGGAATGCCCTGCAGTTCATACTCCGCGAACTTCCAGCCGGGAGAGTTCTGTTCGCTTCCATCCACAAAGGAAGGTATGCCGCTCTTTTTCAGCGAGTCGGCAATGGCCTCTGCCTTTGCAAGCACAGCAGCCTTGTCGCCCCGGAGAATCGGAATGATGACAACCTGGCGGGTTGCCAGTTTCGGCGGCAGCACCAGACCGCGGTCATCCGAATGGGCCATGATCAATGCGCCGATCAGGCGTGTCGAGACTCCCCAGCTTGTTGCCCACACATAGTCAAGCGTGCTCTCTTTTGTCTGGAACTGGCAGTCAAACGCCTTGGCGAAGTTCTGACCCAGGTTGTGGGAGGTTCCGGCCTGGAGTGCTTTGGTATCCTGCATCATCGCTTCAATGCAGTAGGTTTCCACCGCACCGGCGAACTTTTCACTGTCGGTTTTCTTGCCCATAATGACCGGCATGGCCATATACTCTTCGGCAAAGGTTTTATAGACATTGATCATGCGCATAACCTCCTCCTGTGACTCTTCAGGGGTGGCATGGGCGGTATGGCCCTCCTGCCAGAGAAACTCGGTTGTTCGGAGGAAGAGGCGGGTTCTCATCTCCCAGCGCACAACATTTGCCCACTGGTTGATCAGTATCGGCAGGTCACGGTAGGACTGTATCCACTTTTTGTAGGATGACCAGATGATGGTTTCGGACGTTGGACGCACATAGAGCTTTTCAGCCAGCTCCTCGCCTCCGCCATGGGTGACAACTGCGCATTCGGGAGCGAACCCTTCAATGTGTTCGGCCTCCTTTGCAATGAAGCTTTCAGGAATGAAGAGCGGGAAGTAGGCGTTGACGTGCCCGGTCTCCTTGAACATCCGGTCAAGTGCTGCCTGCATCTTCTCCCATATCGCATAGCCGTTCGGCCTGATGACCATACAGCCCCGTACATCGGAGTAGTCAGCCAGTTTTGCTGAACGTACAAGGTCAATATACCACTGGGAATAGTCCTCGGTTCTGGTTGTGATTTTATCTGCCACGGTGTCGGTAAATGATTGCTATTACTGAAAAAAAGATGGAAAAAATATACAACCTACTTTTCAAACTTTTTCATTTTTTCCATAAGGTTTTTAAGATGCGCTTTCTGCTGCGTGCCGAGGGGTTTCTGATTGTTTTCAACCTTTACGTATCCAGAAGGGACAGCGAATTCGGATGGAGGAACCGCTTTTGGCTGAATTTTTATGAGCTCCAGAACATAGAGGCCGTTATCGTTTTTCTGGATAATCCTGACGGGAAATCCCTCTATGCCTGCGCTCTTGAGGGTTTGCGAAAGTGAGGTATTGGAGAGGCGCGGATTCTGCGACTGAAGGATTCTGAAGGTGGAAAAATCACCAAGGTCGCGCGTTACCCAGAGTTCGAGCTTTTCGGTTGTGCTGGTCAGGCTGATATGTTCGCAGGTGTAACCTTTTATAACCTGCATTCCAAGCCTTGCAAGTTTATAGTTGGTGTCAAAATCAAGTAGCAGTGAGTTTTCGGCAGCAGTTTTGAGATTGACTATTGTGTAGCTTTTTGCTTCATGATTGATGATATAAGCCTGGTCGGGACTGGATGCTCTGGTGATAACGGAGGTTTTCAGCGGTTCAGGTATTTTATTCATTCGCATGAGCATATCCATGCGCTGGGTGCCGCTGCCGAAGGTGTAGGTTACCAGTGCGGAACCACTCGGCAGTTTTAGCGACATATCCATGATGCCGGTAAATTTCGCTGCAGCAGAAGCAGGAGCTGCAAAGCAAAGAGAGAGCATGATGAGGAGGAGAAGCAGGATTTTTTTCATCGTATCGTGGCGTTAAGGGTGTCAGTTGGTCGGATTAGGCGCGGTATCGTATCTATCATAGGTAAAAGCTAATGTAATTTTTGTAATGTTACCTCTCTTATGACTTTTTTAAAACGAATTGCTCCGGTATTGCACAGTCTGGTCTGTTCTGGACGTGCAGTGTGCATGCCGGCATTAACAGAGAGGCATGGAAGAATATAAAGAGTGGCAGGTTGTTGAACTGCTCAGGAGAACAGCCGGTTTTTTTACAGAAAAAAATGTTGATGAGCCTCGTCTGAGCGCGGAACTGCTTCTTGGAAGCGTTATAGGCAAGAGCCGCCTTGAACTCTATCTGCAGTACAGCAGACCGGTTTACCAGGATGAGCTTGATCGTTTCCGGGCTCTTTGCCGCCAGCGGCTTGAGGGTCGTCCGGTGCAGTACATTCTTGGAGAGCAGTGTTTTTACGGGCTGGAGTACAGTGTTGATGAGCGGGTTCTTATTCCCCGTCCGGAAACCGAACTGCTTGTGGAGCAGGCGCTTGAATCTCTCGGCTATTCCAGCAGAGGAGGCCCGGGTGAAGCGAACATTCTGGATATCGGGACAGGGAGTGGATGTATTGCTGTAACCATGGCAAAACTCTGCCCGGCGCTTACAGCCACGGCCGTCGATTGTTCTTTGGATGCACTCGCCGTTGCCCGCCGGAATGCCGGGCGTCACGGTGTCGAGTCACGGATTTCATTTGTTACGGCTGATATGCTTGACGATCATTTTTCGGAAAAGATTTCCACAGGGCCGTTTACCCTCATTCTCTCCAATCCACCGTATATTCCGGAGGGTGAGTGGGACTCTCTTCAGAAGGAGGTTCGGGATTATGAGCCGAAACTTGCACTGACGACTCCGAATGGTTTTGAGTGTTACCGGTCCGTTGCCGGGCAGGCCGCAAAGCTTTTGACGGCGGGAGGAAAACTCTTTTTTGAACTGCATGCCGATGGTGCGGTTCTGGTTTCAGAGATCATGAAAAGTCATGGATTTTCAGCTCTGACGGTCACCAAGGACTATTCCGGACTTGACCGGGTTATCTCGGGTAGACTCGTCGATTGAAATTTATACCCGGTGGGGCGTGTTGAGGAGTAGAGGCTCGGAATTATCTCTTTTGTTATAACCTGACGATACGTTACTCCGTCCGCCTTGCTCTCTAACCGCTTATGGCAGTATAAGGCGATACCCCTGTTATTTTTGATTGCCAGCAAGAGAGAGAGTCTCTCCGGGTCGCGTTTTTTTCGTAAAAACGCTTCCACAGCACTATATTGTAGCACATTGATTCCAACCCCCGGAACTTCCGGGAAGGGTGAAATGTATATTCCTGAAACCAAAGGGACTGACTATGGTCTACGTTGATGACATCACGTAATCTTAACGCAAGGGAGCGGCAGGTACTCGGCATAATTATTCAGAGCTATGTTGTTACCGCTGCCCCGGTAGGCTCTCGCTATATTGCCCAGAACTACAAACTCGGCCTTTCCGATGCGACGATCCGCAATGTCATGGCCGAGCTTGAAGATGCAGGATATATCAGCCAGCCTCATACCTCGGCAGGCAGGATTCCTACCGATCAGGGTTACCGTTATTACGTTGACCTGATTATGACGGTCCAGTCACTTGATGAACAGGAGAAACAGCGCATTGACGCCAATATCGGCCAGTTCGGCATTGAACGCAAGGGGGCCTCGGCCGATGTGCTGCTGTCGGCGGCCAAAGTGCTTGGTTCAATTTCAAGAAATCTGAGTGTTGTGCTCTCACCGACACTCTCAAACGCGATCTTTGAAAAACTTGACATGGTGCTTCTGAGTTCGACACGAATGATGGTTATTTTGTCCATTCAGTCGCTCTTTGTCAAGACCATTGTGATGGAACTTGATCTTGAGGTATCACGGCAGACTGTTGATGATGTTGTCGATGTGATCAATGAACGACTCGCCGGATTGACACTTGCTGAAATCCGTCGGAGCATTGCAAAACGACTTTATGACTGTGATTGTGACGCTGCCCTGAAAAATCTTGTTGTCCGTTCAGCAGGAACACTTTTTGACGAGTCCCCTATTTTTGAGCGGCTCTATATTTCCGGTACAGAGTACATTGTCGATCAGCCCGAGTTCAAGCAGCCGGATAAGGTACGCGATCTCATTACGATGATTGAGGACAAGTTCAGCATGGCCAAGCTGGTAGAAAACAATGGCCCCCTGGTTGAGGTGATCAGGCCCTCCGGTATCGATATTTCCATCAGTATCGGCAAGGAGAACAGTGAACGGCAGGCCGAAGAGCTAACCATTGTTTCAACACCCTATTATATTGGGAATATGGTCGGGAAAATTGGTATTTTCGGGCCGAAACGTATGGATTACGAACACGCTGTACGTGTAATCAACTATATGGCTGACTCTTTGTCAGCAAAACTGTCGGATGTTAACTAACAAGAAAATATATTTATGACTAAGCACGCAACGAATGAACCCGTGAGTAATAAGGAGAATCAGGAAACTGCTGTACCGGAAGAGGTAACATCCCCGGAGCAGTCAGGAGCCGAAAGTGATCTGCCGGTTGACAGGGTAGCTGAACTTGAAGCCGAGCTTGTTCGTCAGCAGGAGCAGGTTAATAAATTTCGTGACGAGTTGCTTCGCAGAGCGGCGGATTTTGAGAATTTCCGCAAGCAGAAGGAGCGGGAGTCCATGATGGCCTCTTCGCGTGCACTTGAGAATATTATCAGGGAACTGCTTCCGGTTGTCGATGATGTCAAGCGTGTTCTTGCTCACGCGCCATCAAATACAGAAGCTGCAAGTGAAGCCGCGCCCTATATTGCCGGAGTAGAACTTGTCAGGAAAAGTCTTGATCGCTGGCTTGAACAGAAGGGCGTCAAAGCGATTGAGTCGATAGGCGGGAAGCTTGATGTCAATTTTCATGAAGCGATCTCCCAGATTGATCATCCTGAAGCAGAACCGGATACCATTATTGAAGAGTATCAGACCGGTTATCTTCTGGGTGAAAAGGTTATCAGGCATGCCAAGGTCATTGTAGCCAGATAGCATATTCCGATTTTTTACAATGAACAAAAGAGAAGCAAATTTGCTGGTGATATTATGAAGAAAGATTATTACGAGGTTCTTGGCGTTGGCCGTTCGGCAACCAAGGACGAAATAAAAAAGGCATACAGAAAGCTGGCGGTTCAGTTTCATCCTGATAAAAATCCTGATAACAAGGATGCAGAGGAGCATTTCAAGGAGGTCAATGAAGCCTATGAAGCATTGAGCAACGATGACAAGCGGCGCCGTTATGATCAGTTCGGTCATGCAGGAGTCGGCTCTTCAGCAGCTTCAGGCAGCGGCGGGCAGTATGGCGGAGCCAGTGACTTCAGCGATATTTTCAGTGCAGTCAACGATATGTTCGGCGGCGGCAGGTCAAGAGCTGGCGGTGGTGCACCGTTCGGCTTTGAGGAGTTTTTTGGCGGAGGTGGCGGAGCCAGAAAGGGGCGGGCATCAGCCGGCATCCAGGGAACCGACCTGAAAATCCGGTTGAAACTGACCCTTGAGGAGATTGCCAAAGGTGTCGATAAAACACTGAAGATCAAAAAGCAGGTTGCATGCAAGGAGTGTAACGGCAGCGGCTCCAAATCAGGAGCTACCGAGAGTTGCAAGACCTGCAATGGCACCGGTGAGGTTCGCCAGGCCCAAAAAACCATGTTCGGCCAGTTTGTCAATATTGCCGCATGTCCCACTTGTGGAGGCGAAGGCCGGATTATCAAGGATCGCTGTACCTCCTGTTACGGGGAGGGGATCAAGCTTGGAGAGGTTACGGTCAAGGTCACGGTTCCGGCAGGTGTGCAGGACGGCAACTATCTCACCCTGCGCGGTCAGGGCAATACCGGGCCGAGAGGTGGTGCTGCAGGAGATCTGATTGTGGTGCTTGAGGAGATTCCTCATGACCTCTTCTCTCGCAATGGTGACGATGTGGTCTATACGCTTGCGGTAAGTTTTCCTGATCTTGTACTTGGCACGAAAGTTGACGTTCCCACGCTCGACGGAGCGGTCAAGCTCACCATTCCTCCCTCGACACAGCCGGAGACCATGCTTCGCATACCGGGATATGGTATCGGTCATCTGAGAGGATCGTCACGTGGAGACCAGTATGTGAAGGTCAATGTCTATGTTCCGAAAGATCTCTCCCATCAGGACAAGGAGCTGTTGAAGGAGCTGAAGAAATCGCAGGGAATTTCTCCTGACGCTCATAACGACCCTCATGCCAAGAGCTTTTTTGAAAAAGCCCGCGACATCTTTTCATGAGAATAAGCCTGGATTCCAGACAGAAAAACCCCGTTTCATCGGGGTTTTTCTGTTCAGGGATATTTTTTTTCAGCTCCGGAGGAGTACCGTATCGGCAGACTGTTGTTATTCGGTCTCTGTTTTCCGGTAGGCAGCAACCAGCTCCGTGACATAATTTTTGATGATGAGCGGATCGGAAGTCTGATTCGGGGCAAAAATCTTTTCAGCAAGTGTTGTTGTGCCGGCAAGGTTGAGCTTCAACTGGGGGAGATAGAGCAGGTTTGCCATCAGCTCCGGGCTGCCGCAGGTAAGAAAGAGCCCGACTTTTTTGCCCTGCAGAAACTTTTTCAGGTTGCTTTGCAGGAGTGCGCCGAGCAGTTCAGAAGAGACCATCAGGTAGTAGATCGGGGCGCCCATGATGATAACGTCAAACTCCTCCACAAAGCTGTAATCCCCCAGACTTTTGCATTTGGCTTTTTCCACGTATGCACCGGTTGCCGCAAGTTCCCGGCCGATTGCATCGATAAGCTGTTCGGTCGATCCTCCTGAAGTTTTGCTGTCGAACAGGATGAGGGCTTTCATAGGTTTGGAAGCTGTATTGGTCATGGGAGAAGTGAATGGTTGCGGCTTATTGGCAGACTGGAACTAAACGTAAAATTACATATTCAGCCGGTCAACTCCAAGAACGCCGTCCTGATCAACTGTTGAGGGCAATAAAAAAGGCGCCCTGTTGGAGCGCCTTTTTTAGAATATTTCTTTCTCGTGAGAAAGGTTATACGTACTGCGAGTAGATTCCGAGAAGATCGGTAACTCTGGTTGAGTAACCAAGCTCGTTGTCATACCAGCCGACTACCTTTACTAAGTTGCCAGAGCTCATGGTCAACAGAGAGTCAAAAACACATGAGTGAGGGTTTCCGACGATGTCCTGGGAGACGATCGGGTCGGTGCAATACTCAAGATATCCCTTCATCGGTCCTTCTGCAGCAGCCTTGATTGCTGCGTTGATCTCTTCTTTTGACGCTGCACGGCTAAGAATTGCTGTGACGTCGGTTACCGAACCGTCCGGTACAGGAACTCTCATGGCGAAACCGTCAAGTCTGCCGATCAGTTCAGGAATAACCTCGCCGATGGCTTTTGCTGCACCGGTGCTGGTCGGGATGATTGACAACGCTGCTGAACGGGCGCGGCGAAGGTCGGAGTGAGGAAGGTCAAGGATGTTCTGGTCATTGGTGTAGGCATGAACCGTGGTCATGAATCCCTTTTCGATTCCGAAACTGTCCTGCAGAACCTTAACCATGGGAGCAAGGCAGTTGGTGGTGCAGCTTGCGTTAGAGATGATCTCTTCCTTGCCGGTGATGGAGTCGCCATTGACACCGAGCACGATGGTTGCATCAATTTTATCCTTTGCAGGAGCGGAGATGATAACCTTTTTTGCACCTGCGGTAAGATGCTTTGTTGCGCCTTCACGCGACGTGAAGATACCAGTTGATTCTACAACCAGATCGCATCCAAGTGCTTTCCATGGAAGCGCTTCAGGGTTACGCTCTGCGGTGATGGTGATAACCCTGCCGTTAACGACAAGATTTGAACCCTCAACTTTGACTTCACCATTGAACTTCTTGTGGGTGGAGTCGTATTTCAGGAGGTGAGCAAGGGTTTTCGGGTCACAGAGATCGTTGATTGCAACAATTTCATATTTCGGGTTGTCCATTGCCTGGCGGAAAACCAGACGCCCGATGCGGCCAAATCCGTTAATGCCGACTTTAACTTTTGCCATAATGTCCTTCCGGTCTTGTATTGCGTTAGTGTTAGCTGTCAAAAAAACAGGCAGGGCTGTGCCGGTTTTTATTTAAAAAATATCAGTGAAGATATAATATGAAAATTGAAATATTCAGGAAATTTTTATAAAACTTTCCTTCAACATGTTTTTCAGATTGCCAAAGTTGCCGTTGCTCAGTACGACAACAACATCATCATCCCGGATCTGCTGCTTCAGGAAGTGAACGATATTGTCAGGATAGGCTCCGGGCTCTTCTCCGGAAAGAAAGACCGTTTTACCCTGCTTCTGAAGCTCTTCCCGCAACAGGGAGGTGTTGAGGCACTCTTCAGGTTTATAGCGGTCCGGACGGTGAACTTTTCCCATCACGACAATGGATGCCGGGCCGAAACACTCCGAGAGCTCCTGCTGAAAAATATTCCGGGTGGTTGTGTTGGACCGGGGCTCAAAACAGGTTACAACCCTTCGGCCCGAGTAGAGCTCTGCGATAGCTTCCAGCGTTACCCGAATTGCCGTTGGATGATGGGCAAAATCTTCAATGAGGGTTATATTTCCGGGGTATGTGCCGATGATCTCCATTCGCCGTTTCGGCCTCAGAAAAAGGGGCATGGCTTTCGCGATCGCCTCAAAGGGGAGGCCGGCAGTTACAGCCGCAGCGGTTGCGGCAAGGGCATTCATAATGTTGTAGTTGCCGAAGAGCGGAACCGTGATTGATCCCTGGAGCTCTCCTTTGTAAAAGAGATCAAAGGTAGAGGTTTCATGCGCTACCGATATGTTGCGGGCGCTCCATTCTGCATCTGTTTTCAGACCGAACCGTTCAACCCGGCAGAATGCCTTTGAAGCGATCTCCATGGCTGTCGGGTCATCGCTGTTGACGATCAGGGTGCCGTTACGGGGAATCAGATTGACAAAGAGCCTGAAACTGCGCTTGATATCCTCTAACGAGCTGAAAATATCGGCATGATCAAATTCAATGTTGTTGATAATGGCGATATCGGGTCGATAGAGCAGGAATTTGCTTCGCTTGTCGAAAAAGGCCGTATCGTATTCATCTCCTTCGCTGACAAAAAAACCCGCTTCAATTCTGCCGGAAGGCCTGCATCCCATGGAGAAGTTTTCCGGAATTCCGCCGACAAGAAAACCCGGTTTAAGGCCGCCGTGCTCAAGCAGCCAGGCGACGAGTGAAGTTGTGGTTGTTTTTCCATGTGTCCCGGCCACCACTATCGAGGTGTTTTTTTCGATCAGATGCTGGCGTACCAGATCCGGCATGGAGATCAGTTCAAGATGATGATCAAGGGCATATTCGAGTTCCAGGTTGCCACGGCTTATCGCATTGCCGACAACAACAAAATCGGGCAGGGCATGCTGCAGATTCTTAACAGCAAATCCATTGAAGTAGGGGATATTATGCTCTTCAAGATAGGTGCTCATGGGCGGATAGAGCTGTGTATCCGAGCCGGTTACGGCGTGACCCGCATGGGAGAGTGCAACGGCCACCGAAGCCATTGCCGTACCGCCTATGCCGAGAAAGTAGAAGGAGCTCATCCAGGGAAGATTGTCTTCATATTACTGTGCGACACGAAATAAACGTATCTGTTATACTATATACATAAAAATCCTATGGAGCACAAAACCCAGTTTCAATCTGATCGTGTCACCTTCTATCGGAAATGGCAGGGCGGGAAGGATTGTGCTTCACCCTCCGGGCCGGTCGGGGGAAATGTTCTCAGCGCTTGAAAGAATGAAATGAAGCTGTATTTTGACTTACAGTTTCAATTGATCATTGATTTTACCCCCCATTACCATGCAATTTATCGATCTGCTTTCACAGAAAGACCGGATTCGCACACCGCTTCTTCAGCGCCTTGAGCGTATTGTGGATAGTTGCCAGTTTATCATGGGGCCGGAAGTGACCGAGCTTGAGTCACGTCTGGCCGCTTATGTTTGTTCACGTCACTGTGTCTCCTGCTCATCAGGTACCGACGCCCTGCTCATGCCTCTGCTTGCAAAAGGGATCGGACCGGGGGATGCCGTGCTGACCACGCCGTTTACCTTTTTTGCTACTGCTGAAGTGATCAGTCTTGCCGGTGCGACGCCGGTCTTTGTTGATGTTTGTCCTGAAACCTTTAATATCAACCCCGAGCTTGTCGGAAGGGGTGTCGAGGAGGCTCTTGCAAAAGGGTTGAAGCCAAAGGCACTTATTCCCATCGATCTTTTCGGGCTGCCGGCTGATTATGAGCGTATCGAAGCGGTCGCCGCCTCGTTCAATCTCTGGATTCTTGAGGATGCCGCACAGGGTTTTGGCGGCAGTTTCAGAGGGCGCAAGGCCGGCAGTTTCGGTCTTGTCGGGGCGACATCGTTTTTCCCGGCCAAACCGCTCGGCTGCTATGGTGATGGAGGCGCAATTTTTACTGATGATGATGAGCTTGACCGGCTGCTGCGTTCGGTCAGGATTCACGGCAGCGGTGTTGACAAATACAATAATGAACGGATCGGGATCAATGGCAGACTGGACTCTTTCCAGGCTGCGGTGCTGCTTGAAAAACTTGCCATATTTGATGACGAACTTGATGCCCGCCAGCGTGTTGCTGATTCCTACAGCAGGAGGCTTGAGGGAAAAGTCACGGTACCCCGGATTCCTGAAGGATACAGGTCGGCATGGGCGCAATACTCCGTTCTTGCCGCTTCATCTTCAGAGCGCGATCAGCTCATGCAGGCGTTGCAGAAAGAGGGGATTCCGACCATGATCTACTACAAGATTCCGCTGCATCTCCAGAAAGCCTATGCTTCGCTCAACTATAAAGAGGGGGATTTCCCGGTTTCAGAGGATATGAGTTCAAGAGTCTTTTCGCTTCCGATGCATCCCTACCTGAAGGATGAGGAGGTAGAGAGGATATGCGAGGTTCTGCTCGCCTGACATTTTTTCAACTCCCCCGACCTCCTCGGGGGGTTGTAATATCTCTGAACTCACTATCCGGTAATTTCTTCCTCTTGTCCACTTGAGTCCACTTCTGTCCACCATTTCTTCGTCCACTCACGTCCACTTTCTTCCTTTTCTTTTCGTGTCATTCGCGCTCTGCATGACTGTAGCCTCTGCCGGGGAATTTGATCCGGACATAGAGCGCTGCAAGCATGACAACCGTATTGATGGCGCCGACAACAATAAACGGCGCCTTGGGGCTCATGGAGTCAAATAGCCGTCCTCCGACAGTTGTGATGACAAGGATTCCGGCTGCACCGCAGATATTGAACATCCCGATTACCGATCCCCGCTCTGCTTTTGGCGCCTCCTGACCGATAAGTGACTGAGCACCGAGAAAGGAGCTGATCTGGCCGATACCGAGAAGAACAAAAAAGATGATTGAACCCGGTTCATGCGGATTACCCACAAGGCCAAGTGAAAGATAGCCGACGCTTGCCAGCCCCATGCAGACAATCAGTGCCGTGACCCGGTTCCACCTGTCGATCAGCGGGCCGATAACCGGCGCCCAGAGCAGAGCAGCTCCCTGGGAGATAATAAAGATCATCATTCCTTTCTTTACCGCCTCAGCAGGTTCCATGCCCATGGCGATTCCCGCCGTTGTTCCCCAGAGCGGCAGAAAGGTCCCGATAATGGATTGATCCCCACGGGCCACAAACGCTGCGCCATAGGAGAGCAGGATTCTCGGGTTTTTGGCGCAACTGATACCGCTTGAGAGCAGGTTGCGCAGAGGCGGGCGCTCCTCCTTGCGGACTTCAGTACCCCCTTTAAGGCCGAATCCGACAACGACAGCGGAAATCAGGGCAACTCCGGCGATGGCGAAGTGGGTGTAGAGCCCGGCATCAATGCCGCTGAACCCTTTTGCGACCAGCCGATGCGGCAGGCCGCCGAAAAACGAGTTCAGTGCAACAATTCCAAGGCCGTTGAGAAATCCGGTGATGGCAATAAGTTTTCCCCTTGAACGCTCGGCAGGGTAGTCGATCATCACCGTGGAGAGCGCTCCGGTAAGGGCAACAATACCAAGCGCATAGATCATCCGGTAGATGGTCAGCTCTTCAATAGATCGGGAGAGAGGGTAGAGCGCATAAGCCAGTGCAACAATGACAAATCCTGCACTGTAGACCGGTTTGCGACCGATACGATCCATCAGAACCCCGGCTGGCACAAAAAAGAGCAGGGTGACGATCTCCGTCCAGAAAACAAGGTTGCCACTGATGGTTCCCTGCCGGGAGGTGGGGATTTTCAGGTGTTCATTGAGGATATAGGCCTGCCCGATTGAAACAAAGGTAACCAGTCCGATAGAGAAAAAAGCTGCGAAGAGATAGGTCCAGGCATGATGGGGGAGAACCGAGGGTGCAAGGGTAACCGGCCCGAGTTTATGGATCGAAGGTCGCTCGTTCATAGATCAGCAGTTTATTTGGCCAGCAATGCGGAAAGATGGATTACCTCAATGAGGTTGTTTGATTTGATGCCGCTGTCGTTGGTAATGATAAATTTACACCCTGCTATAATTGCATTCGGTTTTCCTGTTTAGCAATAGCTTATTGCATTATTAGTGATTGAGTTAGTTCGCTAAAGTTGCCAGGATTCATGGGCTTTCTGATGTTCTGCTTCAATTTCCTGAGTTGTTTTACCCCAAATTCCCCGAGCGATTCCCGCATAAGTCATCGGCGAATCATTCCGTATTTTACGTGATAGCGGAATCAGGGTGACCACTCCGTTATTGAAAGAAACCTCAAGTATATCGTCCGGCTTTATATGAGCCAATTCAGCAATACGCGTGGGAATAGTAATCTGGAGTCTTTTTCTGACTCGGACTTGTTCCATAGTGCTCTACCTTTTCAAAAAGAAGGGTTGGTTTGATGTTAGTAATCGATTAAATGAAAAGCAAATATAGGTTTTAGCGTGTCACATAACTGCTTCAAACCCGGCGTGCAGCAATCCGTCCTGCATGTGGAGGCAGCGGTCGGAGAGGGCGGCATACTCCTCGTTGTGGGTGACAATGATAAAGGAGGTTTTGCGTTCCTTGCTCAGTTTTGCCATCAGCTCATAGAGCATGCGGCTGTTTTTGCTGTCGAGGTTGCCGCTCGGCTCATCGGCAAGCACAAGCTTTGGCCGGTTCATCAGGGCGCGGGCAATGGCGACCCGCTGCTGCTCTCCGCCGGAGAGTTCCGAGGGAAGGTGGTCGAGCCGCTCAGAGAGACCGAGGCTTTCAAGCAGCTCGGCGGCCCGCTTTTTTGCCGGAGGGAGTTTTCCCGTTGCGATGAACTCCGGCATGGCAACATTTTCAATAGCCGTGAAGTCGCTCAGGAGGTGGTGGAACTGGAAGACAAATCCGATTTTCTGGTTCCTGAACTTTGCCAGCGCTTTTGGCGAGAGGGTATATTTTTTATCCCTGAAGAGCTGCTCTTTGTCAAAGAGGATCTCTCCGCTGTCGGGTGTGTCGAGAGTGCCGAGCACATTGAGCAGTGTTGTCTTGCCGCTGCCCGATGCGCCCACAATGGTAACCATCTCTCCCTCACCGATCAGGAGATTGATACCCCTGAGAATCGGAATTGCCTGCTGCCCCGGAAGGGTATAGGACTTGGTGATGTTTCTGGCTTCAAGCATGGTCAATTTTTTGTTAAACTTTTTCGCGCTTGCCCAGGCTCTCTGCGAGTATGGATAGTACAAGAGAGTTCATGCTGACATCCTCTTGTTTGGCTCTCATAACCAAACGGGCGTGAATACTTTTAGGAACCCGTTGAATAAACTTGCCACTGTGCGAGCCACCACTATCTGGTTCCGGAACAGGCATGTTCAGGCTTTCCAGGGCAGCAATCGTTTCTTGCAAGGCATCCATACCATTTTCAATTGCTTCCGCTATTGTTTCGCCATCTGAAATACACTCTGAAAAGTCAGTAAATGAAATCATATAACCACCACCCTCTTTTTTTGAAAGAGGACGAATTTCAAACGGGTATTTGCTTAAATCTTTCATAGATCACTCCATTACTCCATTACAAAATCAACAAATTTCTTTATGTATACCGGTTTAATGGGCCTATGAGCAGGGACAGGTAACGTCCGGCCATCAGCGCGAACAAAAACGACGTGGCTTGTACCTCGCTGCCGCCATTCGATGTTGTAAGCGCCGGCAACGGTTTTCAGACTTTCAATCCGCCAGTCCAGCGGATTGTTTTGCATCTGCTGAAGGATTTTATCTGCTTGGCTTACAAGATGTATGATACTAAATGTGATATCACTATACAAGAGATGCAAAGATAATGAAGCGATGTGTATGGATTTTTCGCTTTCAATCTTCTGAACACCCCCGGATATCTCCCATTGTTGTTGCCTTTTTCTTCTCTGGTATGGCTTTGATTAATTGATTTTACTTTATTCCCCAATAATGCAGAGTCCTTTGCTAGAAACAACATCTCTCCACACCCATCACATCGGCCTCACTTGTCCGTCACCTTCGATGATCCATTTGTAGGTAGTGAGTTCTCTGAGGGCCATCGGGCCTCTGGCATGCAGCTTCTGGGTACTGATGCCGATCTCCGCTCCAAGGCCGAACTGTGCACCGTCGGTGAATGCGGTTGAGGTGTTTGCATAGACAACGGCGGCATCAACTCTTTTGAGAAATGTGGCTTTTACTGACGGGTCGTCCGTTATGATCGCCTCACTGTGCCGGGAGCTGTATCGGGCAATATGATCGAGAGCCTCTTCAAGAGAGGAGACGGTTTTAACCGACATTTTCAGCGACAGGAACTCGGTGCCGAAGTGTTCCGGTTCGGCCCTTTTCAGCAGCGCTTCAGGATAGAACCCCTGGAGTTTACTGTAGGCCGGTTCATCGGCAAAGAGCACCACCTGCTTCTCCTGCAGGGGCTCCACGAGGGCAGCAAGGTCATTGAGGCGGTCGCAGTGCATCACGAGCGTATCAAGGGCGTTGCAGACACTTGGACGGCGGGTTTTGGCGTTGAATATGACCTTTTTGCCGATCTCAAGGCTGCCGCTTTTATCGAAATAGGTGTGTACAATTCCGGCGCCGGTTTCAATAACCGGAACCTTTGCGTTGTTGCGGACAAAATCGATCAGTTTCTGGCTGCCCCGGGGAATGATCATATCGATATAGCCGACAGCATTGAGCATCACGGCGGCTGCTTCCCGTTCAGCCGGAAGCAGATAGAGCACATCGGGATTGATGTTGTGCTCTCTGAGAACCGAGTGGATCAGCTTGACAATGGCAATATTCGAATGCAATGCATCACTTCCGCCTTTCAACACGGTTGCATTTCCGGACTTCAGGCAGAGCGCAAAAACATCTAAGGTGACGTTCGGGCGTGCTTCATAGATGATGCCGATTACACCCATGGGTACGGTTACTTTTTTCAGTCCAAGGCCGTTAGGCAGTTCCCGCTCTTCAAGCACCAGATCAAGCGGAGAGGGGAGTAATGCAACGTTTTGGATATCACCGGCAATGCCCTGAAGACGTGCAGCGTTCAACATCAGACGGTCAAACATCGGATCGGCTGGATCCATCCGTTCAAGGTCTTTCATGTTGGCATTGAGCAGCTCTTCGCTGTGCAGGGGTATTTTCTGTGCAAGGTCAGAGAGCACGCTGTTGATGCCTGCATCGCTGAGGGTGATGATCTCTCTGCTTGCCTGCTGCACCGAAGCAAGCTGTCGAATTATGGTTTCCTGCATGTTTTACGGATTTCAAGATATTATGTAGAGATAATCGTAGTGAATCAATGGTTTCTGGCCATTCTTGCCCATCACCTGGAGTGCTTTTTCGGAGCTGTATTGCGCCATTCCGTAACCGATCGCGGCTCCATCCGTTGAACAGACTTTGATAATATCGCCCTTGAGGAAGCGCCCATCAACGGATTCAATACCGACGGGCAGAAGACTGTTGGCCCGTTCATCACCCACAAGCGCTTCTTCCGCCCCCTTGTTGATGGTAACCGCCCCTTTTTCAAGCCCTTCACTGTTTGCAATCCACCGTTTCGGCCCATGGGTCGGTTTTTGCGCGAGAAATTTGGTGCCTGTTTTTTCCCCGTTGAGAATCGAGAGCAGAATACCCGGCGTACGTCCGTTGGCAATATGGACGGTTATTCCGAGCCGGGAGAGCTTCTGGGCTATATGACATTTGGTCAGCATCCCTCCGCGTCCGAACTCAGATTTCCCCGGATTGATATACTGATGAAAGTGTTTTGTCGAAGGGTCAATTTCGCTGATGATGGCTCCATTGCCTGTTTTAAGGTCGAACAGCCCGTCCACATGCGAGAGAATAATGTATCCTTCAACATCCATCATTGATGCAATGAGCCCGGAAAGCTCATCGTTGTCGGTAAACATCAGCTCGGTCACCGAAACGGCGTCATTTTCGTTTACAACAGGGATTATATTCTGCTGCAGAAGGGATGTAAAACAGGTCTGCATATTCAGATAATGCTGACGGTCACGAAAATCCCCTTTGGTGACCAGTATCTGGGCAGTGATCAATCCGTGCTGCAGAAAGAGATCATTGTAAGTGCTGATCAGCTTTATCTGACCTGTTGAAGCCAGTACCTGACGAGCAGCAACCGGAGCAAGTGTTCCTGAGAGTTTTACCACTGATCGGCCAGCCCCTACAGCACCTGAGGAGACAAGAATTATCTGGATTCCCTGTTTTTGAAGCTCGGCAATTTGCGTGGTGAGGCTGCCGAGAATCTTAAGGTCAAGCTGACCATTTTTTCCGGTAATGACGTTGGTGCCGACTTTTACGACAATCTTTCTGTAGATAGGCTGTTGTTGATGCTTCATCTGTTAGTGAACCTGTTCCTGACCGAAATGCAACCCTGCTACACCGATAATAATCAGCAAGAGGGAGATAAGTTTAATGGCATTGATACCTTCTCCGAACCAGAAGATGCCGATAACGGTAATTGCCGCTGTTCCGACCCCTGACCAGATAGCATAAGACAATGCGACGGGCAATACCTTTAGTGCCAGCGAAAGAAAGGTAAAGCTCAATGCGTAGAAAATAAAGATAAAAAGTGACGGCACAAGTTTGCTGAACCCGAAGGAGAACTTCATGCAGGTAGTGCCGGATACTTCAAACAGGATTGCAATGATAAGGTAGATCCAGTGCATTGTTGAGCAGTCAAAATGTTTGATGGAACGCCATCTCTGGTTGTGCAGGTAATATAATCACTGCTTTTACAGTGCAATAGCGCTATCGGGAATTCCTCTGGCGGTACTGGCTTGTCTGATGGTTTGTGTTCAACTGAAAAGATATGCATATTTGCTTCCGGACAGGGTTTTGCCGGTAAGAAAACAGGCAGGCATCAGTGATGGTGATCTTTTTCCTGTTATCAGCAGAACGTAACCCTCAATTCACTGTCGGCATGCCTTTTTTTATTGGTTTGAAAGCATGGCCAGTCCTGTAGAGAGTACCGGCAGGACAAGTGAATAACTTCTGGATTGTACATGATGCTGCTCCTGAGCCTGATTGATATATCTCTGCCTTTGAAAAATCCGGTATTACAGTTTTCACTGATACTGTTTATCATTCTTTTTGCCCCCCTTCTTCTCAACCGGCTTAAAATTCCGAGCCTTGTCACGCTTATCATTGCAGGCGCACTCGTAGGCCCTCACGGGCTCAATCTGATGCTTCGAGACAGCAGCATTATTCTCTTCGGAACGGTTGGACTGCTCTATATCATGTTTCTTGCCGGGCTGGAGATAGATGTTGCTGATTTTCGCAAAAACAGCGGCAACAGCATCATGTTCGGCCTCTACACCTTTTTCATCTCTATTGCCCTGGGTATTGTTGTAGGGCTCTATATCCTTGGCTTTTCACTGCTTTCATCGATTCTTATCGGCAGTATCTTTGCCTCCCACACCCTCATTGTCTATCCGCTTGTCAGCAAGCTCGGCATAGCAAAAAACAGAGCGGTGAATATCTCCATCGGCGGGACGATGATTACCGATACCCTTGCCCTGCTTGTTCTTGCTGTTGTTGCCGGCATGAGCTCCGGGGTTCTGACAACCACTTTCTGGATCACGCTGCTGATTTCAATCACCCTGTTCGGGCTTGTTGTTCTGTTCCTTTTTCCGGTCATTGCCCGATGGTTTTTCAAGCGTTTTGATGACAGCGTGCTTCAGTACCTTTTTGTGCTTGCAATGGTCTTCCTCGGAGGCTTTCTTGCCGAGGCAGCCGGTGTTGACGCAATTATCGGCGCATTTCTCGGCGGGCTCTCCCTCAACCGTCTGATCCCGCATACCTCACCGCTCATGAACCGGATCAAATTTGTCGGCAATGCCATTTTTATTCCGTTTTTTCTGATCGGAGTCGGCATGCTTATCAATATTCAGGCTTTTTTCAAGGATTATGACACCCTGAAGGTGGCTATTGTCATCACTGTAGCCGCTACAGTCGCCAAATATCTTTCTGCATGGATAACCCAGAAGCTTTTCGGTTTTTCAGTTGACCAGCGGAGACTGATATTTGGGCTTATCAGTGCTCATGCCGCTGTGGCTCTTGCAACGGTTTTGATAGGCTACAATATTATTACCGGCTATACCCTTGAAGGCAATCCCGTCAGACTGCTCAACGAAAGTGTTTTGAATGGTACTATTCTTTTTGTTCTTGTCACCTGTACCCTTGCAACCTTTGTCGGCCAGAGAGGGGCCGAGAATATTGCACGTGCCGAAGCGGCAGAGGAGGTGACTGAAACAGGAGTTCTGACAGCTGAAGAACGGATACTTATTCCGATGAACGATCTCACTACGGTCGATGAACTGGTCAATCTCGGCATTACCATTAAATCGCATAAAACCCGTAATGCCCTTTATGCCCTGCATGTTGCCGATAACAGTATGAGCGATAATGCTGCCGCCAGGAATGCTGGTAAAATTCTGGAAAAAGCCGCTGTTTCAGCTTCCTCAACCGATCATGAGCTGATTCCGCTGATCCGCTATGACAGTGATCTGGTCAACGGCATTGCCGGTGTGATCAGGGAGCAGAAGATCACCGACCTGATTATGGGTTTGCATCACAAAAGCCCGCTTACTGACACTATTCTTGGCAGCGCATCGGAGAACATACTCGGTCGGTGCAACGTTACAACCTTTATCTACAAGCCGGTTCAGCCTCTGGCAACAATCAGGCGGACTATAGTTGTTATTCCTGCCGAAGCTGAACATGAAATCGGTTTTGAGCACTGGCTGCAGAAACTGATAATCATACAGAAAAACACCGGAAGCCGACTGGTGCTTTACGCAGCACAGCCAACCATTGCTTTTCTGAAAGAGCGCTATTCGGCTGCAATTTCCGATGCCGAATACAAGGTTTTCAGGGACTGGAATGATTTTCTTGTACTCTCCCGGGAGATAAAAAATGATGATAACCTCATCGTTGTCATGAGCCGGAAAAATCATCTCTCCTATCACAGCAAAATGGCCAAAATTCCGCTCTATCTTAACCGGTTCTTCCGGAAAAACAGCTTTATCCTGATCTATCCTGTACAGAGCGGCAGCATTGACGATACCGGTGCAGAGAGTGCGGTTGAGTCGGTTAGAAATTCTTTCGGCCGGTTTCAGGGTTTTAAACAGTTTTTTGACAGGGTTGGCGCGGCCTATAAAAGAAAGATATCGGATTCGTTCAAAGGCGGGTAACCGGCTCTCTCCTTCCGGAAGATGCCGCTGGTAGTGGTCTGGGGGAATGAAATCTGACAGATATTCCTTATTTTATCAGCCATGTTTCAGCTCTTCACCCCTTGTCTGTCCGGCAACTTTATGCAGACGGTCAAGGTTTTTTTCAATATTGCAGATTATGCCCTGAAAAAAAGCAGTAAAGCGTATGATTTTACCGATCAACATCTATAGTGATGATATTCTTCGACAGAAAGCCAAACCATTGAAAGGGATTGACAGCACCATTGAGGCGCTTATTGCCTCCATGTTCGAGTCGATGCGCAATGCCGAAGGGATAGGCCTTGCAGCCCCCCAGGTCGGTCATTCGGTGCGGCTTCTTGTACTGGATCTCTCCTGCATTGACAACTATGCCAATGAAAAGCCGATGGTGGTCATCAATCCGCACATTCTCGCTGTCAGCGGATGCAATGTTATGGAGGAGGGGTGCCTGAGCATACCCGGTGTAAACGGTGATGTGGAGCGTCCGGCCGTCATCTCGCTTAAATACCGTGATGAGCATTTCCTGGAGCGGACCCGTGAGTTCTCCGGCATGCTGGCCAGAGCGTTGCAGCATGAAATTGATCATCTTGACGGGACACTCTTTGTTGACCGGATGGAGAAGCGCAGCCGGAAAAAAATCCAGAAAGAGCTGACGGATATTGCCTCGGGTATTATCGACGCGGAGTATCCTGTTGTGCCTTTTTTCCATAAAGCATCTCAGGGTTGAGTCTAATCGATATTGAATTGTTATGAGAATTGTTTTTATGGGAACACCCGAATTTGCCGTTCCCTCCCTGCAGGCAATAGCTGAGTTGAAGAGTGAATTTGAACCGGTTCTGGTGGTCACCGGTTCTGACAAGCCCAGAAGAAAAAAAAATGCCGAAGCGGAACCCTGCCCTGTAAAACAGGCAGCGCTTGCGCTTGGGTTGGCGGTTTACGAAATCGATGATGTCGCAAGTCCGGAGTTTGCTGCAAGAGTAGCCGCCTGCCGGGCTGACGCCATTGTTGTGGCTGCTTTCCGCATCCTTCCTCCAGAGGTTTATGAACAGGCCCGGCTCGGAGCGTTTAATCTGCATGCATCGATTCTTCCCGCCTATCGGGGAGCCGCACCGATCAACTGGGCTATTATCCGGGGCGAAAAGGAGACCGGAGTGACAACATTTTTTCTCAAGAAGAGTGTTGATACCGGAAACATCATTCTTACGGCAAAAACTCCCGTTGCTCCTGATGAAAATGCCACTGATCTTGCCCGTCGCCTCTCGGTAATCGGTGCCGGAGTGGTTGTCGAAACCCTCCGCCTGATGGCTTCCGGCTCGGTTCCGGTTTCCGGTCAGGATGATTCCCTTGCCTCCCGTGCGCCCAAACTTACCCGTGATAACACCCGGATCAACTGGTCGCAGACGGCAGCGGAGATCCATAACTTTATCAGGGGTCTTGCCCTGAGGCCCTCGGCATGGACCACGTTTGAAGGTAAAACCATGAAGATCTTCAAGGCTTCAGTAGCTACATCCGAAATCACTTCTTCTTCCGAAACTCCCGGCACCATTCAGGTCAAGGATGGCCGCCTCTTTGCCAAAGGCTCTGACGGCTGGATTGAACTGCTCTCCCTGCAACTCGAAGGCCGCAAACCGATGGAAGCCACCGAATTCCTCCGCGGCTTCCGCCACGACCGGGATACGATCTGTTTTGTGTAAGGGAGGGGTCACCAGGCCCACATTCCTGAAAAATCCTATAGGTTTCGTCGATCCACCCTTTTATTGTCGCCCCTTACCTGTTCATTTGTCATTCCGAACGCAGAGGGGAATCCGGTTTCTTCTTCTGATTAACTTACCTCTCTCACTTACGTCCCTGAATCTGACTTTTACAGTTCCAGAGCCTCTACCGGATAGTAAATCTACAATTGATTTTCAAAGACATATAGTTTCAATCTGTCGGATTGCTTTTCCTTTGTACATAATTTATATTTACAATTATGGGCGCCTCTATTTATTGTCGTGAGAAGCCCGAGAACAAGGCGGACGGAGCGCAGAAACCGGAGTGTACAAAGAGTACATGAGGATTTCGAGCACCGCCAAACGCAGTAATCGGGTTTCGGAACAAATAAATAGCGGTGCCCAGATGGCTATCAAGTTTCAATGGGATGATGACAAAGCCAGGATCGCTTCCTTCTGCGAAACCAAATTCTACAGGGGTAACTGATGAAAGAAGAATACGATCTCTCAAAAATGAAGCGTAAAAAAAATCCGTACGCGGCAAAATTGAAAAAGCCGGTAACAATCCGGCTTGGTGAGGATGTTGTTGACTACTTCAAGTCACTTTCTGATGAAATGGGCCTTCCTTACCAGTCATTGATAAACCTCTATCTGAGAGATTGTGTTTCAACACACAGAAAGCCCAATTTCAATTGGACTGAGTGAGCGTACCTTCTGACATAGCGCTGAACTAAACCACTCACTGACGGGTTAACGCCATGTTAGGCATAAATACAGGAGAACATGAGAAATGCCAATCATATCAATGTTTTACGGAATCATTATCCGTTTGAATTACATCGTGATGAATTAATGGCTGATTGGACGTTAGCGGTTAATGGAGAAGAACCATATAAAATTACACCACTGTGAGGTCTGGTATGTTTTGGGATATAAAAGCTGTCAAACCGTTATCTGATTATCGCATTTATGTGGAAATTGAAGATGGTCGTCAGGGTGTTTTTGATATGAAGCCTTACCTTGATCGCGGTGTCTTCAGGGAACTCAGAGATGTGCATTATTTCAATCAGGTCGGTATTCTTTTTGGTGCTGTTACCTGGCCGCACGAACAGGATATTGCGCCAGAAACGATAATTGACGAGATGGTGCCGGTTGAAACCATGCCTGACAATGTGCTTCAGACGGACGCTTTGCGCTAATACGCTTCCGCTGGTGAGCTTTGTGTCGTCAGCCCTCATTCACTCACTCTCTGCAAGCAATTATAACGAAGTGCTACGCATGTTGCGCTCCCACGGAGCTTGAAAATCATTCAGAAACAGCTTCAGAGCTTCTCTCTCGACTCCGGGTCGGCACAATCGTATTATTTGCTTATATTCTCACCTTGAAATTTTTACCAGAATAAAACGCCCTTTTATATGGCCTTGCCCAGTACAGAAGTTAACCGTATCAGAAACTTCTGCATTATCGCTCATATTGATCACGGAAAATCCACACTGGCCGATCGCCTGCTGGAGATAACGCATACCCTTGACCGCACCCAGATGGCCTCCGCACAGGTTCTTGATGACATGGACCTTGAGCGGGAGCGCGGTATTACCATAAAGAGCCATGCCATCCAGATGAAGTACAAGGCTCAGGATGGTATTGAGTACACCCTGAACCTTATTGATACTCCGGGTCACGTCGATTTCAGCTATGAGGTGTCACGTTCGCTTGCGGCCTGCGAAGGCGCGCTGCTTGTGGTTGATGCCACACAGGGTGTTGAAGCGCAGACCATTGCCAACCTCTATCTCGCCATTGATGCCGGGCTCGACATTATTCCGGTCATCAATAAAATAGATCTTCCCTCTTCCGATGTTGAAGGTGTTGCCCGTCAGGTTATCGATCTGATCGGTGTCAATCGTGAGGATATCATTCCTGTCTCGGCCAAGGCCGGTATCGGGGTTGACGTACTTATTGAAGCTATTGTCAAACGGGTTCCGGCTCCGGCCGACAACAATCATCTCCCGCTCAGGGCGCTGATCTTTGACTCGGTTTTTGATGCCTACCGGGGGGCGGTGATCTATCTGCGTATTGTTGAGGGCTCTCTTAGAAAGGGAGACAGGGTCAAGTTTTTTGCCAACGACAAGCTTTTTCTTGCTGACGAAATCGGCACCATGAGCATGAAGCGGCAGCCGAAAAACATTCTTGAGTCGGGGGATGTCGGCTATCTCATCTGCTCCATCAAGGATGTGAAGGATGCCAAGGTCGGCGATACGGTCACGCTTGCCGACAATCCGGCAAAAGAGCGTCTTGCGGGCTACAAGGATGTCAAACCGATGGTCTTCAGCGGCCTCTATCCGATTAACTCCAATGAGTTCGAGGATCTGCGCGAGTCGCTCGAAAAGCTCGCCCTGAACGATGCCTCGCTGGTCTATACCCCTGAAACGTCGGTTGCGCTCGGTTTCGGCTTCCGCTGCGGATTTCTCGGTCTGCTCCACATGGAGATCATTCAGGAGCGGCTTGAGCGTGAGTACGGGGTCAATATCATTACCACGGTTCCGAACGTTGAGTACCGGGTTATGCTGACCAACTCGGAGATGGTTATTGTTGACAATCCATCAAAGATGCCTGAACCCGGACGGATAAGCCTGGTTGAAGAACCCTATGTCAGCATGCAGATTATTACCCTTGCCGACTATATCGGCAACATCATGAAGCTCGGCATGGAGCGGCGGGGTGAGTACAAGAATACCGACTACCTTGATACATTGAGGGTGATCATGCATTTCGAGTTTCCGCTTGCCGAGATCGTCTTTGATTTCCATGACCGTTTAAAATCAATTTCCAAGGGGTACGCCTCGATGGATTACGAGTATATCGGCTATCGTGAGTCCGAACTGGTCAAGCTTGATGTGCTGCTCAATGGTGATACGGTTGATGCGCTATCCATAGTTGTGCATCGATCAAAAGCTTACGACTGGGGCAAAAAGCTCTGTATAAAGCTGAAAGCGATTATTCCAAAGCAGATGTATGAAGTTGCCATCCAGGCGGCTATCGGCAGCAAGGTGATATCGCGCGAAACCATCTCGGCGATGCGCAAAAACGTGCTGGCCAAATGTTATGGCGGTGATATCAGCCGGAAGCGCAAGCTGCTTGAAAAGCAGAAAGAGGGCAAGAAGCGCATGAAGCAGGTTGGAAGGGTGGAGGTGCCGCAGGAGGCGTTCCTGGCACTGTTGAACATTGACGAATAGAGGAGCACCGCTAAAAATCTGTTCCGCGATTTGATGGCGGTGTTGGGCGGTACTCGAAATCATTTCCCGTCCCCGACGTCGTCGGGGAGAGGTGGCAGATGATTTAGTAGGAGGGCCCTCTATTTATTGTCGTGAGAAGCCCGAGGACAAGGCGGATGGAGCACAGAAACCGGAGTGTACACGTAGTACATGAGGATTTCGAGCACCACCCAACGCAGTAATCGGGTTTCGGAATAAATAAATAGAGGTGCCCAGAAGAGTTTGCGCAGGATTTTGCAGCAGATAGCGTCAAAAAAAAAGAGAGTCCTTCCGAATGGGGGATTTTTACAACCAAAACACGATATGGCACTGAGTAATCAACCGGGTAAACCGGAAAAAAAACATTCACAGGAGTGGTTTGAAGCGCTGATTATTGCGGCAATATTCGCGACCGTTCTCCGTATTTTCGTGGTTGAATCCTATCGTATTCCGACCGGATCGATGGAGAATACGCTGCTTGCCGGTGATTTTCTTTTTGTCAACAAATATGTTTACGGGCCCAAAATACCGTTTACCGATATCCGCCTGCCGGGTGTTGACGAGGTCAAGCGAGGCGACGTTATTGTCTTCAAGTTTCCCAAAGACCGTTCGATGAACTATATCAAGCGTTGTGTCGCTATCAGCGGAGACACCCTTGAGATTCATGACAGGCAGCTTTCCGTCAATAAAAAGCCGGTAGCACTTCCGCCGGAAGGACAGTTCCTCTCTTCCGTTATACCGGCAGGTATTGGCGATGAGATGATCTTTCCCCAGTTTTCAAATTACAACAAGGATAACTACGGCCCGATACGGGTTCCCCGAAAAGGAGATGTCATCAAGTTGAATGCCCAGACCTGGCCGCTTTACGCAGATCTTGTTGCCGATGAAGGTCACGATGTGAGTCTTCAGGGGAGGCTGGTTTTTATTGACGGCGCACCGGCTACTGAATACAGGGTTCAGTCCAACTACTATTTTGCGATGGGCGACAATCGTGACAACAGTCTTGACAGCCGTTTCTGGGGGTTTCTGCCTGAAAAGGATCTTGTGGGTGAAGCGCTGATTGTCTACTGGTCCTGGAATCCGGATCTCTCAATATTTACCAACCCGGTTGGCAAACTCGCGTCGATTCGCTGGCAGCGTTCAGGGATGCTGATTCATTGAACTCAATGCGTTCCGGCAAGAATTTTTTCACAGACCTGCTCTGTTGATGCCTGGAGCGCACATTGGCTGAAGAGAATGTTTTGAAGATCGGGAGAGTTGATCTTCATGGATTTGATGGTGATTTTATCACCGGAACTACTTTTGGCACCCTCAACCGGAACCGTTGAGGTCAGCTCGATCTGATTGAGGGTGACCGAGTCGAAAATCAAACCGGCTTTGAGCGATGCGACCTTGATATGGAGGGAATTACCGGTTGCCCGGTTGAAGGAGAGAGTAAGATCCTTTTTATAATCTTTGTTCAGAAAGATGTTGGTAGAGAGATAAAGCAGCAGATACGCCATCGGAAACAGGATGCCGGGGGAGAGCATCAATGCTTTTAGCCAGTTAATCACGAAAGTTTTGTGGGGTAATCGGGGCTTCATGACTGCTCTGCCTTGCAAGCGGTTTCCAGGGTATGTTTCGTTTACCTGTTACGATACAAAATATTTCTCTTTATTGTGCTTTAACAAATAACCAATTTCGCAACACATAGTTATGCAAGCAGATCAACGGCATGCGCCCTATCTTCTCAAGCCGCTCTTCAAGGAGGTCCATGCCGACACAGAGACGCCGGTATCAGTCTATATTAAACTGCAGCGCCCCTTTTCCTGTCTGCTCGAATCGGTTGAGGGTGAGGAGCTTCTTGCCCGTTTCTCCTATATAGCCATTGATCCCGTTGCTATTCTCACAGGCTCTGTTGATGGCGAAAGCAGCATTGAAATTCTTGATGAAAAATTCAGTGACCTCCGCCGGATAGCTGCAGAGGAGACCGATCTGCGCCGGAAGATTGACGTCACCCTTGCTGCATTTGACACTGAAGAGATTCCTCGGAAGAAGAACGGTGCTCCCCAGATGATCACCTCGGGAGTGTTCGGCTATTTCGGTTATGATGCCATGCACCTCGTTGAACGGATACCTTCGCCTGAACTTGCCGATCCGGCAGGACTGCCCGATATTTTTCTCCTTTTCTGTGATACGCTGGTGGTTTTTGATAACATCATGCGCAAGGTCTTTATCGTTTCCAACTACCTTGACGAGACCGACAAACCTTCAGCACTCAAGAAAATAGAGCTTATTGCCGAACAGATGTTTCGTCCGCTGCAGCGTGAAGAGATTGCTTTCAGGCCTGAGCGTCCGGAGCCGGTTATTTCAAATACTGAGCGTGAAGAGTATCTTGGAAAAGTAGCCATTGCAAAGGAGTATATTTTGGCAGGGGATATTTTCCAGGTACAGGTGTCGCAGCGACTACGCCGTCATCTCAATACCCGCCCCTTTGATGTCTACAGGATGCTGAGAACGATCAATCCCTCGCCCTATCTCTACTACTTTAATATGAAGGAGTTCGAGATTGTCGGCTCATCACCTGAACTTCTCGTCAGGGTTGAACGTGACAGCAAGGGCAGGCGGATGGTTGATACCCGTCCGATAGCCGGAACAAGGCACAGGGGAAACAGTTTCGAAGAGGATGAGCGTATTGCCCTTGAGCTGCTGGCCGATGAAAAAGAGCGGGCCGAGCATCTCATGCTTATTGATCTGAGCCGGAACGATATCGGCCGTATAGCCAAAACCGGTACGGTTGAGACCAATGAGATGATGGTGGTTGAGAAATATTCCCATGTGATGCATATTGTCAGTAATGTTCGGGGTGAGCTTCGTGATGATCTGGGTACCATGGATGCTTTCTGGTCCTGTTTTCCTGCGGGTACGCTTACCGGAGCACCCAAGGTTCGTGCCATGGAGATCATCTACGAACTTGAAAAAGAGAAGCGAGGGCTTTACGGTGGTGCCGTGGGATTTCTTGATTTCAAGGGCAATCTCACGACGGCTATTGCAATCCGTACTATGGTAGTTGCCGATAACACCATCTATTTTCAGGCAGCCGGTGGTATTGTTGCCGATTCAAAACCGGAATCGGAATATGAAGAGACGATGAACAAGATGAAAGCAGGACTTACTGCCGTTGAAAATATTGAGGTATTTGAGTAACGATCAATACATTTCAAAGAGAACCGATGAGAAAGAAAAACACATTCATGAAATACCTGCTGCTGGTTTTTGCAGGTACGGTTGTTGGTGCGCTTGTTTTTTCCAATGTTGAGTTCAACGTTGCACTCAACGGCAGCAGCTTCTCCAACAGCCCCAGGTTTGCTTCGGCAAAAAACAGTATCGAGAGCTATCCGATTCAGTCGCTGCAAAGTTTCAATGAAGCGTTTGTGCAGATCGCAGAGTCGGCGACCCCTTCGGTCGTTACGATTTTCACGGAAAAGACCGTAAACCAGCAGATGGTTTCGCCATTCAGTTTTTTCGGCACTCCATTCGACGACTTTTTCGGGATGCCGAAGCGCGGTTTGCCGAATGGCCGAAAAGAGGTTCAGCGAGGTCTCGGCTCGGGAGTTATTGTTACCGATGACGGTTATATCCTTACCAATAATCATGTTATTGATGGCGCTGATGTCGTCTATATACGCACTTTCGACAATCGCAAGATTGCCGCGAAAGTTATCGGCAAGGACCCCAAAACCGACCTGGCGGTGATCAAGGTCAATGCAAAAGGGTTCAAGCCGATCCTGATCGGTGACAGTGACAAGCTCCGTGTCGGAGAGTGGGTTATTGCCATCGGAAGTCCTCTTGGGGAGAATCTTGCCCGAACCGTCACCCAGGGGATTGTCAGTGCCAAGGGCAGGGCCAATGTCGGCCTTGCAGATTACGAGGATTTCATCCAGACCGATGCGGCTATCAATCCGGGTAATTCCGGAGGTGCGCTGGTCAATATCAACGGTGATCTGGTCGGTATCAATACGGCGATTGCGAGCCGGACCGGGGGATTTGAAGGTATCGGCTTTGCGGTACCCTCCAATATGGCCAAAGCTGTTCTGATTTCGCTTATTAACTCGGGAAAGGTCACAAGGGGATATCTTGGAATAACAATCCAGGATATTGATGAAAATCTTGCCAAAGCCATGAACCTGAAGATGGGTGAAGGGGTGCTGGTAGGAACGGTGGTTGATGGCAGCCCTGCGGCAAAAAGCGGTGTAAGGACCGGAGATGTCATTCTTGATTTCAATACTATAAAGGTCAAAAGCAGTGTTGAACTCCGCAATGCCATCGCCAGAGAGACTCCCGGTACCATCGTGAAGATGAGGGTGCAGAGAGAGGGCAGTGTCAGACTTGTTTCGCTTCGTCTTGAAGCGCAGCCGTCAAAGGAGGTTGCTTCGGCAACACCGGCAGAGCGGGAAAAGGTAACGGCTGCACTTGGTTTCAACGCTGAGGAGCTTACTGCCGCACTGGCAGAGCGGCTGAACCTGAAGCAGGGAGCAGGCAGGGTGATTATTACTGCCATTGATCCCTCTTCCAATGCCTATACATCCGGATTGCGCAGTGGAGATATCATACTCTCAATCAATCGTCAGAGTGTGAGCTCATTCAGCCAGTACAGTGCGATTGTCAAAACTATCAAAGCCGGTAATATGCTTTTTCTGCTCGTTGAACGCGGAGGGAACCGGATCTATTTTGCGTTTAATGTGTAAAGTTGTTTTGCCTGAAGGATTAAGAGTTGTACATTGTACAGAAGTAAAGTCAGCAGCCGCGTAGCTGACTTTACTTTTTTTTGTTTGCCTGATGTTCCATTTGCCCCGTGCATCGAGTTTATGTCTATATGAGGTTGTTTTCCATTATTATCAACAAAAACAGCACAAGAGATGAGTGACAGAATTTACCTGACAAGAGATGGTTATAACCGGCTGAAAGAGGAACTGTATGTGCTGGTTCATGAAACGAGAAGGGAAGTTCTGGAAAAAATTGCGGAAGCAAGAGCACATGGTGATTTGAGTGAAAATGCGGAGTATGATGCTGCAAGAGAGGAGCAGTCACATACCGAAGCACGTATTGCCGATCTTGAAAACAAGCTTGCTTCAGCCACGATTCTTGATCCCAAACTGATCAAGACGGACAAGGTTTACATTTTGACCTCCGTCAAGCTGCGCAATCTTGATGATGAGAAGGAGATCATTGAATATACACTGGTCTCTTCCGAAGAGGCTGATACCGATCTGGGGAAAATTTCTGTACGCTCTCCTGTTGGCAGGGCGCTCATCGGAAAAGCCGTCGGTGAAAAAGTCGAGATCATGGTGCCGAAAGGGAAACTCCATTATGAGATCCTTGAAATTTTCGTTAAATAAAGTCCAACCTAAACCAGCTATCCCATGGGGAAACGTCAAATAATCTATCGTCAGGAGCGTATCGGCGGCAATCAGGAGCTGTTGAATCGTGAAGTCAATCTGGTGACCAAAGAGGCAAGAGTGTGGCACGGTAATGTTATTGCTGTCGGCAGCAACGATGTCGAACTCAAGGATGCCCGTTCAGGAAAACACCGTTTCAATGTTGATCAGATTGACCGGATATACTGTGATATAAAAACGAATTATTAATCTGCATCTTATGCGTCAGAAAATTGTTGTCGGCAACTGGAAAATGAACAATACCATTGCCGAATCGTCAGCACTTGCTTCAGAGCTTGTTGCCGCGCTTGGAAAAGGTTTTTCAGGCTGCGAAGTCGGTATTGCTCCGACCTATGTTGCCCTGCAGGAAGCCGGAAAAATTATAGCGGGCTCTGCTGTTCAGCTTGTTGCCCAGAACTGTCATTATGAAAATGACGGTGCATTTACCGGAGAGATATCGACCGGAATGCTGAAGGCTGTCGGCTGTTCATACGTTATTATCGGTCACTCGGAGCGTCGCCAGTTTTTCGGCGAAACCAATGCTACGGTGAATCTCAGAATCAAAAAGGCCCTTGCTGAAGGCTTGAAGGTTATTCTTTGCGTAGGGGAGACCCTTGCGGAGCGTGAATCAGAAGTTACTTCGAAAGTGGTCACCTCACAGGTTACCGAAGGCCTTGCAGGAATCAGCGATATCAGCACTGTCGTGATTGCCTATGAGCCGGTATGGGCGATCGGAACCGGAAAAACCGCATCCTCCGCACAGGCAGAAGAGGTGCATCTTCTTATCCGCAATACCATTACCAAACTGTATGGTGATGCTGCAGCAGGCAAGCTTCGCATTCAGTACGGCGGAAGCGTCAAGCCTTCAAATGCCGCAGAACTCTTTGCCATGCCGAATATTGATGGCGGGCTTATTGGCGGCGCAAGCCTCAATGCTGCCGATTTTGCCGCAATCATCAAGGCGGCTTCCTGATAGCAGATTGCATTCAAGGAGAATAAAAAAGGCGCACATCGTGGCGCCTTTTTTTGTTGGCAGGAAATTTTGAAAAGGACTTAAAGGACTTAAACGACATCAGGGACGAAGAGAAAAAGTGTTTTCCTTCCTTCAGAATTGCACTCCTCTTCCTTTCGTGTATTTTCGTGCATTTCGTGGTTCAAAATTCCCCCTTTTTCTCAGCACTCAGCACTTCCCCCTCTCTTGTCCACCATTTCTTCGTCTACTCAGTCCTCTTTCTGCTTTTCACTTTTGAGCGGTTGCCTCTTTTGACTTTTTCATTGAACAGAAATCGGGGCCGCACATGGTGCAGAAATCGGGGTTTTTATCGGTTCGCCCGCTTGCTGCCATGCTTGAGCGGTGCGATTCACGTGTTTTTTCCGGGTCGAGCGAGAGGTTGAACTGATCTTCCCATGCAAATGCATACCGGGCCCTGCTCATCAGCTCGTCACGAAGCCAGGCAACAGGGCTCCCTTTGGCCAGATCAGCCGCATGGGCGGCAACTTTATGGGCAATGACCCCTTCCCGCACATCATTGCGGTCCGGCAGCCCGAGATGCTCTTTGGGTGTGACATAGCAGAGCATGGAGCAGCCGAAACTTGCTATCAGTGTTCCTCCGATAGCTGAGTTGATATGGTCATATCCGGCGGCAATATCGGTTACCAGCGGTCCGAGCGTATAGAATGGAGCTTCATGGCAGTATTCGAGCTGTTTCTGCATATTCTCCTCTATCATATTCAGCGGAACATGCCCGGGCCCCTCAATCATCACCTGCACATCGAACTGCCATGCCACTTTGGTCAGTTCACCGAGCACTTTCAGCTCTCCGAACTGAGCCTCATCGTTGGCATCGAGTATGGATCCCGGTCGAAGGGCATCACCAAGCGAAACGGCAATATCGTATGCCTGCAGAATCCGGCAGATCTCCTCAAAACGGGTGAAGAGAAAGTTCTCCTGTTTGTTGGCCTTGCACCATTTTGCCATGATCGAGCCGCCCCTTGATACAATACCGGTAAGGCGCTTTTCGGCAAAGGGGAGGTGTTCCCGCAGGATTCCGGCATGAATGGTAAAATAGTCTACGCCCTGCTCGGCCTGCTCAATGAGGGTGTCGCGGTATATCTCCCAGGTCAGATCTTCAGCTTTCCCCCCTACTTTTTCAAGTGCCTGGTAGATGGGTACCGTGCCGATCGGAACAGGCGAGTTTCTCAGAATCCACTGGCGGGTCTGATGGATATTGGCTCCCGTGCTGAGATCCATCACTGTATCGGCGCCCCAGCGGCATGACCATACCGCTTTTTCAACCTCTTCGACTATTGAAGAGCCGAGTGCCGAGTTGCCGATGTTGGAGTTGATCTTTACCCGGAAGTTCCGGCCGATAATCATCGGTTCAAGCTCGGGATGATTGATGTTTGCCGGAATGATCGCCCGACCTGCTGCAATCTCCTGACGGACAAATTCCGGAGTTACCGGTATATGCTTTTTACTTCCCCTCGAAAATCCTGAAATCCACTGCTCCAGATTCTGGTTCTCCCTTATTGCGACATACTCCATCTCCGGGGTGATGACGCCGTTGCGGGCAAAGTACATCTGGGTGATCCCGCCTCCATCGAGGGCTTTGCGGGCTCTTCTTGCTGAAGATGTTGCTGTGGTGGAGACTACACTTTTGCCCTCCCAGAAGCTCCAGGTGTCACGAATCGGGGGAAGTCCCTTTTCCGGATCAATCACGAACGAAGGATCAGACCAGGGGCCGCTGGTGTCATAAAGAGGGAGTGAGGAGAACTCCATACCCCCGCACGAATAGGTTCTGCTCAGTTTGAGCGTTCTCATTCCTACTTCAACAGGATGAAGCGTGCCAGTGACAAAGGTTTTTTCCGATTGCATTCCGTTAATGTGCAGATCCGGGCAGCATGCGTTCTCAGTAGCGTGGGTCATAGTTGAAGGGTTAAGCGGCAAGGCATAGCAGAAAAAAGATTCAGCACCTCAAGGATGTGTATCTAACGGCACAATAGTTAAATCCATCATATTTTACAAATCATGCAATAGGCATCTTTCGGGGAGAGGGGGATGCGTTCCGGTGATAGTTTTTTAGTGCTACCTTTATAAGGTAAAGTCGATTAATTGAAAAAATCTGCATCTATTTATGTAAATTTTTTTCATGTCGATGATATCGAAACAGATAATGGTGACCCGGATGGGGTGGTCAGGCGATTTGTCGAATACGCCAGAACGCATAAGGGAGAGATGAAACGGAATAAAAACGGCTTTATCCCTGACGATTGATCGTGCGGAGTGTATGACACATGTAATTTTTTGTTGTTTTTTATCCAGGTAGTACTGAAGCATACTACATGAAAGAAAGCGCAAAACCGCTTACTCTTTTACGGCCAGCTCCTCGGGTCATACGCGCTCTGTTTGATCGTGCCGGTCTGACAAATGGTTATTGCAGGCGCTGCTGTGCTTCATTCCTCTCTATTGTTTTTGTTATGGCGCCCTCATATCACGCTGCCGGAGCCAAAACCGCGGATGAGGTTTTCCGGGAGGTTTCCGGAAGCGTGGTCGTGATCCATAACTTTGATAACAAAGGCAAGATCCAGAGCCTCGGCAGCGGTATTCTCCTGCCATCCGGTCAGGTGGCGACCAACTATCATGTTATTGAAAAAGCCGGAAAGCTGACTGTCAGTCTCCAGGGCCGGGAGTATCCGGCCACTCCCGGTTACATTGACCGGTTTCGGGATGTATGCTCTCTTGTGGTATCCGGCATGCAGGGTTCCCAAATCGTCATGGGCGATACGAATTTCCTGAAGGTAGGATCAAAAGTCTATGCGATAGGCTCACCCCAAGGGCTGGAGCTGACCTTCTCTGATGGAATAATTTCCGCCTTGCGTGATGTTGACAAAGGCCACTATATCCAGACCACGGCACCGATATCCCAGGGTTCAAGCGGGGGAGGGCTGTTTGATGAGGATGCCCGTCTGATCGGTTTGCCTACCTATTTTTTCAATCAGGGTCAGCAGTTGAATTTTGCCCTGCCGGTTGAGTGGATACTCGATTTGCGCAACCGGCATGCATTGCTCTCCAAAACCGGTTCGGTCAACAGTGAATGGGTTTACAGGGTGATAGCCCTGGAGGAGAAACAGGATTGGGGAGGGATTATCCAGTTGTGCCTGAACTGGTCAAAACAGATCCCGACAAGTGCTGATGCCTGGGGTTATCTCGGGTTTGCCTATCTCCAGAAAGGAGAACTTGCTCTGGCCATTGATGCCTATAAGAGGGCAATACAGATTCGTCCGGATTATGCTCACTACTGGGCTGATCTTGGCGTTGCCTACAGCCGTGAAGGGGAGATGAGACGACAGATAGATGCCTATCGTCAGTCAGTCAGGATCAATGCCAACTATGCCCTGGGTTGGATCAATCTTGGAATTGCCTATTATCAGAGTGGTGAGTTTGTAAAGGCGATAGAGGCTTACAATCATGCAGTGCAAATTAATCCGGCTGATGTCTCCTCGTGGTTTAATCTGGCTATTGCCTGTCGTGATGCAGGGCAGTTCCCCAAAGCAATTGAAGCGTTCAGGCATACCGTGCACCTTACACACGGCAATGCACAATATTGGTTAAATCTGGGTGAGGTCTACGGGCTGGCTGACCGGCGAAAGGAGCAGCTCGATGCATATAACCAGGCCCTTCGCATCAAGCAGGACTATGATGAAGCCTGGGTCAGTCTCGGAGTCGCCTATGGTATTGCAGGAATGGAGCGGGAGGAGCGGGAGGCCTATCAGAAAGCATTGCTCATTAATCCCGAACACAATACGGCACTGTATAATCTTGGACAGGATTATCTGGAACACCGTGAGCGGGAGCCGGCACGTGATATTTATTCCCGCCTGAAGCGCTTGAATCCGGGACTTGCTCAGGTGTTTTTCAAAAACCACAATCACCTGCTGTATCCTAAAACAGAAAACAGACAGTGAGCGGTGTTATCTTCCATCAACAGGCGATACCGGGTAGTTATGTTTTTTTATAAGAATAGCCTGAAAGATCATTCAGGCTTTAAACAGTAAATCACGTGAGAAACGAATTGCTGAATGCTCTTGTCAGAATAATCTGTAACGGCTTTGTCCGGATTTTTTTCAGCGGCAGCCTGCTTCTGGTATTATATGTCGAGTCCGCTCTTGCAGCGTCACCACTGCCATCCGTAGTAAGGGTTGATTATGCCGATTTCAATCCGCTCAGTTTTGTATTGAAAAAAATCGGCTGGCTGGAAAAGGAGTTTCAGGCTGATAACGTGGGTGTAGAGTGGTTCTACAGCAGCGGGAGCAACTTGGCGCTCGAACATTTGAACAGCGGCACAATTGATTTTGCGTCTGCGGCAGGATTATCTTCGGTGTTAAGCAGGGCTAAAGGCAACCCGATCAAGGCGGTCTATATTTTTTCTCATCCGGAGTGGCTCTCGCTGGTCGTGACTCGTGATTCACCCATCACTGCTGTTTCTGATTTAAAGGGCAAGAGGATAGCGGCGACACCGGGTACCGATCCCTGGTTTTTTCTCTTGCGTGCACTCTCCGAGGTTGGTTTGCATAAGAGTGATGTGATGCTTGTTCCTCTACCGCATTCGGAGGGACGTGCCGCTCTTGAACACCATAAGGTGGATGCCTGGGCCGGAGGTGATCCCTACAGTACGTCAAGCCAGCTTGAGAGCGGTTCGAGGGTGATATACCGGAACATAGCATTCAACAGCAACGGTTTTTTGAATATATCGGAATCCTTTGCAGCTCAATATCCCGATGCGGTGTTACGGGTCATCAAGATCTATGAAAGGGTTCGCAGGTGGGCGATCCGCCATCCCGATGAACTTGCACTGATTTATGCGGATGAAGCGGGACTCTCATTGCAGGTTGCAAGTGTAATTCTTAGCAAGGTTGATTTTTCACGCCCGGTTCCAGGCGCAGATGATATCAATGGATTGAAGAGTGCCGCTCCGATTCTTTTGACAGAAGAGCTGGTTGAAAAAGAGAGTGACCTGAACAGCGTGGTTGAGCGGCTGGTGGATCCCGGTTTTGCATCAAAGCAGGTGAGAGCATTTTGTGGCAAGCAAATGAAGCAATAAGGGCTTTCAATTTTTCGGATTGATTCGACACAAAAGAAGCACAAAAAGCGCTGTTACAATTGCCCGGGAATACGGTCGTAGTGGCATGCACGATAACCATCCGTCGAAACTTTTTTTCCCGGCCGCAATAAGCGGTATATTCTCCCCTGTACTCCGCTCTTTTGTCGAGCGCGAACCTTATCACCTAACCCTGCCGTTTCATGAGTGAGAGCAATTCCGCCAACACCGGTGAGGAACGGTTGAGCGGTGTGGTTGAAAAGGTGAGTTTTTTTAGCCCGGCATCAGGATTTGCAGTACTACGACTTCTTGTCAATGGTCAGCGTGAAGCGGTGACGGTTGTCGGGGTTGTGGCTTCAGTGACCGCGGGGCAGCATGTTGAGGCGTTCGGTCTCTGGCAGAACGATAAAACGTGGGGCATGCAGTTCAAGGCAAGCCGTCTTGCGGTTATTCCCCCCGATACCCTTGAAGGGGTCGGCAGATATCTTGCCTCCGGAATGGTAAAGGGGATTGGTCCCCACTTTGCAAAAGTGCTCATCCAGGCCTACGGCATGGATGTTTTTACGGTTATCGAGACTCACCCTGAACGACTGCTTGAACTGCCGGGTATCGGAAGAAAGCGGCTGGAGCAGGTTGTTGCAGCCTGGGCAGAGCAGAAGGCTGTCCGGGAGATCATGGTGTTTTTACAGTCTCACGGAGTAGGTACGGCCCGTGCGGTCAAAATCTACAGAACCTATGGTGAAGAGGCGATCTCGGTGGTCTCTTCCAATCCCTACAGGCTTACCCTTGATATTCAGGGGATTGGATTCAAAACAGCTGACCAGATTGCCCGTAACATCGGTATCGCTTCAGATTCTCCCTTGAGGGCGCGGGCAGGAGTTGCTCATGTTCTTCAGGAGCTCTCTTTGGAGGGCCATTGCCGGGTTCCCGAACCGATGCTGCTTGAAGCGGCCAAACGTCTTCTCTCTATTCCGGTTCAGGTGCTTGAGCATGCCATAACCGAAGAGCTCTCCATCGGTACTCTTGTGCGAGTCGTGGACGGGGGTGAAAGCAGTTTTTATCTCGCGGCGCTCTTTCGAGCCGAGAGCCGGGTTGCTGACAGTATTCACCGGATTCTCAAGGGGAGACTTCCTTGGGGAACGCTGGAGCCGCTGAAATCCATTCTTGCAGCCGAAGAACACTCCGGGATTGAACTTTCAGACTCCCAGCGCAGCGCTGTGGCACTTGCCCTTACCAGCAAGCTGATTGTCATCACCGGCGGTCCCGGTGTTGGTAAAACCACCATTATTAATACGATCCTGTCAATACTCGGCAGCGGAGCATTGAAATTTGTTCTTTGCGCTCCGACAGGAAGAGCGGCCAAACGGCTTTCCGAAGCGACCGGTCGGGAAGCCAAAACCATTCACCGCATCCTTGAGTTTGATCCCCATGCAGGCGACTTTAAGCGGACGTTCGGTAATCCGCTGCAGGCTGATGTGGTCATTGTCGATGAAGCCTCCATGATCGACGTTGTGCTGATGAGCAAGCTGCTGGCAGCCATTCCGGATCATGCAGCGCTTATGCTTGCCGGAGATGTTGACCAGCTTCCCCCGGTCGGACCCGGATTCGTGCTTTCAGACATGATCAGTTGCGGAGCGCTTCCTGTTGTAAGGCTTACCGAGATATTCCGTCAGGCACAGAGCTCCATGATCATTGTCAATGCTCACCGTATCAACAGAGGGGAACCGGTTCTGCCGGCATTCAGGGCCGGTGGGTCCGTTGTGGCTGAACTTTCCGATTTCTACGTTGTTCCGGCCCTGAGTACCGAAGATATTAATCGACGGCTGCTGCAGGTGATCATTGAGCGCATTCCCCTGCGTTTCAATCTTGATCCCATGAAAGATATTCAGGTGCTGACTCCCATGAACCGCGGCTCTCTTGGAACGAAGGCGCTGAATACCCTTCTTCAGGAAGCCCTGAATCCTCACCCATCCGGTAAAATCGTGCGTTTCGGCACCACCTATGCAGCAGGCGACAAGGTGATCCAGATGGTCAACAACTATGACAAGGAGGTGTTCAACGGCGATATCGGAGTTGTTTATACCGTAAACGAGGAGGATGATTCGCTCTGTGTCCGGTATGACGGAAGGGATGTGCCTTACGAATTTGGAGAACTTGACGAAATTGCACTGGCCTATGCCATCACCATTCATAAAAGTCAGGGGTCGGAGTATCCGGCAGTGGTGATACCTCTCTCCATGCAGCACTTTTCGCTGCTGGAACGCAATCTTATCTATACGGCGGTCACCAGGGCAAGGAAGCTGGTCATGATTATCGGTGAGCCGAGAGCGCTTGCCATGGCCATCAGCAACAAGCGCTCTTCCGAGCGCTTGACCGGATTGACAGCCATGATTTCAGAAGGTTCCGAGTCGTGAGATCTCATTGCGTTCGAGATGACACCTCCGGGAGTAGTGTCATCCCGAGCGTGATCGTTCTGCTTTTTTGTTATATTGCGTCCCGAGTATTCCACTACATCAGTACATACTGAGCAACTCATCCGGCATTTCCCAAATAATCAGCGCTGTTTTATGAAGATAGTGAAGACATTGAACCTGGCACGTCTCTCCATGTTCCAGATGGGTTTAGGACTCATGCTTGGCTTCATTCAGGATATTCTGAACCGGGTCATGATCAAGGAGCTGCTCTTGCCGGCAACGATTGCACTGGGGCTTATCAGCCTCAAGGAGCTGCTTGCCATTTTCGGTGTCAAGGTATGGATCGGCAACCTTTCCGACCGGCTGAGTGTTTTCGGTTACCACAGGACACCCTACATCCTTCTCGGGCTGTTGAGCTGCATTGTTGCCTTTGTACTCTCCCCGACAGCGGCCTATGAAGTAAAGATAGGGGGGACCGCCTTCTCGGAGATGCTTCCGGCTCTTCTGACTGATGCGGGTCTCTGGAAACTCGCACTTATTTTCCTCATGTTCGGTTTCGGACTGCAGGTTGCGACCACCTCCTATTACGCACTGATTGCCGATGTTGTGCCCGAAGAGCATATCGGCAAGGTCACCGGAGCAAGCTGGACCCTCATGGTTCTGACGGCTATTATTTCAAACTGGAATATTGGTAACTATCTGACGGTATATACTCCTGAACGGCTGACAGAGATGGCTGAAATCGGCGGTCTCATTACCCTCTTTTTCGGTCTGGTGGCCATTATTGGTGTGGAAAATCGCAATGCGGAGGCCTCCGGGGGCAAGGCAAAGCACAGTATCAGTTTTGCCCAGTCGGTGCGCCTGCTCTCTTCATCGCCGAAGACCCTGCAGTTCGCCCTCTATATTTTTATCTCCATCTTTGCCCTGTTCGCTAATGAAGTGGTCATGGATCCTTTTGGAGCTGAAGTGTTCGGGATGCCGGTTTCCGCCACCACCAAGCTTTTCAAGCCGATGATGGGCGGAACCCAGCTCATTTTTATGGTGATTACCGGTTTTCTGCTTTCACGGATCGGCTTCAAGCGGGGAGCCTACTTCGGTAATACCTTCAGCGCGATCGGATTCGCCGTCATCATCGCTGCCGGTTTTATGCTGGATCAGACCCTGCTTCGTATCGGACTTGTTGTTACCGGCATGGGTCTCGGTGCAGCAAGCGTTTCCAACATCTCCATGATGATGAACATGACGGCGGGGCGCAGCGGCATCTATATCGGTCTCTGGGGTACCGCCCAGAGCATTGCCATCTTCATTGCCACTCCGGAGCAGGGTCATCCGCGATGTG